>NZ_JACFYX020000015.1:0-140346 GCF_015712105.2 Pseudomonas chaetocerotis
TGCTCGCTCCTTGGTCCTGCTGTCCCCTCGTAGTGCTCCTTTGGTTTGGAGACAGCCCTTGGCGCCCTAGGGCGCCTTTTTTACTTAGGTTAAAGGACGTATGAAAATGAGTCGGCCACTACACACAAGCGGCCGTGCTGGCAGGCAGTACTACTGGGCGGGATATTCTGCAACGACCTGATCAGAACCCGTCTTGGTCAAGCCAATGACCTGGTAGGCATGCTGTACGCCATCGACTTCCATGCCGGGGGAGCCCGCCGGCATCCCGGGAACAGCGATGCCCAGCAGATCATCGCGCTTGGTGAGTTCGATGACCTGAGCCGCCGGCACATGACCTTCGACGAACTTGCCGTCAATCACCGCGGTGTGGCAAGACGCTAACCGTGGCGCGACGCCCAGTCTTTGCTTCACTGCTGTCATGTTGCTTTCAACATGGTCGACGACTTTGAAGCCATTCGCTTCGAGGTGTGAAATCCACTTCTTGCAACATCCGCAATTGGCATCACGATGGACATCAATCGTCAGGGCATCAGCTGCTTGAACCGCAGACGTGACGGAGAGAGCGGCCAGTAAGGCCAGATATTTAGCTTTCATGTACGTGCTCTTTGCCATCGGCGTGGGTGTGGGTCTTGGGCGAGGCGTTCGGAGCCTGCTCGGCGTGATGATCACCTCCGTTGGACGACGCCTCATCTCCAGCATGGTGGTCATCGCCACTCATATCCGAATGGTGACCTGCCTTAGGTGCGGAGCCACCCTCGCTATCCGTAGCCGCGGCATCGTGATGACCAGGCTCTCCAGCATCACCTGATCCATGATGGTCATCGCCACCGCCACTATTGTCATGATGGCCAGGCTTGTTGTCGCCGTGCTGTCCTTCATGGTTATGCATCTGCGTTTCCCCACCACCGTGCTGATGGCCGCCACTGGATGCGACGAGTGTTTGGTATTGCTTGGCATCCATCGTCGGCAGTTGGTTGAGGAAGGCAACCATGCCCCAGATGTACTCGTCTCCCATGCTCTTGCCCCACGCAGGCATACCCGTTGCCTTGATGCCATGCTTGATCACCCAGAACGCTGCTGACGGATTGCCATCGACACCGATCTTGGCGAGGTTGGGGGGCGCAGGATAAAGCGATTGGCTTAGCTCGGTCTCCGCCACACCTGGCGCCAAATGACAGCCGATACACATGGAGTTGTAGTTGCCCGCACCGGCGCGAATAAGAGCTTGATCATCCAGGTTGGGAACCTCGATGTCCCGCGAACGGACTTCGATAGAGCGGTCACGGGCCATCGTGAGAAACGCATGCACTGCAGGAAAATGGGGATCGTCGGCCCCCACGTTGACCACGCCAAAGTAGGCGCCGGCCAGGACAGCTGTGCTACCCACCACGCCGGCCGCCACCAAAGTTTTAATTGTTCTTTTCATGTCAGGTTCTCAAAACCACATCCGGATACCGGCGACAAAACGCGCCTCGTCTACATCACCGCCATCGTCGCGCACCATGTCTGCCGTGTTGCCATAGGAGCGGCTCCAGGAAACCCCGATATAGGGGGCAAACTGCCTGACAATCTCGTAACGCAGACGCAAGCCGAGCTCGGTATTTGCCAACCCAGACCCCACACCTCGCTCAGGATCGTTCTTGCCGTAGAAGTTCATTTCGGCAGTTGGCTGGAGAATCAGCCGGTTGGTCAGCAGAATGTCGTACTCGCCCTCCAGTCGGGCAGCAGTTTGGCCATTCTCGCCGACGAAGGCCGTGGCTTCGGCCTCAAAGGCGTAAAGCGCCATGCCCTGGATACCGAAGGCGGCCCAAGTCTGCGGCGACTCCGGTTTGAAGTCCTGGCGAACGCCCGCGACGACATCCCACCAAGGGCCGATCGAGCGGCCGTACAGCAGCTGTAATTCAGCATCCTCGGTCACGCCGTTGGTACGCTCGCCTTCGGAGCGGAACCAGACCCGGTTGATATCACCGCCTACCCAGCCCGACGCATCCCAGGCCAGGGTGCTGCCCTCATCTGCGTCCTGGTATTCGAGCTGATCGAGCAGGAAAAAACTGTTGATGGCGCTGTCGTGAACCTTGTGGCCAGGTAATGGCGGGAAAGCCGCTTGGCGATCAGCATCCGTCAGAACGGGAATCGGCGTACGGCTGGTGGTTCTCGGGGCTTCAGCGGAGCCATGGTTCATCTTTGAATGATCCATGCCCTCCATCTGTCCTTGCATGGCGCCATGCCCCATCTTGCTGTGATCCATAGCCTGGGCCTTCTCTTGGCTCTGGCCGTGGCCCATCTGGCTATGATCCATGCTGCCCGAAGCACCCTGCATGGCGCCGTGATCCATCTTGCTGTGGTCCATGGCTGGAGCCTTTTCTTGGCTCTGGCTCTGGCTGTGGCCCATCTGGCTATGATCCATGCTGCCCGAAGCACCCTGCATGGCACCATGGTCCATCTTGCTGTGATCCATGCCCTCCATCGGCGCTTTGGTAGCGCCGTGGCTCATCTGGCTATGGTCCATCGACATGGTGCCGTGCCCCATTGCCGAATGATCCATTTCTTCCGCAGCCAAAGTAACGCCGCCGCTGAACGCACTCAGCGACACAGCCAGCGCCAAGAGAGATGGACGTGAAAACCTAGTGGTCATGGTTCGAACCTGCTTCGGCTTCGGTGCCGCCATGCTTATCCATCATGTTTTCGTGATTCATGCCGTCATGCTTCATGTCTCCGTGATCCATGGCGCCATGATCCATATGCTGGCCAGCCGCCTTATCCTTCGACTGATCTGCGTGATTGCCACTGGCGGTCTTGGGCACAGCCGATTCGGCAGCATGTTGTTCGTGCTCACTGTGCCCCTCACCTGCCAACGAAACCGGTGCGTGCAGGGCAGCCAATAGGCTGAACATGACTGCGCTGCCAGCCAGGGCATTTCGCTTCATAAAAGTGCTCATCAGAAATCTCCTTTACTCATCCACACGAACTTCACGGAACATGCCCATTTCCATGTGGAGCAACAGGTGGCAGTGATAGGCCCAACGACCCAACGCATCGGCGGTCACCCGATAGCTGCGCTTGGAACCTGGCGGCATGTCGATGGTGTGTTTACGCACCAGGAAATTGCCGTTCGCATCCTCCAGATCACTCCACATGCCATGAAGATGGATCGGGTGAGTCATCATGGTGTCGTTGACCAGCGTGATGCGAACACGCTCGCCGTACTTGAGGCGCAGAGGCTCGGCGTCAGAGAACTTGATTCCATCGAAGGACCAGGAGAATTTCTCCATATGCCCGGTGAGGTGCAGCTCGATGGTGCGACTTGGCTCACGCCCGTCCGGATCAGGGAAGGTGCTGCGCAGGTCAGAGTACGTGAGGACGCGTCGGCCGTTGTCTCGCAAACCAATACCTGGGTCGTCCAACTTATGCGTTGGTGTCATGGTTTGCATATCGACCAGCGGGTTGTTGGTCTCTGAGGCTGGGTGTGCCTGCATGGCACCTGCCATGCCTGCCATGCCTGCCATGCCCGAATGATCCATTCCCGCCATCTGGCTGTGATCCATGCCGGCCATGCCACCCTGCATGCTCCCATGATCTATGCCCGACATACTGCCGTGATCCATCCCGGCCATGCTCCCATGATCCATGCCGCCCATGCTGCCGTGGTCCATGCCCATGTCACCCATGGCAATCAGTGGGCGCGGGTCAGGGCTTGGTACCGGTGCACTCAACCCTTCCTGTACCGCAAGGGTGCCGCGCGCATAGCCAGTGCGGTCCATGGATTGGGCAAACACGGTATAGGCCTGTTCGCTGTCTGGTTCGATGATCACGTCGTAGGTCTCGGCCACGGCGATACGGAACTCGTCGACGCTGACCGGTTTGACGTGCAGACCATCGGCCGCAACCACAGTCATCTTCAGGCCTGGGATGCGCACATCGAAATAGGTCATCGCCGAGGCGTTGATGAAGCGCAGGCGGATCTTTTCGCCCGGTTTGAATATGCCGGTCCAGTTGCCATCAGGTGCCTGGCCATTCATCAGGTAGGTGTAGGTGTAGCCACTGACGTCAGCGAGATCCGTCGGGCTCATCTTCATCTCGGCCCACATCTTGCGATCGGCTACCGCAGCGGACCACCCCATCTCGCTCACGTCATTGATGAAATCACCAACGGTGCGCTTGTGGTAGTTGTAGTAGTCCGACTGCTTTTTGAGCTTGGCCAGTACCCGCGCTGGATTTTCATCGGTCCAGTCGCTCAGCAGCACGACATAATCACGGTCGTAACTGAAGGGCTCGGGTTCCTTGGCGTCGATGACCAGCGCGCCGTATACGCCGACTTGCTCCTGGAGCCCCGAGTGGCTGTGATACCAGTAGGTGCCGTTCTGGTTGACCTTGAACTTGTACTCATACATGCCGTCGGGGGCGATGCCATGGAAGCTCAGGCCCGGAACGCCATCCATGTTCGCCGGCAGGATAATGCCGTGCCAGTGAATGGACGTGTCCTCCTTGAGGCGGTTGCGTACGCGCAACGTCACGGTCTCGCCCTCCCGCCAGCGCAGGATTGGGCCTGGCAGCGAGCCATTGATCGTCATGGCGGTACGCGCTGCGCCGGTGATGTTTACCGGAGTCTCTCCGATAAACAGGTCGAAATCGTTACCGCTCAGCACGTTCGGCTGACCTGGGCTGGTTACCGCCCAGACCGGCGTGCGCCACATGCCCATGCCGCCGAGAATACCGGCGGCGGCGAGGCCTTTGACGAAAGTACGTCTTGTGGTTTTGCTTTGCATGCCGTTATGTCCAATCCGTCAGATGAGCCGGTGATGTGCATCCGGTCTCGGGTTCATTGACTGCTCCAGTATTGGGAGATTTGATCTTCAAGCCTTGCGTGCTGCGCAAGTCCCCCCGACACCAAGCAGTATAAAACTGCCATATCTCAACCATCCGGGTGATTACATTTCTGTAAGGTTGAAGGGGCTCAGCAGTTGGCGTGTTCCGCCTGTTTGGCTTGGCTGCCGGCGACGGGAGCTCCATCCTTCTGCTGCTTGGCCAGCTGATACGCTTCCAGCGAGACCTGACGGGCCTGCTCCATGCGTGCAAACGTGCGATCGGCACCGCCTTCGGCCATCGCCAGAGTGGAAGCACTCAGGGCAGCAACTACAAACAGGGTTTTGATCGATTTCATTTCGTGAATCCTCGTAAGTTTAGAAGCCCCCGTAACTAGTGGGGGCGAGCCTTAAGCTCGCTGTTACGTTAACCACGAAGCCCTGTCAGCAACCTGATCTGAACATTACAGTTCTGTCAGGTTGCTATTTCTTTCTTGTAGGCCCTCCTGAAGGCTCGGTACTGTCTTCTTGCCCGAGAAGCCTTGCGGATTCCATGGGCCTGCTCGGCAGCAATGCCTGAGCTAACTCGCTCATTCGCACCGACGGATCGCGACCATCAAACAATCAAGAGAAATAGCCACTATGTCGAACAAATCCAACGTAGCTACCGGTGCCGCCCTGGCTCTGGTAGCCGCCAGCCTGTTCTCCACCCTGCCCGTCCAGGCGGCCCAGGACACCAAAGCAGCAGAAGTGAAATGCTTCGGGGTCAATGGTTGCAAAGGGCAGAACGACTGCATGACCGCGAAAAACGACTGCAAAGGCCAAGGCGAATGCAAAGGCCAGGGGTTCAAGTTGATGACCCAGGCCAAATGTGACGAAGCCGGTGGCAAAACCAGCGAATAAGGCGGTTCAGGGGAGTGCATGCCACTCCCCTGCTGGAGTCTCGAATGAGTAAGCGCAAAACTCTGGGTTTCGGTCTTGGCCTTCGCAACGAGTATTACCGGCAGATCCTGGAGGAACGGCCTGCGGTCGACTGGTTCGAGATCATTTCCGAGAATTACCTGGTGGAGGGCGGCAAGGCTCTCTACTTCCTTGATGCGATCGGCGAGCACTACCCCCTGGTGATGCACGGAGTATCTCTTTCGATTGGCGGCTCACATGCCTTGGACATAGACTACCTACGACAGCTCAAGCAGCTGGCGGATCGGGTGCAGCCTCAGTGGGTGTCTGATCACCTGTGCTGGAGTCGAGGCAACGCCCATCAACTTCACGATCTGCTACCGCTGCCGTTTACCCAGGAGAGCCTGCTGCATGTCGCGGCCCGGGTGCGCTTGGTGCAGGATGTTTTGGAACGTCCCATCGTGCTGGAGAACGTTTCCTCCTACGTGCAGTGGACAACATCCAGCATGAGCGAGTCTCAGTTCCTCTCGGAGCTCAGTTACCTGACCGGGTGCGAGCTGCTTCTCGACGTGAACAACGTCTACGTCAGTTCGCGCAACCAGGGTTTCGACCCTTGGCAGTTCATCATGGAATTGCCGCACGAGCGGATTCGGCAAATTCACCTGGCCGGGCACAGCGATTACGGGCAGTACCTCATCGACACCCATGACCAGCCCATCGCTGATCCGGTTTGGTCTCTCTACAGCAAGACTTTGAGCTACTTGGGCCCGACATCGACCTTGATCGAGCGGGATGACCAGTTTCCGCCGCTGGAAGAGCTGTTGTCCGAATTAGCACATGCCCGTGCTATCGCCAAATCTGTGATATCGGGGGCCACCCCTTGAGCCTGATCGCCCTACAGACTGCATTTGAAACTTACCTGACAGGTGACAGTGCCCTGCCCTCCAACAAGCTTTTGGAGCAGATCCGAGGTAGCACAGCGCTGAGTGCTCTCGAAGGCCTGCAGATCTACCACAACGCTTACCGTTCGCGCCTGCTTGCGGTCTTGCGAGAAGACTTCCCTGCCCTGCTTCACTGGATCGGCAACGAATCATTCGAGCAGCTCGCACTGGCCTACTTGGCCGCCTGGCCACCACGACATTTCAGCATTCGCTGGCTGGGCGAGAAGCTGCCCGAGTTCATTAGCAGCTACGTCGAAGAACCCCAACTATCGCCGATGCGCGAACTCGCGGAACTGGAATGGGCCTTTACACTGGCCTTCGACGCTCAGGATGTCGAAGCGCTTTCGCTGGAGACCATGAGTGATTTTTCGGCTGAAGACTGGATTTCACTCAGGGTTTCCCTGACTGCATCTGCCCGGTGGTTGCAGCTGCAGTACAACACGCTGGAGTTGTGGAAAGCCGCCAAGTCCGGCAGCTTGCTGCCTGATGTTACCCGCCTGCCAACGAACCTAGCCTGTCTTGTTTGGCGTCATGAACTCGTCTGCCAGTACCGGAGCCTGGAGCCAGCGGAGGCTTCGGCATTGCAGTTTCTCATCGAGGGCGGATCGTTCGCTGAACTCTGCGAGTCGTTGAGCGCCACGCATGGCGAGCAAGCTCCCTTGCAAGCCGCGACCTGGTTGAAGTTGTGGGTCAACGACGGTTTGCTAAAGCGCGGCCAGCTATTACACGAATGACCCGGAACCTTTGGGCTAGCGCTCTCTCTTTGGCCACTCCGAGCGCTTCTATGACTCACCACATCATTCATTTCAAACAGCAAGCCTTGCTTGACCCGGAGACCTATCAGGCAATGCTGGCCGACGGCGTTGGTCACTGGGAGCGGCTTGCAGGAGAAGTCGTCGGCATAGAAGACGAAAAAAGCTACGAGTTCGCTGCATTGAAAAGCCTGTTCAAGCGCAAGCGGTACTCCTATGACACGCTGGAAATGCGCGAGCCAGGCGATCACTCAAACTGGCTTCGCGGCCGAGATGGTTCAGAAGGTATGACCAACGAGGTCACCAGTATCCCAGGGCTAAAAGAGCTCTCAGAACTGGAGATTTAGTGGGATAGCAGGTCAGCGCTCAAGCGCTGACCTGGGCCGAATAGCCAAGCTCCTGGATGAGTTCGCGGATCGATTCGGCACTTTCTGTGCTCTCAACGGTGACCTTGCCGGCCGCTCGATCCACTTCTACTCGTGCATCCTGATCCAGAGCTTGAATGGCCTTCGTGATTTTGCTCACGCAACTGCCACAGCCCATCCCCGCAACACTCAGACTAAACATGTCTTTCACCTCATTTCGTCCGCGGCTCAAGTTACCGCACAGACAGTATCGACCTTGACACGATGGCAAGGTCAAGCCCGTAAGCGCTACAAAAGGATCAGCCGTTTACCACGGGCGTAAGGATGGGGGTTGGTGAACACACCACGACATGCCTTGCGCCCCTCGTCAGTGCGACGTATAGATTCTGGGGGGTCATAAGCTCAGGATGCAGGACAACCGAGACATCCGCCTCCAGCCCCTTGAGAAGTAATGTGCTGCCTACAGAGCGTCTTGCGATCGGTCGGGCAAGGTGTCTATTGCGCTCTCGCGCTTGAATGGCTGCACTCAGAAAGTCGGCAGCACCTCCCACCACCGCTTGCATTGCAGACCGGCAGCAGTACAGAACCTCCGGTCGGTATACACGTGCCCCGTGCTGCTCAGCGAGCGTATCGATCACACGGAGCGCTTGCCCCAATGTTGGCGCTGCTACGAAATCGATCGCCGCAGCCTCGGCCGCGGTCGGAGGCGTTCGGGCCCTTCCTGCACGCAGCGACTCCACGCGCGTTCGCAGGTTTGCTGCACCTACCCCCGTCATTACGCTGGAAGCAAACTCCACAAGTTGTGCCAGAGCATTGGCACCCTGCAAGTCAAAGTTCCTGGCGAAGTTGACGAGATCTCTCAGGTCGACGGCTTCTACGGCCATGGCACCGGGTGTCTGGCTCGTGAGCTGATGGCGACCTTGCACGTTGATGGAGTCCCCGATGATGAGGACGCTACCCTGAGCGTTGGGAGCTTCGGTTCTCGCGGCCACCAGTCGCTGCTGAACTTCGGTTCCGGCGTTTAGCTGCACCCAACGCACTTCTGCTGGAGCCGTGCGCAGATCCACCGGCTGACCAGCTTGAAGTTGTTGCCTTATGGCGAGCAGCCACTGCCCGAGGTTCTCAGCTCCAGCCAGCCGCCAGCGCCACGGTATCCTCAACTCTCCCGCTGCGGGAAACAGGGGTTGCACCTCATTCGCCCAATGCACCAGTCGATTGCCACGGAAGCTGAATATGGCTTGCATCGGGTCACCGAGCACGCAGGTCGGAAGCACCTGGGCCAAACCAGACACGATGGCGTGCTGGACGACGTTGCAGTCTTGGTACTCGTCGACAAGCAACCGTGCATAGGTGGCGCGAAGGGGCTGAGCGAGGTGACCGGCCTGCAACAACTGCATGGCGGCCTCCCGAATTGCCGGGTAGTCAGTATTGGGTTGATGCAGCTGTAGGATCTGCGGGTTATGGCCGCTTCGCGCTGGGAACTTAGCGATCAGGCGCATCGAGAATCCGTCAATGGTGGAGACTCGATATGCGGAGTTAGGAACACCGGCTCGTCTCAGGCGCGCCCGTAAGGCCGCAACGCCGGCGTTCGTATGTGTCAAGACGAGGATGGGTTTGCTCTGCGTATGCGCGATGAGCGTCTCGGCAATCAATTGCGTTTTTCCACAACCTGCGGGGGCCGTTATGGAGCCACGCTCGATAGCGAAAAGATCAATCTCAGGGGGCACTTGTAAACGTCCAGAGCTGATTCGTGACTGCCATGAAGCCCGGTTCGGCGTTCTGTAAAGACGGACCGACGATGTCCCTTGCAACCTCCTGATAGGTTGTCAGCGACTTGAACCAGCCGCTGTTGCGGATACGGGATGCGGTTCCCAGCAGCTCTCGTCTCTCAGGTGAGTACCCATCCACGAGTCGCTTGGCTCGGATATCGTTCAGCGTCACGCGGCCTTGGGACTTCGTCTGAATGTGTGCGTTCATCAGCTCTGCACCCACTATTGTTTCGGCTTTCGCCAGAAGTGCATCGAGTGCTTGCTCACTGAGATGGCGGAAGATCTCGTCCTCCAACGTGAGGCCTGGTCGCCATGTAAGAATTTGCCCGCCGGCGGCCAAGAATGCTTCAGCGAGCCCCGCGGTCGAAGGCTTGTCGGCATCTACAAAAACCATCACGCGGTAACCCAAGTTCAGAAGTGCTGTTCCCCGGATAAGACTGTTATCGGGGCTTCCCCCGCCGGCGTCCACATACGCGCCGCCATGGGCCAGGAATGAGGTAGCGCCAAGACTGACCCACCATTGGTCAAGGCCACGCGCGAAGCCAACCTCGCTGGCCCCCTCGCAAACGATGATGGATTTGGCGAGGAATGCTTCGGGGTCCTTCCGAAGGGTACTTTGTACCTCGTTGGCTTCCCCAGCTGGCATAACACTGTGGCGCTGAGGTGCTGACCGAACAACGAATAACTGGCTGCCGGACAGCTCGCGCAGCGCGACCGGCGAGTGCGTCGTCATGAACACTTGCAACGGAGCGGCAGCGTCCTTTGCACCCAGCGAGTCCAGGAATCGCATGAGCCGATGAGGTTCAAGCCCGTATTCCACCTCATCAACCAGGGCAATTGGCGCGGCGCTGGCCGCAGCCCTTTGAAGCCCTGCCACTAGCAAGCGTGACGAGCCCGTGCCAAGGGAGCGCAGCGGAATACCTGTTTCACTGTGCAGCGCGATCGCCCCCTCGCCAATCGACACAGAATGTGCGTCAAGGAGCGCCTGAGGCATAGCCCCGACCGAAACGCCAAGATGCTGTGCTGTGCGTTGCACGACCTCAAGCGTCTGGGTCAGATGTTCGGCTGCTTGATTGCCAAAGTTCGCTCTTGCTTGCCTAGCGGCGCGCGCCAGTTCAGCACCAAGCTCGGCGCGCTCATCGGTAAGTCGATTGAGCACTGAGCCACGACTCCACGACAAGTTCGAACTCGCAAAGCTGCCGATACGGGCGGGTGCTAGTGCCGCTCGTTCCTTCCAGGGAAGAGTGCGTTCGAGTTGCTGCTGCTCCGCACGCTCAGAAAAAAGTGTCCAGGTAGGTTCCAAATCGGCACCAACTTGCAGGAGCAAGGTGATAACGGTCTCCAGCCCCGCTCGCGGTTCGTCTTCGACTTCTCCCGTTCCTGGATTGAATCCACGCAAGAACTCGCCGTAAACATCGATATCCATCAGCGATACCGGCAAATCGCCAAGCGTCACATTGATGGTGATGGGTGTTTCGACGTTCAGAGCGAAGAAGTCCATGTCGCCGAACGTGCCGCCCCGGCGGGCACCGACGCAAAGGTCAATCGCATCTAGAATGCTGGACTTTCCACTATCGCCAGGACCTATGAGGCAGTTAATTCCTGGGGCCGGCACCCAGTCGAGCGCCTGGATAGATCGGAAGTTGCTGATAATCAGTCTGCGAATGCGGGCCACGGAGAGTCCTCATGGGTTAACGACGACCAGTCTCCTACCCGCAGCGGCAACAGTCCATCGAACGTCACCTCGTCACTATGTGTTGCGACAGATAGGTCGGACCGGAAACTACCGTACGGCATTTTCCGGTCAGATGCGCTTCTGAATAATCACCTGGTCGGTGGTATGGAAGCCTATCCGATGTCCGTTGATTTCAACCTCAGAGCATTGAAGACCACCGACGCCGAGCTGACACTCATCGCCAGCGCAGCAATCAAGGGCGACAGAAGATGCCCCGTCAGCGGGTACAGCAGCCCCGCTGCTAGCGGGATTCCCATCGCGTTGTAGAGGAACGCAAAGGCGAGGTTCTGCCTCATGTTTTTCACGGTTGCCACTGACAGGGTGCGCGCTCGCAGGATGCCCATCAGATCTCCCTTGACCAGCGTCACTTGGGCGCTGTTCATCGCCACATCGGTACCGGTGCCCATGGCGATACCTACGTCAGACCTGGCCAGGGCGGGCGCATCGTTGATGCCGTCACCCGCCATGGCGACACGACGGCCATAGCCCTGCAAATCGGCGACCAGTTTCTCCTTATCCTGCGGTTTGACCTCACCATGCACTTCCTCGATTCCGAGCTGCTTCGCCACGGCTCTTGCTGTGGTGAGGCCATCACCAGTGGCCATGATGACCTTTACGTCTTCGCTTTGAAGCTTGGAGACAGCCTGTTGAGAAGTAGGCTTGATCGGATCGGAAACGGCCAGGAGTCCCGCCAGGCGACCATCAACGGCCAAATAGATGATGCTGATGCCTTCCAGACGCAGTTGCTCGGCGCGATTGCGCAGCGGGGTAATATCGACGCCCGCCTCGTCCATCAGTGCGGTGTTGCCGAGCTGCAGCTGATGGTCATCGACCTGGCCGCGCACACCAATACCCGAGCCAGATTCGAAAGTGTCCGGTTTGACCAGTGCAATGCCCTGACCGCGCGCATGATCGACGATGGCATGAGCCAGCGGGTGCTCACTACCCTGGTCGAGACTAGCAGCCAGGCGCAGCACTTCATTGGAGTCGTAACCGCCTGTCCCTTCCGCACTATGAAATACGGGACGCCCCTCAGTCAGGGTTCCAGTCTTGTCGACGATGAGCGTGTCGATCTTGCATAGATTTTCGATGGCGCTGGCATCGCGGAACAACACACCGCTGCTAGCGGCCTTGCCAGTCGCAACCATGACGGACATCGGGGTTGCCAGACCCAGAGCGCAGGGACACGCAATGATTAGCACCGCCACCGCATTGATCAGGCCAAATACCCAGCCTGATTCCGGCCCTAATAGCCCCCAGCCGAAGAAGGTCAGAATCGCGATCAGGATCACCCCGACCACGAAATACCCTGCCACCGCATCAGCCATACGCTGCATGGGGGCCTTGGAACGTTGGGCTCTGGCCACCATCTGAACGATCTGCGACAGCATGGTCTCGGCACCGACCTTCTGCGCCTCCATCACCAGGCTGCCGTGGGTGTTCAGGGTGGCACCGATAAGGGCATCCCCTACCCGCTTGGTCACGGGTAACGGTTCTCCGGTAAGCATCGACTCGTCGACGGCGCTCTCGCCCTCCAGCACGGTGCCATCCACCGGGACTTTTTCGCCCGGCCGGACACGCAAGTGGTCACCCTGATGGACGTGGGTCAGCGGAATATCTTCTTCCTGGCCGTCAGGCCTGATGCGCCGGGCAGTCTTGGGGGCCAATCCCAGCAGTGACTTAATGGCGGCAGAGGTCTGCGAGCGGGCTTTGAGTTCGAGCATCTGGCCCAACAGCGTGAGCGAGATGATCACCGCGGCGGCCTCGAAGTAGACGCCGATGCGTCCATCCTGAACGAAGGCCGCCGGGAACCACTGCGGCACCAGGGTGGCTGCCACGCTGTAGAGGTAGGCGGCTGCAGTTCCTAATCCGATCAGGGTCCACATGTTGGGGCTGCGGTGGCGGATGGAGTCAATGCCGCGGGTGAAGAATACCCAGCCACCCCATAGCGTCACGGGCGTCGCCAGAGCCAGCTCGACCCAGTTCTGGGTCGTGCCATGAAACAGTTGCAAGGAATGGCCGGCCATCGCCAATACGG
Organism: Pseudomonas chaetocerotis; assembly: GCF_015712105.2. Taxonomy (NCBI): domain Bacteria; kingdom Pseudomonadati; phylum Pseudomonadota; class Gammaproteobacteria; order Pseudomonadales; family Pseudomonadaceae; genus Pseudomonas; species Pseudomonas chaetocerotis. Next base: position 13,303 of record NZ_JACFYX020000015.1, read on the forward strand.
TCACGATGACGGTCAACGGTAGGGTCCACCAGAACCGCAGCGAGAAGTCCTTCAGCTCTGGATTTTCCTCCTCTTCCAGCTCCGGGATGACAGGTTCCAGCGTCATCCCGCAGATCGGGCAGTTTCCGGGAGCCGGTTGACGGATTTCTGGATGCATCGGGCAGGTGTATTCAGCACCTACAGGTGTCGATGTGGGTGCTGGAGTCGCGTGCTGGTGATGCTCCCCATGAGACTGATGGCTCATGTACTGATGAGGATCTGCTTGGAATTTCTCTAGGCACTTCGCACTGCAGAAATGATAGGCCTTCCCTTCAAAGCTCTCGCGATAAGGGCCATCAGGTTTGACCTCCATGCCACACACCGGGTCGCGCTGGCTCTCGGAGTGGGCGTGCGAGTTATGTGAATGATCCTGGTCATGATGGCAGGAGGTCTTTTGCATGCGATCTATGTCCTTTCTTCGTCCTTGGAAACAGCGGTGCTGCTGGAGTGGGAGTGCCCGCCGTGATTGTGGCCAAACAGATGCATCAGCGGGCATAGCAGCAGGATGAGGTACGGCAGGGCCTGCGAAAGATGACCGTAATGCTCACGCGCTACATAGAAGATGCCGATTACGGCCAGCATGATCAGCGCAATGCCAATCTTGCTCTTCCAAAAAGGCGGCTCAGTGGTACTGGTGTGATGGGTATGGTCCACGACAATAGCCTCGTTTCAATGGCGGCCGGATCAGTATAGGTGTCTCAGACTGGACGGAGTTGGCGAGTATCAATAAACGTCAGCGTACGGTCACCTTACCGACCATTCCCGACTGATAATGTCCTGGAATATTGCAGGCGAACTCCAGTTCGGTGGCGGCGGAGAAGGTCCAGATCAACTCTTCGCGTGCTCCAGGTTCGACAAGAACACTGTTGGGGTCATCGTGTTCCATACCGACCATCTTCATGCCGCCCATGGCATGGCCCATATTGCTCATGTCATGTGCACCTGTAGGGGACAGCGTGCCGTTCTGAAACATCGCGGCCATCTCTTTCTGGTGCGCGGCATGGGATGCCGCTTTGCCAAGATTGAATTCGTGTAGCAGTGCACCGTCATTTTTCAGGACGAAGCGAACTGTCTCGCCTGCTTTGATCTCCATTGCTTTGGGTTCGAAGAAGATGTCCCCCATCCGGACTTCGATGGTGCGATCTACTGCCTGACCGTCTCCCGGTTGCCCAATACTGTCTTTCTTGTGGCCCGGGCTGGCCAGCGCATTGGCAGCACTGAGCAGCAAGCCAAGGGTGGTGATTATGAAAGCGGGTCTGAGTTTCATGGTGTGCCTCTGAGGTGTTGAGGAGGGATGAGTCCCGATGCTAATGAGGTGCAGCTGGCGGTACGCTGACGTGAAAACTACATCGCAGTAAGGTTCGTCAGATCGGTGCTACCCAGCTCGCGGCCAACGGGTAGCACCGATGCCGGACTAACGCAGAGCAAACTCACCGACCATCCCCGCCTGGTAATGCCCAGGCAATGTACAGGCGAAGCTCAAACTGCCCGCCTTAGGGAAGGTCCACACGAACTCTTTGGTTGTGCCGGGCTCGACGAGAACCGCGTTCGGGTCGTCATGCTTGGCTTTGATGACTTCCGGATAGCCTGGAGGGTTGGAGTCTCCCATGCCATAACGCTCATGCCAGACAATGCGCTCGGCCATGCCGGTCGGGGTCAGTGTGCCGTCCTTGAACAAGGACGCCATCTTGCGCTGGTGCTCCAGCTGGGACGCTGCCTGCCCGATGTTGAACTCGTGCATCAACGCGCCCTCGTTCTTCAGAACGAAGCGCACGGTTTCACCTGGCTTCACATCGATCGTTTTCTGGCTGTAGTTGATGTCGTCCATCTTTACCAAGATGGTACGAGTCGCTGGCGTCGCCTGGGCCTGCTGCCCAATGCCATTGCTACTGCCGCCGACCTCGGCAAATGCCGGAAAGGTGGTGCTGATGAACAGAGTGCTGATCAGCAGTTTAAGGGGTAAGCGTTTCATGGTGAGACCTCGAGATGGGTGCTGGAAATCTCATGCTATTCCCCGCTTGCTGCCAGGCCGCTGACCCCAAAACTACAATTGCGTCAGCTGGGAAAAAGCACGGCGCCATAAAGGCGCCGCTAGGCCAAAGGAGCAATCACGGAAGGCCTGGAAGATGGGAAAATCCTTATCGATGGCACTCTTTGTCGGCCATCATTAGCTTGTGCTCGCGGATCATTTGAGCCAGCACGTCGTCTACCAGCTTGTCATGCTTTTCCATCCAGGCCAGATGCTCTTCGGCAGACATGTTTGGCGCGGGATGTTCGTTGTGCAGCTGGCTCATGATGTCTTCGAGCATGTTCATATGCTCCTTCATGTGCACATGCCGCTCGCCGACCGGGGCCTTCTCCGCCTGGATCAGCACGGCTTCTGCTTTGTCGCGCATCTGCTGGATGCGCTCGAATACACGGTCGCTGCCCCCTTCGGCCCAAGCCATGGAAGACAGCAGTAGCGAACCAACCAGAAGCAAAGGTTTCAGCGATTTCATGGGCAGTCTCCATCAGTGCAAACTATGGCCGGCACCTCTGCTTTTGGTCTGTCGAGGGCCGAGAGCACAACCTAGTACTCATGCTTGCACCCTAGACAAGCCACCCTGTCAGTGAGCTGAAGTCAGAATTACATTTTCGTAAGCTTCTGGTTGGGGCCGCGGTTTGCCTGCAAACTCAGGCCACCCGACTTTTGGAGTCTGCACACATGAAACTACTGGTAGCTGAAGACGAACCCAAAACCGGTACGTACCTCCAGCAAGGTCTCACCGAGGCTGGGTTCAATGTCGACCGGGTTATGACCGGTACAGATGCCCTTCAGCATGCACTTAGCGAAGCCTATGACCTGCTAATTCTGGATGTAATGATGCCTGGGCTGGACGGTTGGGAAGTGCTGCGCATGTTGCGCGCAGCAGGAAAAGACGTCCCCGTACTGTTCTTGACGGCACGCGATGGTGTGGAAGACCGCGTTAAAGGGTTGGAGCTGGGTGCGGACGACTACCTGATCAAGCCATTTGCTTTCTCAGAGCTTCTGGCCAGGGTCAGAACGCTGTTGCGCAGAGGTAATGGTTCGCCGACGCAGACCACCATGAAAATTGCCGATCTGGAAGTCGATCTGATGAAGCGGCGTGCGATCCGTGGCGGGAAAAGAATTGACCTGACCGCGAAGGAGTTTTCACTGCTGGAACTGCTACTGCGCCGGCGCGGCGAGGTGCTCCCGAAGTCGCTGATTGCCTCTCAGGTTTGGGACATGAATTTCGACAGCGACACCAATGTCATTGAGGTTGCGGTACGCCGGCTACGCGCAAAAATCGATGACGATTTCGATCTCAAGCTGATTCATACCGCCCGCGGCATGGGATACATGATGGATGCTCCGGAGTGAATATGAAGCACCTTTCGCTGACCGCACGCATGAGCCTGATGTTCATGTCCGCGGCAATTGCAGTCCTGACGGTAGCAGGGCTGAGTTTCAATATGCTCAGCCAGCACCACTTCAAGATGCTGGATCGGCAGGCCCTGGTGGAGAAACTCGAATCCGCCAAACATATCCTCAACAATGCTCGCGGTGAAGCGAGCCTTTCGGAAGAATCACCGCAGTTGCGGGCCTTGCTGGGAGCCCATCAGGATCTGGCCGCCACTATCCTGGCCAGTGACGGTTCTGTACTGTTTTCCGACCCCAGAGCAGTCGAAGTACCTGAGCGTTTCAGACGTGCAAATGAGCAGAGCATGTGGGAGTGGCAGAACGGCCAACACATGTACCGTGGCATGACGGAGCAAATCTCGGTAGCCGATCAGGCTGAGCCGCTCACTGCGTTGCTGATTCTTGACGTCACCAATCACACACACTTTTTCGACACGCTGCAACGATGGTTTTGGATTGGATTGGTCATCAGCGCCCTGTTCAGTGCCGCACTCGGCTGGGTGGTTGCTCGCAGTGGCCTCAAGCCTCTGCGGCAAGTCACTCGCGTGGCCTCCGGGATGTCCGCCCGATCATTGCAGGAGCGAATTCCTCTCGAACCAGTACCGCAAGAACTTCAGCAGTTAGTTCTGTCCTTCAACGCGATGCTGGCTCGACTTGAAGAGGCCTTCATTCGACTCTCCAACTTCTCGGCGGACATCGCACACGAACTACGAACGCCCGTCAGCAACCTCATGACCCATACTGAGGTGGTCTTGAGCCATAAGCGCGACATCACCGCATACGAGGAGAACCTCTACTCCAACTTGGAAGAATTGAAGCGCATGTCTCGAATGATTGATGACATGCTGTTCTTGGCCAAGGCTGATAATGGCTTAATCATCCCAGAGCAGGCCAGGATCGAACTGGCTGACGTAGTCTACAAGCTGTTTGACTACTACCACCTCCTAGCCGAAGAGCGTGGCATTGAGCTATCGCTCACAGGCACAGGCCAAGCGCAGGGGGATCGGCTGATGCTTGATCGCGCGCTATCCAATTTGCTATCTAATGCGCTGCGCTACACGCCGGCGGGAAAGACAATTTCGGTTCTGATCCGCCAGGCAGCGGACTCAACCACATTCAGCATCGAGAACCCAGGGGACACAATCAGCTCAGAGCATCTAGAGAAGCTCTTCGACCGCTTTTACCGGGTCGACCCCGCTCGGCGGGAGGGAAGCCCGAGCAACGCCGGGCTCGGACTTGCCATCACCCGGTCCATCATTGAGGCTCACAAAGGCCGCATCTGGTGCACCTCAGCCGCTGGCCTCACGGGCTTTCACATCGAATTGCCCCATTCCAGATGATGCCGGTCTGGCGGTAAGTAGGCTACAGCTAACCGCTAGCCCAACTTAAAAGGGTGGGTGCAACTCGACTGAGCGCAGATTGCACTCGCCATCCAGATAGGCAACGAGCGGTGAGATGACACCAGAGCACCCCATTCGCTCTCGGGTAGTAGTTTATGAAGTTTGGAAACGGCATCCCCCACGCTTGCTTCGCCAACCCAATCCAATGCTCGAATGGCGTCTCCCGCTCCAGTAGCGCCTAGAGCCATCAACCATCGAGGCGCATACCGAATCGATACGGTGGTCTTGCCAACCTGAAGCTCCCTAGAACGTCCGTCGGTTAGAAAGACATAGCCAACTGGAACCTGTGTACTCAGCCCTAATTTATTCGCGGCACGAGCCCCGTGGTCGACCAGCACCTCACCCAGCGCATTAGCCAGCGAGTGGACAACCTTCTCGGGTGCCGGCGGGCGCACGCCGAACCGAGTTTCGACTGCGGCAACATAAATGCCCCGAGCAACGCGAAACAGCTTTCCACCTTCGATCAGGCGAGAGAGTCCTCGCTGCACAGCATGGCGAGAACCATCGAGAGTCAGATCCGCTGCCAAGCTCAGAGAACTGACCAGAACAGTGCCAACAAGCAATGCCCCATTGAAAAAACCTTTCACCCGTTTACTCCTTTTGTTTGGGCATCAAACGTAATTGAATCTCAGAGAGTAGCTGGACGAGAGGCGATCCTGTAAGTCACCTTGATGGGAAAGAAACTTGATGTGGCATCAAGAAAAAGCCTAGCTGGGGAAGCTAGGCTTTATATGGAGTAGAAACTTAACTATAGATTGTCAGCAGCGACCTTATACCGCTACGAGATATCAATAGTCGTCAGCCAGCTCTTCCTGGGCTGCGAGACGTGCAGAGGTTTCAGCCTGTGGCTTAGACATCAACTTGTCGCGAATCATACCTTCCAGCTTGTCCATAGTGGGTTTGTTTTCCAACAGCCACTTGATGGTATTGGCCTTACCTTGACCAATCTTGTTGCCTTCGAAGGAGTACCAGGCGCCGGATTTCTCAACGAAGCTATTAGAAACTGCTAGGTCAACAATCTCGCCGGCTTTGCTAATACCTTGTCCGTAGAGGATCTGGAACTCGGCCTGTCTGAATGGAGCAGCAACTTTGTTCTTGACAACTTTCACGCGGGTTTCGCTGCCGACCACCTCTTCGCCTTCCTTGACCGCACCGGTACGGCGGATGTCCAGGCGCACCGAGGCGTAGAACTTCAGGGCATTACCACCGGTGGTGGTTTCCGGACTGCCGAACATTACGCCGATTTTCATACGGATCTGGTTAATGAAGATACACATAGTGTTGGAGTTCTTCAGGTTACCAGTGATTTTCCTCATCGCCTGCGACATCATTCGAGCGGCAAGGCCAACATGGGAGTCCCCGATCTCGCCTTCGATTTCAGCCTTCGGAACAAGAGCAGCTACGGAGTCGACAACTATAACGTTGACCGCCCCCGAACGAGTCAGAATATCTACGATCTCAAGAGCCTGTTCACCAGTATCTGGCTGCGAGCAAAGAAGATCATCGATATTCACGCCAAGTTTGGCGGCATAGATTGGATCAAGGGCGTGCTCAGCATCGACGAATGCACAAGTCAAACCTTGCCGCTGAGCTTCAGCAATTACGGAAAGGGTCAGTGTGGTTTTACCAGAAGACTCAGGGCCGTAGATCTCAACGATACGACCACGTGGCAAACCACCCACGCCCAGAGCGATGTCCAGGCCAAGAGAACCGGTCGAAACAACATCGATGTCCATTGTGCGGTCGGAGCCGAGCCGCATAATGGCACCCTTACCAAACTGTTTCTCGATCTGAGAAAGAGCCATTTCCAACGCTTTGTTTTTTGCCTGATCCATTCTCACCGACCACTCAGATTAGGATTAATCGAATATTGCTGATTAGCTTAGGGCGTACCCCTTGTGAAGAAGGGAGACCTCCTAAGTGAACCAAAACTACGCTGCGATTCCGAATACTGCATCCGCAAGGCCAACATGGGAGTCCCCGATCTCGCCTTCGATTTCAGCCTTCGGAACAAGAGCAGCTACGGAGTCGACAACTATAACGTTGACCGCCCCCGAACGAGTCAGAATATCTACGATCTCAAGAGCCTGTTCACCAGTATCTGGCTGCGAGCAAAGAAGATCATCGATATTCACGCCAAGTTTGGCGGCATAGATTGGATCAAGGGCGTGCTCAGCATCGACGAATGCACAAGTCAAACCTTGCCGCTGAGCTTCAGCAATTACGGAAAGGGTCAGTGTGGTTTTACCAGAAGACTCAGGGCCGTAGATCTCAACGATACGACCACGTGGCAAACCACCCACGCCCAGAGCGATGTCCAGGCCAAGAGAACCGGTCGAAACAACATCGATGTCCATTGTGCGGTCGGAGCCGAGCCGCATAATGGCACCCTTACCAAACTGTTTCTCGATCTGAGAAAGAGCCATTTCCAACGCTTTGTTTTTTGCCTGATCCATTCTCACCGACCACTCAGATTAGGATTAATCGAATATTGCTGATTAGCTTAGGGCGTACCCCTTGTGAAGAAGGGAGACCTCCTAAGTGAACCAAAACTACGCTGCGATTCCGAATACTGCATCCTGCAGACCGACGTGCATGTCACCCATTTCGCCTTCGATTTCCGCCTTGGGCACCAGAGCCGCCACGGAGTCGACGATGATCACGTCAATGGCATTGGAGCGCACCAGCATGTCGGTGATTTCCAACGCCTGCTCACCGGTGTCCGGTTGCGATACCAGCAGGTCATCGACGTTGACGCCAAGCTTGCCGGCATAATCCGGATCCAGCGCATGTTCGGCATCGACGAAGGCACAGGTAGCGCCAAGCTTCTGCGCCTCGGCGATAACCGATAGGGTCAGCGTGGTCTTACCAGAGGATTCCGGGCCGTAGATCTCGACGATACGGCCTTTTGGCAAACCGCCGATGCCCAGGGCGATATCCAGCCCCAGCGAACCGGTGGAGATGGCCGGGATGGCCTGGCGCTCATGGTCGCCCATGCGCATGACCGCACCCTTGCCGAACTGCTTCTCGATCTGACCCAGGGCAGCCGCCAAAGCGCGCTTCTTGTTCTCGTCCATTACCATCCTCACGTATTAACAAGGGCCTCGAGGGCCGCCAACAACTGTATAAGTAGCCAGTATTATTCCACAGGGCAAGTCGCCCGCCTACCCCACAAGCGGATTTTCCTCCGCCAGCAGGCGCAGAAGCCCCGCCAGAGCGGCCTCGACCGTTTGTCGGCGCACCTCATCGCGGTTACCAGCGAACTGCTTGCGCACACTGAAAAGACGCTCACCATCGCCCCAGGCCAACCAGACGGTACCGACCGGTTTCTCCACGGAGCCACCGCCCGGCCCGGCCACCCCACTGACAGCCACTGCATAGCGCGCACCGCTATTGGCCTGAGCGCCACGCACCATCGCCTCCACCACCTCCTGGCTAACGGCGCCCACACTGGCGAAAAAGTCGGCACATACAGCCAGCTGCTTGGTTTTCTGGGCGTTGGAATACGTCACATAGCCAGCCTCGAACCAGGCCGAGCTGCCGGGGATACGAGTGATCGCCTCGGCGATACCGCCGCCTGTACAAGACTCTGCTGTGGTGACCTGGGCAGTTTGCGCCTGCAATGCTGCACCCAGTTGTTCGGCCAGTTGGCTGATTCTGTCCATGTCCACTCCTCACTCATCGAACGGCAAACCCTACACAGCTTGCCTGCCAGTGGAAACGGCAAAGTTCGTCTACTGTTATCACGGGTTAGGGTGCAATAGGAGACACTGCGATGTGGCTTTCACGGAACAGGGAACACAAGGACACGCAGGATCAGGGAGCGGCAGAGCTACAGGCCATTCGCCAATCGATGGCGATGATCGAGTTCACCCCGGACGGCATCATCCTCGACGCCAACCCAGCCTTTCTCGGTGTAGTGAATTACCGCTTGGAAGAGATCGTCGGCAAGCACCATCGTCTGTTCTGCTCCCGCAACCTGAGCGAGAGCCTCGCCTATCAACAGTTCTGGCAGCGCCTGCGCCAAGGCGAGCACTTCAGTGATCGCTTTCCAAGGCTGACGCAAGACGGCAAGGAGGTCTGGCTGGAAGCGACCTACATGCCAATCCGGGATGATCAGGGCTCGGTGACCAAGGTAATGAAGATCGCCACCGACATCACCCGCCAGGTAGCGGCCGAACATATGCACGAGAGCTACATCAAGGCCATCGATCGCTCCATGGCGGTGATCGAGTTCAACCTCGAAGGCGAGGTAGTGAATGCCAACCAGAACTTCCTCGATCTGATGGGCTATCGAAGCGACGAGGTGATCGGCCAGCACCACCGACTCTTTTGCCTGGCAGAGGACAGCCGCAGCGATGGTTACCGTCAGTTCTGGACCCGCTTGAACAAAGGCGAGTTCATGTCCGATCGTTTTCGCCGTGTGACCAAACAAGGCCGCCAGGTCTGGCTGCGAGCCACCTACAATCCGCTGTACGACGCCAACGGCCGTGTCTATGGCGTGGTGAAATTCGCCAGCGACATTACCGCTCAGGTCGAGCGCCGTGACTCGGAGGCTGCCGCTGCCCAGTTGGCTCATGACATCGCCAAGGAGACCGACGTTTCCGCTGATCACGGCACGCGCACAGTGGCACAGACCGTTGCAGTGGTCGCCGATATTGCCAGCGAACTCGCTCATGTGGCCGAACAGATAGAAGGCCTCAACAAACAATCCGAGCAGATCACCAGCATCGTTCAGGTCATCCGCAGTATCGCCGACCAAACCAATCTGCTGGCACTCAATGCGGCCATCGAAGCAGCACGTGCGGGCGAACAGGGCCGAGGCTTCGCCGTGGTGGCCGATGAAGTGCGTCAACTGGCCTCGCGCACCAGCCAGGCGACTCAGGAGATCAACGGCGTGGTTCAGCAGAACCAGAACCTCACGCGCGATGCAGTGGCCAGCATGGCTACCACGCGAGAACGCGCACGCACTGGCGTAGACCTGGCCAACCAGGCCGGTGAAGTGATCCGCGAGATACGCAGCGAGTCGCAACGTGTGGTCGAGGCGGTAGCCCAGTTCTCGGTGACCTTCACCGACTGAAGGGGAATTGCGTCAGATTCGCAGCCCACGTGAGGGACGAAGTATGGGAAAATTCCCGGCTTCGTCACACCCATCGCACGTAAGGCCCGGCATGACCGATCTCTCCGCTCACACCCCGATGATGCAACACCAGCGGTTAAATCGGTCATAAACCTCTGATAATTAAGCCATTATCTGATAATCCGTCTAATTAGAAGCATGCCGGCAAGGCGCCCTAAAGACTGATGATTCGCTGCCCTATTTCGTAGTTCTAGACAGTTTTTTCAGCGATCTCAGAGATGCCATCCAGACTCAGAGCGGCCCTTCATAAAGCGCAGACAGCACCCAGCTATGCATCGCTGGATGCTCTGGCAGTGGAATTGGAAAGGGTTCTGAAGGAGCTTGGGCGTCCTACAGGCAAAGCACTTTCCCACCTGATAGGTGACGGTCAATCTTTGCCGGTTGATAGCCATTGGGTGATAGAGGATCTCGCGATACAACTGCAGTCTTCCCCAGAGGCTGCAACTTCTTACATGGTGATAGCTGAAGCTCTCTGGTACTGACGTCACCGCACCAGCAACAGCTGATCAAGTCGCGTCGTAAAACTCCGACTCATCATCTCCCGCTTCATACCCCACCCAGGCGTCGGTGGCACCAATGCCGGCCGCAGCGTTCCCCTGCCCCACTTCGCATTCACGGCATCCAGCACCGCCATCACCTGGCGGGAGGCCTCGGGCTGGGTCGGGGCGAACAGATCGTCGGTGTACTCCCCGCGCTGGCAGAGATCGAGCAGCAGCACCTCGGCCTTGCTGAAGGCGAAGCCCGGGCGATACACCTGCTCCAGCCCGGCCAGGGCGGCCTGGGTGATCAACCGAGTGTCGTCGCTTGGGTACGGCAACTCGCAGAGCACGCCGCGGGCGAACTTGGGTTCGTCTGGGTTAAACATGCCGGTGCGGATGCTCACGCGCACCCGCTTGCACACTGAGCCTTGCGCGCGCAGTTTCTCGCAGGCCCGGGCGGCGTAGGTGGCCACCGCCTCGCGGATCGGTGGCAGCTCGTGCAGGCGCTTGCCGAACATTCGGCTGCAGCAGATCTCCTGCTTTGGCGGCGCTTCGCCATCCAGCTCCAGGCAGGGTATGCCGCGCAGCTCGCGCGCGGTCTTCTCCAGCACCACGCTGAACTGCTTGCGTAGCGTCCAGGCATCAGCAGCCGCCAAGTCGGCAGCGGTCTTGATGTTCAGTTCACCCAGGCGAGCAGTCAGCCGGCGACCAACGCCCCACACTTCACCGACCGGCGTGGCAGCCAGCAGCTTCGCGCGCCGCTCCGGGTCGCGGATATCGACCACCCCGCCTGTCTGCCGCTGCCAGCGTTTCGCCGCATAGTTGGCCAGCTTCGCCAGCGTCTTGCTGGGGCCAATACCAACGCCGGTCGGGATGCCGGTGCATGCCAGCACCTGGGCGCGTATCTCCCGGCCCAGCGCATCGAGGTCACCGAGCACGCCGGTCAGCTCTGCGAACGCTTCGTCGATGCTGTACACCTCCAGAGCCGGCACCAGGCCTTCGATCACAGTCATGACCCGTTCGCTCATGTCGCCGTACAGCGCATAGTTGGAGCTGAACGCCATGCCGCCGGCCGCTTCGAACGCCTTGCGGATCTGGAACCACGGCTCGCCCATCTTGATGCCCAGCGCCTTGGCCTCGCTGGTGCGGCTGACCACGCAGCCATCGTTGTTCGACAGCACCACGATGGGCACGCGTGCCAGGTCAGGCCGAAACACCCGCTCGCAGCTGCAGTAGAAGGCATTGCAGTCGATCAGCGCGAACACCCGGTCAGCCACAGTGGCGCCCCTGCCGACACAGGCCCACGTAAACGCCCCACACCTGAAACTCCTCAGCCTCGAGCACGTAGCGCGGCGCGTACTTGGGATTTGCCGAGAGCAAGATGACCTGGTGCTGGTCACCGCCCATGATCTTGAGCAGCGGCTCGCCGTTGACGCAGGCGATCACCACGTCGCCTCGCTTGGCCTTGGCGGCTTTGTCGATCAGCACCAGGTCACCATCGAGGATGCCCACCCCCTGCAGGCTGTCACCACCCACGCGGGCCAGGTAGATCTGCGGGCGATGCAGGCCGAACAGTTCGTCGAGGGAGATGCGTTGCTCGATGTGATCCTGGGCCGGACTAGGGAAGCCAGCCGGCACGCTGGGGAGGTAGTAGGGAATTTCGGCGCCGCCGGACGCGACAAGGCCGAGGATGCTGACGCTGGCCAAGGGTATTACCTAAACTAATACTGTACAGATAAACAGTATTTGCATTGACACGCACGGCGTCAATGCCATGCTGATGGCGAGCGACAGGAGGACGAGAGAATGTGCGGAAGGTTTGCCCAGTATCGAAGCATGCGCGATTACCTGCGCGAGCTCGACAGCGAGCAGGACGCCATGAGCGGCTGGGAGGGCGAGCCAATACAGCGCTACAACGTCGCGCCCAGCACCCAGGTGCAGGTGCTGCACAGCACGGGGGGCCACCTGGTGGTGGCCGAGGTGAGATGGGGATGGGCGCCCAACTGGGCGCGAGGGAAGATGCCACCGCCGATCAACGCCAGACTAGAGAAGGTGGCCACCGGCAACTTCTTCAGGCAGATCTGGCAGCACCGCGCACTGGTCGCGGCTGATGGCTGGTTTGAATGGGTGCAGGACGAAGATAACCCGAAGATCAAGCAGCCCTATTACATCCGACTGCGCAGTGGGGACCCGCTTTTCTTCGCTGCCATTGGCCAGTTCCCGCCGGCCGGCGGGGAGTCAGAGGAAACAGACGGCTTCGTGATCATCACCGCCGACGCTGAGGGCGGGATGATCGATGTGCACGACCGCCGCCCGGTCGTGCTCAGCCCCGAGCTAGCCCGCGAATGGATCGACCCGGACACCACCCCGCACCGCGCCGAGCAGATCCTCCTGCACCAGGGCACGCCCAGCTGGGAGTTCGAATGGTTCCCTGTCGACCGGGCTGTGGGGAATGTGCGGAACCAGGGGCCGGAGCTGATCAAGCCGAAGTAGCCAGGCGAGAAATACGGCGCTCGGAGATCGCCAGATCACTCAACCACTACATCTAGTGGTGTTCCTTTTCGTCCAGCCAAACTTGGGTCACATGCGACGAACGGTCATCAACAGTAAAGGCCAGAAATATCAATGGCTACGCTGTTTACACCCACAAGCCACCCATAACTTATCCACAGGAAGTTCTTTTTCGGCTGCCTTTCACAAATCAAAGAGCGCATTACAATGCGCAGAAGCAGGAAAGTAAGGTGATGCAGAAAAGAAAAAGCCGAGAGGGGTGCCACCCTCTCGGCTCCGACTAGACTGCAGCGGCAATGGTGAACCTGGACATACCAGACCCGCATGCGTTTGCGATGCTAGCGTATATACAGCAGTAAAACCTTAGCACGAGCCGACAGCATCACCAATATCCAGCCATCGACTGAGGGCTACCTATGTCATCCCCCGTCATCGTGCTGGTGATCGAAACACTTCGATTGCTACAGCTGCTCGTTAAGTTGCTTCTCACAAGCTGAAAGATTAGGGCGCCGAAAGGCGCCCTTTCTTGCATCTAGCCGTGCTCAACACCCCAGGCCGCTGCCGCGGCCTCGAAGCCCACCCACTTCCCCTCTCGATCAAGCCCTCGGCTGGCCATCAACTGGGCCGCTATGGCCTGGGCGTCCACTTCGCCTTTGGCCATTGCCTTGAGCAATTCGGTCGGCAGGGGCTGCAGATGCTCGCTCAGGTTCATGCTGTCTCTCCGGTCCAATTCGCGTTGGCACCAGTAACGCTCTGGTGCCCAGGCATAGCAAGCAGTTCAGAGTCCATCGAACAGCCCACCCAACGCGGCCGGCTCCCAGTTCATGATCACCAGCTCGCCTGTAGTCTCAGCCGAGCCGCTGCGCTGGTTGGTGCAGCTGTAGCGAATATCGAGCCGCTCCATATGAAAGCCATCAAACGCCCGACGGATATCGGGATGGTCGTTGATGCTGACCATCACCCGCCCCTTGCAGCGCTTCATGAAGTCGGCCATGGCCAGGTACTGCTCGAAGGGGAAAGCAACGCCGTAGCCCTCGGTCTGCCAGTACGGCGGGTCCATGTAGTGGAAGGTGTGCGCCCGGTCGTAGCGCTCAACGCAATCGAGCCAGGACAGGTTCTCGACATAGACGCCCGCCAACCGTTGCCAGGCAGCGGATAGGTTCTCCTCAATGCGCAGGATGTTCGGCGCCGGCCCAGTGGTAGCAGTGCCGAACGTCTGCCCTGCAACCTTGCCGCCGAAGGCATGGTGCTGCAGGTAGAAGAAGCGCGCAGCGCGCTGGATATCGGTCAGGGTTTCCGGGCGGGTGATCTTCTGCCACTCGAAAATCTGCCGAGAGCTAAGCGCCCATTTGAACTGCCGCACGAACTCCTCAAGGTGGTTCTGGATGACGCGATACAGCGACACCAGGTCGCCGTTCACATCGTTCAGCACCTCGACCGGCGCAGGCTGTGGGCGCAAGAAGAACAGTGCGGCGCCACCGGCGAAGGCCTCGACGTAGCACTCATGCGGCGGGAACAGTGGAATAAGACGGTCGGCCAGACGGCGCTTGCCGCCCAGCCATGGGATTACAGGGTTGGTCATATGCAAGCCTTTACTGTATGGATAAACAGGTGTTAGCCTGCCGCCGCTTCGTGCACGAGGCGGGGGCCATGGCCGGGCTTGCAGGGCTAGTCTGCGGTCTGGCGTCCGCCCTGGGTGTTAGCGCACCCCGGGCGGTCGCCCTCTTCTTTTGATTCAGCTGAGGAATGGCACCATTGCCTTGGTGAAGGGAGTACCCCCGCCGGCGGCATTGGCTTACAAGCAAGCAGCTATCAGCACTGCACCGTTCGGCTAAGCTGATGCTCAGACGCAAGAGGAGCGCGATATGTCTGCCAAGGAAGAGCAGCAGCTAAAGCAGTTGCTGGGATTGATGGCCCGCAGCATGACTCACATGACCGCATCCGTAACGGCGATGGCCTTCGAGCAACTCCAGAGCCAGGACGCCACGGTGCAGCGGTCAGCACGACGCATGATCGAGCGCATGCAAGCCATCAGCGAAGAGCTTGATCAGCAGTGGGAACTGGTCGGGCTGCTCACTGGCCAACGGGACCAGGAGGTGCTGGTAGAGGATCTACAGTACCCCGTACCCGAACAGCTTAGGGAGGCGGCGAACTGAGCGGCGCTGCCTTCACTCCCCCATAGGTTCGCTCGCAGGTGAGACCTTTAATCCTGCGTCCGTCAGCCTCTGCCGCCAGCCAGCGACCTTCTGATTCCATCTCTCCAAGCAGCTCGGCGAGCACGCTGGCGGCGCGCTCCCTTGCCGCGCGCTCGCCGGCAGTTCCGGCATTACAGGTAGCGAGCTGGGTGGCCAGGCCGCTGGCCTGCTTGCGCAGCCCGTCAGCAGCAGCCCCAGCATCAGCAGCACGACGCTGCAGCTCTTCAAGTTGGTCATGACCCTTTTGCCCCTCTGCGTCTGCGACGCCCTGTTGTTGCCGCTCGACAACGCGAACGATGGTGACGGCCTCGACCTGGCCCTGGGCGATCCCCTCGCCAAGCCGCCAGCCATTGACCTTCCAGCCGGCCAGGAAGCCCAGCCCCGCGACGATGCCCAGCAGCATCGCCCGGTCTGCCAGCGCGGCGATCACGCCACCACCCCACCGCAAACCGTGAACATCGCCAGCAGATCCTGCTCGTCGCACGGCTCGGCGGCTCGTTCGTCTGCATAGATCTCCAGCAGGTTTGCCAGGGCGTGCTCGCGCTGGCCGTAGCCAGCACCGGGCAGGCTTGCCCAGATCGGCGCCGCCAGGGCGATGGCATCCGCAATCCGGCCGGCCTTGATCGCCGGCATCGCCTTGCACTCGGTCAGCAATTTCACGGCTGCCAGATCCTGGGCTTCAGGAATAAAGCGCCCCTTGAAGCCGTAGACCCGAACGATTGCCAGCCAGGTGCGGTGCAGAAACTGGTAGCGGCCGGCAGCGGTCGAGGCGATGCCGTAGCGCGGCAGCCGGATCAGGCGGTTAGGGTGCGCCGAGTAGTCGTCGAATGTGATCAACCGGCCCGGCAGCGAGCCAACGATGACGTTATAGCCGTCGTCGGAATGCGCCAGGATCTTCTCGCCCAGCTCAGACCAGGCCAGCATATCTAGGAACGCGAGCACATTCGGGCCGCCCACCTGGGCAGCAGAGATTCGAGCCATTGGTTTTCTCCAGGCAATAAAAAACCCGCCGAAGCGGGTTTTCAAAAATCGTTATGATTCAGCTGTCGTGGTAACCACGCTTCACTTCATCGACATACTCATCTTCTACATGCTCAAGCAGCAGGCCTAACGGTGCCCTGGCCTCTCGTGCGTTCTCGCCAAGCAACGACCAGAACACATCGGCAGAGGTAAATCCGACCATTCTGGCGGTATAGCCCCACACAAAGCCGCAGGCGTATTCGTCACCACGAGTGAATAACGTGTAAGCGTCTAGTTCGGCCCCTTGCTCTCGCCCATCGCGCTCGCCTTCCTCAAACATATCGACCATCACAACCTCCACTCACCAATCGAGAACGCCGAGGCTATTAAAGATTCGAGACGAGCGCCACTATTAAGCCACCTAAACATCCACATCAAAATGCGGCAGATCCGGCGCCGGGCCGCTGATCGTGCCGTCGGCAATGTAGGCCTTGCTGTTCACCGGCACGTCGACACCGCGAACGGTGACGCGTGTACCGGTGCGCAGCTCTACCTCACTCAGGCCCGCCGAGGTGTTGATGCTGCGGACGATGGCAACCGTGCGCACACCGCCAGGTAGCAGGCCGATGAAGCGTTTCCAGGGATTGATCGTTGCCATCAGTGGTGCCGCTCCAGTCTGATCTGTTGCCGTACGCGTACCGCTCCGGTGCCCTCGGCGCTGATGTCCACGCCCAGGCACAGGCCAACCCACGGGCCGGATTCCTCGGGCACGCGGTACAGGTTCGCCGGCAGGATCAGCCCCACCCCATGGTCATCAGCAAACGGGAACAGCGGGATCGTCACGCTGACAATCTCAATGTTGCCGCCCTTGCTCAGTTCGTGGGTGCCGCGCGCTTGATTGGCCGGCTGGTCGGTCAGCCAGTCCTCGAACACGTCGGGCGTTGGGTTGTCACCAGCCGTGCCGGCACGGCGCACGAGCATCGAGCAGCCGACCGAGGTGCCGCTGGTGTAGCAGGCATTCCAAGCAGGTTGCGGGGTCCACTCCCCGCCCAGATCCGTCATCATGGCGGGCGGAATCACGCGCGTGATCGGCGCGTCGACGTCATTCCACTGCCAGGGTGGCAGCGGGTAACGCGGCACGATGTCGAGGTGATCACTATCGCGGGCCGGCAGCACCACGCCGCCAACCGTTTCGGCCAGCCTGGCGATAACCTGCATCGCCGTCTGGCTCTGATAGCTCAGCGCGCCGGCCGGAAAGGTCCAGTCCGTTGCCGCCCAACTCAGTGTAAAGCCAGTGTTCAGCAGCTCGGCTTCGGCCGCCTGGGCGGCGTTGATCTGCGCCGCGTTCAACCCGCTGCGCAACGGCGCGTAGGGCGCGGCCAGCAACTGGCCACGGGTCGCGCCCGCGATGGTGTAGGCCTCGGCCGGGAACTGGCGCTTGCGGCTGTAGCGCTCAACCAGCACCACCCACTTCCAGCCGTTCACATCCAGCTCCAGCTCGCCAGCGCCCTCGGCATCCGGCTGCACCAGCTCCAGCGCCGCGCGGGTGAAGATGTCTGCGCTAAACGTCCAGCTGAAGCTGTCCGCATCCAGCCCGACCTTGATGTTCTTCGCCTCGATAGGCGTGCGGCTCGGCAGCGCCACGAGGTTGACGGTGTTCGCAATCATGTAGGTATCCAGAATGGTTGGATCTGGCGGCGGCTCCGGCAGCGGTTTGACCGGGCCGGGGTAGTCGACGTAGGGCAGATCGGTCAGCACGCCGTCGACCTGGCGGGCCTTGCCCCAAGGCAGCGTGCGTCCCAGGTTCAGCCGGCGCGCTGACTGCCAGCGCACGCGGGTGCGGCGCATGTCGGTCGGCTGAATCGCAGGCGTCGCCGGCACATAGCGGAAGTCAAAGAACACCTCTGGCGACGTGCTGGGGAAGTACGGCCGGCCGCCGAACTCGAACACCAGCCAGTTCGGGCCGGGCACGTAGAGGCTGTCCTGCAGGGCTGTTTCGGCATTGAAGCGCGGGCCGAACTCATTGACCCGCCGATGCCCCGCCGCGATGGCGAGATCCTTGCGCGCTGGCTTGGGGTTGTAGATCAGTCGCAGGCGCAGGTCACGCGGCTTGATGGTGTGATCCCAGCCGCTGGCCACCGCCAAGTCTCTCGCCGGCACCCAGCCCCAGGGCTGGGCGCTGGCTTGTGCATCGAGCCGGCCGGCACCCCCCCAACGAGCGGCCTGCTGTAGATCCCGCGTTGGCACCCGCGCCCAAGGCACAGCTGTTACACGGCGATCCGCAACGCCCGCAATACGCCAACGCGCAGCAGCGCGGCGGTCCACCTGGCGCAGAGCATTCCACGGAATTGCAGACGCAGCGCGGTCGGCCGAGGCCGCACGGCCCCAACCTCCACTGATTGAAACGCTGATCATCAGACTACCTCGACCGGCCCCGGCCCCAGTGCAATCGGCTGAAAGTAGCGACGCGCAACAGCACGCGCAGTGCCCAGGGGCTGCGATGGGTTCTCGCCCACCGCCGCCCACCAGGCGGGCTCAACGGACGGCAGCTGGCCGGCCTCAGTGATCTCATACACCCAGCCGGTGTACTGCGTCGGGCGAATGCGCTGGCCAACCTGCACCGCAAGGTCAGCGACGAACTGCACGCCGTAGTCATCGACCGCCAGCGCATAGACATCGCCCCCGACCACACGCAGATCGATCTCACCAGCACCACCCGGCGTTGGCCCGTAGCCGGCGATTCGCCACTCACCGTCAATGGGCCGCTCCAGCAGCACGACCTCACGGCTGGTCGGCATGCGCTCAACACGCACACGCGCCTCAACCTGAGCCGGTTCGCCGGCTTGGCCACCGTCGCCGCTGGTGATGTTGAACGTGTAAGTGCCGGACTCAGCCAGTGCAAGGTAGGTGGCTCGGGTACGGCGTGGCGGCGTGTTGTCCAACCCGGCAACCAGCCAATCGCCCTGCGCGAGCAGCGTTGCCAGGTCAAAGCGCTGAATGGCCGTGAACTCACCATCCTCAGCTTGAAACACCGCATCAAGCTGACCTACACCCAACCAACCGCGATACACACGAATGCGCTTCAGCCCCGGTGTCACTTCGCCATCCCTGAGCAGCCGAAACCGAATCTCTACGCGTGGCCCCTCACCGTAGGCAGGCACCACGACCCGATGAGGCAGCAGCGCAACAGTCATGGCCAGAACTCCGGGTTGTCCGTCAGCAGCATCGTGACGGCGTTGTAGCCGAAGGCGCGACCAACTAGGTAGGAATGCCCATCACCGAGAGAGAGTACGGTGTTCAAGTTTCGAGTTGTCAGAGCGGGGCCGCCCAGCGCTTGCGAGGCCAAGCTGTTGAAGGCGTAAAGCATGCGAGGATCGAAGGCCAACCCCCGAAGCGTCCTAACCACGCCATTCGCAACCCAGACAGGGGCCGACAACCTCACATCAGGGAACACTACCCCGGCAGGGAAAGCCGAGAAGAGGGCCACGTTGCCAAACGCGCAACCAGGCATCGAAACCGAGATTGCGGCCGCATCAACCAGTAACCCGGTATCCGGGTATTTCAGGGCAGTAAAGCCATCCGAATTGAAGTAACTGGTCGCCGAAGAGACGCTGGCAGTCGCCAGGTTAAGCCCACCGATGCAGACGAAGTCTCCCGCCGAGTCCTCCCCACAATAGAGCAGATTGTTCCCCTCGTAAGACTGGCCCTGATTACCAATCAACTCTCCAGTCGTAGAAGAGGAAGAGGGGCTGGGTGAGAAGCAAAACGACTTACTGTCGGCAACCAACGACCACGTAGAACTTGCCGAATAGGACACAAACCCGCGAACACTGATTCGCTGTGGCACGGCGCTATTGGCTGCGGTACCGCTGCGCACCCCGTCCCCCATGATCTTTCCGTCCGCATCTACACCGGTGAAGGTTGCTGCCAGCCAGACGGTAATTGCCGTCAGCCCTGAGCTGTCGCGCTGAAAGCACACGTACCCGCTGTGCGACCCATTGCGCAGCACGAGGGAGTTGGCCGCGTCATGCACCAACTCCCACCCCGCCGCCGGAATCGCACCGTAGCCACTGACCAGGCACGCCTTTAGCACTGTGCGAAACGCATCGAAATGCGCCTGCGCTGTGTTGGTTGGGAAATACGTCAAGGTAGGCGCCCCGGCCTGATCACGGTGATAAACCCTGGCCATCAGTCAGCATCCCCCCGAACCTGCAGTTCGAACTTGTCATCATCGACGGTGCCCTGACCACTGATGACGGTACGGATGCACCACATCGGGCCTAGCGCCGAGTCCGTGTTGAAGCGCACCGCATTGCCAGCCGCCCAGCCGGAGCCCCAGCCCTCACGACGGATCGTGAAGAACGGTTGCCCGGTCAGCGTGTTGATCGGCGCGCAATCCGTGCTGGTGTTGCCGGTGGCGATCACGCCCAGGCGCTCCTCCACCACGTTGAACGCGGTGGAGCTGGTGAACACCAGCGCCCACTTGCCAGCGATGCCGCCCGCGTTGGTGATGATTGGCGGATAGCTCAGCTGGTTGTATTGCGCTGTGGTCGTGTTGCCGATTGGCTCATCGGTCCAGTTCGGCGCGCCTTGGCTCCACGTCTGCTGCGTGAACCAGGTGTGAATCCGCGACTGCAGGTCACCCCACGCCACCGCGCTCGACACCATGGCCTCGCCGGCTGGCAAGTCCCATGGCAGCGGCGCGCTAAACCCCAGCTGGCCGGTAATCTGCACCTCGGTGCACATGGTCATGTGCTCCACGCGGTCACGCACGATCAGCGGCAGGCCGAGTGGGTTGCCCTCCTCATCCTGTAGCACCAGCGGGTTCGCCCAGGTCACGGTGCCCAGCTCGCGATCAGCCGTGAACGAGTCAGCACGCAGCACCGTGCCGGCACCGGCCACCACTTCGATCTCGGCCTGTTGCGCTCGGTCGAGCTGCAGCGTGCTGCCGGCAGTGGGCGAGGCCACCACCGTTTCGGCGGTGTGGTGGATCACCAGCACGTCGCCGTCGCGGTACACCGGCACGCGGCCATCGGCCGGCAGGCGCACCGGGTCAAGACCCAGCAAGCCAGCATCGAGCGGCAGGCGCGTTTGCACCACAGCGTTGTAGCGCAGCAGCAGCGGAATCACGGCGATGTCGCTCGCCCCGGTGTCGTCGTTCGGGTCGGTCGTGAACGTCAGCCGGGTGATGCCGGTAGTGGCATCGACGGTGCCGCGAACAATGCCGGTATTGAACTCACCGTTGAGGTCGCTCGCAGCGGTGATCACCTCGGCGGTATCCGCCCGCACCGCCGTCACCTGCATGCTGCCCGCGCGCAGGGGCGCACCTGGGGTGCGGTACGTTGCAGCGGTCACGCTGAAACCCACCGCTGCCGTCAGACAGGCCAGCACGCTCACCGCGCCCGAGGCGTTGCCGCCGTAGCTGCTGAGCGTGGCGGTACGGTCGGCATAGTTCACCGTCCCCACCGCTACCCCGCCATTGGTGTTACTGGCTACGTCGCGGTACAGGATGCCGGAGCGGTCGCAGTAAAGCCCGCCGTTCCAGCTGAACAGCAGCGAGCCGGGCACGATGGGTTCAGCCACGCCGGGCAGCAGCTCGACAGTGATACCGGGCTGGGCCTGGCTGGCGGTTTGCGGGTCCGTGCTCACGCTGTCGGCCTGGGCCGAGTGCTCGACGGTGCCGCCGAACGATTCGCGCAACTGCACGTTGGTGGTCACCAGCACCGGCTCAGTGGCGCGCGGGAACAGCGGCGAACTCTTACTACGGTTGCTGTAGGTGTATTCCACGTAGTCATACAGCGCCGCCACCTGCAACGTGACCTGGCCGGTGGTGTAGTTGATGCTGCCAGCGCGCCCGGCCTGCCAGCCGCCATTGCCGTTGTCGTTGGCGACGTTGGCAATATCACGGTAGCCGTCGTAGATCGGCAGCACGTTGCCGGCCTCGATCACGCTCCAGTTGACGGCCGGGGCGGCCTGGCGGCGCGTGGTCATCCAGTTGACGCGCACGGACCCCGGCTTGAACGGCGCACCGGGAATGGTGAACGTCGCCATGCCACTGCCATCGCTGGTCACACTGAGCGCACCGCTGTCGACAGAGCCACGCTCCCAGGCGTAGGCAATGCCGCCGCTCGGCGTGGCACTCAGCACCATCACCACTTCGCCCGAGGCATACGCGATGGTGCCGGTGCCGCCCGTGCCAGTCAGGTTGCCCTGGCCGTCGTCGGTGATCTCGCGCACGGTACCGGCCGTGAAGGTGGCCGAGAACGAGCCCGGAAGCACCCCGCCCTCGGGCAGGGTGTAGCGCACCTCCAGCTTGGGCACGACGCTGCCGCCCGAGCGCTCAGTGATGGCGTTGTCGGCCGAGCTGACGTAGCTGTACACCAGCGAGCTGCCGACATCCGGCAGCGCGTTGAGGGTCAGCGATACCGAGCCAGTACCAAACGCAATGGTGCCGGCGCCCTCGCCAGTCAGCAGGCCGTCGCCTTGGTCGCGCAGCTCGTACCATTTGCCCAGGGCCATGAAACTGACGCTGAGCGTGCCAGCACGCGGCACGGCGCCGGAGAGGTTCAGGGTGTAGACATAGCCACGGTTACCCAGGGTGATTTCCAGCTCACCGGTAATGGTGTCGCCGGTTGCCACCGCACCCGGGCGGTACGCGCCCGTGGCCGAGCCGGTGAAGCTGGTGCCGGTGCGGATCAGCGTCACTTCGCCGGTCTGATAATCCACCCGGCCGGAACTGAGCCAGTTGCTGCCACTCACGTAGCGCAGGCCGCCCTTGCTGTCGTCGGCATAGGTGCCGCTGTTAACGGTGATGGTCAGCGTGCCAGGCGCGCAGCCGGTGCCGAGGAAGGTGCGGGACTCACCCGCCACAGCGCCGGCAGCAACGGTCAGCGTGACAGCGCGCGACGGCCCGGCCGGCACGTAGATCTGCCGCTGATAGCCGCCCAGCACGTCAACCAGTGCCGATTCTTTCGTGGTGCTCGGCACAAGCTGGCTGTAGACCGACTGCACCTTCAGGTTCAGCGCGCCGGCTGCAACCGCTTCGGCCAGCGGGCTGATGCTGTAATAGCGCGCAGCGTCCGCCACCTGAGTGGACAGCACACGCGCCTTGGCGGCGCCGCTCAACGCCGTGCCCGAGGTGCCGGCAGGCGTGACCTGGCCGCCAGGGAACTCACTCAGCAGCGGCGCGCTGATCTGCAGGTCGAGCCGGCGCCGGGTGAAGTTGACGAAGTTGCCGTTGCCGTAGTCGAAGGTGAACTGCTCCAGCGCGCTATCCACGCCGGTCAGGCGCACGTACTGCGAGGCACTGGCGGTGACGAGCTGGAACACTTCGCCAATCTCAGGCACGCGCTGCTCCTCGCGTTGCACGCAGGCGATGGCGCGTTGGCCAGCCAGCTGAGTGCCCAGCAGCTCGAACTGCGCGGTGGTCGCGGCCGCCACGTAGCTCTCGATGGCGTTCTGCGCATCGCGGCGCTCGTCGATCTGGCTGCCGGTGTTGAACAGCAGCACGCTCACGCGCGGGTCAGCCGGCGACTTGGTGACGATGGCGTGAGCGCCCAGGTAGGCGTCAGCGTTCTGCGTCATCGGCCCGCCGAACAGCTTGCGCAGGTTGATGCGGCCGGTGGTGCGGTCGAGCCGGCTGATGTCGGGGAACACATTGTTGACCTCACCGTCCACCACGGCATTGCCGGTGGCGCGGCCGCCGCCGTCGTTCTCGTCGGTCAGGCGCTGGCTTTTCAGCAGCTTTACGTCAGTTGCGGCAATGGTCATGCCATCAATCTCCAGGCAACAAAAAGCCCGCACGGGGCGGGCTGTCAGGGTTCGGGGTCAGGTTCCGGCTCGGGGTCGGGAGGCGGTGGCGCTACGGTGATCAGGCGTAGGGTGAGCTGGTAGAGCCAGTCAGGACCAGGCGCGACAGTGCGGTGCACCGGCACGGCTTGCACGACTGGCCCCGCGACGCGGTTCCACGTCACATAGTGCTGCTCACCACTCGGCAGCGTGAGCAGGTGCGCAGCACCGCGCACGCTGGCCATGGCCTCCAGAGCACGCACGGTGGCCAGCGGGAACCAGGCACCGCCATTGCTCGCCAGGGTGATCGGGCGCCCGTACAGCTTGACGCCCTCCTGCACGATCAGCGCCCCGGTGAGCGAGCGTTCCTGATCCTGCTCGATGGCGTTCCAGTCCCATTCGTCCACCCATTCCATTTGCTCGCCGCCCAGCGCCGGATCGGCAGCCAGGTCGAGGCCGTCAAGGGTCAGTTGCATTACAGGCTCCTCAAGCCGGCTTGTTCGAGAATGCTCAGCAGGTTGGTTTCGGCGGCGTCACCGCTCACCGACACATCGACTGCAGGGCGCCCCGGTATCTCCAGGCGGATGATCTTGCTCGGCGATTGCGCTGCCTGCTGTGCAGCCGGCTGGGTGGCCTGCTGCGCTTCCATGCGCTTCTTCTGTTCCTCGGCCTGCCTGGCCTGGGCGCTCTCGGCCTCGATCTGCCGCAGCAAACCCAGGGCACGGTTGGCGTTGGCCACAGCCTGGGCGTCACCGCCTGCCTGCGCCTCGGCGGCCTGGGCCTGCAGCTCGCGCTGGCGAGCTGCGAACCGGCGACGCTCGATGTCGTCTTGCCGGCCCTGCAGCCCGTCCAGCTCGTCCTGCAGGCTCTCCAGCGTCGAGCGGGTGGATTGCCCCATCTGCTGCATACGCTGGTTGGCGGCATCGATAGCCGACTCCAGCCCGCTCAGGTCAGAGCCATCGAGCAGGCTCAGCGCCTGCTTCATGCTGTTGGCCCGGTTCACGAACTGCTGCGTGGTGATCGAGCCGCGCTCATAGTCACGCATCAGATCCTGCAGACTGGCCTTCTGCGACAGAAAAGCCTGTTGCGTCTGCAGGCTGGCCTGCTGAGTTTCCGCCATCCAGCGGGCCAGGCTGCTCTGCATCGGCAACGCTAGCGCCGCGCGCACGTCACCCAACGCCTTGGATACCGACTCCAGGCTGGTGCGTGTGGACTCCAGGCTGCTGGTGTCGATGCTCGGCGCCGCAGTGGTGAGGCCGCGCATACGGTCGTACAGCTCCAGCGCGGCCCGGCTCAGCGCCGCCACCGGCTCGCGCGCACGGCTCATGACACCGCTGAAGAAGCCCTCCATGTCGGCCATGTCGCGCTGCGCGTCGCTGGACTCTTTCCGGCGCCGCTGCATTGCTTCATCGCCGGCCTTGCGCTCGGCTTCCATCCGCTTGCCGCTCTCGCGGCGCAGCTGCTCGCTGGTGACGATGGCCTGCTGGTCCGACTTGTTCTTATCGTCTTGGGCTTTCTTGCTGCCCTGCAGGGCCTGGGTCAGTTCCTTTTGGCGTGCGTTGAGTTTGGATAGCTCGGCGTTGTACTGAGCCGCCGTCACCTGCCCGGTGTTGTAGAGACCCTGCAATGCCGTGCGGATGGCGGCGATATCCCGATCCGTCTTGGCATCGCTGATCGCGCGCTGAACGTCAGTCAGGGACTTCAGCTCCCTCCCCACAGCCTTGATGGTGCCCGTCGCCTTTGCGCTCTCGCTTTCCAGCTTGCGGATGGCTTCAGCCGCCGCGTTGTGGCCGTCTTGCCACTGCTGCAGCGTGATGGTGCCGGCATCGTATTCCGCCTTTAGCCGAGCCTGTTCCTTGCGCAACTGCTCCAGCTCGGTGGTGGTGCGCTTGGCATCGTCGGCGACAGTAACGAAACCGCGTTTCTGCCCTAGCGCTTCCATCGCCGCGCCGAGTTCCTCGGTGGTCAGCTTGGAGTCAGCCAGCGCCTTTTCGATCTCGGCAAGATCGGCGGCGGTTTCGGAAAAGCTGATCGCCGCCAGCGCCTGCTCGAGCGTGGTGATGTTCGAGCGAAAGAACGAGGCGATATCCTCGCCCGTCTTCTGCA
The DNA here is from genome assembly GCF_015712105.2 of Pseudomonas chaetocerotis. Classification (NCBI taxonomy): domain Bacteria; kingdom Pseudomonadati; phylum Pseudomonadota; class Gammaproteobacteria; order Pseudomonadales; family Pseudomonadaceae; genus Pseudomonas; species Pseudomonas chaetocerotis. The sequence continues at coordinate 39,342 of NZ_JACFYX020000015.1, forward strand.
TCGACTTGCGGGTGTCCTCGGCCGCCTTCGCTGCAGCTCGGGCCTGGCGGTCGGCACTACCCTCTGCCGCTTCGGCCACGCTGTTCCAGGTGGCAGCGATATCGCGGCCATCCTGGGCGACCTGACCGGCTAGCAGCTGCATCATGCTGAGCGCCGTATCACGCGCGCTTTCCAGCCCCGCAACGATCTTTTGCCCACCAAAGGCATCGGGAATCGCGCGGGCAACCAATGCCATGCCAGAGAGCGAGGCCGTGATAAGACCCGTGAAGGCCACGCCGATGGCCGAAATACCACCCGTGACCACGTTCACCAGCACCCGGAATGGCGCGGTGATCATGGTGATCCAGCGGCCGGCAGTGTCGAGCTTCTCGCCGAAGTCATCGAGCCAGCGGCTAGCGTCGCTGGTCAGCGTGCTGAAATCGATGTCTAGCAACTTCTTGGCGAACTCTTCGGCCCGCTCAGCCGCATCAATGAATGCCGTGCTGAGCGCCTCTGCCAGCCGGTCAAGCCGCCCATCGTTGGCCATTTCATCGAGAGTGTCAGCCACTTCGAGCAGCTTGCGCTGCATAAAGTCGAATGCACCCGAGTTCGCGACGCGGCTGGCGAAATCGCCTATACGATCGGTCAGCCCCTTCCACAGGCCTGCCGCCGTGTTCATTCGCGCCGCCGCTGCCGAGCCGCCATAGGCCTCGGTCAGCATGTCCATGATGATGGCCTGGGCCTCGGCTGTTCTGCCCGTCGCCTCCAGCTGTTTCAGCAAGCGCTTCTGATCATCCTCCAGCTTGAAGCCTTGCCGGCCCAACGCCGCCATCGCCTGAGATGGCGATTGCAGGGCACGCCCGACGATCTCGGCAGACTGCTCAACGCTGATACCGAGGCGCTGCTGCTGGTCGATGATGATCTGCAGCGCGCGCGGGAACTCTTTCGCGGCAACATCCGTGTAGGACAGCAGGCGAGCCTGCGCCGACTGCACTTGCTCGGCGGTGAGCATCGAGCTGGCCTCGAAGGCATCTGCCATATCCAGCAGTTGCTTCGAGGTGAACTCAGCCTGGCGCCCGGTGGACGCCAGCGTGGCTTCGAGCTGGGCCAGCGCCTGCTGTTTGTCGGAGCCATCCAAGGCTACCGCACGAATACCACGCGCAAGCAGGCGCATGCCGCCCTGCACCAGGCCAATGGCAGCATTGACCGAGAGGTATGCCGCTACGAAGGCGCCGGCTTTCTTCGCACCGCTGGACAGCATATCGCCCAGGTTTTCCTGGCTTGAGGCATGCTCGGCTGCAGTGCGTGCGGCCTTGGCCTGCTCCCGCTGTGCCTCCTTCAGCTTGGCGTTGTTCTCATCCAGCGCCTTGCGGGCCTTGTCCACCTCGCCGGCCAGGCGCTGTTGTTCATCGCTCAGACCATCGGTATTCACCCCCGCTGCCTTCGCCGCCTTCTCGGCATCGGCCAGTTGCTGGGTCAGCGCGTTCAGCTGCCGCCGGCTGCGGCTAGCTTCGCGCTCGGCATCCTTCAGGGACTGCTGCAGGCCCGCCGCTTCAGGGGTTTTGCTCAATGCGTCGCGCAGGTCAGTCACCTGCTTCTCGGCGTCGCCAAGGTTGCGCTTGGCCACCTCGACGGCTCGCTGGGTTTGCTCCAACGCTTTGGCCAGCCCCTGGGCTTCCTTGGCGTTATCCAGCGCCTGGCCGAGCTGCTCGCTGGCTTCCTTCAGGCTGTTCAGCGCCTCCTCGGACTTTTTCGCCTCGGGCGAAAGCTCATCCTTGCCGCGCAGTACAAACTGAATCAGGCGCTCTTTCAGGCTGGCCATACTTTTCTCCAGGCAACAAAAAACCCGCCGAAGCGGGTTTCTCAGTTGATTCGTTACTAGAACTCTTGGATCTCGCCCCCTTTAAACAGGGCCTTCTTGGGGCGAAAGTCGACAGATAGCCGCCCCTGTTCCATATCGTTGAACCTTACGTGGTCAGCCATAAACTTGTTGTAGCGGACAGTGAAACCCCGATTTATTTCCCCTCCCACAGGAAAGTAACCATCCACAACCACCGATGCCCTGAAAACCTCATTGCCAAGCACGTCAGTGAATACCGCAGTGCCGTCGAAGGCGTTCACCTCACGCCCGGTGTTGTTTCTGAAAGCGAGACCGAAAGCCATCTGATCTTGATCGTGTCCGTCAGCCCTGGATAAGAAACCTTTATCCCTGATGGTCGCCGAGATCGGTCTAATCACAGGTACAGCTGCCGGCTGCTCAGTCACCCGGTTATCGGCTGGAGGCAGCGAACTACTGACAAGTGGGTTAGCGGTACCGCCAAGAAGGCCAAGGGTTATGCCCCATACCACAGCACAAATGGCAGCAACGATGATGAACGCGGGGATGGACGCAAAAACCCACTTGACCATGAAAACGACCATGGACCAGAAGCGCATTTGAATATCCACCACCACGACAGGCTGTGCGGCAACAGGTGCGGTATGCCCCTTGATCTGGCGCGCCTGCTTAACAACGTCAGCAGCCGGAGCGACTTCCAACGCAGCAGCTGCCTTCTGTTTAGCTGCCAGCGCTTTCGCATAGAAGGCACCACATGACGGGCATTTCAACGGGTCGCCAAACTCGGCCTGCGGCGCTTCATGGTTACATGCTGGGCATTGCATTTTGGGTTCCCTCCCTCAGGGTCTGAGTGACGAATCTACCATCTCAATGCCAGCGCTGAAACTTGGTTAAGGCCATCCCTGGCCCTGCTACATCAAGCTGCCTTGTTGACCACCGCCATCTCGCAGAACTTGGAAATACCCGGCTCGGTCACCAGCGGATCAGCCAGCAGTTCCGCGCTGGCTTCGAGCCGGAGGTATTCCTGCCCCAGAGCAGCCAGCTCCGAGATAACTCCCATTTTCACGCGACGGGCGCGCAGGCTGTAGGGTTCTCCGGTTTGCGCGTCGTTGAGGCCGGCGATGTAGATCTCAAGTTCGACCTGGCTGCCCGCCAGCATGTGGATGACGCCAGCCTTGAGACTGGTGTAGCCGGCCGTGGCACCCGCCGGGGTGATGGTGCTGCCCGCTGGAATGATGATGCCGTGCGGGGTGAGCTGGTAGTCGACGCCCTGCTCTGCCGCTGCACCTGCCCCCTGGGCGACGGTGATGGTGAACGCATCGTCCGCCGCAAAGGCCGTGCTGCCGGCTGTCAGGGTGAAGGCAAGGCCGCCGCCGGTGAACGCCGCGCCGACCTCGCCAGTGCCAACTGCCGTACTGCCCGGCCCGGTGACGGCAAACTCGGTCGCCGAGGTCAGCTCCACATTGTAGACCCCCACGCCTGCCGTGGTGACACTGAGGCTGTTCAGGGTGCCGTTACCGACGTTGCCCAGGGCAGCCTCCGAGCTGGCGGTCAACGCACCGGCGCGGGTGATGGTGACGGGCTGGCTGGTGTCCGGCAGCTTGGCGAATGGCACCAGTTCACCGGCAACACCGCCGACATGCAGCACTTCACCGACCACGCTGGCGGCGGCCACCTGGGCGATGCTGGAGCGGGTGACGCGGGCGATGTTGTCCAGGGTGAGGTCGTACATGCCGATGGTGGCGGTCACGTCGGTGATGCGCTCGCGCACGTTGCGGTTACCGCCGCCGCCGCGAAAGTTGGGCAGGGTCTGGCGGTCGGAGGTAAAGCCGATGTTGAAGGTGTCGCAGTTGCCGATATCGATCAGCGGGTCATTGGTCTGGTAGCGGCGGGCATAGACGATGCCCTCGCCGATGAAGCTGCGGTCTTGCTGAGCCATGATGGCCTCCGGTCATTTGAGGGGCTGGATGTAGGTGACTTGCAGGGGCATGACGTGGCATGCCCAGCGCCGCCCTTCTCCGGGCGGCATGGGGGTTTCCGTGAGGTAGCCGGCCAGTTGCACTCCCTGGACGGCCAGGCCGGCCTTGCTGCCGCCCGTGGCAGCCTTGATGCCCAGGCGAGCACCGCGCAGGACGGGGGCAAATCCTCGTTGCTTGGTGACGGCAGTGATGTTCAGTGTGACGCGCTCGCGCACGCTGCCCGTTCCCACCCGCTCGACTTCCTCGGTGGAGCCGGGCTGGATGACGATGAAGTCGTCCGGCAGGCTGGCGTCGGCTTCGTCGAGCACGCGCAGCACGCCGTCCTCGAACACCAGGCCGCCGAATGACTCCACGGCACCCAGGCAGGCGATCAGCTCCGCGACGATGGCGGATTGCATGTCGATAGGCATGGTCATGTCTTCACGTAGAGAGTGATCAGGTGTCCGTCGTCGTCGGCGATGCCGTCGATGTGCCAGGTCTTGCCATCCATGGCGAAGGCGCCTTGGCGGTCGAAGGGCTGCAGCAGGTGCTTCTGCACACAGTGCGTGCGCACCCGGCCAACACCACCCGATAGGGCATCGACGCGCTCGACATCGACATCGACGATCACCGGCACATCGACCGCCAGCACCTGGCCGGTGCGGCTCAGGTAGGTGGCGGTGCCGTCGCTGAGGCTGTCCATCACTGCATCGTCGAGCGCGGCGATGCAGTCACCGAAGCTGGCCATGGTCAGATGGTCAGCTCGCGCACGGACGCCGGGCGGGTGCACAGGTGCAACGGGTTGGACTGGGCCTCGCCTTCAACGCCCTTGCCGAACTTCATCGGCTCCAGCTTGGAGTAGTACGGCATGCCCTCGGTGTTGACCGTTTCCATGTAGTCGGCCGGCGCGAAGGCGCTGATGAACAATTCCGGCACCCCCATGGGCACGACATGCGCGCGGTCATCGGCAACGAAGGGCGTGCTACCGATCTTGCCGCGATAGCGCTCCCAGGTGATACCACCGAACTCGAAGGGCACCCGGCGATCACCCATGAGTGCCGCTGCGGCCTGCCAGCCCAGGTACGCCTCGCGGACGTTCTTGTGCGCGATCAGCTTGGCCCAGAAGGTTTTGCCACAGTAGGCATGGGCGCCAGTGCTGGTGACGTTGCCGAGAACATCTTCTTGGGCATCGAGCACCTCGACGCACTTGGCCGCTACGTCGGTGTCGGCATTGTTCAACTCCAGGCTAAAGGTAGCCGGACGCTTGATGCCGAAGCGCTGGAAGATGTCGAACAACACGCTCGAGCCATCGGCATCGATCACCTTGCCCTTGATGGCGCCGATGCGCTGGTACTCGTGCGTCAGGTCGAGCTGGCGGCGGGCTTTCTCGATGCGCTTGTTCACATAGGCCTGCACCTGCATCATTTCGGTGAGGCTACCAACTGCGCGGATGCCCTGAATCTCGTCCGCCAGGATCTGGAACACCTCCGGCAGGTGCACGGTGTTGAACGGGATCAGGTCGCGCTTGTTGCCGGTGACCACCTGGCCGGCGCTGCCGCGCGGGGCGGCTTTGACCAGTTGCAGGGTCATACCGTCTTTTTCGATCTGTACGACGGTGCCAGACACGCCCTGTTCTTCGAACAGGCCAGCGGCAGCGATCTGCCCGGGCAGTACGTGTTCTTCGTTGATAACGGTGAGCAGCGCGTCAACGCTGAACGCCTCGTCCTGAAAAATCGTGATCTCAGCCATTGTGGGCTCCTAGAAATGCGAAGCCCCGCTGGTGCGGGGCTTGGGGTGTTGGGGTTGCTACGGTTGGCGGTCAGGGGCGAATGACGATGCCCTTGGCCAGCAGGTCGGCACGGCCGTTGGCATCCAGCCCGGTGAGCAGGCGCTCGATCACCTCGGCGTCACGCATCACGCCAACTGCGCGCACGTCGTTGAGGGTGGCGTCCACCGAGGCGAACAGGATGCCGCTGGCAGCACGCCGGCCATCGTCGGTGCCGTCATCGTCGTAGGCGGTGTATTCGCCCAGGTTGGCGAGCACGGTGAGGGTGAAGCTGTCATCCACTGCAAAGTCGGTGGAGCCGTCACTCAGGGTGAAGGTCAGGCCGCCGCCGGTGAAGGCCTGTCCGACGGTGCCTTCACCTACCAGCGCACCGGTCGGGTCGACCAGTTCGAACTTGCCGCCGTTGGCTGCTGCTTCGGTGATGGTGAGGATGTAGGCACCGCTGATGGCCGCGCTGGTGACGGTCACGGAACCGATGGTGCCGTTGCCGGTGTTGCCGGCATCGGCGGCTGGGGTGAGTGCGTTGGCGGCGGTGATCAGGGCGATCAGCGTGCCGGCCTTGAGGATGCCGGAGCCGGCGGCGATGACCACCTCCTCGCGGCTGCGGGTGCCGTTGGCCTCCGAGAGGAGGAACTCGCCGGCGTACACGCCTTCGGTTTTGATGGTCATGCTTGTTTTCCTCCTTTCGAGGCTTGGTTGCGGCGGCGAGCGTAGACCTCATTCGCCGTCGGGGGCTGGTGGGCGCTGGCCTGCGGGCCATCGTCCACCGGGGGTAGGTTGCTGATTTCCACCTGGCCGCTGTTGGCGGCCAGCTTCTCGAACAGCTTCGCCTTGGCCTGTTCGCCGGTCAGCCCGGCTTCGATCAGTGCCTGGGCGTCATCCGGGCGCTTGGCTACCATGCAGGCGGCGCGAACTTCCTTGGCGCGGTTGAAGTGCGCCTGCACCGCTTCGGCACTGGCCAAGGCGCTTGCCTTGATCAGGTAGCTGACGCAGTTGCTCAGGCCGGCCGCGGCACAGTCCGTGGCGAGCTTGGCGGCCAGTTCGGCGGCTTCCGGGGTGGTCGTTACCGGATCAGGTTCGGGCTCCGTTGCGGGGTCAGGCTCATCCGCCGGCGGTTGTTCGACCTCACCAACCAGGCGCAGCGCTGCCTCCGGCACGTTGCGGTAGCGGTTGAGGATCTTGCCCAGCGCCGCGTTGTTCACCAGCGGCGCGACCTCGCCGAACACCTCGTCGACGAAGCCATGGGTCATGGCCTCGCTGGCGGTGAGCCAGGTGGTGTCGTTGATCATGCGGCGCAGCTCGGCGTCGTCGATGTTCAGCGCGCGGTGCTGGTAGCTGGCGACAATGCCTTCGAAGGCCTTGTCCATCATGTCGGCCATCTGGCGCAGCTCGTTGCTGTCGCCGGCCATGAACGTCCAGGGGTTGTGGATCATGAACATGGCATTGTCGGCCATGCGTACCTTGTGGGCACCGCACACGGCCACGCTGCCGGCGCTGAAACACGCACCGTCGATCTGCCCGGTGCAGCGCTCGCCCAAGGCGCGCAGCGTGTTGTGGATGGCAATGCCGTCGAAGAGATCGCCACCGACGGTATCGAAGTGCACCAGCACCTCCGACACGCCATCGTCGATCTCTTTCAGGTCGCGGATGAAGTCACCCGAGGTCACACCCCAGAAGCCGATCTCGCCGTAGATGTAGACCTCGATGGGCTTGCCGCCCTCCTCGCCGGCGGCCTGGATGCTGTACCAGTGTTCGGCGTTGAGGTCTGGCGCGCCTTCAAGGTTGAGCATGCGCGGCTGGGCGAAGGCGTCGATGCCCAGGCCGCCCAGCATGACCGCCAGCGCCAGGCGGTTGGTCATCTTCTTCATGGGGTTTCCTCTTTGTCACCAGCCGTGAGGGCCGTGTCGGTGGTGTAGTCGAGCCCGAGCTCTTTGGCCCGGGCGTTGTCGTCGGCGTTTTCCTGGTCGATCACTTCGGCGTCGTAACCGTTGCGAAGCGCGTGCTCGCTGCGGCTGGCCAGTCCGCCTTTGATCTCCAGCAGCTTGCCCTGCACGTCCTGCACGGGGTGCATGTAGGCCCAGCCTTGTGGCACCCAGCGCGTGCGCAAGTAGTCGCGTCGACGCTCGAAGTACTGCGGCAGCTCAATGGCCCCGGAGAGCCAAGCAGCGTCGAGCCAGGCCGCGCGAACTGGCCGGCAGAGCTGGAACACGTAAACGCCGAACTGCAGTTGCTCGATGCGACGGCGGAACTCGTTGAGTAGCACGCGCAGCACGCGGTCGCTGATGTCAGCCATATCGCCGGTCAGCAGTTCGTAAGGCAGTTCGATACCAGCCGCCGCAGCCATCAGTTGCTGCCGCATGAAGTCCACGTAGGTGTCGCCGGCCGAAGGCGGGGCGGAGAACACTACCTCCTCGCCCTCGAGCAGCTCCTGCATGGTGCCCGGCTCCATGGCCACCATGGGGGTGCCATCTTCGTCGCTCTTGACCGGCTGCCCCGTCAACGTATCGAGGACGGGCGGGCCATCTGGCCGGGGCTTGGTGATGAAGCCGGCAAAGAGGTTGGCCACCTCCTGCCGGAACAGCACCGCGTCGTCATAGTTGTCCAGCGACTTGAGTCGCAGCAGCACCGGCGCCAGGCGCGGGATGCCGCGCAGTTGCCCACCTTCGAGCGGTTCGAAGATGTGCAGCACCTCGCTGGCCGGGATGCGGTTCAGCGTGTTGTAGCTGGTGCCCAGCGCCCGGGCATCGCCGGGGTGGTTCTTCCACATCCAGTACGCCACCCGCCGACCGACCTGGTCGAACTCGATGCCGGCTCGCACCACGTTGCCGCGACGGGTGACGAAGTTGCGATCCAGCGGCACGAACTCAGGCGGCAGAATCTGCAGCTGCAGCGGCACCGCCAGGCCATCCTCCGGGCGGCGGTAGCGCAGCCGCACGAAGCATTCGCCGGACTCCTCAACCATCCGGGCGATCAGCGCCTGCTGGCCGTAGAAGTCAGTGAGGTTGTCGGCGTCGGATTCGTCCGTCCAGTCGCTCCAGAGCTGGTTGATGGCACTACGCAGCGCGGCATCCTTGATCTGCGCACGCGGTGTGATGCCAGTACCGATCAGGCTGCTGACGCGCTTGCCGATACCGCTGGCGGCCCAGGGGTTGTTGCGCACTGCCGCCTTGGAGCGCTTGCGCAGCGCCGGCAAGGCCGGAATAGCGATGGTGTTCAGCGCGGCGTCCGGGGCGTCCCAACTCTGGGCGCGTCGGCCCTGGCCGGCGCCTTCGTAGCTGTTCACCACCTGCAGCCGAACCGGCTTGGCTCTTACTCGATAGCCCATCACGCCCCCTTGCCACGGCTGTACAGCCGGATTTGCCGTGGCTGGCCGGCGCGGGATTCGCGGGCGGCATCTGCGGCGTATTGGTCTTCAAGCATGCGCAAGCTGGCGAGCGATGCTCGGTCTAGCCTGCGACCATCCTTGGTGATGCTCTGCCCAAGCCGGAGGATGTCGCTGATAGCCGCCCGGACGTCATCCAGGCGCTGTTGTGCGCTTGCCATGGGGCGCCCTCTTGTCATCGTTTCAGGTAGGTGCTGCGTGATACGCGGCGTCCCGTTGGTTGAGGTGCTGGCTTCGCTGGCGGCGGGTTGGCTGCCTTCTCGGCATCCTCCTGCAGGGCGGTCACTTTGCTGCTCGCAGTTGGCTGCGCGAACAAGCTCCCCTGGCTCACCGCGGCGCGCAGCTTGCTCCATTCGCCCTGGTGGTATCGGTGAAGCCCCAGGAACTGAGCAGCGGCCTGGTTGTAAACCAGCAGGTCGAGTACTTCGTTGCGCTCGGCTTTGCCCTTGACCCAGACAGTGCGCTTGTAGCCCTTCACGTAGACGGTGATTTTTCGCTCTGCCACCGCCTGGTCGTAGAACTCGTCCGGCAGGTCTGTCGAGAAGTGCAGTGCGCCAGGGCCGTCGGCGAACGGGTAACGGTTGTAGATCCAGTCCTTCGCCGTGTCGGTACCGATGATCCAGAGCTCGGCGCCCTGCTTCTCGGTTTGGCCGTTGTATGTCACATCGACTTTCGACGGTCGCTGAGCCAGCACAGGTCGGCCGGGCTTACTTGCCCCCTTAACCGCGAACACTTTCCGCCAGCGCCGCAGCCGTGTGAACTGGTAGACCTCATCGGTATGGTGACCGCCGGAGTCGACCGCCGTGGCGCAGATGGCCAGCTCGACGCCAGAGGCGTGGCGGTACCGGCGCTTCAGTTGCTCGTCCAGATCAAGCCAGGTGCGTTGCAGTGCCGGGTCACCCGGCACCACCACGTAGTCGACCACCCAGCGCTCAAGGCCTTCGCCCCAGCCGATCACCAGCATTTCCAGACGGTTGTGCTGCACGTCGACGGCGGCGGTGAGGATCAGCGCACCGGCCGGCACCGTACCCAGGCGGTAATCCTCGGCGCGGGCCTTTAGTTCGCTGGCCTTTGTCATCTCCTGCGCGGCGTCCCACACCAACGCCAGGCGGGTGTTGTAGAACACCTGCATGGGTTCGTTGTCGCCCCGGTCAGCTGCGACCTTGGCCTTGTCGTACTGCTTGGCCAGGCTCTGCCAGGACAGCCAGCCCAACGGCGAATAGAGCGCGTTGAGGTGAAAGCCCACGGTCTCGCCGTCGCCCTTCGCCGTGGCGCGCCACTCGCCAGCCAGCAGCATGGCCGTCTTGTGATGTTCCTCGATCAGCGCGCCGCACTCGGCGTTGCTGCAGAGGTAGTCGACGCGCTTGTAGTCGTCGGTCCACTTGAGGTTGGCCCAGTCCAGCACCTGGTGCTGCCCACAGTGTGGGCATGGCACGAAGTAGCGGCGCTTGTCGCTCTGCTCGTACAGATCATCGATGCGCGAGGCGCCTTTGATCGTCGGCGAGCTGGAGAAGTAGAACTTGGCCTTGCGGCCGAACGTGGTGCCGCGCGCCTCTGCCAGCTCGATGGGGTCGCCTTCGCTGTCTACGTCGACGTCCCAACGGTCGATCTCATCGCCGTAGATGTAGCGCGCTGCCAGCTCTGCCAGGTTGGCGGCCGAGCCGGCGGTGGTGCAGTACAACGTGCCGCCTTCGAATTCCTTGGTGTCGAGGGTGTTGCGGGCATCGCGTGAGCGCGGCTTGGCCACGCGCGTGCTGAGTTCCGGTACCGCCTTGATCGTCTTGTCGATCCGGCTGGAGACCCGGCGGGCCAGCTTTTCGCTGGGCAGCAGCGCCAGGATATTGGCTGGCGCCATGTGGATGTTGCCGCCGATCCAGTTGAGCGCGATCTGCGTCTTCATCATCTGCGAGGCGACCATGGTCACCACGCGCTTGCAGGGGTGCAGCGGTGACAGGCAGCGCATCGGCTCGCGAGCGAAAGGCGTGCGGTCGGTGTGATATTTGCCGGGCTCCGCGGCGCCGGTGTCCTTCGGGATACGCTGGAACTCGTCAGCCCACTGATCGATCCACAGTTCGGGGTCGAGCTCCAGGCCTCGGTGGTATGCCGCCCGGTACGTGGCAGCACCGTCGGCATACGCATGTTGCATGGCTAGTTCGGCTCCTTCGCCCCCTGTTCAATCTCGGTATCCAGCTGCACCAGGCTGGCGGCATCCTCGAGGACGCCTCGCAGCAGCTCAGTGAGCTTTCGTTCCATTTCCCAGGTGTCGGTGATAGCGATCAGCTCGCCAGCGATCTTGGGCGGCAGACCGAGGATCAAGTCGCGCAGCGTGCGCGCGGTGTTGAATGCGGCGGTGTCGACGGCCTTGCGTTCGACCAGCTCACCGCGGCCTTTGAGGAACTCGTCCTCGGCCAGCAGCGCCAGGTAAGTCTCGCGATGCGCCCTGGCCTTCTGGTAGTTGTCGCCACCGCCTGTGGACAGCGGAGCAGAAGTCGGGGCTTGGGGTGAAATAAGCGCATGCACGCCTTTCTCAACCCTATCCTGATGATGCCGCTCCGCGACACCGGCCTTGCTGGGGTCGGCAGTCTCGCTCAGCAGAGCAAGCGTTTCCTCGACGAGTACCTGCTTACCGTCTTCGGTCAGTACCAGCCGCCCTTGGGCTGCCAGCTTCGACACATAAGGCCGAGACCAACCCTGGCTATCCGCGAACTCTGACTTCTTCATGACCGTCATGAATTCACCTATTAACCAGAATTACCCCGGGGATTAACCGAATTAACCCCAATTAACTAACCTCCAACCCCACCCACTAGCGCGAGAACGGGGCTCGAATTACCCTTGCCACCCTCGCCGGCCCAGGGGCCCCCGGCCAGTCATGTGGCACGCCACTGGCTTCAGCGCCGCCGCCGGCCTGGCAGGCTGGGCAGCCGACCGGCCAAGGCATCAACGATGGCCTTGTCGATGTTCGCTTCGAGCTGCGCGTCGTTCTCTGCGACCCGCCGCACCACGTCATGGAACTTGAAGCGCTCGCGGTACTGCGGTTGGCGCACGAAGGCGAGCACCATCGCCACGTTCTTGCCACGCCGCTCGGCAATGCCGATAGGCGTCTTGCCGCGCTTCATCACGAAGAACGCCAGCGCGTGCCCCTTGCGCAGGGAACGCCGGCTATCGGTCGCAGCGTTGTCCGAGCCCGATAGCTTCATCGCCTTCAGGCCCGACAGGATCTGCGTCATGTGCCCCTTCTGGATATTCCCGTAGGCATCCAGCCGAGCACCGGCGGCCGGCACGACGAAGCGGCCAGCCGGCAGAATCCCCGACTCGCGCAGGTACTTCTCCGACCGCCGCGTGATCCGCTCACCACCCTCGACTTGCGGCAGCAGGTAATCCTCGGCACTGAATGGATTCTTGCCCGTACCCTGATCCTGTACCCACACCGCTGCTTCAGGGTCAGCCGATGGTTTGGCGTGAATGATGCGGATCGAGTTCAGCACCCACGGCGTTGGCCTCGGGTTGAACACATCTTCCATCTCAGCCCGCAGCGCGATGCGCGCCTGGTTGGCCGTATGGTTGAGTGCATCCGCCAGCGCCCGAGGTGCGAGCCCGCCGCCCAGCTTCTGCAGCGCGGCCAGCGCATCGTCCAAGTCGCGGGCGTTGATGCTGCCCTTCACCGCCCACCCCGCCGCCGCTCACCACCAGACCACGCTGGCTCTTCAGGTCGCAGCACCCCGGCGAGATTGCCGCCAGCTCGCCAGATGGCCCAGGCGAACACCGCCACCAGCACCACCAACGGCCAGGCTGCAGGCTGCACCACCAGATCGCCGCGCAGGATATGGATCACCGCAACCCCGGCGCAGACCATCACCAGCCAGGCGCCACACGACTTCAGCCGGCTGAAGCGCAACGCGCCCCGCCGGAACGTGAACAGCCGAACGAAGATGGCGCCGCACAACACCAGCAGCGCATGGGTCAGGATCACACTAGCCATCGATTCCCCCAGGGGCCGACGGCGCCACACGCTTCCTGATCGCGGCCATGGTGAGGCCAACGACCAGCGCAGCGGCGGCGAACGCAGCAGGCCCGGAATAGGTGAATGGTCGGATGCCCCATAGCTCAAGCTCGCCGAGAGCTGGGCTGAACTGGTAGCCCATGACCAGGCTGATCATGAACAACAGGATGCGAGGGATGACCTTCAGGTCGGGCCGCGCGAGCACAAACACAGTCGCCCCGCACAATGCACCGGTCGCCGCACTCCCATCCACGCCAGCCATGAAGCCGGAGATACAAATGCCAACGCCTGCTGCGCAAACCGCCAGCCCGGTCAATGGCTCGCTCATAAACCCTCCCAGGCGGCCAAGGGCCAGAATAAAAAACCCGCGTGCCGCGGGAACGGCTGCCGCCCCTGCCACGGTAGCGTCAGCCAGAAAAGACAAAGCCCCGCAAGGCGGGGCTCTGAATCCGAGTCGGGTCTCGGGTTGTGCGACACAGCACGTGGCGCTCTGTTGCTCGGTAGGCGTACCTATCGAATCGTGGTGACTTTTTACCCCCCGAGTGACAAACCGAAAAGTCCCGATTATGGGTTATTCCAGCCGGCGCCCTTCGGAGCCTTGCCGGCGCCTTATGGAGCCGAGTCGCCCGACGAGCGGTCAACCTTCAACTCAAGGCCACGCCCGCGGTGGGCCGCATCCGCCTGCTTCAACGATGCCCGGCGCACACGGTCGCCATCCCGGCGCGACTCCCGCCGCATCACCGCCAGCTTGCCCTGGCGTTCCAGCAGCCCGGCATGCAGGCGCTCATGCAACACGCCCACCTGCCGGTAGTACGCCCGCCGCCCGGCATCGCCGCGCCCCAGCTCCAGCGCATCCACCTGCTCGGCGATGGTCAGCCGGGGTTCGTTGCGGTACCGCGCATAGGCCAACCGCACCAGCGCGCTTCCGCCCTCCAGCCGCTCGATGCCGTACAGCACCTGGTTCACCTCAGCCGCTGCATAATCCGGCCCGGCGCCGGCAACCAGCAGCTTCGCGCCATACACCCCGCCACGCGGCGCACAGCCGGCGAACTCGACGATAGTGCCCATGGTGCTGGGCAAACCGCCCCCATGGCCGTTCTGGGCCAGCTGCTCGCCCCAATGCCTCAACAGCGTCTCGATAGCCTCGATCATTGCCCGTCCCTCGCGCCAAAACCGCAACCCAACACAAAAACCGCCAACCCTACACACACCCAACACACAAAAAACTCAATAAAAACAATGGCTTTAGAGCATCTGTGTAAGGTGTGTAAGGTGTGTAAGGTTTTCAGAGCCTCGCGTAAGGAAATTTTCGAAGGGTTCAGGGCAGCCAGACAGGTGATACAGCGTGCAATTTTTTTTCGCACACGCGCGCGCACGCGCTTAAACCTTACACACCTTACACACTCGTCTAGAACCCGCGTCGTTACTGGGCTGAAAGTGTGTAAGGTTGCAAAATCAAGCCTACACAGTGCCAACACACCCAACACACTTTTAGGCGTACTCATGCTGCAGCCGCCTTGACGTGATCCCACGCCTCCACGTTCCAGCCGCACAGCTTCGCCTTCGCGCGCCACGCCTGCACATGCGCGCCCAGCGCGGCCGCCTGCATGGATGGTGGCAGGAAGGCTGACTCATCCCTCGGTATCAAAAACGCCGCAAACCGTCGCGTGCTGCCCTCCGTCCAGGGGATCGCCCGCGTCTTGTCCACCCCCAGCGTCTCGATGAACAGGCTGAATTTCGTCTGGCTCATCCGGTGCTCACCGTTGCGCTGGCACCACTCCACGAACATCGCGTACAGATCAGAGCTCAGGCACCCGCCCCACAACCCATCGCCCAGCTCGCCCAGGCGCCACAGGTTGGCGAACGTCTGCCACGGCGCCCGGCTCAACGCCACCAAGCGTTCACGCGCAGGCGTCACCGGCGGCTTGGTCTGCTGATCGAAGTCGCCCAGGTCATACGCCAACAGCCACGCATACAGCGCCTCCACGCCACCGTTGGCCAGCTCCTGCTTGATCGCCATCTGTCGAGCAGCAGGCAGCTTCTCCTCCGGCCACATCACCAGAAAGCGGCGGTCGCTGTCGCTGATCGGCCACGGCACGATCTCGTTCGAGAGAAACACCGCATTCATGTGGCTGGCTTCCTCCCAACCGTTCACGAACTTGCTCTCGATGCGCACCGTCTGCCCGGTGATCAACTGCTTGATCTTGCCCACCTGGTTGTACTTCTGATCGCGGCTCACCAC
This sequence comes from Pseudomonas chaetocerotis, assembly GCF_015712105.2. NCBI lineage: Bacteria > Pseudomonadati > Pseudomonadota > Gammaproteobacteria > Pseudomonadales > Pseudomonadaceae > Pseudomonas > Pseudomonas chaetocerotis. Next base: position 54,529 of record NZ_JACFYX020000015.1, read on the forward strand.
CTCCTCGAACACCGCCCACAGCTTGCCGCTCTGCCAGGCGTTGAACGAACCTTCCAGCTGCGTCTGCCCGACCGTCGCCGAGTACTGGCCGTAGAGCATCCCCATCACCACCGAAAACAGCAGGCTCTTGCCCGAGCCCTCAGTGGTCGAGTGCATCAGCACCGCCGTATCCATTTTTGCCCCGCTGTGCTGCAACGGATACGCCAGCCAGCGGCATAGCCAGTCCGTCGCATCCTCAGCGTGGTTACACAGAAAGCTGATCAGCCAGATCAGGTTCGCGCACTTCGTATCATCCCGCTCAGGCGTCAGCGGCAGGCCTTCGTAGGTGTTGATGTACACCTCGGGGTCATGGCTCATCGTCGGGTCAAACACAATGTGGTTCATGTCCACCACCCGCCGATCCGGGCTGTTCAGCCACAGGCTGTAGGCATCGCCCAGTGCCATCTTCACCGCGCCCTCGGCCACACGGCGCTTCTTCGCGTAGTCCCACACATCCTTGGTGCCATCGATGTACACATAGCGCGTCAGCATCGGCATTTTCAGATCGCCAACCGCCTTACCCGCCAGTGCCTGGGCACGCTCGATTTCCTTAACCCAGTCCTCGCTGACAGTCTTCTTGCGCTTCGGGTCGGTCTCGGCATCCCACTGCTTGAACAGATCCTTACCGATCAGCGCCTGAAACGCGGCCTTCTTGATCCGCTTGCCGTTATCCACGTCCCAGGCCTGCGTGGTGCCGACGATCAACGCGAAGCGTCGGAGCAGCCCCTGGATATGGAAGCCACCCCCCGCCCCCCCGGTGGTGCTGCTGCCGGCCGGCGCGCCGCAATCCGAATCGGTAGGGGGCGGGGGAAGGTCGCCCGACTCATCGGCCGGGCTGGCGGCGTCATCAGCAGCCGCAGGCTTGCCACCCACCTCGCCCTTCGCCGCTGGCGGCGTGCCGCCTGATACCTTCTTGCGCTGGCTCGCATGATCGATGCCCAGCGCCTTGGCGGCTGCCTTGGTCGCCGCCTTCTGATCGCCGTCATGCTCGAGCAGGCAGAACACATCGAACGCATCGTTCATATGCCCGTTCGCCAGCGGGTCGGCGCCGTGGTGCGAATACACCTTGCCGTCGACCACCGTCACACCCGCCAGGCCCGTGGTGCTGCCCGGGTAAAGCCACTTATTGCCGCGCCGCTTGTACCCGTGCGTCGCCAGCAGCTGCTCGACGTCGTGCGCGTCGTTGTAGGCGCCCACCACATCCGTGCTACCGCTTGCGCCAGTAGTCGTCGGCCGGCTCGGCTTAGCCTTGGGTGCCGGGCGCTCTTTCGGTGTCGGCGCCCACTCGCAGGCACCCTGCCCCAGCGGTTTGAAGATTTCCCAGTTGTTCCAGATGCTCAGCAGCTCGCGCGGCAACTCCGGCAGGCCATCCGCCGAGGGCGGCGTACGCCAGAAATACGGCTGGCCCGTGTCCGGGTGGATCGAGGGCGGCATTACGTCCTGCACCAGGCCGCCGCGCAGCTCGAACACCGTCACCGGGGCCAGTTCCTTCTGCTTCGCCCGCATCGTCGCGGTCAGCTCGGCATTGCCGGTTGCCTCTGCCTGCTTCAGCGTCGCCGTCACCAGCTTGTGCTTGCTACCGTCCGGGTCGAGCGGGTTGGGCCATACCAGGGAATGCCGGCTCAGCTCCACGCCCTCCGGCACACGGAACATCAGGCGGAAGCGCGCCGGGTTGCCCACCAGCGTCGGGTACACCGCCGCCAGGTCATCCAGCTGCAGGTCGAGCACATGCAGCAGCACATGGCGCGTGTACTCCACATGGTCCACGTCCAGCGAGCAAACGCGGCTCGGCCCGAGCACCACGCCCATATTGTGGTTGGGGTTCTTCGTCCAGAATTGTTCGGCCTTGTCGGCGTCGGTGAAGTAGCCACCCGGCTTGTTCCAGCCGTTGCCCTTCGGCGCCTTCTGGCCGGGCTCGATCTTAACCAGGGCCAGCCCGAAGGCTTCGATGTAGCGCCGCGCCCAAGCAGCCATGCTTCCAGGAGCTTTTGGAGCCGTCATTCTTCTTCCTCGCGCTCACGATCCTGCTGCTGCTCCCACTCGCACATGCTCACATGCTCGAACCAAGCGTCCTCGTCGCGGAACTCGTAACGATCACAGTGCGGGCAATCCGCGTAGAAAACATCCTCATCCACGGCTCACCTCCGGCAGCTCCTGCCAGCCGAGCAACTGAGCGGCAGGCACGTAGGTGTGGGAGATGGCAGTGTCATTCCACTGCCCGAGGTACAGGTCTATTTCCAGTTCGGTAACGCAGAACTGGCCAGCAGGTTCGTTCCAGATCGCGAGGCACGCCCATGGCATACCGATATCAGCCAGAATCAAACGGTCACGCGGCACAGTGGCCGCTGGCTGCCACTCAACCACGGCGCACCTCCTGCCGGCTCTGGCACTCCACGCAAAAACGGCAACCCGGCACTGCTTTGCGCCGGGCTTCGGGAATGTCGTCACCACAGCTGTCGCACTCGGTCGCGCTCTCGCCCTGGTAAATCACACGGTTATCGATGGCCTGCTGCAGGCGCTCTTGCTGCACCGCCTCGGCCATCTCCAGATAGCGCTCATCCATCGTGGCGTTCCCCCCCGGCCAGCATGGCCTGCTCGGCGCCGGCAATGATCCCGAGAATCTTGCGGATCACCTCGTGCCCGTGGTGCTTCAGCGCTTCCACCTCATGCCGCTGCCAGCGATTGTCCGCCGCCCCGTCATGCAAGCTGCCCACGAAATCTGCCAAGCGCCCCGTCAGCTTGGCCAGCGCTTGCAAGGCGTCGTTAGTCGCTTCAACCGGCACCGGCTTGAACCACACCACACCGGCCGGACGATTGAGGGCGTCCAGCAGACGCGGGTCTTGGGTCAGGCGGATGATGTCTTCAAGCTCGTCCGGGTTTGGCCAGCGGCGTTCCTCGGTCGGGTTCAGCTTCTTCTGCAGGGTGTCGTAACCCGTTACCAGGTCGAGATGCATATCAGTGGCCAGGGCGCCAATGCCGCCCCGATAGTCGCGCCCCGCGCGGTAAAGCGCATGGCGCAGGGAGAGCACCGGGCCAGCGCCCGGCAGCAGATCTTGTCGGCTCATACCTACCCCAAGCCGGCCCCAGGCGGGGCCGGCTGTTGTGTGCTGTGTCTGCCGAGCTGGGCAGTCAGAGTTGCCCCTCTCGACCCCTTCCGTGCCGAGGGTCAGAGTCCCCGGCGCGGTACTACCTAAAACCGCCGTTTAACGACATAGCCAGGCAACCAGGGTTTCCCCTACTATTCCGGCTACGGCGACTCGATGTTTCCACGTGCTGTGTCGGCATCGAGCGTCGTGCGCCAGTCGAGGGGTCAGAGCCTCGCCTGGCACCGGTGCAAGGGGTCAGAGCCTTGCACCACCCCGCTCGCCTGTGTGTCAGAGCTCAGGCGAGCACCCCGCTGGCCCCTTCGGGGGCCGGCACCTTAAGCCGCCTTGCGGCGGCTACCAACCGGACGAATCTCGTAAGCCTGCCAGCCACCAGAAGGCAGCTGACGAACACGAATATCGCGCCCGGACTTGATCATCTGGGACACCGCACTCTGCGTTACCCCGATCATCACAGCCAGTTCAGGCTGCGTTTTACCTTCAGCAAATGCGGCCAGGGTCTGGCCAGTAAATTCATCCATCACCATGCCCTCGATGGGTAGTGCTGACGATATTAGTGCCACTTCTTTTAATTGGCAAGAAAAAGAAGTCCGACTGTTTGCTGCGAATAAGCGGTGCTTATACAGTGTGCGTATGGACATAACACCCGAAATACAGCAAGCCGAAGCAGCGGCTCTCAAAGCCATCATGAAGGCGCGCAAGCAGGCCGATGCCACCCTCACCCAGGATCGCATCGCGGATCTTTGCGGCTGGTCCGGCCAGAGCGTCGTCAGCCAGTACGCCAACGGCAAAATCCCGCTGAACATACCGGCCCTGATCAAATTCTCCCAAGTGCTCAACTTCGACCCGATGGACGTCAGCCCGAGGCTGGCCAAGCTATTCGGCGATAAAAGCCATCCGCCGTCACAGATCGCCTACCAGCTAACCCGCCCAGCGCAAGAGCACCCGCACGCGGTAACTGAACACGCCGCTATATATCCCATCGAGGTATGGGACGATGACACACCACTCGGCCCAGACGAGGTCGAGCTGCCCTTCTTCAAGGAAGTTGAGCTGTCAGCTGGCAAGGGATCGGAAGTAATGCTGGAAACGAGCGGTAGGAAGCTGCGATTTGGGCGCCGAAGCCTGCAACGCAAAGGCGTAGAACCATCGTCCGCAGCCTGTGCTGCAGTCACTGGCAACAGCATGGAGCCTGTGCTGCCTGATGGCTCCACAGTCGGTATAGATACAGGCCGCAAGCAGGTGCAGGACGGCAAGATGTACGCCATAGACCACGCCGGCCAGTTGCGCGTAAAACTTCTCTATCGCCTTCCTGGTGGAGGCCTGCGCGTGCGCAGCTACAACGATACCGAGCACCCCGATGAGCGCTATGAAGGCGAGTATGTGGCCGAACACATCCGCGTCATCGGCCAGGTGTTCTGGTACTCGGTGCTGCTCTGACCTAAAGCATCACCCGATCAAGCCGCCGTCTGGCGGCTTTTTCATGAGCCCAATAAATTTTATAAGTATCACTGTTGACTTGATGAATTAGTAAAGCTAATTTTGCACCCGTACCCCCACTCTGACCTCTGGAGTACGCGATGCAACAGACACAGCACACATCCGCCCAGGTGCTCCTGCACCCGGCATGCACCACCAACCCGGACGCCGTCCGCGCTGTTCAGCAGGCCACTGGCCGCTTTGTAGTGCTCGTAGGCGGCCGCCCCACGCTGAAGCAGCCCCAAACCCTGCCCGCCTTCGAGGACTTCGGCCCTTGGGGAGGTGCAGCGTGAGCACCCACAACGAGCACGAACTCAACGCCTATCGCGCCCGCCTGCTCAGCCTGCTGACGCGGGTTCGCACTGCGCCCGACCTTACATCGCTGGACGCCGACTTCTACATCGTCCTCGGCTGGATCAGCGCCGCCCACTGCCTGGGCGCGATCCGCATCGGCGCAAGTGACAGCCTGCATGAGCTGGCACTCAACGCCAGCCAACATCGCGCCGCCGAGTTCGCCCAGCAGGCCGAGGCGCGCCGGATGTCCAGTGCTCAGGAGCGTGCAGCATGACCTACACCCTGACCCAGCAGTCCATCCACGGGCTGCGCCGTGCACTCAACGCGCCCATGGCTCTGCAGGCCACGCTCCACCTTGAGCGCCCTGCCTCGCGCGTTGCGGTCATGCTTGAGCTTGAGCAAGTCGCGGACAAGCTGGCAGTCAGCATCGTGCTGGGCCATCACCGTTCGACAATCCGCCTGCAGGCCAACGACCCGGCCAATACCGCCCACATCTGCGAGCAGATCGAAGCCATCGCCAACGGCACAGCCGACACCGCCGAAACCGGCGCGATTGGCACCCCGACTGCCCCGGCACGTGAGCCGTTCGCCCTCGACGCAAACGACGAGGCCAGCCTGCGCCACTTGGTGCGCATGGGCGGCACTCGCCACTTGCAGTGCGGCGTATCGATCACCGTGCACAACACGCTGCAATCCATGCAGCGCGACGCGCTGGTGACAACACAGGTCGGCACCGCGCACCTGCAAGCCGGCACACCGGGCGAGCTGTACGTGGTCGCCGCCCAGCACATCGAAGCCGCGTTCAACGCAGCCTGAGGCCCGCCGCCATGAACCGCACCGTGAGAGAGGCCGCCCAGGTACTGGGCATCGCCGAGAGCCAGCTACGCGCCCACCTGCGCAGCATCAACGCCCTCAACCGCGACGGCACCCTGGCAGCCCGCCACATCGGCGGCGGCAAGCTGTTCATGGATCCGCGCGTGACCACTATCAAGCGCATCGGCATCCGCAAGCACTACGCCACACTAATGGTCACCGAGGCCGGTATCGACTGGCTGGCCAAACAGCTCGGCATCGAAATCACCGAAGTACCCGCAAAGGACAGCGCCGCATGAACAAGCCCAACCCAATCGCCGACGCCATTGGTGTCGTCAAGCTGGTCAGCCTGCACCACGCCAACCCGGGCACCGTCAGCGCCGCCACCGTGCGCGACGCCGCAGATGAATGCATCCAGCGCCTGCAGGGCATCCCGCCCCAGGCGCTGGAGCTGGCCGCGCTGTACTGCGCCCTGTTCGCCCTGCTGCCACATCGCTGGCTGCCTTACGTCACCCTCACCGGCGACACCGAGCGGCCCTTTGGCGCGGTGATCACCGACGAGGCCGGCAACATCGCCGCCACCACCATCGGCAAGAGCGTCGAAGGCGTCACCGCAATCATCGCCACCAAGCTCAGCCGCCCCACGGCGGGGTGCGGGGAGGTGGCGCAGTGAGCACAACACTTGCCCTGCTTCAGCTGCGCCACAAGGCCAACAGCCTGCCGCTGGATGAAGTCCGCGCCGAGTACTTCTCGCACATCAAGACCGAGAAGCGCCTGCGCCACCTCATCCGCACCGGCGAGGTGCCGCTGGCCACCTTCAGGATTTCCGATTCGCGCCTGGCGCCGCTGCACGTGCGCCTGGCCGACCTCGCCGCCTACCTCGACGCTCGCGCCGAGCAAGCGGCTTAACCCCCGCGCCCGGCGGTACCGGGCAACTCTCTGACAATCGAGGCACAGCACATGAAACCCACTGACAGCTCAGACTTCATCCAGTCCCTCAACGCCGGCGTATTCGCCGAGCAGTTCGGCCGCGCCGTTTCCGACGTCGCCGCCGGCGTGATCGACCACGGCAAGGAAGGCACCGTAACCCTCACCTTCAAGTTCAAGCAGATCGCGCAGACCAACCAGGTGAACGTGACGCACAAGCTCGACTTCTCGCAGCCGACCAAGCGCGGCAAGAAGCGCGAGGACACCACCCTCGACACCCCGCTGTATGTCACCCCCGAGGGCCTGCAGTTGATGCAGACCAACCCGACCGATCAGCTCTTCCGCAAGGAAGACACGCCCGTTCACGCGCGCAGCTGATCACCCCGAACCGCAACACAGCACCACCTAACCATCCTTACTCTGACAAGGACTACAACGATGTTCGATCACAAAACCCTTGAAACCCTGAACGCCCAGGCCCTGGCGGCCGCCCAGGTGCGCATCCAAACCAGCGGCAACCAACTTATGGTTCTGCCGGGCAGCTGCACCACCCTGAATCTGGAACAGTTTCAGCACGGCCGCGACCGCTTCCGCGGCGCGCTGCACACCCACGCCCTCAAAGCCTTCGCGGCCTACGTCGAGCGCCACATCGGCGGCGAAGACGACAAGAGTGCATCTGGCTTCGTCGATCAGGATGCCATGCGCGCCACTGTCATCTTCAACCTGGGCACCCCGGACGATGCCGGCCACGGCGACGACCGCGCAACCCTCACCCTCAAGCCTACTGCCGCCTACAAGGCGCTCACCGAGATGGTTGGCCGCTCGCTCAGCCAGCAGCAACTAGCCGAGTTCCTCGAGGACTGGGCGCCGCACATCACCGCCAGCGCGGGCGACCAGAAGCTCAACACCCTCGCTGCTATCAACGCTGTGCGTCGCATGCAGATCAAGGCCACCTCGGAGCTGAACAGCGAAGTGGGCGACATGAGCAACCGCCGCAGCGCGATGGAAGAGATCGAAGCGCGCAGCCTCGAAACCCTGCCGACCACCTTCGTGTTCAGCACCAAGCCCTACGACCCGCTGAGCGTCGCCGACATCACCCTGCGCCTGTCGGTGATCACCGGCGAGAAGGCCCCGGTGCTCAAGCTGCGCTGGGTCGGCCAGGAAGCCCAGCAAGAAGCCTTCGCCGAAGAGTTCCAGCAGGTGCTCGAAGGTGAAATCGGCGGCCTGCTGCCGCTGACCATCGGCACCTACCAGCAAGGCAACTAATCCCCAACTCCCTGCGCCAGAGACTCTGACACCTGGCGCAGGGCACCAACGGAGACACAGCACATGACCGTTTCACTCATCACCCTCGCCGTTATCGGCGCACTCGCCATCATCGCCCTGCTCGGCCTGGCTGCACTGGCTTACGTCAACGCACAGACCGCCCGCACCAGCGGCTATGACCAAGGCTACGACGACGCCCGCAAGGCAGCCGCCGACTACACCGCCAGCCTCGAGGAACAACTCTCCGGCGCCGTAGGCCGCCTGGCCAAGGCCAACCGCGAGCATGACCAGCAGCTGCAGGACGCCGACCGCCGCATCGCCATCTACGCCGGCCGGAGCTACACCCGCACAGAGCTGGACTCTATCCGCCGCGCAGCCAAGCACCTCAAGGTCGCCGCCCTCACCTACGACCAACTTAAAGTTGCAGAGATACTGGATCTGAGCGACCAGGCGCAGCGCCACCTCACCGTATGCGGCGAACTGGAGCAGATCGCCCAACGCATCGAGGATCAGCTCGAAGGCAACGCCCCGACCGCACTGCCCAATACCCAGCAAGAAGCAGAAGCCGCCCTGCTTAAAGCGGCTGCCTTCGCCGCTGGCGTACCCAACGGCAAAAGCTGGCTCGTCTACGGCCCCGAACGCTGCGGCAAAACCACCAACGCCCAGGCCATCGCCGCCGCTCTCGGTCTGACGGAGATCGTTGACGACTGGCAGCCAGGCGACCCCGCGCCGATCACCAAAGCCTTGGTACTGACCAACGACCTCGGCCCTGACTTCCCGCCTTTCTACCGCCGCGTGCTCTCGTATGACCAGGCCATGTCGCTGGTGGCTGCAGCCAAGGCAAAGCAGGGGGTGGCAGCATGAAAACCCTGTGCATCTACCACGCCAATTGTGCCGATGGCTTCGGCGCCGCCTGGGTCGTTCGCCAAGCCCTGGGCGCCGAGAATGTCGACTTCCACGCCGGCCACTACGGCAAGCCCGCACCGGACGTTGAAGGCCGCGACGTGATCATCGTGGACTTCTCCTACCCCTATGAACTGCTGGTGCTGCTCGGCCACCAGGCGCGCTCGATCCTGATCATCGACCACCACAAGACTGCGGCCGAAGCGCTGGCCCAACTGCCAACGGCCCCGTCCTGCTTCGCCGAGTGGGCGCCCTCTACCCAGCGTGTGGGCACCGTGTTCGACATGAATCGCAGCGGCGCCGGCCTCACCTGGGACTACTTCAACCCAGGCCAGCCCCGCCCTGCCCTGATCAACCACATCGAGGACCGCGACCTCTGGCGCTTCAAGCTGGAGGGCACGCGCGAGATCCAGGCCAACCTGTTCAGCTACCCCTACGACTTCGAGGTATGGGACGCGCTGATGAACACGCCGACCAGCCAGCTACTGGCGGACGGCAAGGCCATCGAGCGCAAGCACCACAAAGACGTGGCCGAGCTGGTGGCGGGCAGCAAGCGCCGCATGGTCATCGCCGGGTTTGACGTGCCGGTAGCGAACCTGCCCTACATCCACTCCAGCGATGCCGGACACCTGATGGCCATCGGCGAACCCTTCGCCGCCTGCTACCAAGACACCAGCGAGCACCGCTACTTCTCCCTGCGCAGCACCAGCATGGGCCTCGACGTGGGCGAGATCGCCAAGCAGTACGGCGGTGGCGGCCACCGCAACGCGGCCGGCTTCAAGGTGCCGTTCGATCATGAGCTGGTGACAGGCCACGTGCAGGCGACGCTGGAGAGCACAGACGAGCTGAGCGCCGAAACCCTGGTCATCACCAAGGCGCAGCTTGAGGCCATCCGCCGCGATCTCGACGCCTGCCAAAAGGTCATCTGGCTGGCCGGCTGCCGGCCACGCGTACCAGGCGGCTTCGATCCAGCTTACGTGACTGACGCGCAAGAGCGCCTGGCTGAGATCGACGCACTTATGGGAGGTGCCCGCCCATGACCTGGATCCTCACCAACCAAGGCCAGCGCTTCGAACTTATCGACCCGTCGCCAGACATGGTTCACCCGGCTGACATTGCCCACAGCCTGGCCCATCAGTGCCGCTTCAACGGCCACACGGGCACCCACTACTCGGTAGCGCAGCACTGCTACCTGGCCTCTGAACTGGTCGCCCCCGAGCACCAACTTGCCGCCCTGCTGCACGACGCCACTGAGGCCTACGTAGGCGACATGGTACGTCCGCTCAAAATGGAGATGCGCAACTACGCCGAAGCCATGCACATCGAGGACGTCTATGGCGCCATCGAGCGCCGCGTCTGGCTCGCCATCTGCGCCCGCTTCGACCTTGAGCCCGAGCTGCCCGAGGAAGTCCACGAAGTGGATATGTACATGCTCGCCGTTGAGCGCCGCGACCTCATGCCGGAGCACTCTGACGCCTGGGATTGCATTCAAGGCATCGAGCTGCCCGCCTGGCGCATCAAGCCCTGGAGCGCAGCAGAAGCCCGTGACCGCTACTTCCAGCGCCTGCTTTCGCTGCTGAGCACCACCCACCGCGCGAGGGCTACAGCATGAGCACCGTTCACGACCCAATGAAGGCGCCGATCAGCCTGCACGGCCTCGGCTTCATTCAGGTGCAGCTCCAGGCCGGGCAGCGCCTGCACGTTTGGCACCCAGACCTGCCGCGGCGTAGCTGCTTCGAGCACTCAGCCATCCACAACCATCGATTCGACTTCACCAGCACCGTGCTGGTTGGTACGCAGATCAACATCGACTACGGCGACATTCCCGAAGGCGCCTATCACAACGTGCCACCAACCCACGTTCTGTATCTGCACGAAGGCGCCCGCTCGGCCAATGGCGGCAGGCCCTGGACCCCAAACGGCAAGGTGTGCATGAGCGAGCTGGAGTGCACCGAGATCCGCGCCGGCAGCAGCTATCACATGAAGGCTTACAGGTTCCACCGAACCGAGCCAGGTGGCGACGGCAGGGTGGCCACCCTCATGACCAAGGGCTGGGAAGGTCCGAAGGGCGCGCAATCCAGCTGCCTGATCGGCATCGAGCCCGACACCGACTTCGACCGCTTCCAGCTCAGCCCGGCCGAGCTGTGGGCTTATGTGATTGATGTCCTGGGTAGCCGCGGAGGTGACCTATGAAAATGGCCAAGCCCTCGGCCCGCGATATCGAGGCCGCAGAAGAACTGCACCAGTTGCTGCAGATGCTCGATGCCCGCTTCGGCGGGCCATTCCAGAATCACGAAGCCGGCGATGACCTCGCCATGCTGCTGGACAACGGCGACAACGCCTTCGACAGCGACAACCTCCAGCATCTGCAGACGCTCTATAACCACCTGGCGCGCCTGCTACGCAACGCGCCCAACTTCTACGGACGCGTTATCGGCGGCATGGTGTGGGTGATCATGAACGAGGCCAACCAGATCCTCGACCCGGAGTCTGACTGCATCGACCTGCACCCGCGCTTCCAGCAAATGGCAGACCAGCTCAAGGAAGCCGAGCGCGGCAACGCCGCCTTCAACGCAGTGATCCAGTACATGCTCGGCGAAGGCTACAGCGAAGAACCCATGGAATTCTTGCGCGTCTGGAACGACGGCAACTTCGACGCCCTGCGCAATGAATGGCCTAAAGCCCCAGCCGAAATCTACTACGCCGACCCGCTGGCGGATCACGGTGCAATCGAGGCCAAAGCGGAGGCCAGCAGCCATGACTGAACGCGCCCCACTCCCACGCACTGGCGACGACATGGACTTGCCAGCCGGCAAAACCTGCGGCGACTGCGCCCATTGCCGACGCTGCACGCTGATGTTCGGGCATATCCCTGCCGACGAATCCTGCGACTGGTCGCCGTCCCGATTCACCCCCAAGCGCACGGAGGCGCCGCAGCCATGACCGCCACCACCTACCGCATCCACCCCCAACCCAGCTTCAACTTCGGCGGCCTGGTCATCGACAACTTCGCCGGTGGCGGCGGCGCATCCACCGGCATCGAAATGGCCCTCGGCCGGCCGGTGGATATCGCAATCAACCACGACCCCGAAGCGATCGCCATGCACGAGATCAACCACCCCCACACCAAGCACTACTGCGAGAGCGTGTGGGAGGTCGACCCGCGCGAGATCACTGGTGGGCGCCCTGTCGACCTCTGCTGGTTCAGCCCGGACTGCAAGCACTTCAGCAAGGCCAAGGGCGGCAAGCCGGTCAAGAAAGAGATTCGCGGCCTCGCCTGGGTGGCCATCCGCTACGCCGCCACCGTGCGCCCGCGCGTCATCATGCTGGAGAACGTCGAAGAGTTCGTCACCTGGGGTCCGCTCGCCGAGGGTCGCCCCTGCCCGAAGAACAAGGGCCGCACCTTCAACAGTTTCGTCAACGCCCTGCGGCGTCACGGCTACCAGGTGGAATGGCGCGAGCTGCGCGCCAACCAGTTCGGCGCCGCCACCATCCGCAAACGCCTGTTTCTGATCGCCCGTTGCGACGGCCTGCCCATCGTCTGGCCCGAACCGACACACCTGCCGATCGGCAGCCCCGAGGTCAAAGCCAAACAAACCAAGCCCCAGCGCCTGGCAGCGGACATCATCGACTGGTCGCTGCCCTGCCCGTCGATTTTCACCCGTAAGAAGCCCCTGGCCGAGGCCACCCTGCGACGCATCGCCCGGGGCATTCAGCGCTATGTGATCGATGCGGCAGAGCCCTTTCTGGTCAAGGTCAACCATGGCTATGACTATTTCCGTGGCCAACCCCTGGACGAACCGCTGCAGACCATCACCAGCAAGCTGGGCACCGGCCTGGTAGTGCCGACCCTGGCCCCCTTCATCACCGAACACGCCAACGCCAGCACCCAGCGCAACATGCCAGTGGAAGCCCCACTGCGTACCATCTGCGCCCAGGTCAAGGGCGGCCACTTCGCCGTGGTTGCCCCCACCCTGGTGCAGCTCGGCTATGGCGAGCGCCCAGGCCAGGCGCCACGCGCGCCCGGGCTGGACAAGCCACTGGGTACCGTAGTGGCCGGCGGCGGCAAGCATGGCCTGGTGGCGGCTTTCCTCGCCAAGCACTACGGCGGCAACTACACAGGCCCGGGCGCACCGCTGGACGCCCCCGCGCCAACCGTCACCACCGTGGACCATAACGCCCTGGTCACCAGCCACCTGGTCAAGCTGCGTAACAACTGCATCGGGCAGGACGTGCGCGAGCCCATCCACACCCTGACCACGGGCGGCCACATGGGCGAAGTCCGCGCCTTCCTGCTCAAGTATTACGACACCGCAGTCGGCCAAGCCCTGGACGAGCCCCTGCACACCATCACCACCAAGCACCGCCTGGGCTTGGTGATGGTCAAGGGCGAGCCCTACCAGATCGTCGATATCGGCATGCGCATGCTGGAGCCCCACGAGCTCTACGCCGCTCAGGGCTTCCCAGCCAACTACATCCACGACCGCACCATAGGCGGCAAGCGCCTGAGCAAAGCCAGCCAGGTACGCATGTGCGGCAACAGCGTCTGCCCCCCAGTCGCCGCCGCGCTGGTACGCGCCAACCTCGTTGAACAGCAGCAGAGCGAGGTGGCGGCATGAGCAACCTCAGGCGCATTACCACACCGAACGGTGCCCCACTGCAGAACCTCGAACTGCCGTCTCGCTGCGATCAGTGCGGCAACCCGCGCAACAAGGGCAACCACCGGCGCTGCTCGCAACGCCGGCAGGCACTCAACAAGCACAAATGGATGGGCAGACCATGAGTTGCACCATCACGTACATCACCAACGCCCAGCCTGGGCAGGATGACCGCGCTCATAAGCGCGGTCGGATCCCGCGCAAGCCGGTGCAGTGGCAGGCTAGTGTCTGGATGATTGCTCCAGGCGGCGAGAAGACCACGCACTCCATCACCGTCCCGGCCTGCACCGCACAGGATCTTATCCCTGCTATTGGTGACCGCATCGATGACCTGGCGCGCGAGAACGGTCAGCTTTGCGTCCAGTTCGGCTGGACGGCAAGCGCCCACGGCGGCTTGAAAAAGAATCGCAAGGGAGGAAAACGCTGATGTTCCTCACAGAGTCCGAACTTCAAATCCTCTCCGGCAAGGTGAAGCCCAGCGCCCAGGTGCGCTGGCTCAAGGCCGAGAAGATCGCCCACATCATCGGCGGGGACGGCAAGCCCAAGGTGCTGCGCGACCTGGTGGTTGCACGCCTCGGTGGCACCGCCCAAACTCGCCCTGAACCACAGCTCCGCCTGGCTTCCTGATCATGCGACCACGCAAGAAAGACAGAGACCTGCCCGCCAAGGTCTACCGCAAGCACGGCGCCTTCTACTACGTTCACCAGAACAAGTGGGAGCGCATCGGCAGCACGCTCGAGGAAGCGCTGGAGACCTACGCCCGCAAGGTTGCCGCTGCCAGCACCGGCGCCGGCATGCCCAAGCTGATCGACGACGCCCTGGGCGAGATCAAGAAGACGATCAAACCCAACACCCTGGAGCAGTACGAGGCCGCCGCCCGCCGGCTCAAGCAGATACTGGCCGAGTTCGAGCCGTACCAGCTGAAGTCGAAGCACGTCGCCGCCATCAAAAACAGCATGTCCGATACCCCGAACATGGCCAACAGGGTGATCAGCTTCCTGCGCAGCGTCTGCGCCTATGGCGTTGAACAGCAATTGATGGACAGCAACCCCTGCGTGGGCATCCGTCGCTTCGAGGAGAAGAAGCGCGACCGCTACCTCACCGACGCCGAGCTGGCTGCCATCCTCGCCGTGTCGACGGAGAATATGCGCGTCATCTACCTGATGGCCTACCTCACCGCGCAGCGCATCAATGACGTGCTCAGCATCAAGCTGGCCGACATCACCGAAGAAGGTATTGCCTTCAAGCAGCAGAAGTCGGACAAGCGCCTGATCGTCGCCATGACGCCAGACATCAAGGACGTCATCGCCCGCACCAAGGCCTTACCGCGCTCCGCCCGTGGCCTGACCCTGTTCACCACCAAGCGCACCTGCAAGCCTGTGATCTATGAAACGGTGAAGCAGCAATTCAAGAAGGCCGCCATGCGCGCTGGCGTGAAAGACGCTACCCTGCACGACCTTCGAGCGAAGTCGATCACCGACGCCAAAAAGCAGGGCCACGACCCGCAAAAGCTGGCCGGTCACTCGTCCGCCCGAATGACAGAACGATACATCCGGCTGCGCGAAATCGACGTCGCCCAAGGCCCTGCACTGGCCAAGATCGCAGCCGACGAACGGTAACTCAGAGCAAAAAGTATTAGACACAAATGCTCTGTCAAATAGACAACTTACGCTAAGTTATTGATTTATGGACGTTTCAGCTCACACCCCGATGATGCAACAGTACTGGAAGCTGAAGAACCAGCACCCGGATCAGTTGATGTTCTATCGCATGGGTGACTTCTACGAGATTTTCTACGAAGACGCGAAGAAAGCAGCCAAGCTGCTCGACATCACCCTGACCGCACGCGGCCAGTCGGCCGGCCAATCGATTCCCATGTGCGGCATTCCTTTCCATTCGCTCGAAGGCTACTTGGCCAAGTTGGTCAAGCTCGGCGAATCGGTGGTGATCTGCGAACAGATCGGCGACCCGGCCACCAGCAAGGGTCCGGTGGAACGTCAGGTGGTGCGTATCATCACCCCCGGCACCATCAGCGACGAAGCCCTGCTCGATGAGCACCGCGACAACCTGCTTGCTGCAGTCCTGGGTGATGAACGCCTGTTCGGTCTGGCCGTGCTGGATATCACCAGCGGTCGCTTCAGCGTGCAGGAGATCAAGGGCTGGGAAAACCTGCTGGCCGAACTGGAGCGCCTCAGCCCCGCCGAGCTGCTGATTCCGGACGACTGGCCGCAGGGCCTGCCCGCCGAGAAGCGCAAGGGCTCGCGCCGCCGCGCCCCCTGGGACTTCGACCGCGACAGCGCCTTCAAGAGCCTGTGCCAGCAATTCAGCACCCAGGATCTGAAAGGCTTCGGCTGCGAGAACCTGACTCTGGCCATCGGCGCCGCCGGCTGCCTGCTCAGCTATGCCAAGGAAACCCAGCGCACCGCCCTGCCCCACCTGCGCAGCCTGCGGCACGAGCGCCTGGACGACACGGTGATCCTCGACGGCGCCAGCCGCCGCAACCTGGAACTGGACATCAACCTCGCCGGCGGCCGCGACAACACCCTGCAATCGGTGATGGATCGCTGCCAGACCGCCATGGCCAGCCGCCTGCTGGGCCGTTGGTTGAACCGACCGCTGCGTGATCGCGCGGTGCTGGAAGCGCGCCAGGACGCCATCGCACGCCTGCTCGATGGCTATCGCTTCGAAACGCTACAGCCGCAGCTCAAGGAAATCGGCGACCTGGAGCGCATCCTCGCCCGTATCGGCCTGCGCAACGCCCGTCCACGCGACCTAGCCCGCCTGCGCGACGCCCTGGCCGCGCTCCCCGAGCTGCAGTTGGCGATGACCACACTGGACACTCCGCATCTGCAACAACTGGCCAGCAGTATCGCCACCTACCCGGAACTAGCCGACCTACTGGCTCGCGCTATCATCGACAACCCGCCGGCGGTGATCCGCGACGGTGGTGTGCTGAAGACCGGCTATGACGCAGAGTTGGACGAGCTGCAGGCCATGAGCGAGAACGCCGGACAGTTCCTCATGGATCTGGAAACGCGGGAGAAGGAACGCACCGGCCTGGCCAACCTCAAGGTCGGCTACAACCGCGTGCACGGCTACTTCATCGAGCTGCCGACCAAACAGGCCGAGTCGGCGCCGGCTGACTATATCCGCCGGCAGACGCTCAAAGGCGCCGAGCGCTTCATCACCCCGGAACTGAAGGAGTTCGAAGACAAGGCGCTGTCGGCCAAGAGTCGCGCCCTTGCACGGGAAAAGATGCTCTATGACGAGTTGCTCGAGCGCCTGATCGGCCACCTGGCGCCACTACAGGACAGCGCCGCCGCCCTCGCGGAACTGGATGTACTGAGCAACCTGGCAGAGCGCGCACTGAATCTCGACCTGAACCGCCCGCGCTTCGTCGACGAGCCGTGCATGCGCATCGACCGGGGCCGTCACCCGGTGGTCGAGCAAGTGCTGACCACTCCCTTCGTGGCCAATGACCTGGATCTCGACGACAACCGGCGCATGCTGATCATCACCGGGCCGAACATGGGCGGTAAATCCACCTACATGCGCCAGACCGCACTGATCGTGCTGCTGGCCCATATCGGCAGCTTCGTCCCCGCTGCGGCTTGCGAACTGTCGCTGGTCGACCGCATCTTCACCCGTATCGGGTCGAGCGACGACCTGGCCGGCGGCCGCTCGACCTTCATGGTAGAAATGAGCGAAACCGCCAATATCCTGCATAACGCCAGCGAGCGCAGCCTGGTGCTGATGGACGAAGTCGGACGCGGCACCAGCACCTTCGACGGCCTGTCACTGGCCTGGTCGGCAGCCGAGCACCTGGCCCGCCTGCGCGCCTTCACCCTGTTCGCCACCCACTATTTCGAGCTGACCGTGCTACCGGAAAGCGAGTCGGTGGTGGCCAACGTGCACCTCTCGGCCACCGAACACAACGAGCGCATCGTCTTCCTCCACCACGTTCAGCCAGGCCCCGCGAGCCAGAGCTACGGCCTGGCCGTGGCGCAACTGGCCGGCGTACCGGGCACAGTGATCAGTCGTGCGCGCGAGCACCTGGCGCGCCTGGAAGCCACCAGCCTGCCTCACGACCTGCCACGCGAGGAACCCGGCCAAGCGCAAACACCGATGCAGAGCGATCTGTTCGCCAGCGTGCCGCACCCACTGCTGGAGCAATTGACCAAGATCAATCCGGATGATCTGACTCCGCGCAAGGCGCTAGAGCTGTTATATACATGGAAGACGCAGATCTAACGCTCAATACAACAAACTGCTAGAATCGCGCGCAATTTTACGACCGCCCGGTTTACAGCCTGAGCCGCGGCCACATACAGAGCGCCTGGCAGCCCTCCACAGAAAGGGTCCAGGCCGCCGCCCGAGGAGAGAATCAGACATGACCTTCGTCGTCACCGACAACTGCATCAAGTGCAAATACACCGACTGTGTGGAAGTCTGCCCGGTGGACTGCTTCTACGAAGGCCCGAACTTCCTGGTCATTCACCCGGACGAGTGCATTGACTGCGCCCTGTGCGAGCCGGAGTGCCCAGCGCAAGCGATCTTCTCGGAAGACGAGGTACCGGAAGATCAGCAGGAGTTCATTGAGCTGAACGCCGATCTGGCCGAAGTATGGCCGAACATCACCGAGAAGAAAGAGGCGCTGCCGGATGCCGAAGAGTGGGATGGTGTAAAGGACAAGCTGCAGCATCTGGAGCGCTGAGTTCACCCAGAAACACGAAGACCCGCCAAGCGCGGGTCTTTTACTTTCAGAGCCGATGTGGTGACTGACAACGCCCAACAGGGTTGCCGCCCAAAATAGCGGGCAAAAAAAAGGGGCGGCTTGCGCCGCCCACTTTTATTCCCTTATCCCTTTGTTTCCCAACTCATCGTCCTGATGAATCGCTTCTTGCGATGTTCCTGATCGTCATCCTGATGATCTGTGCTTGTCCCTGTGCACGGGTGTGATATTAGCCGTTCCAGGCACCTGCACAACCCGACCAACATTCATCCCGCCTGCTCGAAGAATATATAAGACCCTTAAAAAACAATTACTTATAAGTTAATCCGGCACTAATCCAGACTTTTCAGCACAAACACTGACAGCACCTGTAAGCGATGACTTACATGGACGCGCATAAAAAACCCGGCCGGAGCCGGGTTCGTGATCGAAGCGAAGCCTCACTGAAACAAGGCGTCGCTGGACAAGCCGTTCTTCTCCAGGATTTCCCGCAAACGCTTGAGCGCCTCGACCTGAATCTGCCGCACCCGCTCGCGAGTCAGACCGATTTCCTGACCCACTTCTTCCAGGGTACAGCTTTCATGACCACGCAGACCGAAGCGGCGCACCACGACTTCCCGTTGTTTGTCGGTCAGGTCGGAAAGCCACTGATCGATGCTTTGCGACAGATCATCGTCCTGCAACAGCTCGCAAGGATCGGTCGGGCGATCATCGGTCAGGGTGTCGAGCAGTGTCTTGTCCGAGTCGGGACCGAGCGAGACGTCCACCGAGGACACTCGCTCGTTAAGGCCAAGCATGCGCTTGACCTCACCCACCGGCTTTTCCAGCAGGTTGGCAATTTCTTCCGCAGAAGGCTCATGGTCGAGCTTCTGGGTCAGCTCCCGAGCCGCACGCAGGTAAACGTTGAGCTCCTTGACCACATGAATGGGCAAACGGATGGTCCGCGTCTGGTTCATGATGGCACGTTCGATGGTCTGGCGGATCCACCAGGTTGCATAGGTCGAGAAACGGAACCCCCGCTCCGGATCGAATTTTTCCACGGCGCGAATCAAGCCGAGGTTGCCCTCCTCGATCAGATCGAGCAGAGAGAGACCACGATTGACGTAACGCCGAGCGATCTTCACGACCAGGCGCAGGTTGCTCTCGATCATGCGCTTGCGCCCGGCAGGATCACCCTTCTGCGCCAGACGCGCGAAGTGCACTTCCTCTT
The DNA here is from genome assembly GCF_015712105.2 of Pseudomonas chaetocerotis. Classification (NCBI taxonomy): domain Bacteria; kingdom Pseudomonadati; phylum Pseudomonadota; class Gammaproteobacteria; order Pseudomonadales; family Pseudomonadaceae; genus Pseudomonas; species Pseudomonas chaetocerotis. The sequence continues at coordinate 73,954 of NZ_JACFYX020000015.1, forward strand.
CGGGAGTGAGTAAGGGAGAGAAACCAATTTCGTTGAGATAGAGCTGAGTGGCGTCTAGCGCCCGGGTGTAGTCGATGTATTTGTGCTGCTTGGAGGGGGTGGCGTTCTTGGCCTTGGTACGTGCGACCGGTGCTTCCACCTCATCGCCCTGAACCTCGCCGAAAACGATGCCTGGCTCCATGAGGAGCAGTTCATCGTCGACGTCAAACTCCGGCGCTTCTTTTTTGATGAGAGCCATTGTTGTTGTCCCTAGCTGAGTTCGACAACAGACTCTGGCGGAACCGTCCTGGCCACACCTGAGCCCGTCCCTCCTACGTGATGGAACGGGTCAGCGACGGATCAACGACGTGGCAGATATTGCAGCGGATCGACAGGTTTACCTTGGCGGCGAATCTCGAAGTGCAGCTTCACCCGGTCGGCCCCTGTGGACCCCATTTCGGCAATGCTTTGCCCGGCTTTGACCTGCTGCCCCTCCCGTACCAACAACCTGCGGTTATGACCGTAAGCACTTACGTAGGTATCGCTGTGCTTGATGATGATCAACTCGCCGTAGCCCCGCAAACCACTCCCGGCGTACACCACTGACCCATCAGACGCAGCTAAAACAGGCTGTCCTAATTGCCCTGCGATATCAATGCCTTTATTCAAACTACCGTTTGAGGAAAAACGACTGATCACTGCGCCCTCGGTTGGCCAGGACCACCCACTGGCAGAGCGACTCACAGGTGTTACTGGTGTAGTCGCTGGCGTGTTGGCTGCCGGCGGGCGGGCAGGTTGAGTTGCAGGTGGCGCAGTCACGGCAACCGGCGGACGACTGGGCACTGGCTGGGTGACAACGGGCGAGGTGGCTGGAGACGGTTTCGAAACGACTGGCTGAGAGCTGCCCAACGGGCGGTTGTCGAAACGGATCGTCTGCCCCACGCGGATCAGATAAGGGTCGCGCAAGCCATTATGAGCAGCGAGTGCCTTCCAATCCCAGCCAAAACGAAAAGCGATCGAATAGAGCGTATCGCCGCGCTGCACCACATAGTGACCGTTGCGCACGGGCTGACGCTGCACCACCGGAGCACGCCCCTGATTCTGCCCACGGTCGACCACCTGCACACCGCCAGGAGGCGAACTGACGCAGCCGACCAACGCGGAGGCAGCAAGTATCGCGAGCAGCAGACGAGCGGCTGCAACTGCGCGGACTAGCACGTGAAGGACGGTCCAACTCACCCAACTGCTCCCTGAATGATTCCGAGTACGGCGCCTATTGTGCCGTATTTATTCCGTGCGGCCAGCATCGACCGGCCGACGACTTGCCAGCCATTCCAGGCCCAGCACCAGGACGATACCGCCGATTGCCAGCAGCACGGCGAGCAACAGCTGCGGGTCCTGACCACTGATTTCGGCAAAATGTCCCGGCAGCAGATTGTGCTCCAGTAGCGGGACCTGCTCGCCCTTGCTGTCGATACGCCAGCTCAGGGTTTCTTTCCAGGGCCAGACCTTGTTCAGCGAACCCAGCATCAAACCGACCAGAAACGCCAGGCTCATGTCGCGCCAGCGTGACAGCAGCCAGCTGAGCAAGCGAGCGAAACTGAGAATTCCAACCAGACAGCCGCTGGCGAATACAGCCAGGACCAGCATATCGAGGTCTTTCACCGCGCCCAGCACCACAGAATAGAGGCCGAGCAAAAGCAGGATGAAGCTGCCCGAGATACCCGGCAGGATCATCGCGCAGATGGCGATGGCGCCGGCCAGGAACAGGGTTGCCAGGTCACTGCCCCACTGCATTGGGGAGGCGACGGTGATCCAGTAGGCGAAAGCCAGACCAAGCAGAAAGCTCACCGCCCTGCTCCAGTTCCAGCGTTTGATCTCTCGCCCGACCAGATAGGTGGACACCAGAATCAGGCCAAAGAAGAACGACCATACCGGAATCGGATGATGCTCCAGCAGATAGGTGATCAGCCGCGCGAGCGTGAGGATGCTGGTCAGGATGCCGCACAGCAGCACCAGCAGGAATGTCGCGTTGGCCATCTGCCAGGCGTCTTTGACTCGACCGCGCAGTAACAGCAGGAACGCTTCGGGAATGCTGGCGATGGAGCGCAACAACTCGTCATAAATGCCACTGATAAAAGCGATGGTGCCACCGGAAACGCCGGGCACGACATCTGCAGCGCCCATCGCCAAGCCCTTGGCATAGAGCAGAAAATGTTTCTTCATGGATCCTTCCGCAGCGAAAAAGCGATCAAGCCAGCGGCCCGTTGAGTAGTGGCACGAAGCGCACCGCATCGAGCACGTGACGGGAAAAACCATCCTCTTCACGCACGATCAACAGCAGTTGCTGCACATCGCCACTGCCGACCGGAATGACCAGGCGTCCACCTGGTGCCAGTTGATCAAGCAGGGCCTGCGGCACTTGCGCGGCGGCAGCGGTGACGATGATGCCGTTATAAGGACCGAGCGCGTTCCAACCTTCCCAGCCATCACCCCAGCGAAAGACCACGTTGCGCAGCTTGAGTTCGGCCAGACGCTCCTTGGCGCGGTCCTGCAGCACCTGAATGCGTTCCACCGAGAATACCCGCTCGACCAGTTGCGCCAGTACGGCAGTCTGGTAACCGGAACCGGTGCCAATCTCCAGCACCTTGTCCAGCGGCCCCGCTGCCAGCAGCAGCTCGGTCATGCGACCGACCATATAGGGCTGGGAAATGGTCTGGTTATGGCCGATGGGTAGTGCAGTATCTTCATAGGCGCGATGCGCCAGGGCCTCGTCGACGAACAGATGGCGCGGCGTACGGCGGATCACCTCCAGTACCTGCGCGTTGGACAACCCCTCCTCGTAGAGGCGCTGAATCAATCGTTCGCGGGTGCGCTGCGAGGTCATGCCGATCCCGCTGCGCTGCATCTCGTCCTGTCCACGCATCAGAAGATGCCCTCCAGCCAGCCATCCATAGATTCGAGGGCCTCATTGAACGTGCGATCGAGCCGTAGCGGCGTGATCGATACATAACCTTGCATCACGGCATGGAAATCGGTGCCCTGACTGCCGTCCTCGACATCACCGGCGGCAGCGATCCAGTAACCTTCCTTGCCACGCGGGTTGACCACCTTGACCGGTGCAGCCGCGCGCGCGCGATGCCCAAGACGGGTCAGCTGCACGCCACGGATATGTTCCAGCGGCAGGTTCGGCACATTGACGTTGAGCACCGTGCGCGGTGGCAAATCCAGGGTCGCATGTGCCTCGACCAGCTTGCGCGCGAAATAGGCAGCAGTAGGCAGATTATCGGGCAGACGCGAAAGCAGCGAGAACGCGAACGCCGGCTTGTTCAGAAAACGTCCTTCCAGCGCTGCGGCGACGGTGCCGGAATAGAGCACGTCATCACCCAGGTTGGCACCCAGGTTGATGCCGGAGACGACCATATCCGGCGTTTGCTCGAGCAAGCCATTGAGGCCCAGGTGCACACAGTCGGTAGGCGTGCCATTGAGACTGATGAAGCCATTGGCCAAGATCATGGGATGCAGCGGACGGTCGAGCGTCAGCGCACTGCTGGCACCGCTCTTGTCTTCGGCAGGCGCGATCACCACGCAATCGGCATAGTCAGCCAGCGCTTGGTGCAACGCAGCGATACCGGGCGCGTTCACCCCGTCGTCGTTGGAAATCAGAATTCGCATGGAGTATCCGTCTGCCCTGCTGGCACCAGATCGAGCAATTCGCGCACCACCACGGTGGCGAAACACCCGGCCGGCAGGACGAATGCAAGTTGCAGAATATCGGGTTCGGGATAATGCCATGACAGGCCGCCAATGGGGAGGCGCAGAATTCGCCGTTCGTGCGCCATGTCCGCCTTGATCAGCCATTGCACCAGTTGCGCAGCGTCATCGGCCACGCTTTGCTCGAGCTGCTGGGTAGCGCCGCTGGTCGGCAGAGCGCCATCGCCCCACAGCGGCCCGGTGGGATGCAGATCGAGAATGGCCAGGCGCGGGTCCACGCACTCGGCCTCACCGGCCATGAAGAAACTGCGGCTGGCAGTGAAGGCCAGCAAGTCACCCATCTGTGCCTGGTTCCAGGTGCCCGCAGCGACGCGCTTGGCCAGCACCTGATTGAACAGATAGCTGCGCACCGAGGACAGCAGGCGCGAACGCAGGTTGCGCTGCATCGGTAGCTCCAGGCGCGCGGCAAAATCGCGAGCCTGTTCGACATTGCCGCCATCGAAGCCGAAGCGTTGCAGGCCGAAATAATTGGGCACGCCTTGCGCAGCGATACGCTGCAGGCGCTGCTCCAGCGCATCGCGGTCCGCCTCCAGGGCCGTCAGGCGCAAGGTGAAACCATTGGCGGCATGGGCACCGCGCTGCAATTTTCGGTTGTGCCGCTGGCTGCGCAGGATGACCAGATCATCGCCCTGCGCGGCCGCCAGATCGGGATCGGCCTTGCCCGGCAGGTGCAGGCTGAGCCACTGCCGGGTCAGCGCCTGACGATCCTTGAGGCCCGCATAACTGACCGCCTTGAGCGGCAGGCCGGCAGCACGGGCGACACGCCGGGCGGCCTCTTCGGTATTCAGGCCGCGCTTTTCCACCCATAGCCAGAGGTGCTCGCCCTGCCCAGTGAGTGGGATGTCGAGCACCTCGTCGACCTGAAAGTCCTCGGCCGTGGCCTTGAGCACCGCGCGCCCGCAGGCATCGCCGTGGGCACGCGGCCCGAGCAATTGCAGCTCCTTCATGCCTTGACCAGCAGGGCCACGGCGTGCACCGCGATACCTTCCTCACGACCGGTAAAACCCAGCTTCTCGGTGGTGGTGGCCTTGACGTTGACCTGATCCAGCTCGATGCCCAGATCCTCGGCGATGCGCTCGCGCATGCTCTGAATGTGCGGAGCCATCTTCGGCGCCTGGGCGATGATGGTAGCGTCGACGTTACCCACCGCGTAGCCCTTGGCACGCACCAGCCCCATCACATGGCGCAACAGCACGCGGCTGTCAGCGCCCTTGAAGGTCGGATCGGTATCGGGGAAGTGCTTGCCGATATCGCCCAGCGCCACGGCGCCAAGCAGCGCATCACTCAGGGCGTGCAGCAGCACGTCACCGTCGGAATGAGCGACAAGACCGAATTTATGGGGAATCCGTACGCCGCCGAGGGTGATGAAATCGCCTTCGCCGAAGCGGTGTACGTCATAGCCATGACCGATACGCATAAAGAACAACGCCCTGAAAAAGTCAGGGCGTGATTCTAACCGCATTGCCCGTAGCCCGGATGAAATCCGGGAAATTCGCACCCCGGATTTCATCCGGGCTACGCCGGCTGCCGCTGCTGGGCGCGCCATGCGCACCAAGGGTCAGAGTTTGCCCTGATGCGCGCAGCACAGATCGACCTACGTCAACGCCTCGGCGTGATGACGCAGGTGGTCGTCGATAAAGCTGGCGATGAAGTAATAGCTGTGGTCATAGCCAGGCTGCATTCGCAGCATCAGCGGATGACCGACAGCCTTGGCGACCGTCTGCAACGCCTGGGGTTTGAGCTGGCCCTCGAGGAAATCGTCACGATCACCCTGATCGATCAGAATCGGCAGCTTCTCGCTGGCCTCGGCGATCAGCACGCTGGCATCCCACTCACGCCAACGCGAACGCTCCTCGCCCAGGTACAGAGAGAAGGCCTTCTCGCCCCAGGGGCAGTTCATCGGATTGCTGATCGGCGCAAACGCTGACACCGACTGATAATGCCCTGGATTCTTTAGCGCGCAGATCAGCGCCCCGTGACCACCCATGGAGTGACCGGCGATGCCGCGCCTGTCCGAAACCGGGAAGTTGGCTTCGATCAGCGCCGGCAACTCCTGCACCACGTAGTCATACATGCGGTAGTGCCGCGCGAAGGGTTCCTGGGTCGCGTTGACATAGAAGCCGGCACCCAGACCGAAGTCGTAGGCGCCGTTGGCGTCATCGGCCACCCCCTCGCCACGCGGGCTGGTGTCCGGCGCGACGATGATCAGCCCCAACTCGGCGGCCATGCGCTGGGCGCCGGCTTTCTGCATGAAATTCTCGTCCGTGCAGGTCAGACCACTGAGCCAGTACAACACCGGCAGCTTGGCGCCCTGCTCGGCCTGAGGCGGAAGGTAGACCGCGAACACCATGTCGCAATTGAGGCTGCTAGAGCGATGGCGATAGCGCTTGTGCCAACCACCGAAGCTCTTGTTGCTGGAAACGATTTCGAGGGTCATGAGCATCTCCCGTAGGGTGCGCCGTGCGCACCACTTGATCCGGGTGCGCATGGCGCACCCTACAGTCAGGTCACCCTGAAGTCAGAAATGAATGACGGTGCGGATGCTTTTGCCTTCATGCATCAACTCGAACGCCTCGTTGATGTCTTCCAGCGGCAGATTGTGAGTGATGAAGGTATCCAGCGGGATTTCACCACTCTGCGACTTCTCGACATAGCTGGGCAGCTCGGTACGCCCCTTGACGCCACCGAAGGCGCTGCCACGCCATACGCGGCCGGTTACCAGTTGGAATGGACGGGTGCTGATCTCGGCACCGGCCGGCGCCACGCCAATGATGGTCGACTCGCCCCAGCCCTTGTGGCAGCACTCCAGCGCGGCGCGCATCAGCTGCACGTTGCCGATGCACTCGAAGCTGTAGTCGACGCCACCGTCGGTCATCTCGACGATGACCTCCTGGATAGGCTTGCTGTGCTCTTTCGGGTTTACGAAATCGGTGATGCCCAGCTCACGCGCCACCGCCTCTTTGGCCGGATTGATGTCGATACCGATGATGCGCGAGGCCTTCGCCATCTTGGCGCCGATGATGGCAGCCAGACCGATGCCGCCCAGGCCGAAAATGGCCACGGTGGAGCCTTCAGTGACCTTGGCGGTATTGAGCACCGCGCCGATACCGGTGGTTACACCGCAGCCGAGCAGGCAAACCTTCTCCAGCGGTGCATCCTTGGGAATCTTGGCCAGGGAGACTTCCGGCAGCACGGTGTACTCGGAAAAGGTCGAGCAGCCCATGTAGTGGTAGACCGGCTCGCCGTTGTAAGAGAAGCGGCTGGTGCCATCGGGCATCAGGCCCTTGCCCTGAGTGGCACGCACCGAGCTGCACAGGTTGGTCTTGTTGGATTTGCAGAATTTGCACTCGCCGCATTCGGCGGTGTACAGCGGGATCACATGATCGCCGACTGCCAGCGAGGTAACGCCCTCGCCCACTGCCTCGACGATACCGCCACCTTCGTGACCGAGAATGCAGGGGAACACGCCCTCGCTGTCCTGACCGGACAGGGTGTAGGCGTCGGTGTGGCAGACGCCGGTCGCGACGATACGCACCAGCACCTCGCCGGCCTTGGGCGGCGCCACATCGACTTCGACGATTTTCAGGGGTTCATTCGGGGCGAAGGCGACGGCAGCACGAGACTTGATCATGGCAGTTCTCTCAGGGAGCGTGGACAGTGGTCGGCAGTCTAGTTCATGTCCAATACGAGATAATCAACAGCAGAGCAAAACATTATTGCCGTACAGGGATAATATTGAGCCTCCTTACATTGCCCGCAAGCGGGCTCCTACAGGTGCAGCCGGATGCAATCGGGAGCACAGGAGAAGAAGCATCGATGAATCGCTGGGAAGGACTCGACGAATTCGTCGCCGTGGCTGAGTGCGGGCAATTCAGTGCCGCGGCCGAGCGCCTGGGATTGTCCACCTCGCAGGTCAGCCGCCAAGTAGCACGCCTGGAGGAACGCCTGCAGAGCCGCCTGTTTTATCGCAGCACCCGGCGAGTAGCCCTGACCGAAGCCGGCCAGCTATTCCTGCAACACTGCCAGCGCCTGCAGGATGCCCGCGAAGAAGCGCTGCGAGCGGTCGGCGATCTCGGCGCTGAACCCAAGGGGCTGTTGCGTATGACCTGTGCAGTGGCTTACGGCGAGCGCTTCATCGTGCCACTGGTCAACGATTTCATGGCGCAGCATCCGCAGCTGCGCGTGGAAATCGAACTGTCCAACCACCAGCTCGATCTGCTGCACGAAGGCCTGGACCTGGCCATCCGCCTGGGGCGCCTGCAGGACTCGCGGCTGATGGCCGCGCGTCTCGCACCTCGCGAAATGTATCTGTGCGCTGCTCCCGACTATCTGCAGCGCTACGGGCGCCCGCACTCGCTATCCGAGCTGGCCCGACACAACTGCCTGGTGGGGAGCAGCGACCACTGGAGCTTCGCCGAGAACGGCCGGGAAACCCAGGTGCGAATACAGGGTAACTGGCGCTGCAACAGCGGCCAGGCCGTGCTCGACGCAGCGCTGCGCGGCTTTGGCCTGTGCCAGCTGCCGGATTATTACGTATTGGAACATCTGCGCAGCGGACGACTGATCTCTCTGCTGGAGCAGCATCGCCCACCCAATACAGCCGTCTGGGCGCTCTATCCGCAACAGCGTCATCTCTCGCCCAAGGTACGCCAGTTGATCGACTCGCTGCGCAAGGGCCTGAGCCGGCATGCCGAGTACAGCGGCCCTGCCTGACGCTGTGCAATGACCCTGTCACCCGGCTGAACAGTCATGGAATGTCACAAGCCGGCGCGAAACTTGAGCGAGGCGACCGCGTCACACTCCATGCACTCCGCCCATGCGGGGCCTCACGAACTCAGCGACATGAGGACATGGTTATGCAGGTTCTGGTCAACAGTGGTAAGCACGTCACCTCCTCGATGGACTTCAGGGACGGCATTGGCAGTCGCATCCGGGACAAGCTCCAGCGCTATGAGGATCACCTCACCCGGATCGAAATTCATCTCTCCGACGAGAATGCGCTCAAGAGTGGCCCACAAGACAAACGCTGCAAGGTCGAGGCGCGGATGAAAGGACGCGATCCACTGACGGTCTCCCACGATGCCAGTGAACTGCAGCAGGCGATCGACGGCGCCATGAACAAGCTGACCAACGCACTGGATCGCACTATTGGCAAAGACGCCAAACCCTGGACGCACTGATGCGGTAAATCCAGTTCAACGGTCTTGCGGCCATATGGACTGCAGATAGTGCAGATCTTCCGGGCGGGTGACCTTGAGGTTGTCCGCCCGGCCTTCTATCAGACGTGGCGCTTGCCCCGTCCATTCCATGGCCGAGGCTTCATCGGTCACTGCCACGCCTTCTTTCAGCGCTTGCGCCAGCGCTTCGCGCAGCGCGCCCAAGCGGAACATCTGCGGCGTGTAGGCCTGCCAGATCACGCTGCGATCCACGGTCTCGGCCACGCGTCCGTCGCTTGCGGCACGCTTGAGCGTATCGCGCGCCGGCACTGCCAGCAGGCCGCCGACCGGATCATCGGCCAGACTGTCCAGCAGGCGCTCAAGGTCTTCCCTCGCCAGGTTGGGTCGTGCTGCGTCATGCACCAGCACCCAATCCTCGGCGCGTGCGCCCTCTGCAAGTAGCGCTTGCAGCCCCGCCAATACCGAATCGGCCCGCTCGCGACCGCCAGGTGCCCGGCGGACACGCAGATCACGCGCCAGTGGCAACTGCGGCCAGTACGGGTCATCCACGGAAACGCACACCACCGCGCCCAACAGGCCGGGATGGTCGAGAAAACAATACAGGGTGTGTTCGAGAATGCAGCGACCGGCAATCTGCAGGTACTGCTTGGGACGGTCGGCGGCCATACGCGCACCGACACCGGCAGCCGGGATCACCAGCCAGAATTTCGTGGTCATTCGGTCAGCAGATAGAGGGTTTCACCCTCTTTGAGCATGCCCAACTCCTGACGCGCGCGCTCTTCCACCGTCTCCATACCGCGCTTGAGCTCCATCACCTCGGCCTCGAGGATGCGGTTGCGCTCCAGCAGCCGCTCGTTCTCGCCCTTCTGTTCAGCGATCTGCTGTTGCAGACGGCTGGCAGCAGCAAGGCTGCCGTCGCCGACCCACAGTCGATACTGCAGACCGGCCAGCAACAGGATCAGCACGATGAACAGCCAATACGGACTACGCATGGAGCGGCTCGCAGATAGAGTCATCGGCATGGTAGGGGCTGCGTTCATGCTTGAAAAGAAGCCGTCTGATGAGTGACATGGAGTTTCGGTACCTGCATCCGTGCATTGGTTCCCAGAGGCCGATAAAACGCACTGCGGGTTCGCAATGGTAGGGTGCGCCGTGCGCACCAGCAATCCGACATCGACGCTGATGCCCACGGCGCACCCTACCAAGCAGCCATCGCCTACAAAAAAGGGCGACTCGCGTCGCCCTTCTCCGTCACGCGCAAATCAACCGCGGAATTCGGCACGGCCCTTGTACGGGGCCTTACCGCCCAACTGCTCTTCGATACGCAGCAACTGGTTGTACTTGGACACGCGGTCAGAGCGGCACAGCGAACCGGTTTTGATCTGACCGGCAGCAGTGCCCACGGCCAGGTCGGCGATGGTGCTGTCTTCGGTTTCACCGCTGCGGTGCGAAATCACGGCGGTAAAGCCTGCAGCCTTGGCCATCTGGATGGCTTCCAGGGTTTCGGTCAGCGAGCCGATCTGGTTGAACTTGATCAGGATCGAGTTGCCGATCTTCTCGTCGATGCCGCGCTTGAGAATCTTGGTGTTGGTGACGAACAGGTCGTCGCCTACCAGCTGCACCTTGGCGCCGATCTTGTCGGTCAGCACTTTCCAGCTGGCCCAGTCGGACTCGTCCATGCCGTCTTCGATGGAGATGATCGGGTAACGCTCGGTCAGGCCAGCCAGGTAGTCGGCGAAACCTTCACCGCTGAATACCTTGCCTTCGCCGGCCAGGTCGTATTGACCGTCCTTGTAGAACTCGCTCGATGCGCAGTCCAGCGCCAGGGTCACGTCGTCGCCCAGGGTGTAGCCTGCGTTGGCCACGGCCTCGGCGATGGCAGCCAGGGCATCTTCGTTGGAGGCCAGGTTCGGTGCGAAACCACCCTCGTCACCTACGGCAGTGTTCAGACCACGGGCCTTGAGCACGGCTTTGAGGTGGTGGAAGATCTCGGCGCCCATGCGCAGTGCGTCGGCAAAGTTCTTGGCGCCAACCGGCTGCACCATGAACTCCTGGATGTCGACGTTGTTATCGGCGTGCTCGCCACCGTTGATGATGTTCATCATCGGCACCGGCATGGAGTAGACGCCCGGTGTGCCGTTCAGATCGGCGATGTGCGCGTACAGCGGCACGCCCTTGGCCTGGGCGGCAGCCTTGGCGGCAGCCAGGGACACGGCGAGGATGGCATTGGCGCCCAGAGTCGCCTTGTTCTCGGTACCGTCGAGTTCGATCATCGCGCGGTCCAGAGCCTTCTGATCGATGGCGTCTTTGCCGAGCAGCAGATCGCGGATCGGGCCGTTGATGTTGGCGACGGCTTTCAGCACGCCCTTGCCCAGGTAACGGCTCTTGTCACCATCACGCAATTCCAGCGCTTCGCGCGAGCCGGTGGAAGCACCGGACGGAGCGCACGCGCTGCCGACAATGCCACCTTCCAGAATTACATCCGCTTCCACGGTGGGGTTGCCGCGGGAGTCGAGAACCTCACGACCCTTGATGTCGACGATCTTTGCCATTGTTGTTTGCACTCCAAGGTTTGACGATAAGACTGCAGCAGCGGGCTGCGCGGGGCCGCCGACCACCCCGAGGGGCGGTCGACGACACAGTCTGACTCACGGGTCAGGGGGATCTTTTCTGGGGCGGCACTTTACCGGATTGCGTGCGGTTCAGGCAGTCTCGATCGGCGGAAAACTCTTGATCAGATCGTCAAGCTGCTTGAGCTGGGTGAGGAACGGCTCCAGCTTGTTCAGGCGCAAGGCGCACGGGCCATCGCACTTGGCGTTTTCCGGGTCCGGATGCGCTTCGAGAAACAGACCGGCCAGGCCCTGGCTCATGCCAGCCTTGGCCAGGTCGGTAACCTGGGCGCGGCGACCGCCAGCAGAGTCGGCGCGACCACCTGGCATCTGCAGGGCGTGGGTCACATCGAAGAACACCGGGTACTCGAACTGCTTCATGATGCCGAAGCCGAGCATGTCCACCACAAGGTTGTTGTAACCGAAGGAGGAACCACGCTCGCAGAGGATCAACTGGTCGTTACCGGCCTCTTCGCACTTGGCCAGGATGTGCTTCATTTCCTGCGGCGCGAGGAACTGAGCCTTCTTGATGTTGATTACCGCGCCGGTCTTGGCCATGGCCACCACCAGATCGGTTTGCCGCGAGAGGAAGGCCGGCAGCTGGATAATGTCGCACACCTCGGCCACGGCAGCCGCCTGGTGCGGTTCGTGAACGTCAGTGATCACCGGTACGCCGAAGGTCTTCTTCACTTCCTCGAAGATCTTCATGCCCTCTTCCAGGCCAGGGCCACGGAAGGAGGTGACGGAGGAACGGTTGGCCTTGTCGAAACTGGCCTTGAACACGTAGGGGATGCCGAGTTTCTCGGTCACCCGCACGTACTCCTCACAGGCCTGCATGGCCAGGTCACGCGATTCGAGCACGTTGATGCCACCGAACAGCACGAACGGCTTGTCGTTGGCGATCTCGATGTCACGAACCTTGATGATCTTCTGAGCCATGGATCAGACCTTTTTCGCTTTGTGCGCCAGGGCAGCGTTGACGAACCCGCTGAACAACGGGTGACCATCGCGCGGCGTCGAGGTGAATTCGGGGTGGAACTGGCAGGCGACGAACCACGGATGATCCGGTGCCTCGACCACCTCGACCAACGCACCATCGCCGGAACGACCGGTGACCTTGAGGCCCGCCTCGGTCAGCTTCGGCAGCAGGTTGTTGTTGACCTCGTAACGGTGACGGTGACGCTCGACGATCACGTCTTTTCCGTAGCAGTCGTGCACCAGCGAACCGCCCTGCAACTGGCAGTCCTGCGCACCCAGACGCATGGTGCCGCCCAGGTCGGAGTTCTCGCTGCGCTGCTCGACACTGCCTGCGGCGTCTTGCCATTCGGTGATCAGACCGACCACCGGATGCTGGCTGGCCATGTCGAATTCGGTGGAGTTGGCATCGCTCCAGCCCACGACGTTACGGGCGTACTCGATGACCGCCACCTGCATGCCGAGGCAGATACCCAGGTAGGGAATCTTGTTCTCACGTGCGTATTGCACGGTCTTGATCTTGCCTTCCACGCCACGCAGACCGAAGCCGCCGGGCACCAGGATGGCGTCGACACCTTCGAGCAGCGCGGTGCCCTGGTTCTCGATGTCTTCGGAGTCGATATAACGCAGATTGACCTTGGTGCGGTTCTGGATGCCGGCGTGGCTCATCGCCTCGATGAGCGACTTATAGGCGTCCAGCAGCTCCATGTACTTGCCGACCATGGCGATGGTGACTTCTTTTTCCGGGTTGAGCTTGGCATCGACCACACGATCCCACTCGGACAGGTCAGCACCGCCGCACTCCAGACCGAAACGCTCGACGACGAAGTCATCCAGACCCTGGGCATGCAGCACGCCCGGAATCTTGTAGATGGTGTCGACGTCTTCCAGGCTGATCACCGCACGCTCTTCGACGTTGGTGAACAGGGCGATCTTGCGCCGCGAGGACACGTCGATCGGATGATCGGAGCGGCATACCAGTACATCAGGCTGCAGGCCGATGGAGCGCAGCTCCTTGACCGAATGCTGGGTCGGTTTGGTCTTGGTCTCGCCGGCGGTGGCGATGTACGGCACCAGGGTCAGGTGCATCAGCATCGCACGCTTGGCGCCCACTTCCACGCGCAGTTGGCGAATGGCTTCGAGGAACGGCTGCGATTCGATGTCGCCGACGGTACCGCCAATTTCCACCAGGGCCACGTCGGCATCGCCGGCGCCCTTGATGATGCGACGCTTGATTTCGTCGGTGATGTGCGGGATGACCTGAATGGTCGCACCCAGGTAATCACCACGGCGCTCCTTGCGCAGTACATCTTCGTACACGCGGCCGGTGGTGAAGTTGTTGCTCTTGCTCATCGTGGTGCGGATGAAGCGCTCGTAGTGGCCCAGATCGAGGTCGGTCTCGGCGCCGTCGTGGGTGACGAACACCTCACCGTGCTGGAATGGGCTCATGGTGCCCGGATCGACGTTGATGTAAGGGTCCAGCTTGAGCATGGTGACCTTCAGGCCCCGCGCCTCCAGGATGGCCGCCAGTGAAGCCGAGGCGATGCCTTTCCCCAATGAAGAAACAACACCACCCGTGACGAAGATGTAGCGCGTCATGAAAAACCCTAGAAGTCTGCGTTTAAGCGGTCAGTGCCGCCGGGGAAAGCGAAGGAGCGCCATCAGTGCGAACAATGGCAAACTCGCCAAGCTCCCTGAGGGAGTCGGCAAAAGCTGTAGTAAGACGGGAGCGTAGTCTACCCGAAAGGCCTTACCAGCTCAAACCTTGCGCACAGATAGGCGGCGACCAGTGCAGATGCGCCCCGTTCGCCTCGATTCCTGCCGGGTGCGACAGATTCGCCACCGCCATCAACTCGCTGCCTTCGAACAGCAGCGGCAGACGCGGGCGTACGAATGCCGGCACGCGCAGTTCATTGAGCAGACGCTTGAGATCACGACTGCCACGCCCCGGCACCCGCAACGACTCACCACCCTGGCGATAGCGCAAATGCCAGCGACCTTGCGGCAACTCACCCTGTAGATGCACATGACCATTGCCGGGAAGTGCGACCGACGCGCAAAACCGGTCGCAGGGCAGATCGAGAGGATCGAGTGGCCGCAGCCACTGACCACTGAGCCACCAGAGCCGACCATCGGCACGGTGCAACTCACCATCGGCCAGCTTCCAGATCGGCGCCGCATCCAGACCTGCATCACGCAGATCGCACCAACCTGCCCAGTGATCGCTGTCGGGCATGCGCGTCAGCGGCGCCAACCAGTGACGCAGCAGATTGCGCTGACGTGCATCGCTCAGAGCGCTCACCGCCGACAAATCCAGAGAGGGCAGTGGCAGCCAGGGACATGCCGAAACGCCGCGGGCAGCCGCCAGGTCCATCTCGGCCAACTCTCCCAGCAACTGCTGAGCCTCCGACAGATGGCTTGCGCTGCGCGCCAGACTGATCGAGGCCTGCGGCCAGCGCTCAGCCAGCACTGGCATCACCCGCCGCCGCAGGAAGTTGCGACTTAACCGTTCGTCGGCATTGCTCGGGTCCTCGATCCAGGCAATGCCATGCCCCTGCGCATAGGCCTGCAGCTCAGCCCGGGAACAGTCGAGCAGCGGCCGAACCAGCCTGCCCTGCCCCAACGGCCGACTGGCCGGCATCGCCGCCAGCCCGCGCACACCAGCACCGCGCAACAGGCGAAACAACAGGGTTTCGGCCTGATCATCGCGGTGCTGGGCACTGAGCAACACATCGCCCGTGCCCAGCCGCTCGCTGAAAGCCTGATAACGCGCACTACGTGCAGCCTGCTCCACGCTGGCACCTGGCGCGACCTGAACCCTGACAACGTCGAGAGCGATGCGCAAATGCTCGCAGACACGCGCGCAATGCTCGGGCCAGGCGTCGGCCGCAGCCTGCAGACCATGATGGACATGAATGGCAGAAATCGGCGGCAGGTTCTCGCGCCGGGCCCAGTCGGCGAGCAGGTGCACCAGCACGCTGGAATCCAGGCCGCCAGAAAAGGCAATGCGCCACGCCGGGGCCGCGCGCCAGGGCTGCAGGGCCTGGCGTAAGCGAAGTTCGAGAGCAGTCATCAGCGAAGCTTAAACAACAACGGGCCCGAAGGCCCGTGGTGATGTGCAATGAAATTAAGTAGGGTGCGCCATGCGCGCCCAAATACCGGCGCTACCGTCATTGGTGCGCACAGCCTGGGCGGCCCCGCGACACCCTACAAAAGCCATCTACGCCAGGCACATTAGCCCGAACTCAGGCGATGCCGTAACTCATCAGTCGGTCATAGCGACGCTTGAGCAGTGCCTCGGTGTCGTGCTTCTGCAGGCTGGCCAGCTGCTTGATCAGTTCCTGGCGGATCGACTCCGAAGCCGCCGCCGGGTCACGGTGCGCGCCACCCAGAGGCTCGGCGATGACCTGATCAACAATACCCAGATCCTTCAGCCGCTCGGCGGTAATGCCCATGGCTTCGGCGGCATCCGGCGCCTTCTCGGCGGTACGCCAGAGAATCGAGGCGCAACCTTCCGGTGAGATCACCGAGTAGGTGGAGTACTGCAGCATGTTCAACTGGTCGCAGACGCCGATGGCCAGCGCACCACCGGACCCACCCTCACCAATGACGGTGGCGATGATCGGGGTTTTCAGGCGCGCCATCACGCGCAGGTTCCAGGCGATGGCCTCGCTCTGGCCGCGCTCCTCGGCATCGATGCCCGGGTAGGCGCCGGGGGTGTCGATGAAGGTGAGGATCGGCATCTTGAAGCGTTCGGCCATTTCCATCAGGCGGCAGGCCTTGCGGTAGCCTTCCGGACGCGGCATGCCGAAGTTGCGGCGCACCTTCTCGCGCACTTCACGGCCTTTCTGGTGGCCGATGATCATCACCGGCTGTTCGCCCAGACGGGCAATGCCACCGACGATGGCAGCGTCGTCGGAGAAGTGGCGATCGCCGTGCAGTTCATCGAACTCAGTGAAGATGTGCTGGATGTAATCCAGGGTGTACGGGCGACGCGGATGGCGTGCCAACTGGGCGATCTGCCAGCTGGTCAGGTTGCCGAAAATGCTTTCGGTCAGGGTGCTGCTCTTGTCCTGCAGGCGGGCAATCTCATCGCCGATATTCAGCGAGTTGTCGTTACCAACCAGGCGTAGCTCTTCGATCTTGGCTTGCAGGTCGGCGATCGGCTGTTCGAAATCGAGGAAATTCGGGTTCATAGTCATCCGTCTTGCGTCGACGGCCAAGTGGCCGGGGAGCTGTATCCATTAGGCGTCCTACCTTAAGGGATAGGACGCAGCGGGTCGACACCCGCAGGTGTCGATGCCAACACAAAGGGGGATTTTCCCCTCTTGCATCAGCGGTAGTGCAAAAAGACGTTGTCGCGCCCGAACTGGTCACGCAATGCCTGAATCAAAGTGTCAGCCGGGTCGATTCGCCAGGCATCGCCGAATTGAAGCAAGGCCCGTGCCTCCTCGCCACTGTAGTCCAGCGTCACCGGACAGGCGCCCTTGTGCTTGCTGCACAGCTCGGCCAGCCAGCGCAGCCGATCACCCTTCAATGCCTCACTGGCAACCTTCACCCGCAGGCTGTCGGCCAGCCCCGTACGCGCCTCTTCCAGGCTCATCACGCGCTTGGCACGCAGACGCAGGCCACCGGAGAAGTCGTCGTTGCTGACTTCGCCCTCGACCACCACCAACGCATCGTTCTGCAGCAACGCCTGGTTGCTGGCGAAGGCATCGGCGAACAGGGAGGCTTCGATACGCCCGGAGCGGTCGTCGAGGGTGATGAAACCCATCTTGTCGCCCTTCTTGTTCTTCATTACCCGCAGGTTGACGATCATCCCGGCGATGGTCTGGGTGTCGCGTGCCGGCTTCAACTCGACGATGCGCTGGCGGGCGAAACGGCGAATCTCGCCTTCGTATTCATCGATGGGATGGCCGGACAGGTAGATACCCAGGGTGTCCTTCTCGCCTTTCAGACGCTCCTTGATCGGCAGCTCGCGTGCCTTGCGGTGATTGGCGTAGACGTCCGCCTCGGGTTCGGCGAACAGGCCACCAAACAGGTCCATGTGGCCGCTCTCGGCGCTGCGCGCGGTCTGTTCGGCGGATTGCACGGCCTCTTCCATGGACGCCAGCAGCACGGCACGGTTCTTGTCCACGCTGGCCTGGTAGGCCTTGAGCTCGTCCTGATAGCACGGACCGAGGCGATCCAGCGCACCGCTGCGAATCAACGCTTCAAGGGTGCGCTTGTTGATGCGCTTGAGGTCGACGCGATTGCAGAAGTCGAACAGATCCTTGAACGGTCCGCCTTCGGCGCGGCATTCGACGATGGCCTCGACCGGCCCCTCGCCCACGCCCTTGACCGCACCCAGGCCGTAGACGATACGACCGTCGTCGTTGACGGTGAACTTGAACTCGGACACGTTCACGTCCGGCGGATCGATGCGCAACTTCATGTTGCGGCACTCCTCGACCAGGATCACCACCTTGTCGGTGTTGTGCATATCCGCCGAGAGCACCGCTGCCATGAACGGCGCCGGGTAATGCGCCTTGAGCCAGGCCGTCTGGTAGGACACCAGCCCGTAGGCAGCCGAGTGCGACTTGTTGAAGCCATAACCGGCGAATTTCTCCACCAGATCGAAGATGTTACCCGCCAGATTGGCGTCGATGCCATTGCTGGCGCAACCTTCGATGAAGCCGCCGCGCTGCTTGGCCATCTCCTCGGGCTTCTTCTTGCCCATGGCACGCCGCAGCATGTCCGCCTGCCCCAGGGTGTAGCCACCCATGACCTGGGCGATCTGCATCACCTGCTCCTGATACAGGATGATGCCGTAGGTGGGCTTGAGCACCGGCTCGAGGCCGGCGTACTGATAGTCCGGGTGCGGATAGGACAGCTCAGCACGGCCGTGCTTACGGTTGATGAAGTCGTCCACCATGCCGGACTGCAGCGGGCCCGGACGGAACAGCGCCACCAGTGCGATCATGTCCTCCAGGCAGTCGGGCTTGAGCTTCTTGATCAGCTCCTTCATGCCGCGCGATTCAAGCTGGAAGACCGCAGTGGTCTCCGCCTTCTGCAGCATGTCGTAGGTTTTCTTGTCATCCAGCGGGATGAAGTCGATGTTGACCAGATCCTCGTCCGGCGCACCGTCGCGCTTCTGGATGCGGTGAATGGTCTCCATCGCCCACTTGATGATGGTCAGGGTACGCAGACCGAGAAAGTCGAACTTGACCAGGCCGGCCTGCTCGACGTCGTCCTTGTCGAACTGGGTCACCAGGCCACCGCCCTCTTCATCGCAGGCGATCGGCGAGAAGTCGGTGAGCTTGGTCGGCGCGATCACCACGCCGCCGGCATGTTTACCGGTACCACGCACCACGCCTTCGAGTTTGAGGGACATGTCCCAGATTTCGGCGGCTTCTTCGTCGTTCTTGAGGAAGTCGCGCAGCGGCTCCTCCATCTCGTAAGCCTTCTCCAGGGTCATGCCCACTTCGAAGGGGATCATCTTCGACAGACGGTCGGCCAGGCCATAGGACTTGCCCTGCGCGCGGGCCACGTCGCGCACCACCGCCTTGGCCGCCATCGAGCCGAAGGTGATGATCTGGCTCACCGCGTTACGCCCGTATTTCTCGGCCACGTAGTCGATCACCCGGTCGCGGCCGTCCATGCAGAAGTCGACGTCGAAGTCGGGCATGGACACCCGCTCGGGGTTGAGGAAGCGCTCGAACAGCAGGTCATAGGCCAACGGGTCGAGGTCGGTGATCTTCAGTACGTAGGCCACCAGCGAACCGGCGCCCGAGCCACGGCCCGGACCGACCGGCACGCCGTTGTTCTTGGCCCACTTGATGAAGTCCATCACGATCAGGAAGTAACCGGGAAAGCCCATCTGGATGATGATATCGAGTTCGAAATTGAGGCGGTCGATGTAGACCTGCCTCTTGGCCTCATAGTCCGGCGTGTCCTTGGGCAGCAGAACTTCGAGACGTTCCTCGAGGCCCTCGAACGAGGCATGGCGCAGGTAGTCGTCGATGCCCATGCCATTGGGCGTGGGGAAATCCGGCAGAAAGTATTTCCCGAGCTGCACATCGATATTGCAGCGCTTGGCGATCTCGACGGTGTTCTCCAGTGCCTCGGGCAGGTCGGAGAACAGCTCCCACATTTCCGCGGCGCTTTTCAGGTACTGCTGATCGGAGTAATGCCGTGGCCGGCGGGGGTCGTCGAGGGTACGACCTTCACCGATACAGACGCGTGTTTCGTGCGCCTCGAAGTCGCCCTGCTTGATGAAGCGCACATCGTTGGTCGCCACCAGCGGCGCCTCGACGCGATCGGCCAATGCCACCGCCGCATGCAGGTACTCTTCATCGCCAACTCGGCTGGTACGCTGCACTTCCAGATAGAAGCGATCCGGGAACGCGGCCATCCATTCACGCAGGCGCACTTCGGCCAGCGCTTCGTCACCGCCCAGCAGCGCCTGACCGACTTCGCCTTCACGCGCGCCGGATAGTGCGATGAGGCCTTCGGCGGCCCCCTTGACCCAGTCACGCTGGATGATCACCAGGTCGTTGCTCTGCCCTTCGGCCCAGCCACGGGAAATCAGTTCGGTGAGATTGCGGTAGCCCTTGGCGTTCATCGCCAGCAGGGTCAGGCGCGTCAGAGGGCCGTCTTCCTCGGCGCTGGCCATCCAGATGTCGGCGCCGCAGATCGGCTTGACCCCGGCGCCCATGGCCGTCTTGTAGAACTTCACCAGCGAGCACATGTTGCTCATGTCGGTGACCGCCACCGCCGGCATGCCGGCCCCGACGACGGCCTTGATCAGCGGCTTGACCCGCACCAGACCATCGACCAGGGAGTATTCGGTGTGCAGACGCAGGTGTACGAACGCTTGAGTCATGGGCGGCCTTGCAGGTGAAAACGACAAAGCGCGGATTGTAGCTTAAGAGGGTCTGGCTGAGGGCCAGAGCTTCATCAGCTGCGGCATTTCCCGGATTGCAGCCGGGCTAGGTCACTAAACGCCTTCCAGCAAGGCGCGCACCGGGGCGAAGGAACGCCGATGAATCGGTGTAGGTCCCAGGCGTGTCAGCGCTTCGAGATGAACGGGCGTGGGGTAGCCCTTGTGACCGGCGATGCCGTAACCGGGATAGAGGCGGTCCATCTCGAGCATCTCGCGGTCGCGACTGACCTTGGCCAGGATCGAAGCCGCGGCTATTGCCGGCACCCGGCTGTCGCCCTTCACGACCGGGGCGCTCGGCACCGCCAGCTGCGGGCAACGATTGCCGTCGATCAGCGCCAGTTTCGGCGTCACTTTCAGTCCTTCGACGGCGCGCTGCATCGCCAGCATGGTGGCATGCAGGATATTCAAGCGGTCGATTTCCTCCACCTCGGCGCGGGCGATGCACCAAGCCAGAGCTTTCTCGCGAATCTCGTCGAACAGCGCTTCACGACGTGCCTCGGAGAGTTTCTTCGAGTCGTTCAGGCCGATGATCGGGCGAGCCGGATCGAGGATAACCGCAGCCGTGACCACGGCACCGCAGAGCGGGCCACGGCCCACTTCATCGACGCCGGCGACCAGCTCTTCTACCAGGGTAAAGTCCAACCCCAGTTGCATCAGGCGCGTCCGGCCAGTTTGAGCACCGCATCGGCAGCTGACAACGACGCATCGCGACGCAGCGCTCGGTGAATCACGTCGAAGCCTTCAGTCTGAACCTGCCCGCCGTCGATCAACGGCGCCACGGCCTGAGCCAGCGCCTCTGGAGTCGCCGCATCCTGAATCAGCTCAGGGACCAGCAGGCGCTCGGCCAGCAGATTGGGCAGCGAGATATAGGGGCTCTTCACCAGGCGCTTGAGGATGCGATAGGTCAGCGGCGCTACACGGTACGCCACCACCATCGGCCGTTTGTACAGCAGCGCTTCCAGGGTCGCGGTACCAGAAGCGATCAGTACCGCGTCGCAAGCAGCCAGCGCCTCGTGGGAGCGACCATTGAGCAGCGTCAACGGCAAATCACGCCCGGCCAGCATCTGTTCCAACTGCTCACGGCGCTCGGGTGTGGCGCAAGGCAGCAGGAAATGAATACCAGGGCGCAGTGCGCGCAGACGAATCGCTGCATCCAGAAACAGCTCCCCGAGACGCGCGACTTCACCGCCACGACTGCCGGGCATCAGGGCCACCACCGGCTCGTCCGGCGGCAGGTCCAACGTCTCCCGCGCGACAGCACGATCAGCCTGCTGCGGAATCGCATCGGCCAGCGGATGACCCACGAAGCGCACCGGCACCTGATGCGCGTCGTAGAACTGCGCCTCGAACGGGAACAGGGTCAACATCAAATCGCAGGCTTCACGGATCTTCAGCACGCGCTTCTGCCGCCAGGCCCAGACCGAAGGGCTGACGTAGTGCACGGTCTTGACGCCGGCACGACGCAGCTTGAGCTCCAGCCCCAGGTTGAAGTCGGGCGCATCGATACCGATGAACACATCAGGCTGCGCGGCGATCAGGTCGCGGGCCAGTTGCCGACGGCGCCCCAGCAGCTCGAATAGACGCCCCAGCACCTCGACCAGGCCCATCACGGCCAGGCGCTCCATCGGGAAATAGGATTTGAGGCCTTCGGCTTCCATTCGCGCGCCGCCAACACCGATGAACTCGGCATCTGGATAGCGCTGCTTGATGGCCTGCATCAGGCCGCAGCCGAGAATGTCACCGGACGCCTCACCGGCGACCAGTGCGACGCGAAGAGGTCTGTTCATAGGAATCAGCGGGTGATGCCGCGCGTGGAGGCCTGGATCGAATCACGGAAGATCGCCACTTCCGGGAACTGAGCAGCAGATTCGGCCAGCTCGGCCAGTGCCTGCTCGACGGTCAGTCCCTGGCGATAAACCAGCTTGTAGCCTTTGCGCAACGCGGCGATGGCCTCGTTGGAGAAACCACGACGACGCATGCCCTCGAAGTTCATGCTGCGCGCCTCGGCCGGGTTACCGAATACGGTAACGAAAGCTGGCACATCCTTGCCAATCGCAGTGCCCATGCCCGAGAAGCTGTGCGCACCAATGCGGCAGAACTGATGCACCAGGGTATAACCGGACAGAATCGCCCAGTCATCGACCCAGACATGTCCAGCCAGTGCCGTGTTGTTGACCAGAATGCAATGATTACCGATCACACTGTCATGGCCGATATGGGCATAGGCCATGATCAGGTTGTGGTCGCCAATGGTGGTTTCGCTGCGATCCTGCACGGTACCACGGTGAATGGTGACCCCCTCACGAATGGTGTTGTGATCACCGATCACCAGACGCGTCGCTTCGCCCTTGTATTTCAGGTCTGGCGTGTCTTCACCGACCGAAGAGAACTGGTAGATGCGGTTGTGCTTGCCGATCACGGTCGGCCCTTTGAGCACGACGTGCGGGCCGATGACTGTACCCTCGCCAATTTCCACATCGGCCCCGACAATGCTCCAAGGGCCAACGACGACGTCGTCGGCCAATCTGGCACTGGGGTCGATGATCGCGCGGGGGTCAATCAAACTCATAGCTTGCGTTCCGCGCAGATGATTTCAGCGGAGCAGACTTCCTTGCCATCGACAGTCGCTCGGCACTCGAATTTCCAGATGCTGCGACGGTCGCTCAGGTACTTGGCTTCCAACGTCAGTTGATCGCCCGGCAGCACCGGCGAGCGGAAGCGCAGCTTGTCGGAACCGACGAAGTAATACAGGGTGCCATCGGCCGGCTTCACGCCCATCATCTTGAAACCGAGGATACCGGCCGCCTGGGCCATGGCTTCGATGATCAGAACGCCCGGCATGATCGGGTGCTCGGGGAAATGGCCGTTGAAGAACGGCTCATTGATGCTGACATTCTTATAGGCGCGAATCTGCTTGCCTTCGACGTCCAGGTCCACCACGCGGTCCACCAGCAGGAACGGATAGCGGTGCGGCAAATATTCACGAATTTCGTTGATGTCCATCATGTCCGGTTAAGCCTGTAAGAAAAGAAAAGAGCACGGTCACACCGTGCTCAGGCATCAGATGAGACGTTTGCCGTCTGGGTCACGGCGGCCAGCTGTTTTTCCAGCTCACGCAGTCGCTTGGCCATATCATCCAACTGACGAATACGGGCCGCACTCTTCTTCCACTCGCCCGCCGGTTGCATGGCAGTCCCTGAAGAATAAGCGCCCGGTTCGGTGATCGAACGGGTCACCATGGTCATGCCAGTGACGAACACGTTGTCGCACACCTCGATATGACCCACCATGCCCACACCGCCAGCGATCATGCAGTTCTTGCCGACCCTGGTACTACCGGAAATACCGCAGCAGCCGGCCATGGCAGTGTTGTCACCAATCTGTACGTTGTGCGCGATCATGATCTGGTTATCCAGCTTCACGCCATTGCCGATCAAGGTATCGGACAGCGCACCGCGATCCACCGTGGTGTTGGCGCCGATCTCGACGTCATCACCGATGGTCACCCCTCCAATCTGCGCGATCTTCTGCCAGACGCCCTTCTCATTGGCGAAGCCGAAGCCTTCACCGCCGATCACCGCGCCGGACTGGATCACCACACGCTTGCCGATCTGCACATCGTGGTACAGCGTCACGCGCGGAGCCAGCCAACCACCCTCCCCGATCACGCTGCGCGCACCGACCACGCAGTGCGCACCGACGCTGACCTCGGCGCCGATACGCGCGCCGCTCTCGATCACCGCAAAGGCGCCGATGCTGGCAGTCGGATCGACCTCAGCATCGCCTGCAACCTGGGCAGTAGCATGGATGCCGGGAGCGGCCTTGGGCTTGCGGTCGAACAGGTGCGAGAGCTGGGCGTAGGCCAGATAAGGGTTGGCAACGATCAAGGCATCGCCAGCGTACGCTTCGGCATCGGCTGCGGTCAGCAGCACGGCACCAGCCTGGGTTTGCGCCAAGAACTTGCGGTACTGGGCATTGGCCAGGAAGCTCAATTGTTCGGGCCCGGCCTCCTGTAAGGTGGCCAGGCCCGTGATGACCTTAGCTTCGGCGCCACGCAAGGTGGCGCCCAGGCGCTCGGCCAATTGGCCGAGGGTAAATGTCGCAGTCATGCTCAACGCATCTGATTCATGCGCTCGATGACCTGGCGAGTGATGTCGTACTGAGGTTTGACATCGATCACCGCACCGCGCTCGAGCACCAGGTCGAAGTTACCGTTCTTGATCACTTCTTCGACGGCCTTGTCCAGGTTCGGCTTGAGCTTGGCCAGCATCTCACGGTCAGCGATGGCCTTGGCTTCGTTCAGCTCCTTGGACTGGAACTGGAAGTCACGGGCCTTCTGCTTGAATTCGAGTTCAAGGCGCTCGCGCTCGGCCTGCTGCATCTTCTCGCCGTCCTTGACCATACGATCCTGGATGCGCTTGGCGTCACTTTCCAGCGTCTTGAGCTTGTTCAGCTGCGGGCCGAATTTTTTCTCGGCATCGACTGCGTAACGCTTGGCCGCATCCGACTCGAGCAGCGCCATCTGATAGTTCAGCACGGCCACCTTCATCTCGGCGAACGCCGGAGTGGCGATCAGGGCGGCGGTGAACAGAACCAGTTGAGTCAACTTACGCACAATGCACTCCTGCAACAAAACTGTTGGCTTTCTGTGAAACGAGATTAGAAGGTTTGCCCCAGAGAGAACTGGAATACCTGAGTATCGGCATCATCCGGCTTCTTGATCGGCATGGCCAGACTGAAGCTCAACGGGCCCAGCGCAGTGATCCAGGTCAGACCAACACCCACGGAGCTGGCCAGGTTACTGAAATCGATGTCGCAGCTCTCGCTGAGCCTCTTCTGAGTCGACGAGCAGTTGGTATCGAAGACGTTACCCACGTCCCAGAACAAGGCGGTACGCAGCGAACGCTGATCCTTGACGAACGGCAGCGGGAACAGCATCTCCACACCGCCCTGCACCAGAACATTACCACCGAACGGCAGCGGATCCTGATCCGGGTCAGCCAGTGTGCCGGGCTTGGTACCCGTGCTAGGCGTGCTGCGTGGGCCCAGACTGCTGTCCTCGAAGCCACGCACCGAGTTGAAGCCACCCGCGTAGTAGTGTTCGTAGAACGGCAGCTCAGCGGTAGAGCCATAGCTGTCGCCATAACCCAGCTGGGTATGGAAGCGCAGGGTGTAGTTGTCGCTGATCGGGGTGAACAGCTGACCACGGTAGTCGAGCTTGTAGAACGACAGATCGCTACCTGGCAGTGTGGTTTCCAGCACCAGGCTCTGCGAATGACCACGGTTGGCCAGCACACCACGGTTCAGGGTCGACTCGGACCAACCGATGGAACCCTTGAAGTTCAGGTAATTGTCACCCTCGGCGTCAATGAAATCGAAAATCTCGTCGACGGTGTAACGGCCGGTGTCGATGCTGTCCTGCTGCACGGTCAGGCCGTAGGTCAGACGCGCAGTTTCGCTGATCGGATAGCCGATGTTGATACCTGCACCCAGGCTGTCGACCGAGTAGCTGGATACGTCGACGTCGAGCTCATCGTAATCGGTGGTGCGGTAGAAGGCGTTGTAACCCAGGCTGACACCATCGACGGTCCAGTAGGGGTCAACGAAGCCGAAGCTGTATCGGGTCTGGTATTCGCTACGGGTCAGGCCGATGCTGACGCGGTTACCGGTACCGAGGAAGTTGTTCTGGCTGATCGAACCACCGAGGATCAGACCGGCGTTCTGGGCGAAACCGACGCTGGCAGTGATGGAGCCGGACGGCTGCTCTTCGACGCTGTAGTTGACGTCGATCTGATCATCGGTACCCGGCACCTGCGGGGTTTCGACGTTGACTTCCTTGAAGAAGCCCAGACGTTCCAGACGCACCTTGGACTGGTCGATCAGGTAGGTCGAGGCCCAGCCACCTTCCATCTGGCGCATTTCGCGGCGCAGTACCTGGTCTTCGGACTTGGTGTTGCCACGGAAATTGATGCGATTGACGTAGGCGCGCTTGCCCGGATCGACGAAGAAGGTGATCGAGACGGTGTTGTCCTCGTCGTGCGCTTCCGGCACGCCGTTGACGTTGGCGAAGGTATAGCCTTCGTTACCCAGGCGGCGGGTGATCAGCTCACTGGTGGTGGTCATGATCTTGCGTGAGAAGACCTGCCCTTCCTTGACCAGCAGCAGTGCACGCACGTCTTCTTCCGGGACCTTGAGGTCACCGGACAGTTTCACGTCACGGACGCTGTACTTCTCGCCCTCTTCGACGTTGACGGTGATGTAGACGTGCTTCTTGTCCGGGGTGATGGATACCTGGGTGGAGCTGATATCCATGTTGATGTAGCCGCGGTCCAGGTAGTAGGAGCGCAGACGCTCGAGGTCACCGGACAGTTTCTCGCGGGCATACTTGTCGTCGTTCTTGAAGAACGACAACCAGTTGGTGGTCTTGAGCTCGAACAGGTCGACCAGATCTTCATCGGAGAACACGGTGTTGCCGACCACGTTGATGTGGGAGATGGCAGCAACGGTGCCTTCGTTGATGGTGATCTTCAGCGCCACGCGGTTACGCGGCTGCGGAATCACTTCGGCTTCGATCTCGGCCGAATAGCGCCCCTGAGCGACATACTGGCGCTGCAGCTCGTTGCGTACACCCTCGAGGGTGGCACGCTGGAAGATCTCGCCCTCGGCCAGACCAGACTGGTTCAGGCCCTTGAGCAGATCTTCGGTGGTGATGGCCTTGTTGCCTTCGATCTCGATACCGGAGATGGAAGGACGCTCGACCACGGTAACCACCAGCACGTCGCCATCGCGACCGAGCTGGATATCCTGGAAGAAGCCGGTACGGAACAGGGAGCGAGTGGCATCGACCAACTGGCGATCATCGACCTGTTCGCCCACATTCAGGGGCAGTGCGCCGAATACGCTGCCGGCGGATACCCGCTGCAGGCCGTTGACGCGTATATCGGAGATGGTGAAGGACTCGGCGTGAACTTCGGCGATCATCAATGCGGACAGTACCGCAGGTAGCAGCAGACGTTTCATGAAGTCCTTTCTTATTCCAACTGACGATAAAAACTGCCGCTCAAGCGACACTTCTTTTAAATCTCAAGAACGTATTCAGCAATGCTCACAGGCGGCTGAGGTCGTTGACCAGGGCAAGCAACATGACCCCGATGACCAGACTGATGCCGATCTGCATCCCCCAACCCTGAACCCGCTCAGACAAGGGGCGACCACGCACCCACTCGACCAGATAAAACAGCAGATGCCCACCATCCAGTACGGGAATGGGCAGCAGATTGAGAACCCCCAAGCTAATACTCAGATATGCAAGGAATTTCAGGAAATCCCCCAGCCCTGACTCAGCTGAAGCGCCCGCCACTTTAGCAATGGTTATCGGCCCACTCAAGTTTTTTACCGAGAGCTCTCCGAACAGCATTTTCTTCAGCGAATCGAGGGTCAGCAGGCTCATGGACCAGGTTTGCCGCATGCCTTCGACAACCCCCTCGAGCGGACCGAAGCGCACCTCACGAAGCATCTCCGGCGGCCATTCGACGCCCTGCACACCCGCACCCAGGTAGCCACTGCGGGCTTCCCCTTCTACGCGCGAAGCCAGCGTCAGCTGCACGTCCTGCGCTTGCCCGGCGCGCTCGAAGCGCAACGTGACCGCTTCGCCCGGCAATGCCCGCACACGGTCGACCAGGTCCTGCCAATCGGCTAGCGGCTCACCATCGAGCGCCAGCAGTCGATCTCCGGCTTGCAGACCCGCTGCATGGGCAGGCCCCTTGGAATCGACCTCTGCCAGCACCGGCTCCAGCACCGGACGCCAGGGACGAATGCCCAGCGAGCCAATCGGGTCCGGCTCGTCGGCACCGCGCAGCCAGTTGTCCAACTGCACCTGCTTGGACGTCTCGACGGTAGAGCCCGGCTCGAGCACACGCAGATCGAGCGTACCGCTCTCACCCAGACGACTTACCAGTTGCAGATTGACCGCCGCCCAGCCGCTGGTGGCCTCGCCGTTGACCGCAACGATCTCCTGCCCTGCACGCAGCCCGGCCACTTGCGCCAGGCTGTCCGGCTGCACACCACCGATAACCGGCCGCACCTGCTGACTGCCGAGCATGGCGACGAACCAGAAGAACAACAACGCCAGCAGGAAATTGGCCAGAGGACCTGCAGCCACGATAGCGATGCGCTGACGCACGCTCTTGCGATTGAAGGACTGCTCGACGAGCTCAGGTGGTACATCGCCCTCGCGCTCGTCGAGCATCTTGACGTAACCGCCCAGCGGAATGGCCGCCACCACGAATTCAGTGCCCTGGCGATCGTGCCAGCGCAACAGCGGTGTGCCGAAGCCAACGGAGAAGCGCAGTACCTT
This sequence comes from Pseudomonas chaetocerotis, assembly GCF_015712105.2. Lineage (NCBI taxonomy): Bacteria > Pseudomonadati > Pseudomonadota > Gammaproteobacteria > Pseudomonadales > Pseudomonadaceae > Pseudomonas > Pseudomonas chaetocerotis. The sequence goes on from NZ_JACFYX020000015.1 coordinate 102,748, forward strand.
GACGCCACAACGCCGAGCAACCCAGAAGTGTCCGTACTCGTGAAAGGTCACCAGGACACCCAGTGCGATCAGGGTGCCAAGCAGCATGTACAACCCACTCATTTCACTTCTCCAGCTCTACGAGCCGCTCAAGTTCCGGCCAGGCCGATACGGGCGTCATCAACGACCAGCTAGCCACTGCCCAGCCAGTTCACGCGCACGGGCATCGGCCTCGAATACCGCATCGAGCGCTTCGACAGCCTGCACAGGCTGGGCGTTCAACACGGACTCAATCATACGCGCGATATCCACGAAACGGATGCGCCGCTGCAGGAAAGCCTCGACCGCCACCTCATTGACGGCGTTGAGCATCGCCGGTGCACTGCCACCGGCCTGCGCCGCCTCCCGCGCCAGGCGCAGACAGGGAAAACGCTGCTCGTCGGGGCGCTCGAAATCCAGACGACCGACGGCAAACAGGTCCAGAGGCGATACGCCCGAGTCGATGCGCTCCGGCCAGGCCAACGCATGAGCGATGGGCGTGCGCATATCCGGATTACCCAACTGGGCCAGCACCGACCCGTCGATATAATCGACCAGCGAATGAATCACGCTCTGCCGATGGATGACCACTTCGATCTGCTCGGGGCGGGCATCGAACAACCAGCAGGCCTCGATCGACTCGAGCCCCTTGTTCATCATGCTGGCCGAATCGACCGATATCTTGCGCCCCATCGACCAGTTCGGATGCGCACAGGCCTGCTCTGGAGTGACGCACTCCAGATCGGCCAACGGCGTTTCGCGAAAAGGCCCACCAGAAGCCGTCAGCAGTACGCGACGCACACCAACAGCTGGAAGCCCTCGCGAATAGTCACCGGGCAAGCACTGGAAAATGGCGTTGTGTTCACTGTCGATAGGCAACAGCACCGCCCCACTCTGCTTGACCGCCTGCATGAACAAGGCGCCGGACATCACCAGCGCTTCCTTGTTCGCCAGCAGCACTTTCTTGCCGGCCTGCACCGCCGCCAGCGTTGGCTTGAGGCCTGCAGCGCCAACGATGGCCGCCATCACGCAATCGACGGCGGCGTCGGCAGATACCGCGCACAGCCCTGCTTCGCCGACCAGTACCTCGGTCGCCAGCCCGGCAGCAAGCAGATTGTTCTGCAACTCAAGCGCAGAAACGTCATCAGGCACCACCGCGTAGCGCGGCCGATGCTGCACGCACAACACCTGCAACTCTGCCAGGCGCGAAAAGCCCGTCAGCGCGAAAACGCTGTAGCGCCCGGGATGGCGCGCAATCACATCCAGCGTACTGAGGCCGATGGACCCGGTCGCCCCCAGCACGGTGACCTGCTGCACTGCGCTCACAGCGAACCCCAGCCTGCCAGCCAGAGCAATGCAGCGAACAGCGGAATGGCCGCCGTCAGACTGTCGATGCGATCCAGCACTCCACCATGCCCCGGCAGCAGATTGCTGCTGTCCTTGATCCCGGACTGACGCTTGAACATGCTCTCGGTCAGATCGCCAACCACGGAAATCAGCACCACCACAGCAGCACCTGCCAGAGTCAGCAGCAGCCCACTGACGGACCAGCCTTGCTGCAGCCCGACCAACAGGGTGATCAACAGGCTGGCTGCGAGGCCACCATAGAGCCCCTCCCAACTCTTGCCCGGGCTGACCTTGGGCGCCAGCTTGCGCTTGCCGAAGGCCTTACCGGAGAAATAGGCGCCGATGTCCGCCCCCCAGACCAGCACCATCACCGCGATGATCAGCGCATTGGCCTGCGGCCACTGCTTGAGCAGGATCAGCCCCTGCCAGGCCGGCAGCAGGATCAGCAAGCCGATCAGCAAACGCCCCGGCACACCACCCCAGTAACGACTGCTATCGGGGTAGGTCAGCACCAGGAAGGTCGCTGCCAACCACCACAACACCGCCACCGCCAACAGCACTGGCGCGAACACCGGAACCAGGTAAAGCGCACCGAGCAACACGGCCACCACTGCGGCATAGGCTACGCGTTTGGGCTGTGCCTCGAACCCCGCCAGGCGCGCCCATTCCCAGGCCCCCAACGTGACTACCGCACCGATGAACAGGGCAAAGGCACCGCCGTCGAGCAGAAAAAAACCGCCCAGGGCGATGGGCAACAGCACCAGCGCCGTGATGATTCGTTGTTTCAACATTAAGAGCGCGCCTCAGCTTCCACCTGCTCGCTGGTCTTGCCGAAGCGACGCTGGCGGGTAGCGAAATCAGCCAGCGCCTTGCGCATGGCCTCGTGCTTGAAGTCCGGCCAATAGAGGTCGGAGAAGTACAGCTCGCTATAAGCCAACTGCCAAAGAAGGAAGTTACTGATGCGGCGCTCGCCGCCCGTACGGATGCACAGGTCGGGCAGAGGCAGGTCACCGGTAGCCAGACAGCCCTGGATCAATTGCGGGGTGATGTCCTCGGGCTGCAAATGACCCGCCTGCACTTCACGCGCCAGGCGCTGAGCGGCCTGGGCGATATCCCACTGACCGCCGTAGTTGGCCGCGATCTGCAGGATGAAACGACGATTGCCAGCCGTCAGCAGCTCGGCTTCGCGCATGGCGGCCTGCAACTCGGGATGAAAACGCGAGCGATCACCAATGATGCGCAGGCTGATGTCGTTATCCAGCAGGCGCCTGGCCTCACGACGCAGCGCCCCCAGGAACAACTCCATCAGCGCACCGACCTCGTCGGCCGGACGCTGCCAGTTCTCGCTGGAGAAGGCGAACAGGGTCAGTACCTCGACGCCCGACTCGGCACACACCTCGATCACTGCGCGAACCGCATCGACCCCGGCCTTGTGCCCAGCCACACCCGGCAACAGGCGCTTCTTCGCCCAACGATTGTTGCCATCCATGATGATGGCGACATGCCGCGGCACCGCCCCCTGCTTGTTCTTGTCCATGTATGGGCGCCCAGCCGTCAAACGGCCATCAGGTCCGCTTCTTTGACCTCGAGCGCCTTGTCGACATCACCGATGAACTTGTCGGTGATCTTCTGCAGCTCGTCAGCGGCGCGACGCTCTTCGTCCTCGCTGATTTCCTTGGCTTTGGACAGTTTCTTCAGCTCGGCCAGGGCATCACGACGCACGTTGCGCACAGCGACCTTGGCATCTTCGGCGACGCCACGCGCCTGCTTGGTATAGCCCTTGCGGGTTTCCTCGGTCAGCGCAGGCATCGGCACGCGAATGGTGGTACCGGCGCTGCTCGGATTCAGACCCAGATCGGAGGTCATGATGGCCTTCTCGATGGCGGCACTGAGAGTCTTGTCATGCGCAACGATCTTCAGGGTGCGCGCATCCTCAACGGTGATCGCTGCCACCTGATTGAGCGGCATGTCGCTACCCCAGGCCGGCACCTTGATGCTATCGAGAATGCTTGGGTGGGCACGACCGGTTCGAATGGAGGCCAGGTTACGACCCAGCGATTCCAGGGACTTGCCCATGCGCTCCTGAGCGTCTTTCTTGATGTCGTTGATCATTGTGCATCCTCCTCGATCAGAGTTCCTTCGGCGCCACCCACTACAACGTTAAGCAGTGCGCCGGGCTTGTTCATGTTGAAAACCCGCAGCGGCATGTTGTGATCGCGGCACAGGCAGATGGCGGTCAGATCCATCACGCCCAGCTTGCGATCGAGCACCTCGTCATAGGTCAGGCGCTCGAACTTCTCGGCATGCGGGTCCTTGAACGGGTCGGCAGTGTACACGCCATCGACCTTGGTCGCCTTCAGTACCACGTCCGCATCGATTTCGATGGCGCGCAGGCAGGCAGCCGAATCGGTGGTAAAGAAGGGGTTGCCGGTGCCAGCAGCGAAAATCACCACCTCACCGGTCTTCAGGTGGCGCATGGCCTTGCGGCGGTCATAGTGATCGGTCACGCCGACCATGGAGATCGCCGACATGACGATGGCCGGGATGTTCGAGCGCTCCAGCGCATCACGCATGGCCAGCGCGTTCATCACGGTGGCCAGCATGCCCATGTGGTCGCCGGTGACGCGATCCATGCCGGCTGCGGACAGCGCCGCGCCACGGAACAGGTTGCCACCACCGATCACCAGACCAACCTGCACGCCGATACCGACCAGTTGGCCGACTTCCAGCGCCATGCGATCGAGCACCTTGGGATCGATGCCGAAATCTTCCGAGCCCATCAGGGCTTCGCCGCTAAGTTTGAGCAGAATGCGTTTGTAGCGAGGTTGGCGACCAGTTGTCTGCTGAGCCATTGCAAGTCTCTCCTGCGGCGATATGAAATTCGTCAGCAGCGCCTCTGAGGGCTGCAGTTATCCGGCACTTCGACAGCGCCAACGGCCGTTCGTTGAAACGACCGATACTTTATTCGTCACCCCTTATTCGGCAAAGAGGCCGCCCGCGTAAACGGGCAGCCTCTTTGGGGCACATGCCGAAAAACCGATTACTGCTTGCTGGCGGCCAGCTGGGCAGCAACTTCTTCAGCAAAGTTGTCGACCGGCTTCTCGATGCCTTCGCCTACTTTGAAGTAAGTGAAGGAAACGATTTCAGCGCCGGCCTTCTTGGCCAGCTCACCGACCTTGACCTCAGGGTTCTTGACGAACGCCTGCTCGACCAGACTGGCTTCTGCCAGGAACTTGGAGATACGGCCAGCAACCATCTTCTCGGCGATATCGGCAGGCTTGCCCTTGAGCTTCTCTTCGTTCAGTTGCAGGAAGACAGCCTTCTCGCGCTCGATTGCTTCAGCCGAAACATCGCTTGGCAGCAGGAACTCCGGGTTGCTTGCAGCAACGTGCATCGCGATGTCTTTGGCCAGCTCGACGTCGCCGCCGTTCAGGACAACGGCAACACCAATCTTGTTGCCGTGCAGGTAGGAACCGACAACGTCACCCTCAACGCGCACAAGGCGACGGATGTTGACGTTTTCGCCTACTTTGGCAACCAGAGCGGTACGCTCGGCTTCCTGAGCCTCGATCAGCGGAGCGACATCGGTCAGCTTGTCGGCGAATGCCTTGTCCACACTGCTGGTGACGAAGTTCTTGAAGTCGTCCTGCAGAGCCAGGAAGTCGGTCTGCGAGTTGACTTCGATTAGGACCGCGGCCTGACCGTCGGCCTTGACGGCGATAGCGCCTTCAGCTGCAACGTTGCCAGCCTTTTTGGCGGCCTTGATGGCGCCGGAGGCGCGCATGTCATCGATGGCTTTTTCGATGTCGCCGCCAGCCTTGGTCAAGGCCTTTTTGCAATCCATCATGCCTTCGCCAGTACGCTCGCGCAGTTCTTTAACCAGGGCTGCAGTAATCTCTGCCATCTTGAAAATCCTCTCGGTAGGTCTTCAACCATTCACCCGCATGGCGGGCGATCAAATCTGTGAGTGGCAAAAAGGGGGCTTAGCCCCCTTCTTGCACAGCGCGTAACGCTAGATGCTTTGCGTTACCGCTTAGCCTTCGGCGCTCTCGGCAGCCGCGGCTTCTTCGACGAACTCTTCAGTGCCGCCGCCAGCATTGCTGCGACCACGGATCACGGCGTCGGCCATGGCACCCATGTACAGCTGGATGGCGCGGATGGCGTCGTCGTTACCCGGGATGATGTAGTCAACGCCTTCCGGGCTGCTGTTGGTATCGACGATGCCGATAACCGGGATGCCCAGCTTGTTGGCTTCGGTGATAGCAATGCGCTCGTGGTCAACATCGATCACGAACAGAGCGTCCGGCAGACCGCCCATGTCCTTGATACCACCCAGGCTGCGATCCAGTTTTTCCAGATCACGGGTACGCATCAGGGCTTCTTTCTTGGTCAGCTTGGCGAAAGTACCGTCCTGGGACTGAACTTCCAGCTCACGCAGACGCTTGATCGAGGCGCGGATGGTCTTGTAGTTGGTCAGCATGCCACCCAACCAGCGGTGATCGACGAACGGCGAGCCACAACGAGCAGCTTCTTCGCGAACGATCTTGCCAGCGGAACGCTTGGTGCCGACGAACAGGATCTTGTTCTTGCCAGCAGCCAGCTTCTCAACGAAAGCCTGGGCTTCGTTGAACATCGGCAGGGTTTTTTCGAGGTTGATGATGTGAATCTTGTTACGCGCGCCGAAAATGTACTTGCCCATTTTCGGGTTCCAGTAACGGGTCTGGTGGCCGAAGTGCACACCGGCCTTCAGCATATCGCGCATATTGACTTGGGACATGGTAGTTCCTTGATAAGTCGGGTTAGGCCTCCACGTATCCCAGCTTCCAACCCTCGAACTTGTCGAAAGGCACCCAGGAAACCGTGTCGATACGTGTGTGGGTTTGAGCTTTCGGGCTTAGTGCCCGTAAAGCGGCGCGTTTTATACCACACAATGCCGGCTCAGGCTACAAAAGCTGGCAAACAACGCAGTAACGCCTCGCAGCGGTTGCAGCGCCTTTGGGGCTGGCACGGTGAAGCTGCTAATATATCGCCCTTTCCGTTCGTGCCCGAGAGCTTCATATGACCGTCACCATCAAATCCGCCGAAGAAATCGAGAAAATGCGCGTGGCCGGCCGCCTGGCCGCCGAAGTGCTGGAGATGATCGGTGAACACGTCAAGCCAGGCGTCACCACCGAGGAAATCGACCGCATCTGCCACGACTATATCGTCAACGTGCAGCAGGCCATTCCCGCACCGCTCAATTACAAGGGCTTCCCCAAGTCGATCTGCACCTCGATCAACCATGTGGTGTGCCACGGCATCCCCAATGACAAGCCGCTGAAAGACGGCGACGTGCTGAACATCGACGTCACCGTGATCAAGGACGGCTACCACGGCGATACCAGCAAGATGTTCATGGTCGGCAAGGTCGCCGAGTGGGCCGAGCGCCTGGCCAAGGTCACCCAGGAATGCATGTATAAAGGCATCGAGTTGGTCAAACCCGGCACCCGCCTGGGCGATATCGGCGAAGTCATCCAGAAGCACGCGGAAAAGAACGGTTTCTCCGTGGTCCGCGAATACTGCGGCCATGGCATCGGCGCGGTATTCCATGAAGAGCCGCAGGTGTTGCACTACGGCAAGGCCGGTACCGGTATGGAGCTCAAGGAAGGCATGACCTTCACCATCGAGCCGATGATCAACCAGGGCCGCCCGGAAACCCGCCTGCTCGGCGACGGCTGGACCGCCATCACCAAGGACCGCAAGCTTTCGGCACAATGGGAGCATACCGTGCTGGTCACCGCTGACGGCTATGAGATCCTGACCCTGCGCAGCGACGACACCCTGCCGCGCACCTCGGCCTGATCACCATCCGTGGGGTGCGCCGTGCGCATTATTGAAGCTTGTGGTGCGCACAGCGCACCCCACCCTATATAAGGAAGGCAACTGCATGCCGCAGATGGACCCCGAACTGTTTGACCGTGGTCAGTTCCAGGCCGAGCTGGCCCTGAAATCCAGCCCCATCGCTGCATTCAAGAAGGCCATCCGCGGCGCGCATGACGTGCTGGATGCGCGCTTTCGGGCCGGTCGCGACATTCGCCGCCTGGTCGAAGACCGCGCCTGGTTCGTCGATCAGATCCTGCAGGAAGCCTGGAAACGCTTCACCTGGAGTGAAGATGCCGACATCGCCCTGCTCGCCGTTGGCGGCTACGGCCGCGGTGAGCTGCACCCCTATTCGGATATCGACCTGCTGATCCTGCTCGACAGCAGTGATCACGAAATCTTTCGCGAGCCCATCGAAGGCTTTCTCACCCTGCTCTGGGACATCGGCCTGGAAGTCGGCCAGAGCGTGCGCTCGGTCGACGAATGCGCCGAAGAGGCGCGCGCCGACCTGACGGTGATCACCAACCTGATGGAAAGCCGCACCATCGCCGGCCCGGAGCACCTGCGCCAGCGCATGCAGCAGGTGACCAGCACCGACGCCATGTGGCCGAGCAAGCACTTCTATCTGGCCAAGCGCGAGGAACGCAAGGCGCGCCACGGCAAGTACAACGACACCGAGTACAACCTAGAACCCAACGTCAAGGGCTCACCTGGCGGCCTGCGCGATATCCAGACCGTGCTCTGGGTGGCGCGCCGCCAATTCGGCACGCTCAATCTGCAGGCCCTGGTCAGCCACGGCTTCCTGCTGGAAAGCGAATACGCCCTGCTCTCCTCCAGCCAGGAGTTCCTGTGGAAGGTGCGCTACGCCCTGCACATGCTGGCCGGGCGCGCCGAGGACCGTCTGCTGTTCGATTACCAGGTGAAGATCGCCGCCCTGTTCGGCTATCAGGACGGCGACGGCAAGCGCAGCATTGAACACTTCATGCAGAAGTACTACCGCGTGGTGATGGGGATTTCCGAGCTGTCGGACCTGATCAACCAGCACTTCGAGGAAGTCATACTGCGCGCCGGTGAAAGCGGCCCGGCCACGCCCCTGAACAGCCGCTTCCAGGTGCGCGACGGCTACATCGAAGTCACCCACCCGAACGTCTTCAAGCGCACGCCCTTCGCCATCATCGAGATCTTCGTGCTGATGGCGCAGCACCCGGAAATCAAGGGTGTACGCGCCGACAGCATCCGCCTGCTGCGCGACAGCCGCCACCTGATCGATGACGAGTTCCGCAAGGACATCCGCAACACCAGCCTGTTCATCGAACTGTTCAAGTGCAAGGAAGGCATTCACCGCAACCTGCGCCGGATGAACCGCTACGGCATTCTTGGCCGCTACCTGCCGGAGTTCGGCCATATCGTCGGACAGATGCAGCACGACCTGTTCCATATCTACACGGTCGACGCGCACACACTCAACCTGATCAAGCACCTGCGCAAGTTCCGCTGGCCGGAGTTGGCGGAGAAGTTCCCGCTGGCCAGCAAGCTGATCGAAAGACTGCCCAAATCGGAGCTGATCTACCTCGCCGGCCTGTATCACGACATCGGCAAGGGGCGTGGTGGCGATCACTCGGAACTGGGGGCGGTGGATGCCGAGGCCTTTGCCCGGCGTCATCACCTGCCGGCCTGGGACAGCGCACTGATCGTCTGGCTGGTGCAGCACCACCTGGTGATGTCCACCACCGCCCAGCGCAAGGACCTGTCCGACCCACAGGTGATTCACGACTTCGCCCAGTTCGTTGGCGACCAGACCCACCTGGACTACCTCTACGTGCTGACCGTGGCCGACATCAACGCCACCAACCCCAGCCTTTGGAACTCCTGGCGCGCCAGCCTGCTGCGCCAGCTCTACACCGAGACCAAGCGCGCCCTGCGCCGTGGCCTGGAAAACCCGCTGGATCGTGAAGAGCAGATTCGCCAGACCCAGAGCGCGGCCCTGGACACCCTGGTACGTGGCGGCACCGACCCGGACGATGCCGAACAACTGTGGAGCCAGCTCGGCGACGACTACTTCCTGCGCCACACCGCCACCGACGTGGCCTGGCATACCGATGCCATTCTTCAGCACCCCAACGATGGCGGCCCGCTGGTGCTGATGAAGGAGACCACCCAGCGCGAGTTCGAAGGCGGCACGCAGATCTTCATCTACGCACCGGACCAGCACGACTTCTTCGCCGTGACCGTGGCCGCGATGAGCCAGCTCAACCTGAACATTCACGACGCGCGGATCATCACCTCCACCAGCCAGTTCACCCTCGATACCTATGTGGTACTGGATGCCGACGGCGGCTCGATCGGCAACAATCCGGCACGCATCCAGCAGATTCGCGAAGGCCTGATCGAAGCGCTGAAGAACCCGGACGACTACCCGACCATCATCCAGCGCCGCGTACCGCGCCAGCTCAAGCACTTCGCCTTCGCACCGCAGGTGACCATCCACAACGACGCGCAGCGCCCGGTGACCATCCTCGAACTGACCGCACCGGACCGGCCCGGCCTGCTGGCGCGGATCGGGCGAATCTTCCTCGAATACGACCTGTCGCTGCAGAACGCCAAGATCGCTACCCTCGGCGAGCGCGTCGAGGACGTATTCTTCGTCACCGACGCCAACAACCAGCCGCTGTCCGACCCCGAACTCTGCGCGCGCCTGCAGGAAACCATCGTCCGCCGCCTGTCCGAGCCCAGCGCTCAGCCGCAAACCCTGCAGATCAACATATGATCGCGCCGCCCCGTTTTCCGAAGTACGCGAGATAACGATGAATCCAGCCCTCGACCAGCTCCAGCCCTACCCTTTCGAGAAACTGCGCGAACTGCTCGGCAGCGTGAAGCCGGCCGCCGACAAGCGCCCGATCGCCCTGTCCATCGGTGAACCCAAGCATCGCTCGCCCGAGTTCGTCGGCCAGGCGCTGACCGCCAATCTCGACAAGCTCGCCGTCTACCCGACCACGATAGGCCTGCCGGAACTGCGCCAGAGCATTGCCAGTTGGTGCGAGCGCCGCTTCGGCGTGCCGAGTGGCTGGCTGGATGCCGCCCGCCATGTGTTACCGGTCAATGGCACGCGCGAAGCCCTGTTCGCCTTCACACAGGCGGTGGTCGACCGCAACGCCAAGGGCCTGGTGGTCAGCCCCAACCCCTTCTATCAGATCTACGAAGGCGCAGCGTTTCTCGCCGGCGCCGAGCCGCACTACCTGCCGTGTCTGGAAGCCCACGGCTTCAATCCGGACTTCGACGCCGTGCCGGCCGAGATCTGGAAGCGCTGTCAGATTCTGTTCCTCTGCTCGCCAGGCAACCCCACCGGCGCGCTGATCCCGGTGCAGACGCTGAAGAAGCTGATCGCCCTGGCCGACGAGCATGACTTCGTCATCGCCGCCGACGAGTGCTACAGCGAACTGTATTTCGACGAGGACGCACCACCGCCCGGCCTGCTCAGCGCCTGCGCCGAACTGGGCCGCAGCGATTTCGCCCGTTGCGTGGTGTTCCATAGCCTGTCCAAACGCTCCAACCTGCCGGGTCTGCGCTCGGGCTTCGTCGCCGGCGACGCCAGCATCCTCAAGCACTTCCTGCTGTACCGCACCTACCACGGCTGCGCCATGCCGGTACAAACCCAGTTGGCCAGCGTTGCCGCCTGGAATGACGAAGCGCATGTACGCAACAACCGCGACATGTACCGCGAGAAGTTCGCTGCCGTGCTGGACATACTGGCCCCGGTGATGGACGTGCAGCGCCCCGATGGCGGCTTCTACCTGTGGGCACGCACACCGGGTGATGACACCCTGTTCACCCGCGACCTGTTCGCCACCGAGCACGTCACCGTGGTGCCTGGCTCGTACCTGTCGCGTGAAGTGAACGGCGTCAACCCGGGCGCCGGCCGCGTGCGTATGGCGCTGGTGGCGCCACTGGCCGAGTGCATCGAGGCCGCCGAGCGCATCGCCCGCTTCATTCGCAACGCCTGAGCCACTTCAACTGTCGCGGCTAAAGTCCCTCCCACAGCTACTTGGCTTGCAGGAGAGACTTTAGCCGCGAGCTTTCGACTCCGTAGCCCGGATGCAATCCGGGGATGGCCCGCATACGGCTTCCCGGATTGCATCCGGGCTACGCGTATCTGTTATCGCCGCTGGCTGGCGAGTGCCGGCCCTGTAACACATCGCAGCGAGAGCCGCCGCCACGTCAGGACGCGACGTGGCATAATGGCCCGCCGTATTTCCCGGACCTTCCGGCACGCCACTCATCAGAGGAAGATCAATGAGTTACGTCCTGTATGGCATCAAGGCCTGCGACACCATGAAAAAGGCCAGAACCTGGCTCGATGAACATCAGGTCGACTATGCCTTTCACGACTACAAGAGCGTCGGAATCGACCGTGAAAATCTGGAAAAGTGGTGCAACGAGCATGGCTGGCAGACCGTCCTGAACCGCGCTGGCACCACGTTCCGCAAGCTGGATGACGCGCATAAAGCCGATCTCGACCAGGCCAAGGCCATCGAACTGATGCTGGCCCAACCGTCGATGATCAAGCGCCCGGTACTCGACCTGGGCGACAAGACCCTGGTCGGTTTCAAGCCGGATAACTACCAAGCCGCGCTGGCCTGATCACTCTCACCCGATTTCGTTGCAAGGAACCCTATCTAATGAGCACCTCCCTTTACAGCATCGCCTTTGGTGTTGGCACCCAGAACCGCCAGGGCAACTGGCTGGAAGTCTTCTACGCCCAGCCGCTGCTCAACCCGGCCAGCGAGCTGGTGGCCAAGGCCGCCGAGAAGCTCGGCTACCAGGGCGGCAACCAGGCCATCGCCTTTACCAGCACACAGGCCGCTGACCTGGCCGAAGCGCTGAAAGGCGTGGACGCCGCTCAAGCGGCGCTGCTGACCCGCCTGGCCGAAAGCCATAATCCGCTGGTCGCCACCTTCCTGGCTGAAGATACCGCGCTGACCAGCACTCCGGAGGCCTACCTCAAGCTGCATCTGCTGTCGCACCGCCTGGTCAAGCCTCATGGCCTGAGCCTGGCCGGTATCTTCCCGCTGCTGCCCAACGTGGCCTGGACCAGCCAGGGCGCCGTCGACCTCGCCGAGTTGGCCGAGCGCCAGCTGGAAGCCCGCCTGAAGGGCGAGCTGCTGGAGGTGTTCTCGGTGGACAAGTTCCCGAAAATGACCGACTACGTGGTGCCGGCCGGCGTGCGTATCGCCGACAGCGCCCGCGTGCGCCTGGGCGCCTACATCGGTGAAGGCACCACCGTGATGCATGAAGGCTTCGTCAACTTCAACGGTGGCACCGAAGGCCCGGGCATGATCGAAGGCCGCGTGTCCGCTGGCGTATTCGTCGGCAAGGGTTCGGACCTGGGCGGCGGCTGCTCGACCATGGGCACCCTGTCCGGCGGCGGCAACATCATCATCAGCGTCGGCGAAGGCTGCCTGATCGGTGCCAACGCCGGTATCGGCATCCCGCTGGGCGACCGCAACACCGTCGAAGCCGGCCTGTACATCACCGCCGGCACCAAGGTGAACCTGCTCGACGAAGGCAACGCCCTGGTCAAGGTGGTCAAGGCGCGCGACCTGGCGGGCCAGCCGGACCTGCTGTTCCGTCGCAACTCGCTGACCGGCGCCGTGGAGTGCAAGACCCACAAGTCGGCCATTGAGCTGAACGAAGCCCTGCACGCCCACAATTGATCCCACGTAGGGTGCGCCGTGCGCACCGCTCAGCCATGCGACCTGGTGCGCATGGCGCACCCTACGGGATAGGCTCCTCATGTCACTGATCTCCCCCTGGCGTGCCGACTTCCCCGGCATTGCCGCCCTCGAAGCCGAAGGCCAGACCTATCTGGACAGCGCCGCCACTGCGCAGAAACCGCAGGCGGTGCTGGATGCCCTGCTCGATTACCTGGCCAGCGGCGTGGCCAATGTGCATCGTGCCCAGCACCTGCCGGGCGAACGTGCCACCCGCGCCTTCGAGGCGACACGCAGCAAGGCGGCGCAGTGGCTGAACGCGGCCAGCGCCGAAGAGATCATTTTTACCCGTGGCACGACCGAATCACTGAACCTGCTTGCCTATGGCCTGGAGCATCTGCTGCAGCCTGGCGAGCAAATCGTCGTCAGCGCGCTGGAGCACCACGCCAATCTGCTGCCCTGGCAGCAACTGGCCAAGCGGCGCAATCTCGAGCTACTGGTATTGCCGCTGGATAACACCGGCAGCATCGATCTGCAGCAAGCGGCTCGCCTGATCGGCCCACGCACCCGCCTGCTGGCGGTTTCGCAGCTGTCCAACGTACTCGGCCGCTGGCAACCGCTGAGCGAGCTGCTGAGCCTGGCTCGCACGCAAGGCGCACTCAGCGTGGTCGACGGCGCCCAAGGCGCGGTGCATGGTCGTCATGACATGCAGGCGCTGGGCTGCGACTTCTACGTGTGTTCGTCGCACAAACTCTACGGCCCGGATGGCATCGGCCTGCTGTATGGGCGCCGCGAAGCGCTGGGCCAACTGCAGCACTGGCAACTCGGCGGCGAGATGGTGCTCGATGCCGACTACCACGACGCGCGCTTTCGCCCTGCGCCACTGGGGTTCGAGGCCGGCACACCCGCGGTTTCAGGGGTCATCGCCCTGGGCGCTGCACTGGATTGGTTGGGCAGCCAGGATCACCTGGCCGTGAGTCAGCATGAAGCGGCTCTGCATGCCGAGCTGCTGGCCGGCCTGCAAGCGCGTGACGGTGTTCGCCTGCTGGGCGCGCCGCAGTTGGCGCTGGCCAGTTTCTGCGTCGAGGCCGTGCACAACGCCGACCTGGCCCACTTGCTGACCGAGCAGGGTATCGCCGTGCGAGCAGGTCATCACTGCGCCATGCCACTGATGAAAGGCCTCGGCCTGAGTGGTGCGATTCGCGTCTCGCTCGGCCTGTACAACGACAGCGAGGATCTGCAGCGATTCTTCAGCGCCCTGGATAACGCTCTGGAGCTGCTGCGATGAAGCGCGGCCAGTGGTTCGTCGTAGGGACGGCTTCAGCCACGAAATGCCCGGCATCATTGTCATTTGCGGCTGAAGCACAATGCCGCCCAGCCACTCCTGCGGGCACAGGTAGCATTTCAAGATGAGCCTGCCACCTGCCGCCCAACAAGCGCTCGACGCCTTCAGCGCCTGCCCCGGCTGGGAGCAGCGCGCGCGCCTGCTGATGCAATGGGGCGAGCGTCTGGAGCCATTGAGTGATGCCGAACGCGTCGATGAGCACCGCGTGCATGGTTGCGAGAGCCTGGTCTGGCTGGTGGCAGAAAACCAGGATGGCATCTGGCATTTCCGCGCTGGCAGCGAAGCTCGTCTACTGCGCGGTTTGCTTGCCGTATTGCTGGCCCGGGTCGATGGGCTCAGCGGTGACAAACTGGCAGCGCTCGACCTGGTCGACTGGTTCAACCAGTTGGGCCTGCAACGGCAGCTCTCGCCGTCACGCAGCAATGGTCTCAATGCAGTGCTGCAGCGTATGCGCGAGCTGGCGCAAGAAAGCTAGAAGCAGGTTCCGCCTCGCCCTGCGTCGATGATGTATGCTCGCCTCCCCCTAACTCATGGAGCGAGTCATGCCTGTCTTTATCCGCATAGGGCTAGCCGCCCTGCTCAGCATCGCCTTGGTTTACGTCGGCCCACAGTTGCTTGGAGCAATACTGGCATTTCTGCCGGATGCCTTCTACGAAGCGCTGCCGCTGCATCCCTTCATCTTGATCCTGCTCTTGTCCGGTCTGCTTGCCGGGATTTGCCTGGCGCTGATCGCGCCGAATCGGCGCCTCGTCAGCAGCGGCTTGGTCGCGTTCGGCTTGATAGCTCTTGGCAGCATCAGTTTTTACAGCAATCTATGCAGCCCAGAAGAAACGCAGCGTATCCATGACGACTGGGCTGCCATACCCCAGTACAACCTGGGACAACCGCTGGATCAGCAGCCCGTGCAATCCGCTGCGCTCACCAGCGTCAGCTACGACTGCCTGTTGCCTGAGACTGGCTGGGAAAGCGCAGGCGCCATCGCAGGGGATCTGCTGACCAGTTTTCTGGGAGTGGCCCTGGGCATATTGCTGGTCCCGCGCCGCCGGCAGCGGCCAACCCCCGAATTCATCTAGGCAAACACTGAAAAAGCCGTCATCCCCGCGCAGGCGGAAATACAGGACCTGCGAACTTCCTGTGCTCCCGCGTTCGCGGGCGTGATGAAAACTGGTTTTTCAGAACATCCTTGGGCAATGTGCAGCGGGGGTTCAGCCCCGCTCACGTAGCGTCAGCCCGCGCAGAAAATTGCGCAGAATCTGGTCGCCGCACTCGCGAAAATGCTTGTGACCCGGTGCGCGGAACAGAGCGCTGAGCTCGGTCTTGGTCATCGGCAGGTCAGCCAATTGCAGAATCACCTGGATATCGTCGTCACGCAGCTCGAAGGCCACGCGCAGCTTCTTCAGGATCAGGTTGTTACTCAGGCGTTTTTCCACCGCCAGGCGCGGCCGGCTATCGTCCTTGCCACGCTTGTAGAACACCAGGCCTTCAAGCACGTGCGCCAGCAGCACATCGCTGCAGGATCGATAACCGGGTTCGTCCTCACGCAGCAGACAGGCCGGGATCAGACCCGGCTCGACGGGATAGTCCGCCAACCGGCAAAGCTCTTCCAGCTTGCCATCGCTGACATCCAGCAGGTAGCGCAGGCTGCGCAGTACATCGTTATTGAGCATGCAGAAAACTCTTGGAGGAGGAGGTAGGTGCGGTTCAGTTCCGCCCGGCATGGGCCGAGGTACTGGGCTTCCAGTCATCGGCGTTACCGGAATTGAGCGCCTGCTGTAGACGCTGCAGGTCACCACGCCGGGCAAAGTCACGCAGCCTGGCATTGAACACGCGCAGCAGCTTGACGCTCTGAGGATCGTCCTTGCGAAATAGCAAGCGCAGCGGCTCGGTATTCAACTGACGCGGATGATGCACGATATTACCGCCATCGTCCGGAAACAAACGACTCAACATCGCATAGCCAACAGCACGGTCCTGAGGATGCAGGTCGATGCGGCCTAACTCCAGAAGACGAAAGCTGGTGTCCTCCTTGCCATTTTGCTCGACGCTCAGACGGCCGGCCTGCAATGCCTCGTCGAACGCCGGGCCGTAGGAGTACCCCAGCGTCGTGCCGATGTGATACTTCAGCAAGTCCTCGACCGAGGTCCAGTCGAACGCCTGATCGCGACGATGAAACAGGACAATTTCCCCACGCACCAGCGGGTCGCTACAGATGCCGTAATTGAGCCGACTGGGGCTGCAGCTATAGGGCATGATCGCGTGCAACTGGCCCTGCTGCAGCATCAGTACGTTGCGGTCCCAGGGATGAAAGATGAATTCGACCTGGTAACCCTCTTCTGCGAACACCGCGCTGATCAGTCGCGCCAGAGCGCCACCATCACTGCGCTCCTGGTCGACATAAGGCGCCCAGTCGCCGGTACCGATACGCAGCTTTCGCGCCTCGGCCTGAACGGGCCCCAGGGCTACCAGCAAAACAGGCAGCATCAGTGAGGCGAGCATCCGTGCCCAGCGTCTTCTCTGTGCGACGCTATAAAACAGGTACGACACAAATCACCTCTGATACGGTCATGTTCGACGTCTCCCTGTCGGCTACTGCAACCTCTCCCTTCGCCCAGCATAGTCAAACGCCGCGCCCGGGCGCTTCTCAAGCCTTCGATTGGCGCTCTGCCGGACGACGGGCGCCGGCTACCAGTTTGTCTACCAGCTTGGCCGCAGCGGCCATGCCGAAGCTGGCGGTGACCATCATCACCGCGCCGAAACCGCCAGCGCAGTCCAGCTTCACACCCTCACCCACGAAACCCTTGGCCTGACAAACCGTGCCGTCCGGCTTGGGATAGCGCAATTGCTCGGTGGAAAACACGCAGGGCACGCTGTAGGTGCGCCCCGGCGTACGCGAAAAGCCATAATCGCGGCGCAACATGCTGCGCACCTTGGCCGCCAGCGGGTCGTTGAAGGTCTTGTTCAGGTCGGTGACCTGAATCTGCGTCGGGTCGACCTGCCCACCCGCGCCGCCGGTGGTGACGATCTGGATCTTGCGCCGCTTGCACCAGGCGATCAGCGCCGCCTTGGCGGGCACGCTGTCGATGCAGTCGATCACCCCGTCGAGCTGCTCGGTGATGTACTCGGCCATGGTTTCGCGGGTGACGAAATCCGCCACCGCATGCACCACGCAGGCCGGATTGATGGCGCGGATGCGCGCCGCCATCTCGTCGACCTTGGCCTTGCCCACCGCGCCTTCGATGGCGTGCACCTGGCGATTGGTGTTGGTGATGCAGACGTCGTCCAGGTCGAACAGGGAAATCTCGCCGACGCCCGAACGCGCCAGCGCCTCGGCCGCCCATGAGCCCACGCCGCCGATGCCGACCACCGCCACGTGCGCCGCTGCCAGTCGTTGATAGCCCTCCTGGCCGTAAAGCCGGGCTATGCCGCCGAATCGCTGATCGTCAGTACCCATTACACCCCCCGAACCAAGCCGCGCATTATAGGGATAGCACCCTGCCCACCCAAGCCCGCCGCACAGGTCAGCCGTCGGTCTGTCATAGCCAACCGCATTGACCGCGAATACACCGCGCGACGCGCCTTATGACCTGATCGGTAACGATCTTTACTTTAACGCGCTTGCCGCATCGGCCCCCGACGGCCCTCCCTCATCCGGCGCTTCGCGCCACCTTCTCCCGCTGGGAGAAGGGCATCAAGGATGGCGTCGCTGCGCGACTTTCACGGTAATATGGCCGGCCTTCACGCTAGCCGCCGCACCGGAGCCGCAATGACCGCCACCCTCACCCCGACCCTGGAACTCGCCTTCGACCTGATCCGCCGCCCGTCCGTGACCCCGGTCGACGAAGGTTGTCAGGAGCTGATGATGCGCCGCCTGGCCGCCTGCGGCTTCGAGGTCGAGCACATGCGCATCGAAGAGGTGGAGAATTTCTGGGCCAAACGCAGTGGCGGCGCCTCAGAGACGAATGGGCCGGTGCTGTGCTTTGCCGGCCACACCGACGTGGTACCCACAGGCCCGCTGGATGCCTGGCAGTACCAGCCGTTCGACGTGCGCATCGATGAAGATGGCATGCTCTGCGGCCGTGGCGCGGCCGACATGAAGGGCAGTCTGGCGAGCATGGTCATCGCAGTGGAGCGCTTCGTCGCCGACCACCCGAACCACAAGGGCGCCATCGCCTTCCTCATCACCAGCGACGAAGAAGGCCCGGCCCAGCACGGCACCAAGGCGGTGGTCGAACGCCTGCGCGAGCGCAACGAGCGCCTGGACTGGTGCATCGTCGGCGAGCCGTCGAGCACCACCCTGCTCGGCGACGTGGTGAAGAACGGTCGTCGCGGCTCGCTCGGCTGCACCCTGACCGTGTACGGCAAGCAAGGCCATGTCGCCTACCCGCACCTGGCGAAGAACCCGATTCACCTGGCCGCCCCGGCGCTGGCCGAACTGGCCGCCGAGCACTGGGATCACGGCAACGACTACTTCCCGCCGACCAGCTTCCAGGTGTCCAACCTCAACGCCGGCACTGGCGCCACCAACGTCATCCCCGGCGAGCTGAAAGCGGTGTTCAACTTCCGTTTCTCCACCGAATCCACCGTCGAGGAGCTGCAGCAGCGCGTCACCACCATCCTCGACAAGCACGGCCTGGACTACCACCTGGAGTGGGCGCTGTCCGGCCTGCCCTTCCTCACCCAGCCAGGCGAATTGCTCGACGCTGTGGCCGCCAGCATCAAGAGCGTCACCGGCCGCGCCACCACGCCATCCACCAGCGGCGGCACCTCCGACGGCCGCTTCATCGCCACCCTGGGCACCCAGGTGGTCGAACTCGGCCCGGTCAACGCCACCATCCACCAGATCAACGAACGCGTGCTGGCCAGCGACCTGGATCTGCTGACCGAGGTTTACTACCAGACCATGGTGAAGTTGCTGGCATGATGGGCGGGTCACATCCGATGCCAGGCGCCGCCTCAGCCAACTTGATCCGCCCATTGCCCTCGTCCGGCGCTGCGCGCCACCTTCTCCCCGAGGGAGAAGGACTCAAGGAGGAAGTCGCGACGCGACTTGCACGCCCATGCTGATTTGCCCCATCTGCCAGACGTCGCTGGAGCCGAGTGACAGCGGCCTGATCTGCAGCAACCGGCACAGCTTCGACCGCGCACGCCAGGGTTACTACAACCTGCTGCCGGTGCAGCACAAGAACAGCCGCGACCCCGGCGACAACGCTGCCATGGTCGAGGCACGCCGACGCTTTCTCGAAGGTCGTCACTACGCACCGCTGGCTGCACGTCTGGCCGCGCTGGCCACCGACTACAATCCGGCGCGCTGGCTGGATATCGGCTGTGGCGAGGGTTACTACACCGAACAGATTGCCCGCGCCCTGCCCGCCGCAGACGGCTACGCCCTGGACATCTCCCGTGAGGCGGTCAAACGCGCGTGCAAACGTGCTCCCAACCTCAGCTGGCTGGTGGCGAGCATGGCCCGCGTGCCGCTGGCCGATGCCAGTTGCGAGTTGCTTGCCAGCGTTTTCAGCCCGCTAGACTGGAGCGAGGCCAGGCGTTTGCTCGCCCCCGGTGGCGGCTTGCTGCGCATGGGCCCGACCCGCGTGCACCTGATGGAATTGCGGCAGAAGCTCTACGACGAAGTGCGTGACTATGACGACGAGAAGCACCTGGCGCTGATTCCGCCCGATATGCACCTGGCCCATAGCGAAACCCTCGAATTCCCGCTGTACCTGGCTGACGCTCAGGCTCGCGCCGACCTGCTGGCCATGACCCCACACGGCTGGCGTGCCAGCGCTGAACGCCGCGAAGCGGTGATCGCCGAGCCCTTCGAAGTTACCGTCGCCATCCGCTACGATTGGATCGTCAGAACTTAGTGCACCAGCCCTCAGGACCAGAAGCCATGCGCCAACCCGATATCGAAATCTACCTGAAAGACGCCGAACGCGATGCCGTGGCGCAATGGCTGGGTGAGGCCCTCGGCCCATGCAGCGACTGGCAGCAAAAGGGCCAAACCTTCAAGTGCAAGGCCGGTGACGTGCCGGTGACCTGGCTGCCGAAAGCCGTGGGCAAATGGCACAGCCTGTACCTGGAAAGCGACGCCACCCCCTGGGTCGACGACCTCGCCTGCGCCCGCGCCGCCCATGCTGCGCTCGGCGTGCAGGTGCGCTGCGCACCAGGCACCTGGGTCGAAGATGAAAGCGATGAAGAGGCCGACCGCTGGATCAAGGTCGATGCCGATGGTGAAACCGAGATCGTCTGGCGTACTGAATGAAAGCGGCCGCTTGGCGGCCATCTGATGAACCTCTCCCATTTATGGGAGACGACTGCATGGATGCAGGAGGTAGAGCGACGCAGGATGCCCAAGCCGAGGGTGCCCGAAGGGCGGGAGAGGGCAAGTCTCGCGCTGCGAATTTTTTGAACCGACAGCCCGTAGCCCGGATGAAATCCGGGGGCCAGCGCATTTCCCGGATTTCATCCGGGCTACACGTCCGCGCTGGCCCATGCTTTCGCGAACTACCGTACACCACAAACAACAAGGCCCGTCATCGACGGGCCTTGTTGTATTTCGAGTTGGAGCTCAGACCGCAGAAACGTCTTCCGCCTGCAGGCCTTTCTGGCCCTGGGTCACACCGAACTCGACCTTCTGGCCTTCGACCAGGGTACGGTGGCCGTCGCCGCGAATGGCGCGGTAGTGAACGAATACGTCCGGGCCGCTTTCGCGCTGAATGAACCCGTAACCCTTGGAATCATTGAACCACTTGACGGTTCCCGTCTCACGATCTGCCATTACCAACTTCTCCAAACTCGCTATGTTTTTATTGTCCCGAAGGCGCTTTGACGGCTCGGTAAAAACGTTCTTCTCAGCGTTCGCCACCCCCGGCAATCGAGCATGGAGCAGGTCAAGCGATTCGCGTTCTTGCTGCAGCCGAAGGCCGAGTATAAAGCATGGATTGTGACTGAAAAGCACTTTTTCAAAACCGCCACGAACCCAGAAGATATGCGGGTTACAGCTTGTTTTATGAGCTTTTGGCCAACAGATCGTGCAACTTCTTCGCCAGCCGCAGCACCTGATCAGGCGCCAGTCGATATACCCGCTCACTGCGCGCACGGTTGAGAATGCCCGTAGGGTGGATATCGCTCTTTACATCCACCACAACGGTGGATCGGTGAAGCGTGATCCACCCTACGCACCTGGATAGGATGAAGCCACGTAGGGTGCGCCGTGCGCACCGATGCTTCCAGGGTGGTGCGCACGGTGTTCACCCTACGGACTACGCACGACTGCGTAGGGTGGATGTCGCTCTTTACATCCACCACAACGGTGGATCGGTGAAGCGTGATCCACCCTACTCCCACAGGTGAACATCAAGCGCGGCGGCGCCGCCGCCACAGCCACAGCGCCAACACGCCAAGGGTCAGCAGCGCCGGCACCAGGGCGATGTTGACGATCTTCAGCGTTCGGCCCAACGCCTCGATATCGGCATTGAGCTGATAACGCACGTCGCGCAGCTCCTTGCGAATCTCCAGCTTCTGCTGGATGAAGCGCTGCAACGCGCCCTGCTGCTCCGGCGTCAGCTCCAGGTTTGGATCGTCGCTTTGTTGCAGCGCCGCCAGTTGCTGCTCGGTCTCGGCCAGGCGCGCCTGCAGGGCCTGTTCCTTGTCACGGAAACGCTGTTCGGCAGCACGCTGCAATTCCTCGACCACCACGAATGGCCGACTGAAACGGCCGCGCGAACGCACACTGATCAGCGCCTCGGAACCGCTCAGGTTGTCCAGCGCGTTGATGGCAAAGCTGCCGTTGTCGGCCCAGGGTTGCGGCATGCGCTGACCGAAGAAGTCCTGCACCTGCACCCACATGCGGTCGCTCAAGATGTCGGTATCGGCCACGGCGATGACGTTGATGTTGTCGGCCTGCTTGAGCCCGTCCTTGCGCCCCTCGATGCCATCGGGGAAGGCGCTCTGCGCCGGGCCGTCGATGCGGGCTGCGATGGCATAGCGCTCGCCGGTCGGCTCCAGCTCGCGGATCAGCTCCTCGGGGTTGCTGAGCATGGCGAAGCGTTGCGCGTCGAACGGCATGGCGTACTCGGAGCTCTGCATCAGCGGGGTAAAGCGCGTCTTCGCCCCTTCCAGCGGCTCGAGGATTCCAGCGGTGGCGACGGTGACGCTCTCAAGCCCGGCCGTGGCGATATCGGTCTGATCCAGCGCCTTGCGCGGCAAGCTCAGCCAGGCAGCGTGACGAACCGGACGCTGACCCTGACCACGGTTGACCGACATGGCGTAAGAGCCATCACCGAGCACCTTGTCCGGCACCAGGCGCAGGCCCCAGGCCTTGAACAGCGGCTCGATGTTCGACGCCCGGTCCACCGCCACTTCACCCGGCATATCACCGGTGTCAGCCTCGGCATAGGGGTCGACGAATACCATCAGCTTGCCGCCGCGCAGCACGAACTGGTCGATGGCATACAGGGTCTGCTCGGGCAGGTTCTTCGGATGCACCAGCCACAGCACCGAGACATTCTCGGGAATCAGGTCGACGTCACTCTTGAGCTGCTCGATCTGGAACAACTGGCGCACCTGCTCCAGCACCATCCACGGCGGCGTCGGCTGCCGCGCCAGCATGTCGAAGCCGCCCGTCATCGGCAGCCCGGAGAGCACACCAACCACCGGCAGCTCCGGCTTGGCCAGGGTCTGCACCAGACGGCTCAGCTCGTATTCCAGATGCTCCTCCTGATCCAGGGCAAAGAACGGGATCACCTGGGTGTCGTCTAGGCCGTTGGTGCCGGCCAGGCCGAAGTAGATCGAGTCGCCGCCCTGTTGCAGCGGGATGCCCTGCAGGCCGTACTCGGCCGCCTTGTCCTCATCCTCGGAGAACGGCTCGGGGTCGATGATGTGCAGGCGGATCTTGCCATTCGCCTGGGCCTGGTAGGCCTTGAGCATCTCCTCCACACGCTGGGCGTAGGTGCGCAGCGCCGGCAGGTCCTTGGCCACCTTGTCCGAGTAGAAGAAGTACAGGTCGATCGGCTCGTCCAGCTCGCCAAGGATCTGCTGGGTGCCGCCTGAGATGGTGTAAAGCTTCTGCTCGGTCAGGTCCAGGCGCACACCGCCAAGGCCCAGGCCGGCCAGCAGGTTGAAGGCGAAAAAGGCCACCGCGATCAGCAGCAGTCCGGCGCCGGAATAGATCAGCTTTTTCATGGGCGCATTCCTTCAGTCAGCTTTCTTCAGGTCGATGACCACGGCGGTGGCAGTCAGCCAGGCGGCGATCAGCGAGAGGAAATACAGCAGGTCGCGCAGATCGATCACGCCCTTGCTGATGGCCTCGAAGCGCACCAGGAAGCTCAGCGAGGCGATGGCGTCCACCAGCCACTGCGGTGCCCAGGCGAAGGCGTCGAGCACCATCGGAAAGCCGCTGACGATGAACAGGAAGCAGGCACTGACCGCGAGAATGAAGGCGATCACCTGATTCTTGCTCAGTGCCGACATGCACGAGCCGATGGCCAGATAGGCACCGGCCAGCAGCCAGCTGCCGATGTAGCCGGTGACGATGGCGCCGTTGTCCGGATCGCCCAGGTAGTTGACCGTGATGATCATCGGGAAAGTCAGCAGCAACGCGATGCCGGCGAACACCCAGGCCGCCAGGAACTTGCCGGTGACCGCCTCGAAGCGGGTGATCGGCAGCGTCATCAGCAGCTCGATGGAGCCGGACTTGCGCTCCTCCGCCCACAGGCGCATGGCGATGGCCGGCACCAGGAACAGATAGAGCCACGGGTGAAAGTTGAAGAAGGCCGAGAGATTGGCCTGGCCGCCCTCGAAGAAGCCGCCCAGATAGAAAGTGAACACCCCGGACAACACCAGGAAGATGACGATGAACACATAAGCCAGCGGCGTGGCGAAGTAGCTCGCCAGCTCACGCTTGAAGATCACGGGCAACTGGGTCATGGCTGCTCTCCCCGGGTCAGCGTGCGGAACACTTCATCGAGCCGACCGCGTTCCACATTGAGTTCGCGCACCTTCCAGCCGCGCTCGGCAATCAACGCATTGACCTGCGGGAAGATCACCTCGCCCGGCTGCGCGAGCACGCTCAGGCTGTGCTCGCGGGCGTTTTCTTCGACACCGGCGACGCCCGGCAGCGCCGCGAGTGCAGCCTGATCCAGCGCCTCATCGGCCACCAGCGTCACCGCCTGGTGATAGCGCGAGCGGCTTTCCAGCTCCAGCGGCGTGCCATCGGCCAGCAAGCGGCCCTGGGCGATCACCACGGCGCGGGTACACAGCGCGGTGACCTCTTCGAGGATGTGGGTGGAAATGATCACGATCTTGTCGCGGGCCAGACCCTGGATGAGCTGGCGAACCTGATGCTTCTGATTGGGGTCGAGACCGTCGGTGGGCTCATCGAGAATCAGCACGCGCGGATCATGCAGGATCGCCTGGGCCAGGCCGACGCGGCGCTTGAAGCCTTTGGACAACGTCTCGATGCTCTGCGCCAGCACCTTTTCAAGTTCCACCTGCTCCACCGCACGCTGCACGCGCAATTTCTTCTCGGCACCACGAAAACCGCGGACTTCGGCAATGAACTCAAGGAACCCGCGCACCGTCATGTCGCCATAACATGGAGCACCTTCCGGCAGATAACCGATCTGCCGCTGAGCCTTGAGCGTCTGAGTCTGGATATCGCAACCGAGAATGCTCGCCGTGCCGGAAGTCGGCGCGAGAAAGCCGGTGAGCATCTTCATGGTGGTGGATTTGCCGGCCCCGTTGGGGCCGAGAAAGCCCAGCACTTCCCCTGGCTGGACCTGAAACGACAAGTCATCGACTGCCGTGTGCTGCGCAAAACGCTTGGTCAGGTTTCTTATATCGATCATGGCCTCTCACCGTCGCGAAGGGCACTGCGCTCAGCGAAACCATCGCAAGAGCGCAGGCCGCAAGAACGCCGGGCACAAACAAAAGCACACGCCCGGACGAGGGCAAGACCGTAGCAAAACTGAAAAGTTCAGTCAGCAGTCCGAAACAAGTAGTAAATGGAATATGTGCTCAGCGATCCAGTGGGCTCAACACCGCCAGGCCACCTCGGTTAAGTACATGGGTGTAGATCTGCGTGGTTCTGATGTCCGTATGCCCGAGCAACTCTTGCACGGTGCGAATATCCTGGCCTGTTTCCAGAAGATGCGTGGCAAAGGAATGACGTAGCGAATGTGGCGTCGCATGCTTGATCAAACCAGCACGCCGCGCTGCCTCACGCACCGCCCTCTGGATGGTTTTTTCATGCAAGTGATGGCGATAAATGCCGTGCCCGCGTGGATCCTGAGAGCGATTGCCCGACGGGAAAACGAACTGCCATCCCCACTCCTTCGCCGCATTCGGATACTTGCGCGCCAGCGCGAACGGCAAATTAGCCTCGCCGAAGCCTTCGGCCAGATCGCCTCGATGCATATGCTGCACCTTGTTCAAATGCTGCTGTAACGGCTCGACGACACGCATTGGCAGCATGGTTACCCGATCTTTCTGACCCTTACCATCACGCACGATGATTTCTCGCCGGGTAAAGTCGACATCCTTGACTCGTAGCCGCAGCGCCTCAAGCAATCGCAATCCAGCACCATAGAGTAGATTCGCAACGATCCAGCTATCGCCCTGCAGTTGAGCCAACAGGGCATCGACCTCAATACGGGTCAGCACCACCGGCAGATGCTTGGGTTTCTTCGCTCGAACGACACCCTGCAACCAAGGCAAATCCAGCTTGAGCACTTCCTTGTAGAGAAATAGCAGAGCGGCCAGAGCCTGGTTCTGTGTCGAGGCAGACACATCACGCTTAACCGCAAGATGGGTCAGAAAAGCCTCGATCTCCTCCGCGCCCATCTCCGCCGGATGCCGATAGCGGTGAAAGCGGATGTAGCGCTTTACCCATTCGGCATAGACAGCTTCGGTACGGATGGAATAGTTTCTGACTCGAATCTGCTGGCGCACTTGATCCAGCAGCTTGGGCTTGCCGTCATCCATGTCGCGTTTATCCCTAGGTGCTGTCGCGTTTGCCGCGACACCCTTCAAGCTAGACAAGGACTTGCAAGACGACAAGGAAGATTATGCGACAGCTGTCACGCGGAAACGCGACATGAATGTCGTCTAATTAATAGTTAGAGTTGCTTTTGATGTTATCCATGCTTAGGCGAAATATCAAAAAAACAAGCCCCAAAATACTTACCTACGCACTTATTGCAGCAACTTTATCATTAATCATCGCAGTCGGGGTAGATGCACTGAATGGCGAGCTAACTTATAAAGGGAGAGGCTCATCCAAAGTACAAATCATAACAATAGCAACGCCGGTATTTTTTATATTTTTACTGCTGCTAAAATTTACTTTTCTAGGCACATTGCTAGCAGTTTCATTTGCATCATTAAATAACATTGGCAAGCCATCAAGACGCGCCAGGCTTCACACCATCCACTTGAAAAGAGCACTGTTCAGATACAACAGAAAAAGCTATGCAGATGCTTATTTATATTTCTCAAAAGCAGACGCTTTGAAAACTCTAACACCAAGCAATAAGCATCTCAAAGAAATAGCCAAGAGGCGAGCCGCCGGTAAAGAGAACTCTAACTAGTGGTTCAAACCGTTCGCTTCGCTCACTGGGACGGGCTAAAGCCCGCCCCTTAACCAAACGTTATGAGTCATAGAGCCGGAAAACCGCATGTTTAGGAAATTATTTAGTAAGAACAGCGATCACGAGAAGGTATTTATCATCCCCCTTCCATGTAAAGGCTCTTGAGAAATCAATTATGCCCCCTGATCTTGGCGGAGCATATGTAAGTTGCTATACATCGGGCGCAAGCTATCTGGAGGCAACTGAGAAGGCATTGAAAAAATTGGCCGATGACGGTTTGCATCCAGAGGAAATTCTTCAACCCATACATGAAATGCCGATCTCCAATTGGACAGTCCATATAAATGAACAGTGGCGCGCTCATGTTGGCAATCTACCTGGTCAAACTCAATTTGAGGAACAGATAAAATCCGGAGAGGTGGTTTACGGCCCATTTGGCTCATATGCACCCTGAGTCACTCATAACAATTGGTATATGGACTCTCCCCGCAAGTAGCGAGCAAAGCTTTTCTTTGCACCTGTCGTCAGCGCGGTTGCATTCGTATATCCGGCCTGTTTTGGGCTTTTCTGCCCTGGCCATTCTGTAGTTCGCTCAGCGGGGGCCAAGCGTTCAAGCGATCCCGAGGATCATCATTGTTATCGGCCTTATTCCGCTGCAGGACTCGCCTGTTCCGACAGTGCTGCTGCTCACCACAACCACAAAAAACCATCTCTCCTTACTGATTACCCCCGCCGTCAGGCGGGCTTTGTGCTCTGCCAATTGCCATTGAACCGCCGCTCGTGGCACCACACCGCCCAGCAAATTCGCACCAGCTTGTTGGCCAGGGCCACCGCCGCCTTGTTGTGACCGATTCGCGCGGCGGTCTCGACCGCCCAGCGCTGCAACTGGGTCAGTTTTTCTGGCGTGCGTGCCTGGCAGCGCTGAGCCGCCAGCAAGGCCGCTCGCGAACCGTGAATCAATAACGTGCGCACATAGACGTTGCCCTGTCGGCTGATATGGCCAAGCTTGCGGCGGTCGCCGCTGCTAAACTCGCGCGGTGTCATGCCCAGCCAGGCGCTGAGCTGGCGACCGCTGGCAAAGCGCTCGGGTTTACCAACAGCGGTCGTCAGGGCGCTGGCAGTCAGCAGGCCAATACCACTGACTTCATCCAGTTTGCGCACGATTTCATCGTCAGCATGCCAGCACTTGAGTTGCTGTTCGCATTCGGCCACGCACTGCTCATACAGGTTGATCTCGGCCAGGACGATATGCAGCAGACGGCTCAGGGGCACGAGTTCAGGCTGCTCAACCAGTTCATTGGCTGCCCGGATGAAGTCGGCGGTCGAGGCTGGCGCTTCGATACCCGCTTCACGCAGCATGCCGCGCAGCAGGTTGATACGCTGGGTGCGGCTCTTCTTCCAGGTTTCCCGCAGCCCGTGCAATTGCTGAAGCTGTTGCTGGTCGTGGCTCTTCACCGGCACGGGATGAATGTCGGTGCAGCGCGCCGCTTCGAGCATGGCATCGCAGTCATTGCGGTCGGTCTTGTTGCGTCGGCGATAGGGCCGCACGTAGCGCGGGTGCAGCAGCTTCACCTGATGACCGAGCGATTGCGCCAGCCGCCCCCAATAGTGCGCTGTGCCACAGGCTTCCATCACCCACTCGACCGACTCGGCCTGCTCCTGTATATATCGCCGGAACGCCTCTCGGTTCAGCCGCTTGCGCTGCACCACCTGGCCGGAACGGACACTCTCGGCAACTTGGTAAACGGACTTGGCCAGATCAACTGCAATTCGTTTCATGGCAGCTCTCCCATTCTTCAACCCTCAACGCCTTGGTATAGAACCGTGGCGCGGGGAGAGTCCATTACAGCATTCAAGTCGTTCGCTACGCCCACTGGAACGGGCTAAATTCCGTCATTCCCGCGCAGGCGGGAATCCAGAACCTGTGTAGTGCCTGGGCTCCTGCCTCTGCGGAAGTGACGGCACATGGCTTTTCAGAATTTCCCTAAAGAAAAAACATAGCCAAATGATTCAAATCGCTCCCTGAGACGGGCTAAAGCCCGCCCCTTGGTCAACCGTTAGGCTAATCAATCAGGGAGATAAAATGAGTCAATGCTATAAACCAGGTGATTTCAAGACGTACTTTAACGAGAACATGAAAGATTTGGGACTACCCGTTCCTCAAACACTATTTGACAATCTCAATGCAGCCGTAGCGAATGCCGGACTTGTTTTGGACGCTCTAGAAACATTAGGTACGGGAGCGACAATGGCAGAGGTCATTAAAGCAACGACTGGGCTGGAGAAATTGAAAGTAGCAGCTTCACTGGGGGCTTCTTTTTATGTTGGGGCCGTCATTGGCAGTATCGCTGTAGCAAGTGGGCGCTCAGTAGGTTGCGGCAACAGGGTGTCAGATATGTTTGTGTTTCTTCAGCAAAACAACCTTGCGTTTGATGGCTGGAACTCGTTTTATGCTCGCAACCCGGAAATACTGGACAAGAGTAGCAGGTTCAGAGTCGCCTATCGCTCCAAGGCCCTGGTTGGGAGTGGGGTCTACGCCTGATGAAAGACACTTTAATTTTATTGGTAGCCGCTTTAGTCTGCGCGGTTTTGTCGTGGCTGTTTTTCGCTTACTTTCAAAATAGCGCCTTCACCATCATGCTCGCTATATTTGTCATTGCAATTCTAGCGAAGCCACTCTACAAGCAATACCGAGACAGGGATAAGTAGCCTGACTGCGCCCGACGTCTTCGCTTTGACGCTATGCTCTCCCCGCTCATACCAACAAGGACGTAAACAGTGATGGACTTCATTGCACGCAATTTCAGATGGCTGATGCTGCTGTCCGGCGTTCTCACGGCAACCCTGTTCTATGGCCTGTTCGCCCCGCAGGAGGCGCTGCAGTCGATGTTTGGCGCATCCTTCGACGGGCAGTTGCAATCCCTGGTCGTTCGCAGTTGGTCAGCGCTGGTCGGGTTGATGGGTGTGCTGCTGATCTATGGCGCGCTGAGCCCGAAGCATCGGGTTCTCTGCGCCGTCATTGCCGCGCTGAGCAAGGCCATCTTCGTGTCACTGCTGCTTATCCATGGCCAGGATTACCTGGGCAAGGCCGCGCCCGCCATCGCCCTGGATCTGCTGGTGATCGCCCTTACCCTGCTGTTCCTGCTGGCCGTGCAAAAGCGGCGCAGCGCTTGAGGCGAACCTCATGGGAATGATCAGGCATATCCTCTGGCTGGACTGCATGGCAGCTGCGAGCGCGGGCGTGGTGGTTCTGTTGCTGGCCCCCTGGTTGAGCGGCTGGTATGCCCTGCCCCGCGAGCTGCTGAGCTTCATCGGCGCAGTCAATATCGCCTACGCCTGCTTTTCCTTTTCGCTGGCGATTCGTGTGCGGCGCGCCGAAGCGCTGATCAAGCTGCTGGCAGTGGCCAACGGATTCTGGGCGCTGGCATGCCTTGGCATCGCGGCGACCTTTGCCCCGGTGATGACGCTAGCGGGGCTTTGCCATGTGCTCGGCGAGGCTGCGTTCGTGGGAGGTCTGGGCATGCTGGAGTGGAAATGGCGCAGGCAACTGCTGGTGGCTGGCGAACAAGGCGCTTCAACTCAGCCTGTCGCGGACCAGTAGCCGTCACAGGTCTTCAGGCGAAGGTCAGGCCATCATCAGCCTTATCCGTCAGCACTGTGAAAACGGTTCTTGCCCGCGTGCTTGGCCGCGTACATGGCCTGGTCCGCACGTTTGAGCAGGTCCTGGCCGTCTTCGGCGTGCAGCGGAAACAGAGCGGCGCCCACGCTCGCCGATATCCGCACCATGCTGCCGTCCAGATCGAATGGCTTGGCCAGTACATCCAGCACCTTGAACGCCACCGTTTCGCAATCCTGACTGCCGTGCAGATTGGCCAGGACGATGCCGAACTCATCACCGCCGAAGCGTGCGACCGTGTCGGTACTGCGCACACAACATTCGAGTCGTCTGGCGGCCATCTGCAGCAGGCTATCGCCGGCCGCATGACCGTGGCGGTCGTTGATTTCCTTGAATCCATCCAGGTCGATATAGAGCACGGCGCACAGCTGCTGCTGGTCGCGCACGGACTCCAGCGCCTGGTCGAGCCGCTGGTGGAACCTGACGCGGTTGGCCAACCCGGTGAGGGCGTCATGCTCGGCGTCATGACAAAGGCGCGCTTCCAGGTGCTTGCGCTCGGTGATGTCCTGCGTGACCAGCACCAGGAACTCCGGTTGACCCTGGCGATTGCGGACGACACTCGAGGCCTCACATACCCAGATCAGCGAGCCATCCTCACGCCGATAGGTTTTCTCGATTTCCGGGGAAAGCGCACGAGCCTCGCTGACCAGTTGCTCACTCAGAAAGCTGCGGGCGGCGGCAGCTACTTCGGCGTCGCTCAGGTCGAAAATGTTGGCGCCTTGCAGCGCCTCGGGTGGGCGCCCCAGCATGCGCGCGAATTTCTCGTTGACCCGCAGTATCCGACCCTCGGGGCTGATGTGGGCGATACCCATGGCCGCCTGATGGAAAGTGGCGCGAAACAGCGCTTCGCTACCTTGCAGTGCATCGGTGGCCGCACGTTGGCGAACCAGCATCAGCGCCAGCAGGCCAACGAACAGCATGACCACCAGGGTGACGCCGACTGCGGCCATCAGGTAAGTGGAGCGCCGCTGCAAGGTCGTGGCCATCTCCTCGTCATAGGCGGTGGCCACGGTAATCATCAGTGGATAACCGGTCATGGTGCGGTAGCTGACGATACGGGCGACGCCATCGAGCGCCTCGCCACTGTCGTGGAAATCATCGGCGTCGTGCAGCTTTTGCCGCTGGAACCAGGCCAGCGACTCGGCACCCAGGCCAAATTCGCTGCGTGCGCCGATCTTGCGCGCCCGTATCACGCCGTCGAGACCGGCAAGCTCCAAAAGCCCTTGCGGGCCCAGATCGACCTGCTGGAAGAAGCGCGTGACGTCCTCTGGACGGACGGCCATCACCACGACGCCGGCGAAGCTGCCGTCATCGCGCTCGATACGCAGCGACAGGGGGATCAACCAACGCCCGGAAACCCGCCCGAGTACCGGCTGATTGATGAACAGATGATCGATACGGGCATCGCGCTGCGCCGTGAAGAACTCGCGGTCGGCGTAGTTGACCGGGCCGGTGTTCTGGCTGCTGCTGACGATATCGCCCTGCTCGTCCACCACGCTGACGATGGTGAACATCTCCTCGCGGATCACGCCCTCCTCGACCCAGCGACGCAGGTCGATGGCCTTGCCCTGCCGGCGGTACTGCTCACGCACGAAAGCCGCCACCTGCTCGGCCGCCTTCAGCGCGCGGAACACCTGCTGCTCGAAAGCGATGGCCAGACTGGAGTTGGCTTCCATTTCCGCAGCCAGCGCCTGCTCACGTTCGAAGGCGATGCGTTGCAGGGTGATCAGCCAGACAACGGCAACGAATACGCTCGCCAGAACGATCAGCAGGTTCAAGGGCGTTGCGATTCGAGGGCGTCGAGCGACGGCGTCATGCGCATCAATCGGCGTGCTGGGCGGGGTCATCGCCTTGTTCTCCAAGCCTTTCACGGGCGGGCTGTTTTCTAGCTGTTGGGGCCAGGGTCTGTTGCCCTTTGGTTCAGCGTCGCGGGGCGTGATCCATCGCCTTGCGTTGAATCATAGGCATTGTTGCGCCACTGTGCTGCCATCATGCGGTAATGGGTTTTGCCCGAAAATCGAGCTTGCGGCAGACTGACGACCGACACGACACCTCAGCTACATCACTTCGAGCCGAGCGGTATCCGCACGGCTCCTGCTCAATTTCTTCGACAACCGCCTGCCTTCGAGGCCCGCCTTGGAAACCACGGTCTTTCTCGCCGTCATCGCCGCCGCTGCCCTGCATGCCGGCTGGAACGCTCTGCTCAAGATTGGTCTGGATCGCTTCCTCACCGCCACGCTGATTCAGATCGGTGCCGGCCTGGTGGCGCTCTGCGCCCTGCCGCTGGTGGCGCTGCCACAAGCCTCGGCATGGCCGTGGATCGCGCTGTCGGCGCTGCTGCACATCGGCTACAACTTCTTTCTCGCCCGCGCCTACCAGTACGGCGACCTGGGCCAGGTCTACCCGATTGCGCGGGGCAGCTCGCCGCTGATGGTCGCCCTGCTCTCGCTGCTGCTGTTGCATGACGGGCTCAGCGCCCTGCAGTTGCTGGGTTTGCTGGTTCTGGTGCTGGGCATCTGGCTGATGGCGCTGCGCGGCGGGCAGCACCAGGCGCGGCAAGGGGCGATGCTGAGCTGTGCGTTGATGACGGCGCTGTTCATCGCCGGCTACACCCTCAGCGATGCCATGGGCGCGCGCAGCAATGGCGATGCGCTGAGTTATTCGCTGTGGCTGTTCACCGTCAACGGCGTAGTGATGGCGGCGGTACTGGCCATCAGCCGTGGGCCGCGCGCCTTCCTGCAGCTGGGCCCGCACTGGCGTGGCGGGCTGGCCGGCGGTGCGATGTCGATGGCGGCCTATACCCTCGTCATCTGGGCCATGACTCAGGCGCCGGTGGCATTGGTTTCGGCCCTGCGCGAGACCAGCGTGGTGTTCGCCGTGCTGCTGGGGGTGGTGCTGCTCAAGGAAAGATTACGACCGATTCGCCTCGTGGCATGCGCGGTGATCGCAGCGGGTGTGGTGGTGATGAAGTTGGCGTGAGGGTTTGGCGTTGTAGCAGGTGGTGGGCTGAAGCGGATCGCCGCCCGGCCCACCCTACGGCGCTGTTCGCCCTCCCTACTCAGGTCGCTGCAATCATCCTGAAAGCTGACTCGGTATTCCATTCGGGAACCCCAGACCCGCTTTGCAGTTCTGTTGATCAACGGGTGCTGAATCGTTGACCGTTTTTTCGTCACACGCTGCCTGCATGCTGGCCGGGCTGACCGTCTGGACGCACGAGTTTTTTGCCCGCCAGACGCGGCTTGCGGCACACTAGCGCCCTTCCCGAGCCACCGCTCGTTTTGCCATACAAGCAGAGTCCGTATGACCCGTTCCCCCTTCCGCCGCCTCGTCTTCGGATCGTTGCGCCGCCTGCTGTACCTCTGGGTACGCTCGGAAACCATCAACCAGTCCGCCTTCACCCTCAAGCTCGACCGCAGCAAGCCGGTGTTCTACGTGCTGCAGCAGCCGTCGGTGAGCGACCTGGCAGTGGTCGACCGCGAGTGCACCAAGGCCGGCCTGCCGCGCCCGGTGCTGCCGGTGGCGGTCGGGGAACACATCGAGCCCGCCGCCTTTTTCTACCTGACGCCGGAGCCGGACTGGTTCGGCCGCCAGGACAAGCGCGGCATTTCGCCGACCCTCGATCGCGTGGTCACCGCCCTCAGCCTGCATGCCGTGGATGACGCGCAGATCGTCCCGGTCAGCGTGTTCTGGGGCCAGTCGCCGGACCGCGAAACCAGCCCGTGGAAACTGCTGTTCGCCGACAGTTGGGCGGTGACCGGGCGCTTGCGCCGACTGGTGAGCATCCTGATTCTCGGGCGCAAGACGCGCGTGCAGTTCTCCACGCCGATTCACCTGCGCGAGCTGGTCGAGCAGGACAAGGGCCAGGAGCGCACCCTGCGCATGGTGCACCGCATCCTGCGCGTGCACTTCCGCAACCAGAAGGCGGCTGTGATCGGCCCGGACGTGTCGCACCGGCGCAACCTGGTCAAGGGCCTGGTGCATGACCCGATGGTGCGCCAGGCGATTGCCGAGGAAGCCGAGCGCGAGAAGATCAGCCTGGAAAAGGCCGAAGCCCAGGCGCTGCGCTATGGCAACGAGATCGCCTCGGACTACACCTATACGGTGATCCGCTTCCTCGAACTGGTGCTTTCCTGGTTCTGGAACAAGATCTACGACGGCATCAAGGTGCACAACGTCGAGGGCGTGCGCGACATCGCTCAGGGCCACGAAGTGATCTACGTGCCCTGCCACCGCAGCCACATCGACTACCTGCTGCTGTCCTACCTACTGTTTCGCAACGGCCTGACGCCGCCGCACATCGCCGCCGGCATCAACCTCAACATGCCAGTGATCGGCGGCCTGCTGCGCCGTGGCGGCGCCTTCTTCATGCGCCGCACCTTCAAGGGCAACCCGCTGTACACCGCGGTGTTCAACGAATACCTGCACACCCTGTTCAGCAAGGGTTTCCCGGTCGAGTACTTCGTCGAGGGCGGCCGCTCGCGTACCGGCCGCATGCTGCGGCCGAAGACCGGCATGCTGGCCATCACCCTGCGCAGCTTCCTGCGCAGCAACCGCCTGCCCATCGTCTTCGTGCCGGTATACATCGGTTACGAGCGCGTGCTGGAAGGTCGCACCTACCTGGGCGAGCTGCGCGGCGCGAGCAAGAAGAAGGAGTCGATCTTCGACCTGTTCAAGGTGCTCGGCGCGCTCAAGCAACGCTTCGGCCAGGTCTCGGTGAACTTCGGCGAGCCGATCAAGCTGGCGGAATTCCTCGACCAGCAGCAGCCCGGCTGGCGTGAACAGGAGCTGGGCCCGCAGTACCGCCCGACCTGGCTCAACGACACCACCAACCGCCTGGGCGAGCGCGTGGCGCGTCACCTCAACGAAGCGGCGTCGATCAACCCGGTCAACCTGGTGGCCCTGGCGCTGCTGTCCACCAGCAAGCTGGCGCTGGACGACCGCGCCCTGGCCCGTGTGCTCGACCTGTACCTGGCCCTGCTGCGTGCGGTGCCCTACTCGCCACACACCACCCTGCCGGAAGGCGACGGTGCAGCGCTGATCGAGCACGTCAAGGGCATGGACCTGCTGGCCGAGCAGAAGGATGCGCTGGGCAAGATTCTCTATCTGGACGAGCAGAACGCCGTCCTGATGACCTACTACCGCAACAACGTGCTGCACATCTTCGCCCTGCCGGCGCTGCTGGCGAGCTTCTTCCAGAGCAGCGCACGGATCAGCCGCGAGCAGATCCTGCGCTACGCCGGCGCGCTGTATCCCTACCTGCAGTCCGAGCTGTTCATCCGCTGGGAACAGAGCGAGCTGGAGGGCGTGATCGACCAGTGGCTGACGGCATTCGTCGAGCAGGGCCTGCTCAAGGTCGAGGGCGATGTGTACGTGCGCCCGGCGCCCAGCTCGCGCCAGTTCGTGCTGCTGACCTTGCTGTCGCGCTCCGTGGCGCAGACCCTGCAGCGCTTCTACATGGCCATCGCCCTGCTGCTCAACGCCGGGCAGAACGCGATCAGTGCCGAGGAGCTGGAAGACCTGTGCACGGTCATGGCCCAGCGCCTGTCGATTCTGCATGGCCTGAATGCGCCGGAATTCTTCGACAAGAGCCTGTTCCGTCACTTCATCCAGAGCCTGCTGGATCAGGGCGTGCTGCGCCAGGACGAAGCCGGCAAGCTCAGCCACCACCCGCTGCTCAGCGAGCTGGCCGAAGGCGCCGCCAAGCGCGTGCTGCCGGCGGAGATTCGCCTGTCGATTCGCCAGGTGGCGCTGGATCGCAACGAGGATGAGCCGGCAGCGCCTTGATCGTAGGGTGTCGGGATCGCCCAGGCCGTACGTGCCTTCGAATAATCAGCGTTGCCCCGGTGCGCACGGCGCACCCTACGCGTTTGCGATCAGCTTCGTAGGGTGGATGTCGCTCTTTACATCCACCAAGATGCAGGCTCGATGCAGCGGCGATTATCCCGGTGCGCACGCCGCACCCTACGTGTCACGTCAGCTCCTGGGGTGGATGTCGCTCTTTACATCCACCATGGCGCCGGCTCGAGATCACCAGACGAACCTGTCACGGCTTTGGCAGTCAGTCGATAGACCACCCACCGGCAGGAGGCCCAGGCCATGATCGATTCCCTGATGTTGAGCGCTGCACGCATCACCACACTGGCCGCTGGGCAGATACTGACCAACGCCAGCGGTTTTTTCTTCCTCCGGGATCAACGGCTGTTCCTCGTCACCAGCCGTCACGTGGTGCTCGACGAGCCGAGCGGCCATCAGCCGGACAGCCTGCAGATCGAGTTGCATACCGACGCAGACAACCTGGCCAGCACCGTCAGCTTTTCCATCCCGCTGTATGACGGCGACCAGCACCTGTGGCGTCAGGGTATGGATGGCGCGGGCGAGATCGACGTGGCGGTGATCGAGCTGGATCAGGCCGCCCTTCCCAACAACGGTGCTTACCAGGCCTTCACCCCGCAGCACCTGCTACAAGCCGACGAGCATGTGGAGATAGGCTCGACGCTGCTGGTGGTGGGCTTCCCGCTGGGCTTTCAGGACACCCTGCACCGCATGCCGGTGGCGCGTCATGCCGGGCTGGCATCGTCCTTCGGTCTGCGTTTCCACGGGCTGGGCTACTTCCTCACCGACGGCCGCACCCATCGCGGCCTCAGCGGCGCGCCGGTGGTCAAGCGCGCCGGCGTCGAGGGCGAGTTGCCCTGGAAATTGCTCGGTATCCATTCCACGCGCCTGTTGGGCAATCGCGATGAAGGTCAGGACGAAGCCCTGGGTCTGAACTGCACCTGGTATGCCGATATCCTGATGACGCTGACGGAATGATCACCCTGCCCGTAGCCCGGATGTAATCCGGGGGAAGCGCCCGCTACCCAGTCGCGGCTAAAGCCCCTCCCACAAATGTCCCGCGTCTGTGGGAGGGGCTTTAGCCGTACCAGCCTTTGTCATGTGTTCGAAAAGCCTCCGGATTCATCCGGGCTACGCATGCTTTGCGAGCCAATAAAAAAACCCGGCACAAGGCCGGGCGCAGAGGTAGACGCGGTAAAGACGGTTATTCAGCTCATCCCCAGCCAGTTA
>NZ_JACFYX020000016.1:0-130924 GCF_015712105.2 Pseudomonas chaetocerotis
ACACCCTGCGGGGCTGGGGTTTCTTCTCGGTGCGGGGGGAAACAACGGTTCGTGTCGGGTGCGCTGCGCGCACCGCTAATGACGCCGATATGCCGGTGCTCACGGTGAACCCTGCAGTGGATACGCTGCAGAGATCGCTCGTGCAAGTCGTCAGTGTTTGCCTCGAATTTAAGTGTGTGTTCGCTATGGTCGTCTTGTTCTGATGAATCACAGGCCATCAATGCGCGACTTCCTTCGGAATGATCTCGATTGATAACTCCTGATCCTTGCGATCCAACCAGACGTGGCGAGCACTAAGGCATTCTCCTATGCGTCAATCGAGTCGTATCACCTTCCGCTCTACTTTCCGCATCAAGATCAGCGATCGAGAAAGCGATACGCTGATCGGCTATGCGGGCGATGTTTCCGAATGCGGGATGAAACTGCTGAGCGATACGCCGGTAGAGCCGGGAAGCGAGCTGAAGCTACGCGTGCGCATGCGTGATCGTCAGGGAGAGATGCGCCAGGTGGATGTCAACATGGTCTGTCAGTGGTCGCAGGAGAATACCCGCACAGGCTTCTTCGAAGCCGGGCTGGCCTTGCAGGAGGAGACGGCCGAGTACGTCCGACTGATCGACGGTATGCGCAAAGTGCGCAAGGAAAAGGCCTAGGTGAGGCGGATGGAGGGGCGATGAAGGAGATCGCTCTGGCGCGGCAATCTTGTTATCAGGTCAGAGGGGTGGATGCGAAGAACATCCACCCGCGTGCTCGACGTTTGCTGATCAGCCCAACGTGCCGAGGATATTGACGCCCACTCTTTCCGGGATCTCGTTCTGCGACAGCACATGCAGGCCCGGGCTGAACACCCGCGCATACCGTGCCAGCAGCGGGCGTAGTTGCGGCATCACGGTAAGGATTGGCGGGTGCCCGTCCTTGCGCAACTTTTCCTTCACTACCGGCATGGTGTTCTGCAACTGATTGAGCAGGCTGGGTTCTACCGGGATGTTGTCCAGGCTCACCGGGCCGGCCTGCTGCGCGATGGCCAGGGCATTGAGCAGTGTATTTTCCAGCGCATTTTCGAGAATGAACACCGACAGCTCCTGGCGCTCGCCGGCGATCATGCCGACGATGCTGCGGCGCAGCGCGTAGCGCACGTCCGAGGCCAGCAATACCGGGTCCTTGGTCGATTCGCTGGCTTCCAGCAGCGTCGTGGCGATGGTGACGATATCCTTGAGTGGCACCTGCTCCTGCAGCAACTGGCGATAGACACGGTGTTGCTGGGTGTAGCTGAGCTGACTCTTCAGGCTGTCGGCCAGCTTCGGCGCCTGCACCTGAAGACGCTGCATCAGATGATCGACGTCGTCGTGCTTGAACACATCGGGCAGATGCTCGCGGATGACCTTGTTCAGGTGCGTAGCGATGACGCTGGCACAATCGATGACCTGGTAGCCGAGATTCAACGCACGCGCCTTGTCCTCCGGCTGGATCCACACCACCTGCATGCGGTAGGCCGGGTCGACACCGAGAATGCCGTCAATCTCGCCATAGAGCTCCGGTGAGGGGATAGCCATCATGCGATCGGCATGCAGCTCGGCGCTGTCGATCTTCTCGCCATTGATCTGGATGCTGTACTGCGATGCCTTGAGACGCAGGCTGTCGCGGATATGCACTTCTGGCAGCAGGAAGCCGAGGCTTTCCGATAGGGTCTGACGTACGCCGCGCACGCGCTGGGTCAGAGGCGCGCCGGCAGCTTCGTTGACCAGACCGACCAGTTTGTAGCCCAGCGACACGGACAGACGCTCGACCAGCGGGATGTCCTCCCACACCATGTTTTGCGCGCGTTCCTGTTCCATCGCCTTGCCCAATGCCTCGACCTGTTCGAGGCTGGCTGCTTCAGTGGGTGGGCCATTACGCGCCACCATCCAGGCGATGAAGGCCACCAGAGCGGCGAAGCTGATGAAAGCCAGGTGCGGCATGCCTGGCACCAGTGCCAGGGTGAATAGAATGCCGGCCACGGTGTAGAGCAGTGCCGGCTGGGCCAACAGCTGGCGGTTCACCTGCTGGGTGATGTCCGAGGATTCGTTGATTCGCGTGACGATGATCGCCGCCGCAGTGGACAGCAGCAGTGCCGGTATCTGCGCTACCAGGCCATCACCGATGGTCAGCAGGGCGTACTGCTGGAAGGCCTGGCCTGCGCCCAGGTCGTAGACGAACAGGCCGATGGCGAAGCCGCCGAACAGGTTGATCAGGAGGATCAGAATACCGGCGATGGCATCGCCGCGGACGAACTTCGAGGCGCCGTCCATGGCCCCGTAGAAGTCGGCTTCCTTGGCCACTTCCGCGCGGCGGCGCTTGGCTTCGTGCTGCTCGATCAGGCCGGCATTGAGGTCGGCATCGATGGCCATCTGCTTGCCCGGCAAGGCATCGAGGGTGAAGCGCGCGGTGACCTCGGAGATGCGCTCGCCGCCCTTGGTGATGACGATGAAGTTGATGATCATCAGGATCACGAACACCACCAGACCGACGATGAAGTTGCCGCCGATCACTACCTCACCGAACGACTCGATTACCTTGCCCGCCGCACCGGTGCCAGTATGGCCCTCGAGCAGCACCACGCGGGTCGAGGCTACGTTCAGACACAGGCGCAGCAGTGTGGTGATCAGGATCACCGTGGGGAACAGGGAAAAATCCAGCGGGCTCTTCGACGATACGCTGACCAGCAACACCAGGATGGCCATGGCGATGTTGAAGGTAAAAAGGGCATCGAGCAGCACCGGTGGCAGCGGCAGGATGACCATGGCCAGGATCGACAGGATCAGCACCGGAATACCGATACGACCGCTGCGGAAGGTGGGCGCGAGTTGCTGCAGTAGGTTCATGAATCAGCCCCTGTTGGCCAAGCTGTCGGGAATCGGGAGGTTGCTCGCCAGTTCTGGCTTGCTTCTGCGCCCCTGGCGCCAGGCCTTGAGCTGCAGGATGTAGGTCAGCACATGGGCCACGGCGGTATATAGCGGGGCCGGGATCTGCTGGTTGATCTGGGTGGTGAAGTAGATAGCGCGTGCCAACGGAGGAATCTCCACCACTTCGAGTGCGTGCTTGGTGGCCATCTGGCGCATGTATAACGCGGTTTCATCGACGCCCTTGGCCAGCACGAAGGGCGCTGCGGCCTTCTTGGTGTCGTACTTGAGCGCTACGGCATAGTGCGTCGGGTTGACGATGACCACGTCGGCGTTCTTGATCACCTTGCTGATCTGCCTCTGCAACATTTGCCGTTGCAACTGCTTGATGCGCGCCTTGACCTCGGGGCGACCCTCCTGGTTCTTGTGCTCCTCCTTGCGCTCCTGCTTGGTCATGCGCATCTTCTTGAGGAAGAAGTAGCGCTGCAGCGGGATGTCGATGAAGGAAAACACCACGAAGATCAGCATCAGGCACAGGGTCAGATTGAAGGTCAGGTTCAGGGCCGCCGAGATCGCCTCGAACACGCTGCTGCGTTGCAGCGCGATCAGGTCCGGGAGGGCCGCGCGCACCAGGACATAGCCGACACCGAGCAGCACCAGTACCTTGAGGATCGACTTGAGCAATTCACTCCAGTTCTGCGCCGAGAAGATTTTGCCCAGGCCGGTAATGGGATTGAGCTTGCTGAATTTCGGGGCGAAGTTTTTCGCGGAAAACACCCAGCCGCCTGGCACCAGGGACAGTGCTACCACCAGCACGGAGGTGAGCAGCAGGGGCGACAGCAGTTTGATGAACACCAGCATGTTGTAGCCAAGCAGGGTGTCGAGGTCATCCAGGCCGATCTCGCTATGCCCGAACTGGATGTACGACAGGCGGAAACTGTCGCTGAGCCCCTCCAGAAAAAGCCCGGCGCTGAACTTGAGGATGAACAGGGTGGCGATCAGCGAGATGGTGGTCGACAGGTCCTTGGAGCGCGCGACCTGGCCGTCATCCTTGCTCTTTTTCAGTTTGTGCGCGGAGGCCTCTTCCGTCTTTTCCTGGCCGCTGTTCTGCTCAGACATCGCCGCCCTCGCGCAGAATCACACCGATGCCGTTGAGCAGCTCGCGGGTCAGGTGCAGGTAGCTGTCGGGCAGATTGGGCAGAGTCAGATAGATGCACAGCAGGCCCATCAGAATGCTGATGGGAAAGCCCAGGGAGAACAGGTTCATGGCCGGCGAAATACGGTTGAGCAAGCCGAAGCAGAACTGCACCAGGGTCAGGCAGAACACCACTGGCAAGGTAACCAGCACGGCGGCGGCCAATACCCAGGCGAAGGCCTGCACGAAGCTTTGTGCGCCCAGGTAATGCAGGCCGCTGCCGACCGGCCAGAACAGGAAGCTCTGATACAGCACGCTGATGGTGACCAGGTGGCCGTCGATAGCGAAGAACAGCAGCACCAGCAGGATGAAGTACAGTTGGTAAATGATCGAGGACGACGACACGCCGTTCACCGGGTCGTTGTAGCGCGCCATGCTCATGCCCATCTGCGTCGACAC
The DNA here is from genome assembly GCF_015712105.2 of Pseudomonas chaetocerotis. Taxonomy (NCBI): domain Bacteria; kingdom Pseudomonadati; phylum Pseudomonadota; class Gammaproteobacteria; order Pseudomonadales; family Pseudomonadaceae; genus Pseudomonas; species Pseudomonas chaetocerotis. The sequence continues at coordinate 4,471 of NZ_JACFYX020000016.1, forward strand.
CACCTCACCGACCACCATGAAAATGGTGAACACCAGTTGCAGGGTCAGTCCCAGCAGCACGCCGAAAGCGATCTGTTCCAATGCAGTCATCAGGCCCTTCAGTGAAAGCGGGTCGATCTGCGGCATGTCCGGCAGCGCGGCGCCAAGGGCAATGCTCAAGGCCAGGGCGAGGAGGATGCGCACGCGCACCGAGACTGTCTTGTGATTGAACAGTGGCGCCATGCTGAGCAGGGCAACGATGCGGCAGAACGGCCACCAATAAACCTGCAGACTGGTCAGATACTGGCTGGCATGCAGCACGGGTTCGGACATGCTTCAGCCCACCAGATGCCCGGCCTGCTTGAAGGTTTCTATGAACAGATCCCCCAGCGTGCGCAGGATCCAGTGGCCGGCGAACACCAGCATCGCCAGAGTGATCAGCAGGCGCGGGAGAAAGCTGAGCATCTGTTCGTTGATCTGCGTGGCCGCCTGGAAAATACTCACCAGCAGGCCACCGAGCAGGCTCGGTACTACCAGTACACAGACGATCAGGCCAGTGATATAGACCGCGTGAGCCACCAGCTCGGCGGCATGTTCGGGCGTGAGCATCGCGTAGCCTCGCTAATAGGGCTGAATACTGGTGGTGAGGGTGCCGACCAGCAGCGCCCAGCCATCGACCAGAACGAAGATCATCAGCTTGAACGGCAGCGAGATCATCATCGGCGAGAGCATCATCATGCCCATCGCCATCAGTACGCTGGCCACCACCAGGTCGATCACCAGAAAGGGTACGAAGATCATGAAACCGAGCTGAAAGGCGGTCTTCAGCTCACTGAGTACGAAGGCCGGCAGCAGCAGGGAGAAGTCCAGTTGGGCCAGGTCCTCGGGCATTTCCTCACCCGCGAGGGCGACCAGGGTTTCCAGCGAGTTCTTGCTGGTCTGTGCCAGCATGAACTGGCTGATGATGCGCTTGCCTTCGCCCAGGCCCTGTTCGAGGCTGATCTGGTCGGCTTCGAACGGGACGTAGGCCTCGGTGTACATCTCCTGCCATACCGGTCGCATCACCAGCAGCGTGAGGCACAGGGCGATGCCGACCAGCACCGGGTTGGGCGGGCTCTGCTGCAGGCCGATGGCCTGCCGCAGGATGGCCAGGACGATGATGAAGCGGGTAAAGCAAGTCATCATCATCAACATGGCCGGGAGAAAACCCAGCAGCGTCATGATCAGCAGGATCTGCAGCTTGACGCTCAGGGTCTGGCCATCTTCGGTGTCGTTGAAGTTGAACAGGGTGATGTCGCCGCCGGCCGCCGTTGCCAGCAACGGACAGCACAGGGCTGCCAGCAGCAGGCCGGATTGCAGCAGACGGCGCAGCATCACACGCCCAGCCCGCTGAGGCCGCTACCGGATAGCTCGACGATGCGCAGGCCGTAATTGCCGTTCATCACCACCACTTCGGCCTTGGCGAATAGTGCGCCGTTGACCTTCACATCCAGCGGTTCGCCGGCCAGCTTGTCGAGGGCGATCACGCTGCCGGCGTCGACGTCCATCAGTTCCTTGAGAGTGATCTCGGTGGAAGCCACTTCCAGGGTGACGTTAACCGGGATCTTGCCGAAGAAGCTCAGGTCCTGCTGCGGCAGGCTGGCAGGCGCTTGCTCCGGGGCAGAGTCACTGACGGCCTCATCGAGATTGAGGCCGGCGTCGTTGATCAGGCTGTCGAAATCGTTATCGGAAATAGGGCTGCTCATGGGGTCTTCATGCTCTCAAGAGAAGTCAGGAACAAGGAGCCGTCGTCTTCGAAGATGGCGCCGCGAAACAGCTTCTGCTGGTTGATCTGTACATCGCAGCGCTCCAACAGGCGCATCGGCAGGATGTCGCCGGGGCGCAGGGCAAGCACTTGCGACAGTGGCATCTGCAGGCTGGCTACCACGCAGTCCAGGCGTACCGGCAACTGACGAATCTGATTGAGCGAGTTGCCGCCCTGAGTCACCGGAGCCGGGGTCGTGAGGCGGCTGGTCAGCTCATCGACCAACTGTGTATCCAGATAGATGAAGATTGATGCCTGGCTGCCGGTGATATGGCTGGTGAAGTGGAACTCTGCCACGTACTCCCAGGCTGCTTCTTCATAGGTGTTGTCGTAAGGCTCGAGCTTGCCGAAGGTCTGGCCGGCGAGAATCGAGCGGGCGAACAACTGGGTCACGTCCATACCCAGGCGCGTACGCATGCGCTGCTCTGACGTACTCACTGGCGGCGCTTCGTGGTTGGGCAGGCAGGTGCCGCCGTAGTAACACTCCAGCGCTTCAGTCAGCAGGGCGCGGTCCATGGCGAAACCGACCTTGCCCAGTGCCGAGCGATACAGGCACTCGGCCTCTTTATTCACGTGCTCGTGAACATCGACGCGCAGCAGTTCGAGATTGATCCGATAGTTACGCAGAAAGTAGTCACTGATAATGCGTGGATACTTGCTGGAGAGCTCGCGAATATAGTGGGGGATCTTGTGGTAATGCCGGCCAAGTTTCTGCGGTTTCAACCGGGTCAGACTGTCGGCGGGCACGCCATGAAGGACTTTTTTAATCCCGGTCATGTTGTGGGCTGTATTCCTGGTTGTAACTGCGCGTGCACCATCGAGCAATTCGATAGGCGTGCAGAGAATATTTTGATATGCCGGCGGGCTTTGGCAGCAGTGCCTTGGCCATGGCGTCGAATTCACCCGGGAATAAGCACGCAGGCCCGTGATGACGAGGAGGAGTCTAGGCTGAGGGAGGGCGAGAAATTAAATCAATAGATATCAAATGCCGTTTTTGATAGCGATTTGCCGGCATTGATAGGAAATAACAACAAGTAATTCGGCGGTTTTCTGTGCGCTTGTTAACGTTTGCGCCGTGATCCGTTGCGCGTATGTATGGCACGCCGTTAAGTGCTGCCGAAGTTGACCAATACAAGCGACGGAAAGTTTCGAAAGATTAAGGGGCCGCGTGAAAAAAATCTGTCATCTACTTGGCAGTTTTGCACACAGGGTCGAATGCCGCCGCCGGGCTCATGAAAGACATCGGGTGATTTACCTTGAAGCATTCAACTCAAACGGTAAGTTACGCCTGCGACGAGTTGTTCAATGAACAGCTGGGGCAGCAATATATAGTCGTGATCGGTCAGGCCGATGCGGCCAGCGAGCGCCTGTTGACCGGTGGTCTGCTACGCCAGGGCTTTCAGGTACGCCGCTTCGCCAGCTGCCTGGAGCTTGACCCGCGCGCACTGGAAGCTGCCAGCCTGGTGCTGGTGTTCGTCAGCAGCCTGGCGGGCAATACCCTTTATGCACAGGTAGACGCCATCCTGCGCCAGGTTGGTCGCGTGGGTGTCGTGCCGGTCGTGGAGTATGCCGACCAAGAGAAAGCTGCAGCCTTGCTCGAACTGGGCTGTGTCGACTACCTCCTGGCACCTTTCAGCGAAGCCCAGCTCAGTGCGCTGCTGCGCCGTCAGGAATCGGCCAGCGCTGGCGAAGAGGGATTCGTTTCCTGCTCGCAGGCCGGCCGCCGTTTGCTGGCCATGGCTCAGCGCGTGGCCATGACCCGCGCGCCCATCCTGATCACTGGCGAGACCGGCACCGGAAAGGAGCTGATGGCTCGCTACATTCACCGCTTTTCCGCGCAGGATGATGCGCCCTTCATCGCCGTGAACTGTGCGGCGATACCCGAGCAGATGCTCGAATCCATTCTCTTTGGCCACGAAAAGGGTGCCTTCACCGGTGCCGTGAGTGCTCAGCCCGGCAAGTTCGAGTTGGCCAATGGCGGCACGCTGTTGCTCGACGAGATCGGTGAACTGCCGCTTGGCCTGCAGGCCAAGCTGTTGCGCGTGTTGCAGGAGCAACGCGTCGAGCGTCTCGGCGGGCGCCGGGAAATTGCCCTGGACGTGCGCATCATCGCGGCCACCAACCGCGATCTGCAGTTGGAGGTGGCAGAGGGCCGTTTCCGCGCCGACCTGATGTTCCGTCTCGATGTACTGCCGCTGCACATCAGCCCACTGCGTGAGCGCAGGGAGGACGTGCTGGCTCTGGCGCGGCGCTTCATCCGCCAGTACGCCCCGCAGGACGCTCGTCACGAACTGCTCACCGAAGATGCCTGTCGCGCGCTGCTGGCGCATGACTGGCCGGGCAATGTGCGCGAGCTGGAGAACTGCCTGCAGCGTGCGCTGATTCTGCGCAATGGCCTGTACATCCAGGCTCAGGATCTGGGCCTCAGCGTACCTGTGACTAGCGTGCCTGAGCAGGCGCCACGTCTGCAGCCGCAGGCGCTCGAAGGTGGCAAGGCAGCCTTGCGAGCGAGCGGCAAGTGGGCCGAGTACCAACATGTGATCGACACCATCCGCCGTTTCGGTGGGCACAAGACCAAGGCCGCCGAAAGCCTTGGCATGACCCCGCGCGCACTGCGCTATCGCCTCAACGCCATGCGCGAGCAGGGCGTTCAGATTCCCGTCTAGGAGAAGCAAAGGATGAATTCGATTAGCCAGGTGCAGCATGACCTGCTGGGCCGCATGGAACAACTCAAAAGCCTCAGCGAAGCGACGCCGATCAAGCCGGCGCAGGCTTTTGCCGTGCAGCCCGGCGAGCGAGGTTTTGCCGCTGCTTTCGACCATGCGGTGCGCGCCGTGGACGCGCAGCAGCATCGTTCCGGCGAGCTGATGGCCGCGGTCGACAGCGGGCAGAGCGATGACCTGGTGGGGGCGATGATCGAGAGTCAGAAGGCCAGCGTTTCGTTCAGTGCCCTGATGCAAGTGCGCAACAAGCTATCCAGCGCTTTCGACGACATCATGAAGATGCCGCTGTAAGCGGATTGGGGGCTGACGCGTGCTGCAGACCATAAGAAGCAAGCTGCCTGAACACGGGCTGAAACTCGATCCACGCATGACCCTGATCGGCCTTGCGCTGGTCGCCGCCTTGCTGGCGGTCGGTGTGGTGTTCTACCTCTGGCGCGACCAGGGCTCTTTCCGGCCATTGTATGGCAGTGGCGAAGCCTATCCGGCCGCTGAGGTGATGCAGGTGCTCGACGGTGAGGCGGTCGTCTACCGCCTCCATCCACAGAGCGGTCAGGTTCTGGTGCGCGAGGATCAGCTTGGCCGCGCGCGCATGCTGCTGGCAGCCAAGGGCGTGCAGGTCAAGGTGCCGGCCGGCTACGAGCTGTTCGACAAGGACGAGCCGCTGGGCACCAGTCAGTTCGTCCAGGATGTGCGCCTCAAGCGCAGTCTGGAGGGCGAACTGGCGCGTACGGTGATGGCGCTCAAGGGCGTGGAAGGCGCGCGCGTGCACCTGGCGTTGCAGGAGAGCAGCTCCTTCGTGGTCGGCAAGCGTGATCCGGGCAAGGCCTCGGTGATGCTGCAGCTGGCACCTGGCTACAAGCTGGCGCCGGAGCAGGTCAGCGCCATCGTCAACCTGGTGGCTGGCAGCGTGCCGCAGCTCGATGCGGGCAATGTTCAGGTCGTCGACCAGTACGGCGCGCTGCTGTCGCGCGGTATCGACACACTGGGCGGCCCGGTGCAGAACTGGCAGGTGGTCGACGACTACCAGAACAAGGCCGTGACCAATGCCGAGGCGGTGCTGGCGCCGGTGCTCGGCGGTGGCAACTACCGTATCAGCGTGTCTGCCGACATCGATTTCAGTCAAAAGGAAGAAACCTTCCAGTCCTACGGCGAGACGCCGCGCCTGCGCAACGAAGTGCTGCGCGACGAGAGCGTGCTCGATCAGTTGGCACTCGGTGTTCCCGGCGCGTTGGCCAACCGTCCGCCACAGCCTGCGCCGGAGCCGCCTGCCGATCAGGCGCAGGCGGGCGCTCAGGCGGAGCCTGCCAATCCGGCGGCGACCTCGCTGCGCAAGGAGTCCAATCGCCAGCTGGATTACGACCAGAGCGTCACTCACGTCAAACACGCGCCCTTCAGTCTGCGTCAGCAGAGCATCGCCGTGGTGCTCAATGCCGCCGTGGCGCCGGAGGGTGGCTGGACGCCCGAGGCGCGCGCCGAGCTTGAGGCGATGATCAAGAGCGCTGTGGGTTTCAACCAGGCGCGCGGTGATCTGCTGACGCTGAGCGTGTTCCCCTTCACCGATGTCGGGATCAGCGGTGCCGGTGAGGAGCTGCTGCCCTGGTGGGAAAACGCCAAGGTGCATGACCTGGCCAAGCTCGGCGTGTTCGCCCTGATCAGCCTGTTGCTGTTGCTGATGGTGGTGCGTCCTGCGGTGCGCAGCCTGAGCCAGCGCAGCCAGCCTGCTACGCCGGTGGCGGTCGAGGGCGACGAGCAGCTCGCGCTGCATGCCGAGCGCGCAGCGGAGCGCCTGCTGGCGCGTGTTGGCGATGATGCGCCTGGCGCTACCGTGCTCGGCGAACTCAGCCCCCTGTCGGAGATTCGCCTGCCGGCGCCTGGCTCGGGCCTGGAGCTACAGATCGAACACCTGCAGATGCTGGCCAAGAACGATCCCGAGCGTGTCTCGGAAGTCATCAAACAGTGGATAGGGCGTAATGAACGAGACCTCAACCCAGCCTGACGGCCGCGGCGGCTCCACCGCCCAGGAAATGCGCATGCGCGTGCAGAAGCGATCGCTGAGTACCTCCGAGCAGGCCGCCATTCTCATGCTGAGCATGGGCGACGAGATTTCTGCCGGCGTGCTCAGGCATTTCTCGCGCGAAGAGATCGTCAGCATCAGCCAGGCGATGGCGCGGCTGTCCAACGTCAAGCAACCGATGGTTTCCGACGTCATTGGTCGCTTCTTCGAGGACTACAAGGAGCAGAGCAGCATCAAGGGCGCCTCGCGCGGCTACCTCGACGGCATGCTCAGCAAGGCGCTGGGCAGCGAAATCACCCGCTCCCTGCTCGACAGCATCTACGGCGAGGAGATCCGCGCCAAGATGGCCAAGATGGAGTGGCTCGACCCGAAGCAGTTCGCCGCGCTGATCGCCAAGGAGCACGCGCAGATGCAGGCGGTATTCCTCGCCTTCCTGCCGCCGGGCATGGCCAGCGAAGTGCTGGAATGCATGCCCAAGGAGCGCCAGGACGAGCTGCTGTATCGCATCGCCAACCTCAACGAGGTCAACAGCGACGTCATCGCCGAGCTGGAGCAGTTGATCGAGCGCAGCCTGGCCGTGCTCAGCACGCAGGGCTCGCAGGTGCGCGGGGTCAAGCAGGCGGCGGACATCATGAACCGCTTCAAGGGCGATCGCGGGCAGATGTTCGAACTGCTGCGCGCCCATGACGATCAGTTGGTCGAGCGCATCGAGGATGAAATGTACGACTTCTTCATCCTCTCGCGGCAGAACCAGGACGTGCTGCAGGCGCTGCTCGAAGCCGTGCCGCTGGAAGAGTGGGTGGTCGCCCTCAAAGGGGCCGAGCCCGAGCTGGTACGCGCCATCACCGGCGCCATGCCCAAGCGCCAGGCCCAGCAGATGGAGTCGATCAACCGGCGCCAGGGCCCGGTGCCGTTGAGCCGTGTCGAGCAGGTGCGCAAGGACATCATGGCCGTGGTACGCGAAATGTCGGCCAGCGGCGAGCTGCAGGTGCAACTGTTCCGCGAACAAACGGTGGAATGAGATGACGGTCAAGGTAATCAGCGGCGACGTCCGCTCGTGGCGCGCCTATCGCTTCCCCCCGCGCAGCAGCCAGCCAGCCGTGGACTGGAGCGGCGATGCCGCCGGCCTGCAGCGGGCCATGGCCGATGGCTTTCAACAGGGCATTGAGAAGGGTTACCAGGATGGCCTGCAGCAGGGCGAGGAAGCCGGGCGTCAGGCTGGCTTCGAGCAGGGCCGCGACGAGGGGCTGAAGCTCGGACGCGAGGAGGGTCGCAGTGAAGGCCGCCGCGAGTTCGAGCTGGCCGCCCAGCCGCTGCAGCAGATCAGCGAGAAGCTCGAACAGTACCTTGGCGAGCTGGAGCACAAGCGCCGTCAGGAGCTGCTGGAACTGGTCAAGAAGGTGTCGCAGCAGGTGATCCGCTGCGAGCTCACGCTGCATCCGACCCAACTGCTGGCGCTGGTCGAAGAGGCGCTGACCAGCATGCCCGGTGAGCCCGAGGACGTGCAGGTATTGCTCAGTCCCGAAGAGTACGCGCGGATCAGGGCGCTGGCACCGGAGCGCGCGGCGAACTGGAAGTTGGTGGCCGACGAGCGCCTGGCGTTGGGCGAGTGCCGCGTGGTCACGCCGCAGGCCGAAGCCGACGTGGGTTGCCAGCAGCGCCTGGACGCCTGCATCGACACCCTCGCCGAACATCTGCACCTGACCGAAGCCTGAGCGGGAGCAGACTCTGATGCTCGACTACAAACTCGACGAAGCGCTGCGCTCGCTCGATGGCGTGCAGCTGGCCAAGGTGGCCGGGCGCCTGGTGCGGGTCTCCGGCATGCTGCTGGAGAGCCTCGGCTGCCAGCGCAGCACCGGCCAGCGTTGTCGCGTCGAACAGGCCGACGGCAGCCTGCTGGATGCCCAGGTGGTCGGCTTCAACCGGGATATCACCTACCTCATGCCGTTCAAGAAGCCAGTCGGCCTGGCCGCCGGCTCACGGGTATTCCCGGCCAAGGACGAAGCGCTGCTGCAGATCGACGAGTCCTGGCTAGGGCGCGTGGTCAACGGTCTCGGCGAGCCGCTGGACGAGCGCGGCAAACTCAGCGGACGCGACCCATTGCCGGTCGAGCTGCCCAGGGTCAACCCGCTCAGACGTCGCCCGGTGGAGGCTGCGCTGGACGTCGGCGTGCGCGCCATCAATGGCCTGCTGACCCTCGGCAAGGGGCAGCGCGTCGGTCTGTTCGCCGGCTCCGGGGTGGGCAAGAGCGTGCTGCTGGGGATGATCACCCGGCAGACCAAGGCCGATGTGGTGGTGGTCGGGCTGATCGGCGAGCGCGGTCGTGAGGTACAGGAATTCATCCTGCATTCCCTCGGCGAGGAAGGGCTGCGCAAGGCCGTGGTCGTCGTGGCGCCAGCCAACGAATCACCGCTGATGCGCCTGAAAGCCACCGAGCTGTGCCACAGCATCGCCGCCTATTTTCGCGATCAGGGCCAGGACGTGCTGCTGCTGGTCGACTCGCTGACCCGCTACGCCATGGCCCAGCGCGAGATCGCCCTGGCCCTCGGCGAGCCGCCAGCCACCAAGGGCTATCCGCCGTCGGTATTCGGCATGCTGCCGGAACTGGTGGAGAGCGCTGGCAATGGTGAGAGCGGCAGCGGCAGTCTCAGTGCCATCTACACCGTGCTGGCCGAGGGCGACGACCATCAGGACCCGATCGTCGATTGCGCGCGGGCGATTCTCGACGGCCACATCGTGCTCTCAAGGCGTCTGGCTGATGTCGGCCACTACCCGGCCATCGATATTTCCGCTTCGGTCAGCCGCTGTATGAGTCAGGTCGGTGAAGCGGCACATCTGGCGGCCGGGCGTCAGTTCAAGGAGTTCTACAGCACCTTCGAGAAGATCAAGGAGCTGATCCCGCTCGGCGGCTACACGCCGGGTATGGATGCCAAGACCGACCGCGCCGTGCAGCTGGCGCCCAGCCTCGAACGCTTCCTGCGCCAGGAGGTCGGCAGTGGCGCCGAACTCGGCGCCAGCATCGCCACTTTGCAGAGCATCATCAAATGAAAGAACAGCTGGAAGTACTCGGACGTCTGGCCAGTTTGCGTGGCAATCGTGTGCAGCAGATGCTCGGGCGGGTCAGCTATCAGCAGAATCTGTGTCAGCGTTATCGCAACAACATCACCGGGCTCAGCCGTTTGTGCGGTTTCAGTGTGCCGATGACCACGCCACTGCAGCGCGACAATCAGCAGCGCTACAAGGCGACACTGTACAAGATGGTCGAACTGCAGCGCCGCGAGCTGGCGCTGGCCGAGGAGAATCTGGCGCGCATTCAGCGTGAGCTGCTGGCGGCGATGCGCAGCGAGAAGGTCATCACCCAGTTTCTCGAAGGCAAGATGGGCGAGTGGCAGGATCTGCTTGCCCGTCAGGAGCAGAAGATCCAGGATGGCCTGGCCGCGCAGGCCTGGTGGCGAACCCAGGTCGGTTAATTTTTACCTGACGCGTTTAAGTTCTTGTCGCGCCCGGTCGCTCTTAGGCCATAACACCACGCGAGTTGGATTCGAATCATGGAAATAAGCAGGCACCTCAAGCCCAGCCTCAACCCGGCCAGCGACGCTCCGGCACAGGTACAGAGCGCCCGTGCGCAGTCGAGCGGCAATGCTCGTGCGAGTGCCAGCCAGGAGCCGCGCCTGGAACAGCTGCAAGACGCTCTGCGCAGCCTGCCCGAAGTCGACCTGGACAAGGTTGCCCAGCTCAAGGCCGCGCTGGCCCGCGGCGAACTGAGCAGCGATCCTGCCGCGTTGGCCGGCAGCATGCTGACCTATCACAGCGGTAGCGATGCGTGATCACCGCGCGTGAGCAACAGCTGCTTCTGGTCGTCGAACAGGACCTCGAGCAGGACTGCGCCGGCTATCTGGTCCTGCGCGGGCTGATGCAGGAGCTGTATCAGCAGTTGCTCAAGCGCGACAGTCAGCAGATCGATCTGCTCAACGAGCAGATTCTGCCGCTGGTCGACCAGGCCAAGGCACGTGCCGAACGCCGCAGCAAAGTGCTGGCTGCCTTTGCGTTGGGCAGCGGTCATAGCGCCATGCAGAAGCTCCTGGCGCGTTATCCACAGAGCCAGCGCAATCACCTTGCCCACACCTGGGAACAGCTCGGTCAACTGGCCGGCCAGTGCAAGCGGCTGAACGAGCGCAACGGCAAGCTGCTGGCCATGCACCATGAAATTCTCGAGCAGCTGCTAGGCGAGCCGGGCTCGGCGCAGCTGTACGCGCCGCAGCCGTATTGAGTAGTTTGGCCTTTTAGGGGCGGCGATCCGTATTGGTCCAAGCTGAACGCCGTTGGTGGCTGAGCATCATTGGTGGGCTGAAGCCCACCCTACCGGCCTCAAGCGCGGGCAGCCTTGCAGGGTGAGCTTTAGCCCACGTGGATCATTGCCGGCGGGCTGAAGCGGATCGCCGCCCGGCCCACCCTACGCTCCTGCAGCCAATGTCGCGGTCTCAAAGCGCCTGCCACGCCGTGTTAGACTCGCGCGCTTCCGATCCGTGGTGATTTCTCTCCGTGCCTCACGCCGCTCTCGCTCATCCGCCGCGCTGGCTGACCAATGCCCAGTTGCATCCGCAGCCTTTTGCCGGCGTGCGCGACTGGTTGTTCAACGAGGATTCGCTGACCCGGCGCTTGACTGCGCTGTCCGCTGATGGCTTCTCGGTGACGCCGCTGCAGCAGGGCTGGCAGCGCCTGCGCGTTGACGAGTGCGCGCTGCTCGGCGTGGCCGATGGCAGCCAGGGCTGGGTGCGCGAGGTGTATCTGCGCGGTCATGGGCAGCCCTGGGTGTTCGCCCGTAGCGTTGCCGCGCGCAGCGCGCTGGAAGGCTCAGGACTGAATCTGGCGGAGCTGGGCAGTCGCTCGCTGGGTGAGTTGCTGTTCAGTGACCGGGCCTTCGATCGCGGCGAGTTGCAGGCCTGCCGCTATCCGGCGGCCTGGCTGCCGGAAGCTGTGCGCGAAGAGCGTCTGTGGGCGCGCCGCTCATGCTTCAGCCGTGGTGCGCTCGGTGTATTGGTGGCCGAGGTGTTTCTCCCGGCCTTCTGGCAAGCGGCGGGTATCGAGGCGTAGGGTGGAAAACTGCGAAGCGTTTTCCACCCGCCATCTGTGCGAGGTTCCACGGGCCGAAAGCGCACCGTAACCGCGCGGCGGTAACGCTGGATGGATAAAGCGCCATCCACCTTGCGTCGGCAAGCCCCGTATAATCCGCGCAACCTGCACGGAGACGCTTAGATGTACACCCGCCTGTTGCAATCGACCACCCGCCTGCACCCGCGCGCCTGGGACTTCATTCAGCTGATGCGCCTGGACAAGCCCATCGGCATCTATCTGTTGCTGTGGCCCACCTTGTGGGCGCTGTGGGTGGCAGCCGAAGGCGTGCCGAGCGCGAAGAACCTGTTCATCTTCGTCGCAGGCGTGATCCTGATGCGCGCCGCCGGTTGCGTGATCAACGACTATGCCGATCGTGATTTCGACGGTCACGTCAGCCGCACCAGGGCGCGTCCGCTGGCCAGCGGCAAGATCAAGCCGCGCGAGGCGCTGGTGCTGTTCGCCGTGCTGGTGGCGCTGAGTTTCGTGTTGGTGCTGTTCACCAATGCCACCACCATCTGGCTGTCATTCGGCGGCCTGGCCCTGGCCGCCTGCTACCCCTTCATGAAGCGCTACACCTTTTACCCACAGGTGATGCTTGGCGCGGCCTTCTCCTGGGGCATGCCGATGGCCTTTACCGCAGAAACCGGCAACCTGCCGCCGGAAGCCTGGTTGCTGTATATCGCCAACCTGCTGTGGACGGTTGCCTACGACACCTACTACGCCATGGCTGATCGCGAGGACGACCTGAAGATCGGGGTGAAGTCCACAGCCATTCTGTTCGGGGACGCCGACCGGCTGATCATCGCCATCCTTCAGGGACTGGCGCTGCTTTGCCTGCTACTGGCTGGTGCACGTTTCGAACTGGGCCTGTACTTCCATCTTGGCCTGCTGGTGGCCGCCGTCTGCTTCGCGTGGGAGTTTCACGTGACCCGTCGGCGTGAGCCGTTGGTGTGCTTCAACGCCTTCCTGCACAATCATTGGGCAGGGCTGGCGATCTTCGTCGGTATCGTGCTGGACTACGCGTTACGTTAAGCGCTGCCGCGCACCTGTCATATCGCTGCAATAATTTCGTTATCTAATGCGGCGCAGACAGTTGAACGAACCGAGGCAGGACCATGGTTGGCAAGAACATCCTGATCGTCGATGACGAAGCACCGATCCGCGAGATGATTGCGGTAGCCCTGGAAATGGCCGGTTATGAGTGCCTGGAGGCGGAGAATACCCAGCAGGCCCACGCCGTGATCGTCGACCGCAAACCCGATCTGATCCTGCTCGACTGGATGCTGCCTGGCACCAGTGGCATCGAGCTGGCCCGACGCCTCAAGCGTGACGAGCTGACCAGCGATATCCCGATTATCATGCTCACAGCCAAGGGTGAAGAGGACAACAAGATCCAGGGCCTGGAAGTCGGCGCCGACGACTACATCACCAAGCCGTTCTCACCGCGTGAGCTGGTGGCCCGCCTGAAGGCCGTACTGCGCCGTGCCGGACCCAGCGACAGCGAGGCGCCGATCGAGGTTGGTGGCCTGCTGCTCGACCCCATCAGTCACCGCGTCACCATCGACGGCAAACCTGCCGAGATGGGCCCGACCGAATATCGCCTGCTGCAGTTCTTCATGACTCACCAGGAGCGTGCCTACACCCGCGGCCAACTGCTCGATCAGGTCTGGGGCGGCAACGTCTACGTCGAGGAGCGTACCGTCGACGTGCACATCCGCCGTCTGCGCAAGGCGCTCGGTGATGTTTACGAAAACCTGGTACAAACCGTGCGCGGGACTGGGTATCGTTTCTCCACCAAGGGTTGATCGCTAGCGCGGTGTTTCTGCGCCCACGTTCTTCTGACAAGGATGCGCTCCATCGTGAATCAAGACTGGCGTGGCGCCGTGGTGCGCCGCCTGTTGCTGCTGGTTGGCGCCTGCCTGCTGCTCGGTTTCATCACCGGTGAATATGCCTGGGTGCTGGCCTGCGGCCTGGCCATTCATCTGGGCTGGACCCTCAGCCAACTGCTGCGCCTGCACAAATGGCTGCGCGAGCATAAACCCGACGAGCCACCGCCGGATGGTTACGGTCTGTGGGGCGAGGTGTTCGACAGCATCTACCACCTGCAACGCCGTAACCAGAAGGCGCGTGGCCGCTTGCAGGCGGTCATCGATCGCGTGCAGGAGTCCACGGCCGCCCTCAAGGACGCCGTGGTGATGCTCGACAGCCAGGGCAACCTGGAATGGTGGAACCGCGCAGCGGAAACGCTGCTGGGCCTGAAAACCCCGCAAGACAGTGGCCAGCAACTGGCCAACCTGGTGCGCGACCCGCGTTTCAAGGACTACTTCGAGCGCGGCAACTACGCCGATGCCCTGGAGATTCCTTCACCGATCAATGATCGTCGCCGTTTGCAGTTCCATATCACCCGCTACGGCAACCGCGAGCACCTGCTGCTGGTGCGTGACGTTACCCGCCTGCATCAGCTGGAACAGATGCGCAAGGACTTCGTCGCCAACGTCTCCCACGAGCTGCGTACGCCGCTGACGGTGATCGCCGGTTATCTGGAGACGCTTCTGGACAACGTCGAGGCGGTCAATCCGCGCTGGCTGCGCGCATTGCAGCAGATGCAGCAACAGGGTGCGCGCATGCAGACCCTGCTCAATGACCTGCTCTTGTTAGCCAAGCTGGAAGCCACCGATTACCCCTCGGACAACCAGCCGGTCGCGGTGGATCTGATGCTGCTGTCGATCAAGAACGACGCTCAGGCCCTGTCCGGCGATCAGCAACATCGCATCAGCCTGGAGGCCGACCCTCATCTCAAGCTCAAGGGCAGCGAGGCGGAGCTGCGCAGCGCATTCTCCAACCTGGTGTTCAACGCGGTGAAGTACACCCCGGCCGGCGGTGACATCCGTATTCGCTGGTTGAGCGACGAGAAGGGTGCGCACTTGTCGGTCAGCGATTCCGGTATGGGCATCGAGGCCAAGCACTTGCCTCGACTGACCGAGCGCTTCTACCGCGTCGATTCGAGCCGCGCCAGCAACACGGGTGGCACCGGGCTGGGCCTGGCCATCGTCAAGCATGTGTTGCTGCGTCACCGTGGCAACCTGGAGATCAGCAGCGTGCCGGGCAAGGGCAGCACCTTCACCTGCCATTTTGCCCCGGCACAGGTGGTGCAGCGTGCGCGCTGAGTGCTTGCATTCGACGCGGCGAAGCTCCAACCTCTAGCGATCATTGGCCAACCCGAACCTTCATGGACCCCTCCACGAGTCTCCCCGCTTCTGCTTACCTCGCCGACTTCGGCCTCATGCTGTTCGCCCTGTTTCTGGTCCTGCTCAACGGTTTCTTCGTCGCCGCCGAGTTCGCCATCGTGCGCCTGCGCGCGACCAAGGTCGATGCCCTGGCCGAGGCCCATGGCTGGCGCGGACATATCCTGCGCACCGTGCACAACCAGATGGATGCCTATCTGTCAGCCTGTCAGTTGGGCATCACCCTGGCGTCGCTGGGTCTTGGCTGGGTCGGTGAGCCTGCCTTCGCCGAGCTGCTTACCCCGCTGCTGGTGGCGGTTGGCGTGGAGTCACCCAAGCTGATTCATGGCATCGCCTTCTTCGCCGCGTTCTCGATCATTTCCTACCTGCACATCGTCATCGGTGAACTGGCGCCCAAGTCCTGGGCAATTCGCAAGCCCGAGCTGCTGTCGCTGTGGACGGCCGCGCCGCTGTACGCCTTTTACTGGATGATGTACCCGGCGATCTTCGTGCTCAACGCCAGCGCCAACGCCATCCTGCGCATCGCCGGGCAAGGCGAGCCGGGGCCGCACCACGAGCACCACTACAGCCGTGAAGAGCTCAAGCTGATCCTGCATTCCAGTCGCGCCACCAGTGACAACGACCAGGACCTGCGCGTGCTGGCTTCGGCGGTCGAGCTGGGCGAGCTGGAGGTGGTGGACTGGGCCAATTCGCGTGAGGATCTGGTTTTCCTGGAGCTCAACGCCACCCTGGATCAGGTGTTCACCACCTTCCGCCGCCACAAGTACAGCCGCTACCCGATCTTCGATGAGAGCAAGGGCGAGTTCGTCGGCGTACTGCATATCAAGGACTTGCTGCTGCACCTTTCGCTGCTGGAGATGTTGCCGTCAGCACTCAAACTCGCGGATCTGATGCATCCACTCGAGCGGGTCAACCGGCATATGCCGCTGTCGCAGCTGCTCGAGCAGTTCCGCCAGGGCGGCGCGCACTTTGCCTTGGTCGAAGAGGCCGACGGCAAGGTGATCGGCTACCTGACCATGGAAGACGTGCTCGAAGCACTGGTCGGTGATATTCAGGACGAACACCGCAAGGCTGAGCGCGGCATCCTCGCCTACCAGCCGGGAAAGCTGCTGGTGCGCGGTGACACGCCGCTGGCCAAGGTCGAGCGCCTGCTCGGCGTCGACCTCGACCACATAGAGGCCGAGACCCTCGCCGGGTTGATCTACGAAACTCTCAAGCGCATGCCTGACGAAGAGGAAGTTCTGGAAACCGACGGCCTGCGCATTATCGTCAAGAAGATGAAGGGGCCCAAGGTGGTTCTGGCCAAGGTGGTCAAGCTGGATTGATCGCTCCTGTCCTGCGCCTGGCAAGTTCATGCAGACGCGATCACTGACTTCACTCGACCTTCGACGTCACCGTGGCGCACAACCGTTGCAAGCTCACGATGGACGCAGGCGGACATGAGTCCGTCGCTCTACCCAGCCTCTGACTGGCCTGCCCGGTCGCATCTGGCCAGCTGCGGCCCGATCCAGTAGGGTGTGACCCCGTCTCCCCGAGAGCAGCTGCCAGTCACTTGGCGTTGTCCGGGGCGGTATGGTCAGGGTCGACTTCTACGGGTTCGAACGCTCCTGAACCTTCTGAATCAATGATGACGGCCATCGGGCCGTTGTCTCATTTGTGTCGCGAGGAATCACAGCATGAGTGCACCAGTCGTCATCGTCGGCACCGGTCTGGCCGGTTACAACCTGGCCAAGGAGTGGCGCAAGCTCGACACTCAGACGCCTCTGCTGCTGATCACTGCTGACGACGGTCGCTCCTATTCCAAACCGATGCTGTCCACCGGCTTTGGCAAGAACAAGGATGCTGACGGCCTGGCCATGGCCGAAGCGGGCGCCATGGCCGCGCAGCTCAATGCGGAAATTCGCACCCATACCCGCATCACCGGAATCGACCCCGGCCACAAGCGTTTGTGGATCGGTGAGGAAGCCGTGCCATACCGCGACCTGGTACTGGCCTGGGGTGCCGAGCCGATTCGCGTGCCGGTAGAGGGTGATGCCCAGGATGCGCTGTTCCCGATCAATGACCTGGAAGACTACGCGCGCTTTCGCCGCGCCGTGGCCGGCAAACGTCGGGTGTTGATCCTCGGCGCCGGCCTGATTGGCTGCGAGTTCGCCAATGACCTCAGTGCAGGCGGTTACGAGGTCGAGTTGCTGGCGCCCTGCGAGCAGGTGATGCCCGGCCTGCTGCATCCGGCTGCGGCCTCTGCCGTGCAAGCCGGGCTGGAGGGTCTGGGTGTGCGTTTCCATCTCGGCCCGGTGCTGGCCAGCCTCGACCGTCAGGGTGAGGCGCTGCACGCGTCGCTGTCCGACGGCAGCCTGATCCAGTGTGATGCGGTGGTCTCGGCTGTCGGTCTGCGTCCGCGCATCGCGCTTGCCGCCGCGGCCGGGCTCGACGTCAATCGTGGTGTGATGGTCGACCGTCAGCTGCGTACCTCGCACGCCAATATCTACGCCCTGGGTGACTGCGCCGAGGTCGATGGCCTCAACCTGCTCTACGTGATGCCGCTGATGGCTTGCGCCCGGGCGCTGGCCAAGACCCTGGCCGGTGAGCCGACGGCGGTCAGCTACGGGCCGATGCCGGTGACGGTAAAGACGCCAGTATGCCCGCTGGTGGTCTCGCCGCCGCCGCGTGGCAGCCAGGGTGAATGGACGGTAGAAGGTAGCGGTCGTGACATCAAGGCGCTCTGCCGCGAGGCTTCAGGAGCACTGCTCGGTTATGCGCTGACCGGCGCTGCCGTTCAGGAGAAACTGGCACTGAACAAGGAGCTACCGGCGCTGCTGGCATGATTGCCTGCCGTTCTGTCGGATACGCCACGAAATTGCCCGGTTAAAGTGGCGGGCGAGACTGGCGCAGTGCGATGCGGCATGCCATTCTCCCAAGGGTCTGCCGCAGCGCAGAGCTGTTGCGGCGCCTTGGGCGCTGTTCTGGAAGGACAGCACGGACACAACAACAAAAAACCGTCAAAGAGGCATCTATGCGTAAACCGGAACTCGCCGCCGCCATCGCCGAAAAGGCTGATCTGACCAAGGATCAGGCCAATCGTGTACTCAACGCCGTACTGGAAGAAATCACTGGTGCACTGAACCGTAAGGACAGTGTGACCCTGGTTGGCTTCGGTACTTTCGTCCAACGCCACCGTGGCGCCCGTACTGGCAAGAATCCGCAAACCGGTCAGCCGGTGAAGATCAAGGCCAGCAACACCGTCGCCTTCAAACCGGGCAAGTCCCTGAAGGATGCGGTCAACTGAGCCCGTTACCCGGAGCCGCTCGGCTCCGGGTTCCCCTCGCTTCATCACGTCTGCTCACTTATCTTAGAGACCTTGTGCACCTGACTCGCGGTATCTCGCGGTGCGCACGGCGCACCCTACTTTCCTGGTTCGGCAGCCATGCTTTGGACAGGCTGTAGTCCTGCAAGAAAACCACTACAATGCGCGGCCATCATCTTCGATCACGAGGCCCTGTGCATGAAATTCCGTTTTCTCCTGTGGATGCTGGGCCGTCTGATGGCCAAGGCCAGTCGTGAAAACCCGGCGTTCCGCCAGCAGCTCGAAGGTCGCGATATGGTTTTCCAGCTGCACACGCTGGACGGCAAGGTCGCGCGCCACTTCATCGTGGCCGGTCAGCGCGTGACCAGCAAGCGCGGCACAGCCACGGCCCCGGCATTCGCCATCGGCTTCAAGGACGCCGCCTACGGCTTCGACACCATGACCGCGAAGAACAAGCAGCTGGCCTTCATGCAGGGCATCCAGAACAAGGACATCCAGATCCAGGGCAATCCGGCGCTGGTGATGTGGTTCCAAGGCCTGACCAAGTACCTGATGCCGAAGAAGAAGGCCGAGGCGCCAAAAAAGGCCGCCTGATTGGCACTGATGTGCGTCGCGGCTGGCCGCGACGCTGCGCTTTGGTTAGGCTTCCAGGCACGTTACTGTGGAAAACCTGACCATGCGTCTTTTCCTGTTACCCCTGCTGTTGCTGGCCGCCACCACGGCGCGGGCCGAGTCGGCGTCTGCCAAAGTGCTGTTGCCCCTGTTCGAACTCGCCGGTATCCATCTGCTGTGCGAACAGAGTGCGCCGTTGCTGCAGCGCGGCCAGGATGAAGCCGAGCAGAAGCGCCTCGCGCAGTTGTTCGCTGGCGAGGTCTTTTGTCTGGACCTGGCCAGGCGAGTCGCTGCTCGCTTCGATGCGGTGCAGGGCGAACAGGCTCGTGAACGTCTCGATAGCCCGCTGGCGCAGCGCTTCACTGCCGCAGAGCGTGCGGTCGGTGAGCAACCCGAAGGCTTGGCTGAATACCGCGAGCGCCTGCAGGAGCAGCCTCCACGAGGCACGCGTCTTGATCTGGTAAAGCGTCTCGATGCTGCCGCCCGCACGACCGATCTGGCCAGCCTGCTACGTTACGAAGTCGGCAAGACCCAGGCATTGTTGGCGCTAAGGGCGCGGGGTGAGAACCTCAGCGAGGCCGAACTGCAGGCGCAGACGCAGACCCAAGCGAACGCCATTCGCCAGTCCAGCGAGCAGGCGGTGGAAACCTTCATGTTCTATGCCTACCGGCAGATGCCCAGCGATCAACTCGCCGAGTATGCGGCGCTCTACGAGCATTCCAGCGTCAGTCAACTGCTCGCTATCAGCCTGGAAGTGGTGCCGCAGCTATTCTCTGAACGTCGTGAACAACTGCGCCAGGCAGCAGGCAAGCCGTAGGGCGGCCCGGAACACCGGCCGCCAGGAGCGAAGCGAACAGCCCGCCGGTTCGCAAGCAACTGCGCCAGACGGCAGGCAAGGACTCAGGGGCAGGGGGTGGGAACCTGAGCCGCCGCAGCTCAGTGCGGCTGCTGGAACTGCGCTGCCAGTTCACGCAAGGCGACCTCGGCGCTCAGCACCTTGCTCACCGCGTCCTCGGCTTTTTCCCGGGTCAGCCCCAGGGCGTCGAACAGCTCATCAGGAATCTCGTTCTGCGGCCCGGCACCGATACCTCGGTTGCGCAGCAGACTGACCGCCAGGCACACCAGGTTGGGGAAGGCCGCGCTGTCGCCGGCGTAGGACGGATCGTGCTGAAAGCGCAGGGCGCTGGACAGCTCTTCCGGCATATCCCAGTGGCGCATCAGCCAGGCACCGATCTGCTCGCGGGTTATCCCCAGCAGGTGCTGCTCGATATGCCCGGTAGGCAGGTGCGGGTTGACCTCCAGATGACGGCAGATCAGCGAGAAGTGCGGTGGAAACACGTGTGCCAGGACCAGATAACCGAAGTTGTGCAGCAGTCCGGCCAGGTAGGTCAGGCCGGCTTCCGGGCGCTGCGCGCGAGGCATGGCGCGGGTCAGGCCCTCGATCACTGCAGCGGTGTAGATCGCCTGTTGCCAGTAGGGCGTGGCGTGCTGCGG
The DNA here is from genome assembly GCF_015712105.2 of Pseudomonas chaetocerotis. Classification (NCBI taxonomy): domain Bacteria; kingdom Pseudomonadati; phylum Pseudomonadota; class Gammaproteobacteria; order Pseudomonadales; family Pseudomonadaceae; genus Pseudomonas; species Pseudomonas chaetocerotis. Next base: position 24,761 of record NZ_JACFYX020000016.1, read on the forward strand.
CTGATCCTTGGGCAGGCTGAGGGTCTTGCCCAGCGCCAGGCCGAGAGCCAGGTTGATCACGAGATCGAAGCCCAGTACACGGACGATTGCATCTTCCACCGAGCGGATCTTGCCGGGCGCAGCGTAATAGGGCGAGGCGGCCCAACTGACCACCTGGGCGGCCAGCGCGGGATCGGTCTCGACCACACCGGTGATGTCATCCACGGTGGCGTTGGGGTCGACACGCAGCTTGATGATCTTCTGCGCGGTTTCCGGCAGCGGCGGAATCTCGATGGTTTCTTCCAGGCGCTGTTGGATGCGGCGTGCGGTAAAGGCCTGCACGGCTTGGGTGATTTCTGCGCGGTCATCATGCGGGCGATCGAGGTTCGGTTTGATCGCACTGACCGGCTCGCCGAAACGCGCCGCGCTGGCCTTGCTCAGCAGCGCTTTGAAGGCTTCGGTGGGGATTTCCAGCAACACACCAGGCTGGCCGGACTCGATCAGCAGACTGGGCACCTGCAGCAGGCGTTCTTCGTAGAGGCAGGGCGAACTGGTCAGCGGCGGCAAACCGGGCAGGGCGGCCAGATTGTGCTTGCCGAGCATGCGTTCCAGGCGCTCCGGCTTGACCGCCGTGAGCTGGCGCCCAGTCAGTTCGGCCAGGCGCGACAGATCGAGCATGTGGCTACGCGGATAGAGCACCAGCAGGGCACCGATGGCATCGTCTACCAGCACGGCCTGCAGGCGTGCCTCGCTTGGCTGGCCCGGGCGCTCCGCGCGTACCTGATAGGGTACGGCGAGTTTCTCCAGCAGTTGCACGATCACTGCGGGCGCTTGCGCAGTGGTGTTGGCGGCGAGGGCGGCTTCAGTCATATCGATATCCAGCGTGGGCGCATGTGCCTCGGAGTATAACCAGCGAGGATTTGCGTAAAGGTTCGTGGCGACGGTTGTCCTGTGAACAGGTTCACACTTGACCGTATTGCTGGCCGTGACGCAACCAGCGCTCCAACAATGGAGCCACATGTTGCGGCCAATGTTCCAGAAGAGCGTGCGCGGCATCGCGCACGGCGGGCAGCAGGTCGGCATCGCGCATCAGGTCGGCGACCTTGAATTGCAGCAGACCGGTCTGCCGGGTGCCGAGCATTTCCCCTGGCCCCCTGAGTTCGAGGTCCTTCTCGGCGATGACGAAACCGTCGGTGGTCTCGCGCATGATCGCCAGGCGTTCGCGCCCAAGCTGCGACAGTGGCGCATGGTAGAGCAGCACGCAATGGCTGGCGGCGCTGCCACGGCCGACTCGGCCGCGCAGCTGGTGCAACTGGGCCAGGCCCAGGCGTTCGGGGTTCTCGATGATCATCAGGCTGGCATTGGGCACGTCGACGCCGACCTCGATCACCGTGGTGGCCACCAGCAGTTGCAGCTTGCCCTGCTTGAACTCATCCATCACTGCGGCTTTTTCGGCCGGCTTCATGCGTCCGTGGATCAGCCCGACGCGCAGCTCGCCCAGTGCCGCAGAAAGCTCCTCGAAGCTGGTTTCGGCGGCCTGGCAGGTGAGCTCTTCGGATTCCTCGATCAGGGTGCATACCCAGTAGGCCTGGCGTCCCTGCAGGCAGGCATTGCGCACGCGCTCGACCACCTCGATGCGACGGCTATCGGCGATCACCAGGGTGTTGACCGGCGTGCGCCCTGGCGGCAGCTCGTCGAGGATCGAGGTATCCAGATCGGCGTAGGCGCTCATCGCCAGGGTACGTGGGATGGGCGTGGCAGTCATGATCAACTGGTGCGGGCTGAGGCGCCCGTCGATACCTTTCTGGCGCAGGGCCAGGCGTTGCTGCACGCCGAAACGGTGCTGCTCGTCGATGATCACCAGGGCCAGGCGCTTGAACTTCACTTCGTCCTGGAACAGGGCGTGGGTGCCGACCACCATCGGGCAGCCGCCGGCAATCTGTTCCAGCGCGCTAGCGCGAGCCTTTCCCTTGAGCTTGCCGGCCAGCCAGGCGACGTCCAGGCCAAGCGGTGCCAGCCATTTGCTGAAGTTGAGAAAGTGCTGTTCGGCGAGGATCTCGGTCGGCGCCATCAACGCCACCTGATAACCGGCCTCCAGCGCCTGCAGGGCGGCAAGGGCAGCAACCACCGTCTTGCCGGCGCCTACGTCGCCCTGCACCAGGCGCAGCATGGGCTCGCTTTGCGCCAGGTCGTAGGCGATCTCGGCGCCCACACGCTGCTGCGCGCCAGTCGGGGCGAAGCCGAGGTTGGCGAGGTATTGCTGTGGCAGCTTCTTGGCCGGCGGCAGGGCCGGCGCCTGCTGGGCGCGCACCTGTTCACGCAGGCGCTGCAGGGACAACTGATGCGTCAGCAGCTCTTCGAAGGCCAGCCGATGCTGGGCCCAGTGGCGACCCTCGGCGAGCTCTTCGACGTCGGCGTCCGGTGGCGGTCGGTGCAGGTAGCGGATGGCCTCGTCCAGTGGCGCCAGGCGATAGTCGCGTGCCAGCTCGTCAGGCAGCCAGTCCGGCAGGCTGCGTGGGCCGAGGCGCGCCAGTGCCTGCTGACTGAGCTGGCGCAGGCGCTGTTGGGTCAAACCTTCGGTGGTTGGGTAGATGGGCGTCAGGCTCTGCTCTACCGGGGCCGGCTCGTCGCCGCTCTGCGCGCGGTATTCCGGGTGGTAGATCTCCAGGCCCGTAGCACCGGGACGAACTTCGCCATAGCAGCGCAGGGCAGTGCCGCGTTTGAGGCCGTCCTTCTGCGCCTGGCTGAAGTGGAAGAAGCGCAGGCTCAGCGTGCCGCTACCATCCTGCAGGCGCACCAGAAGGCTGCGCCGCCGGCCCATGACCACGTCGGCACCGGCGACGATGCCCTCGACCACCGCATCCTGCCCCGGGCGCAGCGCGCCAATGGGGGTGATGCGGGTGCGATCCTGATAGCGCAGCGGCAGGTGAAACAGCACGTCCTGCAGGTTTTCCAGGCCGACCTTGGCCAGTTTCTCGGCCAGGGCCGCACCCACACCCTTGAGTGCGGTGACGGAAACCGCTGCCAGCTCGCTCACGTCCGGCCTCAGACTGCCTTGGTCTGCGGGCTACGGGCGACCGAGCAGAGGCGGATGGAGTCGGCCAGCACCTCGATGGCGTTGGGTCGCGGGAAGCTGGCGCGCCAGGCGATCGCCACGGTACGGAACGGCACTGGCGCGCTGAGCGGACGCACCTCGATCACGCCCGGCGCGTAGTGATGGCTGTCGACTGCCGAGAACGGCAGGATCGATACGCCAAGGCCGGAGGCGACCATATGGCGGATGGTTTCCAGCGAACTGGATTCCACTGTGGTGTGCTTGCCGTGATCGTCACCGCCCTTGCGCAGGGTCGGGCAGGCTTCCAGCACCTGGTCGCGGAAGCAGTGGCCTTCGCCGAGCAATAGCAGGCTCTTGTCGTTGAGCAGCTTGGTGTCGATGGTCTCCATTGCTGCCCAGGGGTGACCGGCGGGCAACAGGGCGTAGAAAGGCTCGTCGTACAGCGGCTTGGTCAGTACATCGGCCTCCTGGAACGGTAGAGCGATGATGATGGCGTCGAGTTCACCGGTGCGCAGTTTGTCGCGCAGGATATGGGTGAAGTTCTCCTCGATGTACAGCGGCATGTCCGGTGCGACCCGGTGCAACTGCGGAATCAGATGCGGGAACAGATAAGGGCCGACGGTGTAGATGGCGCCGATCTTGAGCGGCGCGGTCAGCTGGTTCTTGCCGGCCTGGGCCAGCTCGCGAATGCCCTGGGCCTGCTCCAGCACCTTCTGTGCCTGGGTGACGATGCCCTCACCGACCGGCGTCAGGCGCACGGCGCTCTTGCTGCGCTCGAAGATCAGCACGCCCAGCTCGTCCTCCAGCTTCTTCACGCCCACCGACAGGGTCGGCTGGCTGACGTGGCAGCGCTCGGCAGCGCGGCCGAAATGCTGTTCCTGGGCGAGGGTGACGATGTACCGCAGTTCGGTGAGGGTCATAGTGTTTATCCATTAAATTGCCGACAAGCATAGCCTTTGCATACGAATGAACCAACCGGGCTAAACTGCGCCTTTGCATAAATGTCATGGAGAAAAGCATGTCGGGATGCAACAGCCTGCTGATTGCCGGGTGTGGAGACGTCGGTACCCGCCTTGGCCTGCGGATGGCCGAACAGGGCTGGCGCGTGATGGGCATGCGCCGCAACGTGGCCTTGCTGCCGGCCGCCATCGAACCGCTGGCGGGCGATCTGCATGCCGATGTTTGCCCGCCGGATTGGCCGCAAGGGCCGCTGGATTACCTGGTGTATTGCGCCGCCGCCACCGAGCATGACGAGGCCGGCTACCGCGCTGCCTATGTCGAGGGGCTACGTCGCGTACTGAACTGGCTGGCGCAGCATGGACAGCGACCACGGCGCATCGTGTTCGCCTCCAGCAGCGGGGTGTACGGGCAACAGGAAGGCGAGTGGGTCGACGAGGACTCTCCTGCCGAAGCCCCGAGTTTTTCTGCGCTGATCATGCGCGAGGCCGAACGCGTCGCCCTCGGCAGCGGGGTGCCTGCGACCACGGTGCGTCTGACAGGCCTTTACGGGCCTGGCCGGGAATGGTTGCTGAGTCAGGTGCGCGGCGGTTATCGCGTCAGCGAAACACCGCCGCTGTATGGCAACCGCATTCATGTCGACGATGCAGCCGGGCTCTTTGCCGCGCTGCTGCAGGCGGACGCCGCAGGCGTGCCCCTGGCCGACTGCTATCTGGGCGTTGACGATGAGCCAGCACCGTTGCACGAAGTAGTAGGTTGGCTGCGTGAGCAACTGGGCGTAAGCCACTGGAGCGACGAGCAGCGCGTGCGCCGCGCCGGAAGCAAGCGCTGCAGCAATGCTCGCGCCCGTGCCTTGGGCTGGTCACCGCAGTATCCCAGTTACCGCGAGGGCTATGCGGCGATTCTCGCCGGGCGCTGAAGTGGACGCCAACAGCCTGCTGGCCAAGCCCTGGTTGCCGGGCGTCGAGCTGTTTCACGCCGATTTCTCCGGGCAGGCGTTCGGCCGTCACAGTCATGACGCTTTCGCCATCGGTGCCATCGTGCAGGGTGTCGGTGGCTACCAATGCCGTGGTCAGCGCTATGCGCTGCCTGCCGGCACCCTGTCGCTGATGAACCCCGAGGAGCCACATACCGGGCATGCCGAGTCCGCGCGCGTGGTCTATCGCATGCTCTATGTCGAGGAATCGCGGCTGCCGGCGCTGCTCGGGCGCAAGCGGCTGCCCAACGGCTTCAGCATGCTTAACCCGGATGATGACGGTCGCGTCGCGGCAAGCCTCGCGCAGCTGGCTGGCGAGTTCGAGCGCGGTGATGCGCTGGCGCTGGAGAGTGAACTGTTGGCGTTGTTGGAGCTGGTGTTCGTGCGCCATGGCGGCTTGCGCGAGGTCCGTCCGACCTTTCGTGACGGCGGGGTGGCCGCTTACCTGCGCGATTACCTGGAAACGCACTACGCCGAGGCTGTCAGCCTGGAACAGTTGGCCGCTCTGGTACAGCGCCACCCGCGCCATCTGATCGACGTGTTCCGCCGTGCCTATGGAGTGCCGCCGCACACCTATCTGCTGCAGCGCCGGGTGCGCGAAGCCAAGCGCAGACTGTTGCAAGGCCAGGCTCTGGCTGAGGTTGCGCTGGGTCTTGGCTTCTATGACCAGGCACATCTCAATGGCGTCTTCCGCCGTTTTACCGGCGTTACGCCGGGACGTTTTCGCGCCGTGGCGCAGGCGTGATTCTGCGGAGCGCAGCTTCAGGTTGCATGGTTGTGCCCATCACTGCGCCGGTTTGCTCGGCAGCAATTGCACATTGCGACTGACACTGAGTTTTTTCCAATACATCGATACCGCTGGTTGCCGACACTGCCTCCGCCAAACGGAGGTCCCATGTTCGCGTTGTTTCTTCTGGTTGCCGGTACTCATTTCGCGGCCTTGCTGTCGCCGGGGCCGGACTTCTTTCTGTTGATTCGTACTGCGCTGGCGAAGGGCCGGCGGCAGGCCGATGGTTGTGCCTGCGGCATCGCCCTGGCCAACCTGCTGAGCATGCTGCTGGTGCTGTTCGTCATGGCGTTGTTACCCGCCGATGGCAGTTGGCTGTGGCGCGGGCTGCAGGTCGTCGGTGGGCTTTATTTTGCCTGGATCGGCCTGCAGGCGCTGGCCTCGCGGCGGGATATCGTGCTGCCGCAAGGCGATCAGCTGACGCGGGGCGGGGTGTGGAAAGGTATACGTCAGGGCCTTCTGGCCAGCAGCTTCAATCCCAAATTGCCGCTGTTCTACGCCGGACTGTTCGGGGTACTGCGCGAGTCCGCGATGCCGGCATGGGGGCTGGGCCTCGCAATGCTGTGGATGACCCTGGTGATACTGTTCTGGGATCTGGCGCTGGTGCGCCTGCTCGATCAGACGCGCTGGCGCGGCTGGTTGCAGCAGCGCGTGCGCTGGCTGGATCGCGGTTGTGGGGTGTTGCTGCTGTTATTGGGCCTGTGGCTGCTGCAAGGGGCATTGGCAGGGTAACCCGGATGAAATCCGGGGAGAGTCGATCCACCTTTCCCCGGATGGCAAGGCTACTGGCGCTTGAGCAGCCAGCGCTGTTGGCCAGGCTGGTACTCGGGCATCTCGTCGAACTGTGCCCGGTTCTGCGCTTCGAAGATGCGCAGCTGATTGCCCTCATGGACGAACAGCCAGGGGCTGCCTCGATCGCCAGCCTGCAGCCAGAGACTGTCATGTTCGCCGCTCATGGCAGCGCAGTCGCCCGCCAGGCACAGGGCGAAGCGTTCGGCGCCGGGCAGGCCCTGCACCTGTCCGTCGCTGTTGAAGCGCACCAGGCCACCTTGGCCCAAACCCTCTTCGATCAGCCAGTCGCCGCCCAGGTAGTCGCGGTACAGCGCCTGTTCGAAGCTGCTGCCCAGCGGCTTGGGTTCGCCAGAGCTGGTGACGCGGGTGAAGTGCTGCTCTGGCCAGTAGCCGCTGGCGATCTGCACCAGCTCGCCATTCTGTACGGCCAGCTGTTCCTTGTAGTCACCGTAGAAGGTCACCTGCCAACGCCCCTCTCCGGCGCCCTGCAGCCTGCCTTCGGCCAGTTCGAAGCCGTTGCTGTAGCTGGCCTGCTGCCGTTCGGGGTTGATCTGCCATTCGAGGTTGGGCCCATAGGCAAGCAGGGCCTCACGCAGGCGGCCACTTTCGCGGGCGGCATCGATGGCTGCCTGGTTGATCCAGGTACCACTCGGGTCGTTGTTCGGGGTGCTGGCACAGCCGCTCAGCAGGGCGCCGCATAGCAGCAGAGGCAGTAGACGCATGGCGATCTCCATGCAGGGGAAGGGCGAGCGGGGCCTGGCGCCCCGCTCGAACGACTTACTCGATGACCAGGATAGCGTCCATTTCCACCTGCGCGCCGCGCGGCAGAGCAGCAACGCCGATGGCGGCGCGAGCCGGATAAGGCTGTTCGAAGTAGCGACCCATGATCTCGTTGACCTTGGCGAAATGCGACAGGTCGGTGAGGAAGATGTTCAGCTTGACGATGTCCTTGAACGAACCGCCGGCGGCTTCAGCGACGGCCTTGAGGTTCTCGAACACCTGCACGGTCTGTGCTTCGAAGCCTTCGACCAGCTCCATGCTCACCGGGTCCAGCGGAATCTGGCCGGACATGTAGACGGTGTTGCCGGCCTTGATCGCCTGGGAGTAAGTGCCGATAGCGGCGGGGGCCTTGTCGCTGGTGATGACGGTCTTGCTCATGAATCGCTCCTTGTGAGAACTGGCTGGGTCGAGCACCCAGCCTACAGGCTGGAAATAGGGAAATTGTGTCAGGCGCGCACTCGGGTGATACGCATCACGCCCTTGAGCGCGCGCAGTTTCTTGATCACACGGGCCAGGTGCACGCGGTCATGCACGCTGACCACCAGCTGCACGACGCTGATGCGGCCATCGCGTTCGTCCATGCTGATCTTCTCGATGTTGCCATCGGCAGCATTGACGCTGCCGGCCAGCAGCGCGATCAGGCCGCGCTGGTGCTCGAGTTCGACGCGCAGTTCGACGTTGAACTCGCCGGTAATGTCCTTGGCCCAGTTGAGTTGGATGCATTTTTCCGGGTTATGGCGGATATCGACGATGTTCCGGCAGCTCTCCATGTGCACCACCATGCCCTTGCCGGCGGACAGGTAACCGACGATGGGGTCGCCCGGGATTGGCGTGCAGCACTTGGCGTAGCTCATCACCAGGCCTTCGGTGCCGCGAATCGCCAGTGGGCCTTCGCTGTTCGGCAAGGTGTCGTCGCCACTTTCGGCCAGCAGGCGACGGGCCACGACGTAGGCCATGCGGTTACCCAGGCCGATGTCTTCGAGCAGATCCTCGATGACGTCCTGGCGGTACTCGCCCAGCACGGCTTGCACGCGCTCGGCGGAGATTTTCTCCAGGTGCGTGTCGAAGCTGGCCAGCACCTTGTTCAGCAGGCGTTCGCCGAGGCTGATGGATTCGGAGCGGCGCTGCTGCTTGAGGGCGTGGCGGATGTGCGTGCGCGCCTTGCCGGTGACCACGAAGTTGAGCCAGGCCGGATTCGGTCGGGCGCCGGGCGCAGTGACGATCTCCACCGTCGAGCCGCTTTCCAGCGCCTGCGACAACGGCGCCAGGCGACGGTTGATGCGGCAGGCGATGCAGGTGTTGCCGACATCGGTGTGCACCGCGTAGGCGAAGTCAACCGCGGTGGAGCCTTTCGGCAGCTCCATGATGCGACCCTTGGGCGAGAACACGTAGACCTCGTCCGGGAACAGGTCGATCTTCACGCTTTCGATGAATTCCAGCGAATTGCCGGCGCGTTGCTGCAGTTCCAGCACGCCCTTGACCCATTGGCGTGCGCGGGCGTGGTTGCCCTTCGGGGCCTCATCCTCGCTGGACTTGTACAGCCAGTGCGCGGCGATGCCGTTGTTGGCCATCTCTTCCATCTCGCGGGTGCGGATCTGGATCTCGATGGGCACGCCGTGCATGCCGAACAGCGTGGTGTGCAGCGACTGATAGCCGTTGGCCTTGGGAATCGCGATGTAATCCTTGAAGCGGCCGGGCAGCGGCTTGTACAGGTTGTGCACGGCGCCGAGCACGCGGTAGCAGGTGTCGACCTTGTCGACGATGATGCGGAAGGCGTAGACATCCATGATCTCGTTGAACGCCTTACGCTTGCCGCGCATCTTCTGGTAGATGCTGTAGAGGTGCTTCTCGCGGCCGATCACCTCGCCTTCCATGCCTTCGCGCTGCAGGCACATCTGGATCGATTCCTCGATCTTGGCCACGATCTCCTTGCGGTTGCCCCGGGCGCGGCGCACAGCGGCGCGGATGCGCTCGGAGCGCATCGGGTGCATGGCCTTGAAGCCCAGGTCTTCGAACTCCACGCGCATGTTGTGCATGCCCAGCCGGTTGGCGATGGGCGCGTAGATTTCCAGGGTTTCCTTGGCGATGCGCCGGCTCTTCTCGTGCGGCATGGCATCGAGGGTGCGCATGTTGTGCAGGCGGTCGGCGAGCTTGACCAGAATCACGCGGATGTCGCGGGCCATGGCCATGGCCATCTTCTGGAAGTTCTCGGCCTGCGCCTCAGCCTTGGTCTCGAAGTTCATCTGGGTCAGTTTGCTGACCCCGTCGACCAGTTCGGCCACGGTCTCGCCGAACTGCGCGTTGAGCGCTTCCTTGGCGATGCCGGTATCTTCGATGACGTCATGCAGCATGGCGGCCATCAGGCTCTGATGATCCATGTGCATGTCGGCGAGGATGCTGGCCACGGCCAGCGGATGGGTCACGTAGGCTTCGCCACTGCGGCGGCGTTGGCCATCGTGCGCCTGTTCGGCGTAGAAGTAGGCTCGGCGAACCAGGTTGACCTGATCATGGCCGAGGTAGGCCGAAAGTCGGTTGGCGAGAGCGTCTATACCAGCCATGGGGTATTCCCCTCATGGCCGATTTGGCTACACGCCGCGCAGCTTCGACCCGGCATCATCGACTTACAGAGGCTCGTTGGCCTCTTCCTCGAAGGCAGCGAACAGCGGTTCTTCTTCGACGATGTCTTCCTGGGCGATCACGTCATAGTCCACCAGGCCAGCCGCGATCTCGCGCAGGGCCACTACGGTGGGCTTGTCGTTTTCCCAAGCCACTTTCGGCTCTTTGCCGCCGGTGGCCAGCTGGCGCGAACGTTTGGTCGCGAGCATGACCAGTTCGAAGCGGTTATCAACATTGTCCAGGCAATCTTCGACGGTAACGCGAGCCATGGTGTTCCTCGTAACGTGTGCGGATAAGCTTGGCCCGAGCGGGCGAGCGGACTGGATATTGTAAAGCAGCTGCAAGCTTCAAGCTACAAGCAGGAGCCAAACCGGCCTTGCTTTTACTTTCAGCTTGTGGCTTGCGGCCGCTGTTATGCCAACAGTTCGCCGAGCAGCCCGGCATGGCGCTGCTGCTGCTGTGTTTGCGACAACTGGTTGCTGCGGAAGATGGCTTTCAGGTCGCTCAGGGCGTGATTGAAGTCGTCGTTGATCACCAGGTAGTCGTATTCGACGTAGTGGCTCATCTCGCTGACGGCCTCGCGCATGCGCCGTTCGATAATCTCGCCGCTGTCCTGGCCGCGGTTGGTCAGGCGGTGACGCAAAGCTTCCTGGGTCGGCGGCAGGATGAAGATGGATTTGCTCTGCGGCATCAGCTTGCGCACTTGCTGCGCGCCCTGCCAGTCGATCTCCAGAATCAGGTCGAAGCCTTCGTTCAGGGTCTGCTCGACCCATTTCTGCGAGGTGCCGTAGAGGTTGTCGAAAACCTGGGCATGCTCGAGGAATTCGCTGCGTTCGAGCATGGTGTTGAACTGCGCGTGATCGACGAAGTGGTAGTTGACTCCGTCCACCTCACCCGGGCGCATGGCGCGGGTGGTATGCGATACCGAGACGCGAATCTGCGCCTCGCTGTCGATCAGGGCTTTGACCAGGCTGGTCTTGCCGGCGCCGGAGGGAGCGGAAACGATGTAGAGGGTGCCGGTGGTGGCCATTAGAGCTTCCTGAGCAAATCTTGATGGGCGTGAAAACGTAGCGAGCAACTGCTAGACAAGGCGAAATCAGATGAGAAAGCGGAGTTTACGACTGTAAATGAGCATGTCGAACCTGATTTATACGCTTCGCTCCCCTTCGGGCCAGCCTTCGGCTGTTATTACGCTTTGCTTCGTTTCAACGCGGTATAGCCTAGCGCAGCAGTTTTCACTCGATGTTCTGTACTTGCTCGCGCATCTGTTCGATTAGCACCTTCAGATTGACCGCAGCCTGTGTGCTGCGCGGATCGAAGGCCTTGGAGCCGAGGGTGTTGGCTTCTCGATTGAGTTCCTGCATGAGGAAGTCCAGGCGCCGCCCGGCAGCACCGCCGGCCTTGAGCACGCGACGGACTTCGCTGACATGGGTGCTGAGGCGATCCAGCTCCTCGGCCACGTCGCTCTTCTGCGCCAGCAGTACCAGCTCCTGCTCCAGTCGTTGCGGATCGAGCTCGGCCTGCATCTCGGCGAAGCGGGTCTCGATCTTGGCGCGCTGCCCGGCAAGCATCTGCGGTACCAGTTCGCGCAGGGCGGCGACTTCGTCGAGGATGCTGTCGAGGCGCTCGTTGAGCAGCTTGGCCAGCTCGGCGCCTTCTCGAGCGCGGCCTGCCTTGAGTTCGCCCAGCGCCTGGTCGAACAGCTTCAAAGCTGCAGTGTTCAGCGCCTGCGGGTCGGCCGAGTCGGCCACCAGCACGCCGGGCCAGGCCAGCACTTCCAGCGGGTTGAGCGGGGCCGGTTGCTGAATCAGCCCGGCGACCTGTTCGGCGGCGGCGATCAGTTGGCGAGCACGCTCGCTGTCGACCTGCAATTGTTTGCCGGCACTTTCTTCGGCGAAGCGCAGCGTGCATTCCACCTTGCCGCGTGACAGACCCTGGCGAAGTGCTTCGCGCACCGAGCCTTCGAGATCGCGGAAGGCTTCCGGCAGGCGCAGGTGCGGTTCGAGATAGCGGTGGTTGACCGAGCGCAGCTCCCAGCTCAGTGTGCCGTGAGCGGTTGCCTGCTCATTGCGGGCAAAGGCCGTCATGCTGTGAACCATGGGATACCTCGTGGAAGTCGGCTCGAAAAACGCAGGATTGTAGCTCACGGCGCCTACCCATTTCATGTGCAGGCGATCGGACTTGCCATCTGCTGGCGCCAATTCGGCGTGTCGCCTTGCTCGACCGCCCCCTATAATGCGTGCTGTTTTCACTTAATGAAGTAGGTATCGCTCGATGAAACGTCCCAGTGGCCGCGCCGCCGATCAGTTGCGCTCGATTCGCATCACCCGCAACTACACCAAGCACGCCGAGGGATCGGTGCTGGTGGAGTTCGGCGACACCAAGGTGATCTGCACCGTCAGCGTCGAGTCGGGCGTGCCGCGTTTCCTCAAGGGTCAGGGCCAGGGTTGGCTGACTGCCGAATACGGTATGCTGCCGCGTGCCACCGGCGAGCGTAACCAGCGTGAAGCCAGCCGTGGCAAGCAAGGTGGCCGTACCCTGGAAATCCAGCGCCTGATCGGTCGCTCGCTGCGCGCGGCACTGGATATGACCAAGCTGGGCGAGAACACCCTGTATGTCGATTGCGATGTGATCCAGGCTGACGGTGGCACTCGTACCGCTTCGATCACTGGCGCCATGGTGGCGCTGATCGATGCGCTGAAAGTGCTGAAGAAGCGTGGCGCGCTCAAGGGCGATCCGCTCAAGCAGATGATTGCTGCGGTGTCGGTCGGCATCTACCAGGGCGAGCCGGTGCTGGATCTGGACTACCTGGAAGACTCCGCCGCCGAGACCGATCTCAACGTGGTGATGACCAACGCCGGTGGCTTCATCGAAGTGCAGGGCACTGCCGAAGGCGCACCGTTCCAGCCTGAAGAATTCAACGCCATGCTGGCGTTGGCGCAGAAGGGCATGAACGAGATCTTTGAACTGCAGAAGACCGCGCTGGTCGACTGAGACCTCAACCGAGCAAGGAGCACCCGCATGAATGACGATATGCAAAACCCGGTTCCGACGCCCAGTCAGGAAGCGCGTCAGTGGGCGATGTTCTGCCACTTCGCCGCGTTTCTCGGGTTGGTGTTCCCCTTTGGCAATCTGCTTGGCCCGCTGATCGTCTGGCAGATCAAGAAGGATTTCGACCCATTCGTCGATGCGCAGGGCAAGGAAGCGCTGAACTTCCAGATCAGCGTGGCGCTGGCCGCCATCGTCTGCTTCATCCTGATGGTGGTGGTGATCGGCTTCCCGCTGCTGATGCTGCTGGGCTTGGCCGCGCTGGTGCTGACCATCATCGCGGGCATCAAGGCCAATGAGGGGCAATCCTATCGCTACCCCTTCAGTTGGCGTTTGGTGAAGTAAACCTGCGTGCAACAAAAAAGCCGGCGATAAGCCGGCTTTTTTGTGCCTGTCGATCAGGTGCTGAGAATCCAGTCGTAATCGACGATCAGCGGCGCATGCTGGGAGAAGCGCGGCTGACGTGGCAGGCGTGCGCTGCGTACGCTACGGCGCATGCCCGGAGTGAGCAGCTGGTAGTCGAAGCGATAACCCAGGTTGAGCATCTCGGCCTGCTCGTTATCCGGCCACCAGCTGAACTGGTCACCTTCGCGGCTGACTTCGCGCAGGGCGTCGACATAACCCATATTGCCGACCACCTCATCCATCCAGGCACGCTCGGGCGCCAGGAAGCCGGGGGATTGCTGGCAGTCGCGCCAGTTCTTCACATCCAGCTTCTGGTGCGCTACATGCAGCGAGCCGCAGTAGATGTACTCGCGACGCTTGCGGCGTTGCTTGTCCAGATAGTGGGTGAAATCGTCCATGAACTTGAATTTCTGATTCAAGCTCTCATCACCGTCCCGCCCGCTTGGCAGGAGCAGGGTGGCGATACTTACCTTGTCGAAATCGGCCTGCAGGTAGCGCCCGTAGCGATCGGCCATCTCGAAGCCGAGGCCGCTGATCACCGCCTTGGGTTGCAATCGCGAGTAGAGCGCCACGCCACCTTGGCTGGGCACTTCACCGTCGCATGCATAGAGGAAATAACCATCCAGTTGGAAGGCTTGGTCGTCCATTTCAAAGGCGGAGGCACGGGTGTCTTGCAGGCAGATCACGTCGGCATTCTGGGCTTGCAGCCAGCTGAGCAGACCTCGCTCGGCCGCAGCCTGAATACCATTCACGTTCACACTGATGATCCGCATAAATGGCCCCCAAAAACACGTGCGTGTATGATACCCGAGCTCACCTCATTTAGCTAAATCCGTGCCGTCCGGGACTTTTCATGCAAGCGTACCAGCGCGATTTCATTCGCTTTGCCATCGAACGCGGTGTTCTGCGTTTCGGTCAGTTCACCCTCAAGTCCGGGCGTACCAGCCCTTATTTCTTCAATGCCGGCCTGTTCGACAGCGGCCTGGCGCTGGCTCAGCTGGGGCGTTTCTACGCGGCTGCCATCGTCGACAGCGGCATCGACTTCGATGTGCTGTTCGGCCCGGCCTACAAGGGTATTCCGCTGGCGGCGACCACTGCCGTGGCGCTGGCCGAGCATCATCAGCGCGATCTGCCCTGGTGCTTCAATCGCAAGGAAGCCAAGGATCACGGCGAGGGCGGCACTCTGGTCGGTGCGCCGCTCAAGGGCCGTGTACTGATCGTCGATGACGTGATCACCGCCGGCACCGCGATTCGTGAGGTGATGCAGATCATCCAGGGCCAGGGTGCGCAGGCTGCCGGCACGTTGATCGCGCTGAACCGCCAGGAGCGTGGTCAGGGCGAGCTTTCCGCCATTCAGGAGGTCGAGCGCGACTTCGGCATGCCCGTAGTGAGTATCGTGTCACTCGAACAGGTATTGGAATATCTGGCAGGGGATGCTGAACTGAAGCAATATCTGCCGGCCGTCGAAGCCTATCGCGCCGAGTACGGAATCTAGCCCTAGCACAAGGTCGTCTTATGCCTGCACCGCTCCTGACCCGCTGTACGCTGCTCTGTAGCCTGCTACTGCCGCTGTCTGGTGTGGCTGCCGAGCTGTATCGCTACGTCGATGACAAGGGTGTGACGGTGCTCAGTCGCCAGGGGGTGCCGCCGGAGTTCATCGGCAAAGGTTACGAGGTGCTCAATGATCAGGGGCGCGTGCTGCGTGTGATCCCGCCGGCCCCGACGCCTGAAGAGTTCGCCCGCATGCAGGCGGACAAGGCGCGCGCGAGCAGCGATGCACAGCTGCTGCGCCTGTACACCAATCTCGATGATGTCGACCGTGCCCGTGAGCGCAAGCTGGCCGAACTCGACAGTGTCACCAGCGTCGCGCGTGGCAATCTGCAGTCGGTGCGTACTCAGCAGGCCAACTTGCAGAGCCAGGCTGCCGACCATGAGCGTGCCGGGCGCCAGGTACCGGAGCATTTGCTGGCGCAGATCAACAACCTCAAGGAAGAGCAGCGGCGCCTGCAGCGTGATATCGCCCGTTACAAGGAGACGCGCACCCAGGCCGAGGCGGGTTTTGCCGCTGACCGTGCGCGCCTGGCCGAGTTGTTTGGCGAGCCGCAGAAAAAGCCTTAGGGCTCAGTCATTCAGCCTAGTGGCTGAGTATTCTCGAAACGCTCGATCTTTTCCCTGAGCCACTGCGGCAGCGGCGCGCTGCTGCGTGTCGTGCCGTCTGCGTGAACATAGACGATTTCGCCGCTGGTCAGCAGTTCGCCGTCGCGCCAGATGCCGAGTGCGAAGGTCAGGCTGGATCGGCCCAGGCGCGCGCTGCGAACGCCAATCTGCAACTGATCGTCGAAGCGCGCCGGGGCGCGGTATTCGAGCAAGGCGCGGATGGCGAAGAAATCGCCGCCGTCCCTAGCCAGGTCACCGGGGTAGGCGACGCCCAGCGCACGGAAGTACTCGGTGATGGCGACGTCGGCGTAGGTCAGGTAGTGGCCGTTGAAGACGATGCTTTGCGGATCGACTTCTGCCCAGCGCACGCGCAAGGCGTGGAAGAAGCTGAACTGGCTGAGTTCGGGCAGGCTGCTCATGGGCGTTCCTTGACGAAGGTTGCCTGGCGAGCGTGCATGTTGAGGAGGGCTGCGGCAAGTTCGAGTCGGTGTGCGGATGGCTTGCGATAAGGCCGCTCGATGGCCGGCGTCATCTCGTAGGGTGCGCCGTGCGCACCGCTGTGTTTGCCTTGTCTTCGCTCGCGTTGCGGGCATCTTCGGCTGCAAATGGGGGAGGGGCATCAGAGGGATGCGTGGCGGGCGCTTGCCTTCACCCGCCCTTCGGGCACCCCGCTCCGCGCCCCGGCCTGATCGCCAGCGATCAGGCGCTCATCGGCGCAGGAAGCAGTGCTTCCAAAAGTTCGCCTCTTCGCCCCAGGGGGAGAGGGGCATCAGAAGGCCGCGTTGCGGCCACTGTTTAGGGGCGTTTGCGGTTGCTGATCATGGTGCCATTGCCGATGTCGGTGAAGATTTCCAGCAACACTGCATTGGGTACACGGCCATCGATGATGTGCGAACTGGTCACGCCACCCTGCACTGCTTCCAGGGCGCACTTGATCTTCGGCAGCATGCCGCCGTAGATGGTGCCGTCGGCAATCAGATCGTTGACCTGCTCGGTAGTGAGGCCGGTTAGCACCTCGCCCTGCTTGTTCATCAGGCCGGCGATGTTGGTCAGCAGCATCAGTTTCTCGGCCTTCAGCGCCTCAGCCACCTTGCCAGCGACCAGGTCGGCGTTGATGTTGTAGGACTCACCGCCCGGGCCGACGCCGATGGGCGCGATGACCGGGATGAAGTCGCCCTTGACCAGCATGTTCAGCAGGTCGGTGTTGACCCCGGTGACCTCGCCGACATGGCCGATGTCGATGATTTCCGGCTGGGTCATCTCTGGCGTCTGGCGGCTGACCGTGAGCTTCTTGGCGCGGATCAGGCCTGCATCCTTACCGGTCAGGCCGATAGCGCTGCCGCCATGCTGGTTGATCAGGTTGACGATGCTCTTGTTGACCTGGCCGCCGAGCACCATTTCCACCACGTCCATGGTGGCGGTATCGGTGACGCGCATGCCGTCGATGAAGTGGCTCTCGATGGACAGTCGCTTGAGCAGGTCGCCAATTTGCGGGCCGCCACCGTGCACCACCACCGGGTTGATGCCGACGGCCTTCATCAGCACGATGTCGCGGGCGAAGCCCTGCTTGAGCTCCTCGCTTTCCATGGCGTTGCCGCCGTACTTGATCACCAGGGTCTTGCCGACGAAGCGGCGGATATAGGGCAGGGCTTCGGACAGTACCTTGGCAACCTGGGCAGCGGCGTCACGCTCGAGGGTCATGCAGGGGCTCCTGGAACAAATCGGTCAAAAGGGCAGTTGCAGGTCGGGGGCGACCTTTAGCAGCTGAACACGGAACACATCCTGGATACGCTCCAGCTCTTCCTGAGTGTCGGCTTCGAAGCGCAGCACCAGCACCGGTGTGGTGTTGGACGCACGAATCAGACCCCAACCCTTGGGATAGTCGACGCGCACGCCATCGATGCTGGTAATGTTCGCTTCGCCCCACTGGCCTTCACGCTGCAGGCGTTCGATCATGCCGAACTTGGTCTGCTCGGTGACCTTGATGTTGATTTCCGGCGTTGAAATGTCGCTGGGGAAGGCGCTGAACACCTGCTCGGCGTTGCGTTTTTCGAGGCTGAGGATTTCCAGCAGACGGGCAGCACTGTAGATGCCGTCATCGAAACCGTACCAGCGCTCCTTGAAGAAGATGTGACCGCTCATCTCGCCGGCCAGCAGGGCACCGGTTTCCTTCATTTTCTTCTTGATCAGCGAGTGGCCGGTCTTCCACATCACCGGGCGACCGCCGTAGCCGCTGATCAGCGGGGTCAGGCGACGAGTGCATTTGACGTCGAAGATGATGTCGGCGCCGGGGTTGCGCGAGACCACGTCCTTGGCAAACAGCATCAGTAGGCGATCCGGGTAAACGATATTGCCGGTGTTGGTCACCACGCCGACACGGTCTCCGTCACCGTCGAAGGCCAGGCCCAGGTCGGCGTTTTCCGCTTTGACGCGGGCGATCAGATCCACCAGGTTCTCCGGTTTGCCCGGGTCCGGGTGGTGGTTGGGGAAGGTGCCGTCCACTTCGCAGAACAGCGGAATCACGCTGCAGCCCAGGGCTTCGATCAGTTGCGGGGCGATCACGCCGGCGGCGCCGTTACCGCAGTCGACCACCACGCGCAGCGGCTTGGCCATGGCGATGTCGTCACGGATGGTCTTGAAGTAGCGTTGCAGGACGTCGACCTGCTGCACGCTGCCGACGCCGCTGGCCAGGTCGTTGTTGTCCAGGCGGGTCTTCAGCGCGAGGATCTGCTCGTTGGCCAGGGTGTCGCCCGCGATGATGATCTTGAAACCGTTGTAATCCGGCGGGTTGTGGCTGCCGGTGAGCATCACGGCCGAGCGGCCTTCCAGCACGTTGGCGGCGAAGTACACCACCGGGGTCGGCACCATGCCGACGTCAGTGACTTCGCAACCGCAGTCGAGCAGGCCCTGTACCAGTTGTTGCAACAGTTCCGGGCCGGAGAGGCGGCCGTCGCGGCCAACGATGACCTTGGGCTCGCCCTGGGACAGGCTCTGCGAGCCGATGGCGCGGCCAATCCAGTAGGCGTATTCGGCGGTCAGGGTGTCGCCCACCACCCCACGGATGTCGTAGGCGCGGAAAATGTCGGCGGGAAGTTTAGGGGCGCTTTGGCGAGTGCTCATTGCGGGGTTCTGCTCCAGTCCCAGGAGATCCTGGTCTTCATCGAGAATGTCGATATCGAGGATATCGGTGTCCTGAAACAGCGGGTCGACCAGCTCGGCGGGCTTGGTTGCCGGCTGAGCGGCGGGTGCCGCAGCTGTTCCTTTAACGGGGGTACTGCTGCCTTCAGGGCCACTGCGGCGCGGCAATCGCGCCAGGCTTTGGGCCAGTGCATCGAGAACCGGCATGCTGAGGCTGAAGGCTTTGACGTTCTTACCGGCGGAGAGTTCTTTGAGCATTTGCCCGAGTTGCTGGGCGTCGAGATTGACGCGCCGCTGCAGCGCGCCCTGCACCAGGATCATGCCGATCAGTGCGCCGCCCAATGCAAGCAGGAACGCGAGGCCGAGCATTGCGGGAGAAATGCTGCCTTGAGCCAGGTCGGGGCCGGGGGTGAAGCTGATCTTCCAGTAGGGGTTGCCGGTGGCGAAGGTCTGCGCAGCGGCTGCATCGCCTGCCTGACCGCGCTGTAGCAGAATCTGCGGCGGCGTGTTGGCGAACTGCTGCACCAGCTGCACCTGACCATACTCTGGCGGTAGCGCCGGCACGGCTGCGAGCAGTCGCTGCAGATCGAAGGCCAGCAGCAGCGTACCCTGTGCCGGCTGGTTCTCATTCAGGCGCAGTGCCACGGCGCTGTATGCCAGCCAGCGCTCACCCACGCGATAGGCTTCGATAGCGGGTTGCTGACCGCTTTCAGTGCGGCGCAGCATATCCAGGCCGGCGAAGTTCATCGGCGCGGTGCGGGACGTGTTCTGTACCGCTTCGCCGCGGCGATTGAGATGGGCATCGATCACGCCATCCCAGTAGCCCAGGCGCCGTTCGACTTCATTGACCCGCAGATTGTCGCCGCTTTGCAGTGCTTGCAACAGCTCCGGGTTGCGTGCTGCGGCGAGGCTGTCGGCCTGTAATTGCTTGAGCACCTGCTGCACGGCAGAGGCCTGGCTACTGCCCATGGCCTGCACCAGCTCTGCCTGGCGCGCCTGGCTGCTGCTGTTATCGGCAAACCACAGCAGCGCGGCGCCTGCGGCCCCGCCGATCAGTGCGGCCAGAAGGCCCGGTAGCAGTGCGCTCAGTGAGGTGTTCGCCGCCTTGCCCTTGGGCTTGCTCGGCGCCAGGCTGGCAGCCGTGTTGGCGTCCTTGGCATTACGCTTGAAGAGTTTCACGTGGGTGCTCCTCGGCGGGTCGTCCTATGGGGGGATGAATCAGTGGCTACCGGAGTGGCCGAAGCCGCCGGCGCCACGTTGAGTCTCGTCGAACTGCTCGACCAACTCGAAGTGGGCCTGCACCACCGGTACCAGCACCAACTGGGCGATACGTTCGCCGATGGCGATGGTGAAAGGCGTCTGGCCACGGTTCCAGCACGAGACCATCAGTTCGCCCTGGTAATCCGAGTCGATCAGGCCGACCAGGTTGCCGAGGACGATGCCGTGTTTGTGGCCGAGGCCCGAGCGCGGCAGGATCATCGCGGCCAGGCCAGGGTCGCCGATGTAGATCGACAACCCCGTCGGAATCAGCACGGTCTGGCCTGGCTCGAGGACGATCTCCTCCTTGAGCATGGCGCGCAGGTCGAGGCCGGCGGAGCCGGGTGTGGCGTATTGCGGCAGCGGAAATTCCTGGCCGAGGCGGGGGTCGAGGATCTTGGCTTGCAGAGCGTGCATGGTCAGTTCTTGTTCAGTCGTTCGGCGATAAGGGTGATCAATTGGCGGGCGATCTTGCCCTTGCTGGTCTGGGCGAAGCTGGTTTGCTGCAGCCCACGGTCGATCACGGTGATGGCGTTCTCTTCACTATTGAAGCCGATGCTGGGGTTGGCCACATCATTGGCGACGATCAGGTCGAGATTCTTGTCGCGCAGCTTGCGCGAGGCGTATTCGAGCAGGTTCTCGGTCTCGGCGGCGAAGCCCACGCTGAACGGGCGATCCTCGCGGCCGGCGATGGTGGCGAGGATATCCGGGTTGCGCACCATTTGCAGGAGCATCCCTTCGCCGCTGGTGGGGTCTTTCTTCAATTTGTGCTGGGCGACCACTTCCGGGCGGTAGTCGGCCACGGCGGCGGCGGCAATCAGCACGTCACAGGGCATGGCGGCTTCGCAAGCAGCGAGCATGTCGCGGGCGCTGACCACGTCGATGCGGCTGACCCGGTCCGGCGTCGGCAGGTGCACCGGGCCGCTGACCAGCGTCACTCGCGCGCCAGCTTCGGCAGCGGCCTCGGCCAGGGCGAAGCCCATCTTGCCGGAGCTGTGGTTGGTG
Organism: Pseudomonas chaetocerotis; assembly: GCF_015712105.2. Taxonomy (NCBI): domain Bacteria; kingdom Pseudomonadati; phylum Pseudomonadota; class Gammaproteobacteria; order Pseudomonadales; family Pseudomonadaceae; genus Pseudomonas; species Pseudomonas chaetocerotis. The sequence continues at coordinate 45,713 of NZ_JACFYX020000016.1, forward strand.
ATGTAACGCACCGGATCGATGTTTTCCTGGGTGGGGCCGGCGGTAATCAGGATGTGCAGGCCGTCCAGCGCCTGGCGCTGGAAGCAGTCTGCGGCCAGTTGGGCCAGATCATTGGCTTCGAGCATGCGACCGAGGCCGACATCGCCACAGGCCTGGCTGCCGGATGCCGGGCCGAACAGGCGCATGCCGCGACTTTGCAGCCGTTCGAGGTTGGCCTGGGTGGCGGCGTCGCGCCACATGGCCTGGTTCATCGCCGGAGCCAGGGCAATCGGCGCGTCGGTGGCCAGCACCAGGGTGGTGAGCAGGTCGTTGGCCACGCCCTGAGCGAGGCGCGCGACGAGGTCGGCGGTGGCCGGGGCGATGAGGATCAGATCGGCCCAGCGCGCCAGCTCTATGTGGCCCATCGCCGCTTCGGCGGCCGGGTCGAGCAGGTCGAGGTGCACGGGGTGGCCGGAAAGGGCCTGCAGGGTCAACGGGGTGATGAACTCGCGTCCGCCCTGGGTCATCACCACGCGGACTTCGGCGCCCTGATCCTTGAGTCGGCGAACCAGTTCGGCGCTCTTGTAGGCAGCAATACCGCCCCCCACGCCGACGATGATGCGTTTGCGATACAGCCGCTGCATAGGCCTGCCTTTTATAAACCGGTGGATGTGCGCCACGTGACCAACGCCTCCCCAGGCCGGCCCCGTGTAAAAAGATGGGCTACGATAGCACAGCGCCCGCAGCGGAACAGCGGGCGCCTGGCTCGACAGGGAGGTGTACATGAGCATTCGTGACTGGCCCGCGGCAGAGCGTCCGCGGGAGAAATTGCTGGAGCAGGGCGCGGCATCGCTGACTGACGCCGAACTGTTGGCAATCTTTCTGCGTACTGGGGTGACCGGCAAGAGTGCGGTGGACCTGGCGCGTTATCTGCTGAGCGAGTTCGGCGGTCTGAGAGTCCTTCTGGAAGCCGATCTGGCTGGCTTCAGCCAGCACCTCGGCCTGGGGCCGGCCAAGTACGCCCAACTGCAGGCGGTGCTGGAGATGTCGCGGCGCCACCTGGCCGAGCGCCTGCGCCGCGATTCGGCGCTGGAAAGCCCGCAGGCGGTGCGTGACTACCTCAAGGCGCAGCTGCGCCACGAACCGCATGAGGTATTCGGCTGCCTGTTTCTCGATGCCAAGCACCGCGTGCTGGCGTTCGAGGTGCTGTTTCGCGGCGGCATCGACAGCGCCAGCGTTTATCCCAGGCAGGTGGTCAAACGCGCTCTGGCCAACAACGCTGCAGCCGTCATCCTCACCCACAACCACCCATCGGGTGTAGCGGAGCCCAGCCAGGCCGACCGCGTGCTGACCCAGCGTCTCAAGGATGCCCTGGCGCTGGTCGAGGTGCGCGTGCTCGATCACTTCATCATCGGTGATGGTGAGCCGCTGTCGATGGCCGAGCTCGGCTGGATGTAGCGGGACTTGCTGGGTGCAACCCGCTGCATCGATAGCGGCGGGTTGCACCCGCCCTACGTGCCTGGATGTAGGGGCGGCGCTCCTACAGCGTGCAGGGTGGGCTTCAGCCCGTCAGGGCGATGTCTCATGGTGCCACCTGCACCGAAGCGAAATTCTGCCGGCCGAACGGACTGACCTTGTAGCCCTGCACCTTGGCGCTGAGCAGGGCGAAGGCAGTGGGGTGGGCCAGCGGCAGCCACAGCGCCTGTTCCTGAATGATCGCCTGCGCCTGGTGATAGAGGCGGCTGCGCTCATCCTGGTTGCTGCGGGCCTTGCCGTCCGCGATCAGCTTGTCCAGCGTTTCGTCGCAGTAGCGGGCGAAGTTCAGCCCGGACTGCACCGAGGCGCAGGCGAATTGCGGGGTGAGGAAGTTGTCCGGGTCGCCGTTGTCGCCGGCCCAGCCCATGAACAGCAGGTCGTGCTCGCCGGCCTTGGCGCGGCGGATCAGCTCGCCCCATTCGATCACGCGAATTTCAGCAGCGATGCCGACCTTGGCCAGATCCGCCTGCAACAACTGCGCGCCGAGGCTCGGGTTGGGGTTGAGCAGGCTGCCGCTGGGGCGTGTCCAGATGGTGGTTTTGAAACCGTCAGCCAGGCCCGCTTCGGCCAACAGGGCGCGGGCTTTTTCCGGTTTGTGCGCGTAGCCGGGCAGTTCGCTGGCATAGCTCCAGGTGTTCGGTGGATAGGGGCCGCTGGCGGGCTCGGCGCTGCCTTCGAACACGGCCTTGACGTAGCTGGCCTTGTCGAACGCCAGGTTGATCGCCTGGCGCACCTGCGGTTTGTCCAGTGGTGGGTGCTGGCTGTTGATACCGACGAAGGCGGTCATGAACGCGGCAGTCTGCGCGCTTTTCAGTTTGGCGTCGCCGGCGATGGCCTGTACGTCCTGCGGTTTCGGCGACAGGGCGATCTGGCATTCGCCACGGCGCAGCTTCTGCAGGCGCACGTTGCTGTCCGGCGTGATGGCGAATATCACCCGCTCCACGCCGGGCTTGCCGGCAAAATAGTCCGGGTTGGCGCGGTAGCGCACCACGGCATCCTTCTGGAAACGCTCGAAGACGAACGGTCCGCTGCCGATGGGCGCGCTGTTGAGCTTCTGCGGTGTGCCGGCAGTCAGGAGCTTGTCGGCATATTCGGCAGAGTAGATCGAGGCGAAGCCCATGCTCAGGGTGGCGAGGAAGGTGGCATCGCGGCGGTTCAGGGTGATGCGTACGCTATGGGCATCCGCTGCCTCGACCTTGGCGATCAGGCTTGGCCACTGCATCGACTGGGCATGTGGGTAGCCACTGGCGGCGACCTTGTGCCAGGGATGCTGGTCGTCGAGCATGCGCTGGAAGCTGAACAGCACGTCTCGGGCATCGAGCGTGCGGCTGGGCATGAAGTCGGCGCTGTGGTGAAATTGCACGTCGTCGCGCAGAGTGAAGTCATACACCAGGCCGTCGTCGGAGATCGACCAACTGCGCGCCAGGCTTGGCAGCAGTTTGCCCTGCTCGGCGTCGAATTCCACCAGGCGGTTCATCAGCATGTCCGCCGAGGCGTTGGTGGTGGTCAGCGAGTTGTATTGCACCACGTCGAAACCTTCGGGGCTGGCCTCGGTGCATACACTGAGGGTGGCGGCCTGGGCCAGGATCGGGGTGCATAGCAGAGCGGCGAGTAGCAGGCGCATGGTGGAGTCCTCATTCCTGGCGTTGACGGCAAGCTTGCAACCCTAGTCGATTTGCCATGAGCTGAATACCTGATCGAGGCGACGAGCGGTCAAATCTTGATCAGGCCCCAACGGGCCGGCCCCCGGCGGGTCTGCTGGCTCGGGGTTGGGTTTTATCCTGCGGTTTTCCTTGTTGCCTTCAGGGCTTTCTGGTATAAAGCAGCGCTCTTTTCTAGGGGCCCGGTTCTTGCGCTATCCAGTGCGCCCGGTAAGACCCTCGAGAAACGCGGCGCCGAGCGCCAATGACATTGAGTTTAAGCGGCCAACCCATGCCGGGTTGGGCATGTGGTTTTAGAGGGCTGAGGCATGTCGAGAGTCTGTCAAGTTACCGGTAAGGGTCCGGTAACCGGGAACAACATTTCCCACGCAAACAACAAAACCCGTCGTCGTTTCCTGCCGAACCTGCAGCACCATCGCTTCTGGGTCGAGTCCGAGAAGCGCTTCGTGCGTCTGCGCGTATCCGCCAAAGGCATGCGCGTCATCGACAAGCGTGGCATCGACGTAGTGCTGGCTGAGCTGCGCGCTCGCGGCGAAAAGGTTTAAGGAGAGAGTCATGCGTGAACTGATCCGTTTGGTGTCCAGCGCCGGTACCGGCCACTTCTACACCACCGACAAGAACAAGCGCACCACCCCCGACAAGATCGAAATCAAGAAATTCGATCCGGTCGTACGCAAGCACGTGATGTACAAGGAAGCCAAGATCAAGTAATTGATCGGCTGCCTGTCAAAAAAAGCCCGCCCTCACCGGCGGGCTTTTTTTTGCCCCTGCTTCCTGGCAGAGCTCCGGCTTGCGCCTGAGCCGCTCATTTGTGCGGGGCGGTTGGCGCGGCTATTGGTCGCGCCATTTTTTGTGCGATTCGCTCACCTGCGACTTACGTCCGATAACACCCGGGTTTAGACTGCGCCGTTGCCGTGGAACTGACTCATCCATCAGTTTTTTATGGGTGAGTAGATGAAGTTCGGGCATCCGCCGTTCGCCATTTACCCAGAGGGTCGCATGACCGCTTCAGCTCAGTATGTGGAAGTCCTGATTGCCGAGGCGGACCCCTGGACGTCCAATCTGCTGCAGCATCTGGTGCTCGACGTGTGTGGCAATGCCCGTGTGTTGCAGGTCAGCGACGGCCAGGCGGCACTGGCGCGTTGCAAGCGGCGCTTGCCTGATCTGGTGATCGCCGATGGCGAGTTGCCCGGGCTCGACGGCCTGGAGCTGCTGCGCCAGTTGCGTCGTCACCCGCGTACACCGGCGCTGCCGTTCGTGCTCATCAGCGGTCGCCTCGATGCCAGTAGCGTACGCGCCGCGCGGCCGCTGGCGCCCAGTGCCTATCTGGCCAAGCCCTTCAATGCCGAGAGTCTGCGTCAGCGTCTGCGCACGTTGTTGCCTGCGCCTGCAGCCGCCGTGACAGTGCGACAACCGCTTTTGGTCAGCGAGCTGCGTGATTATCTCGATACGGTACGCGAAGAGGGGCAGGGCGCGCCGCTGCTCAGCGATGTACGCAGTGCCGTGAGTCAGGGATTGCAGGCCGGCGAGCAGGACCTGGGTGAACTGGAAGCGGTGTTCGGTAGCGACCCGCAGATCACGGCGCTGCTGATTGCCGCCGCCAGCACCGCCGCGCAGCATCAGGGTGTGCCGTGTCATACCTTGACGCAGGCGCTGCATCGCCTGGGTGTGGCGCGCACGCTGAATCTGGTGCTGGGCCTGGCGCTGCAGCGCAATGCGCAGTTGCGTGACCCGCGCCTGGCAGAGTTGGCTGCACATACCTGGCAGCAGGCGCGACGCAGCGCCGAGCTGGCGCGCTGGTTGGCGCTCGAACTGAAGCTGGACGCCGAACTCTGTTACACCGCCGGTCTGCTGCACAATCTGGGCGAACTGGCCCTGCTGCGCAGCCTGCAGGACTGGCAGGAAGCGGGTGGTGAACTGAGTAATGAGCAGATCGACGATGCGATGCTTTGCCGCTCGGCGAGCTTCGGTTCGGCCCTGCGTATCCGCTGGCGATTGCCGTTTGGCCTGCGAGAGCTGATCGCAGCACTCTACGGCCTGGGCAGCGGTGTGTTCTCGCGTGAGGCGCTGGTGCTCAATCTTACCGGCCTGTTGCTGGCCCTGCCGAACAACGAGCTGCCGGTCAGTCTGGTCGAAGCGCGCTGCGTGCGCATGTTGCGTTTGGATCTGGCGCTGCTCGAGCGCGTGCCGGTGGCGCTCTATCAGGCTTCCTGAGTGTCGTGGCGACGCGCGTCGTCGGCCAGTTGCCGCAAGGGCTGCGGGCGGCCAACGAAGTAGCCCTGGGCGTAGTCGATGCCGAGGCGGCGCAGGCAGTCCAGGCTGGCCTGGGTCTCGACGAATTCGGCGACGGTGAGCAGGCCCAATTGCCCGGCAATCTGTCGCATCGAGCCGACCATCGCCTGGTTGATCGGATCGTTCTCGATGCCGCTGACGAAGCTGCCGTCGATCTTGAGGATATCCAACGGCAAGTGACGCAAATAAGCGTAGGAAGCGAAGCCGCTGCCGAAGTCGTCCAGGGCGACTTTCAGCCCCTTGCTGCGTAGACCCTCAATCCATTGGGCGGAGACGCCCAGCTCACCCAGGGCGACCATTTCCGTCACTTCGATGCAAAATTTTCCCGGTGGCAGGCCGTGTTGCTGCAGTGCGTCCTGCAGCAAACGGTGGAAGTCGGAGTCGAGCAGAGAGTTGGCGCTGAGGTTGACATTGACCTGAGCCAGTTGCGCCAGATGCCGTGGGTTGGCCGCCAGCCAGGCGCACAGATGCTGGACGACCCAGCGGTCGATGGCGCCGAGAAAGTCATAGCGCGCCGCTGCATCGAGAAACTGCGCCGGGCTGATCCATTCACCGCTCTGCGGGTCGCGGTAGCGCAGCAGCACTTCGTAGTGCAGCCCGGCGGTGGCACTCTGCAGGGCTTGCACGGGTTGGTAGAACAGCTCGAAATGACCGCGTTCGCAGGCTTCGCGCAGGCGGGTGATCCACTGCAGCTGGCGTTGATGTTCGAGCAGCGCGCCGTCTTCCGGGTTGAACTGGCACACGCGGTTGCGGCCCTGGTGCTTGGCCAACTGGCTGGCGCTGCTGGCCCAGGTCAGTGCGGTCTCCCAGTCGCGCACGCCAGAGCCGAGGGCGAGCAGGCCGATGCTGGTGTGGAGACGGAAGGGGCGCCCCTGCCAGGTGAAGACGAACTGCTCGACCGCCCGGCGCATGGCCTCGGCCTGTTTGAGGGCGGCCTCGTCATCGACCTCGCGCAGCAGCACGGCGAACTCGTCACCACCGACGCGGGCCAGTTCGGCATGGCGCGGCAACTGGTGCGCGAGCTGGGTTGCCAGTTGCCTGAGCAACTGGTCACCGGCGGAGTGGCCGCACAGGTCGTTGACCTGCTTGAATCGGTCCAGGCTCAGGTGCAGCAGATGGCTGAAGCGGCGCTTGGCATTACCGCCCAGTGTTTCCGAGAGCAGCCTTTCCAGCTCGCGGCGGTTGAGCAGGCCGGTCAGCGCGTCATGTGCAGCCAGTTGTTGCAGGCGCTCCTCGAGAGCGCGGCGCTCGCTGAGGTCGACCACTATGCCTTCGATGCGGTCTCGCTGAGGGCGCAGGTGCAGCGACAGGTAGATCCACAGTGGGCGCTGTTTCATGTCGTACAGCTGGCATTCGCAGGCGACCGCGCCGGCCTGGGTATCGAGTTGCCGGAGCAGCTCGCGCCACTGGGTTTCGCCGAGCAGTCGCTGTAGCGGCAACCCGACCAGTTGGACGGCCGGACTATCGCTGCCGAGCAGGCGTGCCAGACTCGGGTTGGCTTCAAGCAGCCTGCCGTCGCGGTCACAGCGGAAGATACCCTCGCCGCTGTGGCGAAACAGTGCCTGGTACTGCTCCAGGTTATCGATGGCTTGCGCCTGGCTGCTCAGCAGCACGCGGCGCACGCGTTCCAGCTGCTTGTCGAGCAAGGCGCCGAACAGCAGCATGCTCAATGCCGGCAGGTAGGCGTAGAGCGCATAGAAGCCGGCGGGCAGCGGAACCAGCCCGGCGCGGCTCAGCGGCACCAGCAACATCAGCACCAGCGCGGCGCTCCAGCACAGCATGTACCCGGGAGCATAGGGTCGGCGCTGACAGACGCCGAGGATGAGCAGCAGCAACTGATACAGCCCGGTGGCCAGCGTCAGCAGGTTGAGGACCTGGTAGGTGTGGGGGTGGTCGACGAAAACGCCGCCGACGCTGACCAGCAAGGTGGCCGCGAACAGGGCATCGCGCAACCAGCGCAGACGTCCGAGTTTCAGGCCCAGGGCGCTGGCGATGAACAGCGAGCTGAAGATCATCATGCCGGCGGTGGGTAGATTGACCAGTAATCTGGGCAGCAGCGTCCACTGCGGCCAGAGCAGGCCGGCAACGCTGTACAGGCTGACGTTGTACAGCGCCACGCACAGCGAGGTGAGGCTGAAGTAGGCCAGTTGCGCCTCGCGCAGGGTGCTGTACTTGACCAGATAGAAGAGCGCCAGGGAGAGCAGGGCGCCGATCAGCAGGCCGCTTTGCAGCCAGTTGTGGGCAATCAGTTGTTGGCCCTGCTCGGCGCCGACCACTTGCAATGGCAGGTTGATCGCCGAATGACTCTGCACGCGAAGCAGCAAACTGTGCGGACCTTCGCCCAGGCGCGGCAGGTTGAGTAGAAACTGTGGATAGGGCTCGCCACGCTCGGCGAATGGGCGGGTTGCGCCGCTGTACAGCGGGCCGAGCGACTGCTCGCCATCGAACAGCCAGACCTCCAGATCATCGAGGAAGGTCTGGCCGATGATCAGTTGCAGACGTTCGGCTGGCGGTGTCTGCAGTTGCACGGCGAGCCACCAGGCACTGCGCGTATAGCCGATGCGGGCGGTGCCCTGAACCTGGCGGCCCTCTTGCACGATGCGTTGTAGCACCTCGCTTGCGCTCAGCTGGCCGCTGGGGTCTTCCAGCAGCAGGCTGTGCTCGATGCTCACCGGCGCTGCCAGATCGCCTGCGCTCAGCGTGAGTAGCGGCAACGCACTGGCCGCCCAGGTCGGTGCGGTGTAGGCCAGGCAAAACAGCAAGATCAGTGAGTGAAGCGGTCGAAGCATCCTGGGCGCCTCATGGCTACAACGAGGGCGCCGAAGTCTGGTGAACGCTGTCGGGTCTGAGGAGCGGTCAGGCGCAGAGCCATTCTAGCCGACTACTGGCGCGATGATTGCGCTGCGAGTCTCATCCGTCGGGATCGCGTGACGATTGACTGCGCCGCCTCTCCAGCCTGGGTCAGGCAGTCTGCGTGCGCTCTTCGCCCGCCTTCTGACGGCGCGTCCAGCGATTGGCGCGGGCGAAGGTGCCGAAGTCGTTGAAGCGCACGCCCATTTCGCGCATCACTCGGTGGGCGAACGGCACGGTCAGCTGGCGAATGTAGAAGGGTTCCTTGACCACGAAATGGTGGATCGCATGACTGCTGCCGAAGTTGAAGCAGAACGCTTGCAGCGGCCACAGCCACCAGGGGTTGAGCACCTGTGTCTGCTGGATCACGTTGCCCGGCTCGACATCGCCGTAGTAGTGCATGTTGGAACTGACGAAGTGCAGGCAGAAGGTGCGCAGCACGTTGGGCCCGACCAATACCACCACGGCAATGTTCACCACTTCCATCACGCTCAGCGTGCTGGCCGACCAGGCAATGGGCGCGCCGAGCGCGGCGCTGGTCCAGTCCAGCAGATGGAAACCGAGGAACAGGTACCAGGTCGCCCAATTGAGCAGCCCCAGCGGTGCGTAGACCTTCAGCGTGCGGGTGAGGATCAGCCGGCGATGCTCGGGGGTCTTCGCCCGCAGCCAGCGGATCAACGAGCTCATCATGTTGTCGCCGACCATCAGCAGGCGGGCGATGCCCCAAGGCTCGCCATTGGTGATGGCGCGCTCCTCAATGTCGGCTTCGCTGCCGGACACCTTGTGGTGGTTCAGGTGCAGGTGGCGACGCACCCAGGGGTTGATGGTACTTGGCCGCGCCAGCCAGACCAGTGTCAGCATCAGGTTGTGCGGCAGCGGCCGCTTGCGGAAGTACATCGAGTGAATCAGGTCATGCTCCAGCTCGTGAGTCAGCGAGGCGAAGAAGGCGTTGAGCAGCAGACACGCCCACCAGGCCAGGTAGCCACCGATGTACAACGCTGCCGAGCCGAGCATGCCGAGCAGGGCGAAGGCCAGGATGCCGGCACCGAGTGCGTCCTGATGTTGCAGGATAGGGTAGCGTTGGCGCAGGACATTGCCGTGGGCCATCACCTGTTCACGGATACAAGCGGCGCGTTGCTGGTCATTAAGGCTTGCGGGAGAGGGCGACATGCCGACATCCTCTTGTTATTGGGTTGTGACTTCACTGTGCCGTGACGGTCGTCAGAGTGCCCGACCGAGCACGCCAACCTGCCTACCGGATACGCCAATCTGCATGACCTCCGAAGCCACCACACTGGCCAGCTGGACCCGCGCTCTGCGCAAGCAGCTCGATGCCCTCGGGCTGGATAGCGCTGCGCTGTGCCGTGCTGCCGGTCTCGACCCGACAGTGCTCGATGACCCCAACGCACGCTGCCCACTGTCGGTCACCACGCGCCTGTGGCAGTTGGCGGTGGCCGCCAGTGGTGATCCGGCGCTGGGTCTGAAGACTTCGCAGTTCGTCAGCCCGACCACCTTCCATGCGCTGGGCTACGCGTTGATCGCCAGCAGCAGCCTGCGCGAGATGTTCGAACGCATCGTGCGCTATCACCGGGTGGTCAGCGATGCGCTGCAGCTGGAGTTGCGCGAGCTGGAAGACGTCTACGAATTTCGTTTTCGCGTACCGCCAGGCAGCCCGGCACCGGCACCCGAAGCGCTGGATGCCTTCGCTGCGATCTACGTGCGCAGCTGTCGCAATCGCCTGAGCCGGGAGTTCTCGCCGCTGCTAGTGCAATTGCAGCGCCCGCAGCCAACCGACCCTGCGCCTTGGCAGGCGGTATTTCGCGCGCCGCTGACGTTCGATGCCGACGAAAGCCTGCTGCGCTTTCCCCGCGCCGCATTCGAACAACGGCTAGACGACGGCAACCCGGAACTGGCCGAACACAACGAGACAGTGCTCAGACGCAGCCTGGAGCAACTGCAGGCAGCCAGCTGCAGCGAGCGGGTGCGCAATTGCCTGGAACTGCAACTGCCTGATGGCGAGCCCTCCGCCGAGCGTATCGCCCAGGCTCTGCACCTGAGCCTGCGCAGCCTGCAGCGGCACCTGGCCGAGGAGGGCACCCGCTACGAGACGCTGCTCGGCGAGACGCGCCACGCCCTGGCGTTGCGGCACATGCGCGACCCGCGCTGTTCGATCAGTGAAATTGCCTATCTGCTCGGCTTCAGCGATAGCAGCAGCTTCGCCCGAGCCTTCAAACGCTGGACCGGCCAGACGCCGAGCCAGTACCGCGACGGATGCAACAACATATGACCCAGTACGACCTGATCCTGGCCGGGGCCGGCCACGCCCATCTTGGCGTGTTGCGCCGCTGGGCGTTGGTGGAGCGTCCGCCAGGCCGTATCGGCTTGCTCAGCCCTGGCCCGGAAGCCTGGTACGCCGGCATGTTGCCAGGGCTGATCAGCGGCCGTTTCAGCCCGGCAGACTGCCGCGTGGAGCTGCAGCCTTTGTGCCGCGCGGCCAAGGTCGAGCTGATCGAGGGCGAGATCGCCTCGCTCGATGCCGATGCGCGCATCCTGCAACTCGCGGATGGCCGTAGCCTGCAGAGCGAGTGGCTGTCGCTGAATGTCGGCGCCGGTATGGCCATTCCACCCCAACAGGGCGAAGGGATGCAGGTGTTGGCCGCCAGGCCCATCGAACGGATGCTCGAAGGCTGGCAGCAATGGCAGGCCGAGCCACGACGCATGGCGATTCTCGGTGGTGGAGCCGGAGGTGTGGAGCTGGCACTGGCGCTGGCCGATAAGGTACCGGCGTTGGCGCTGTTCTGTGGCGGAACCTTGCTCGATGGGCTGGGGCCGGGGCTAAGGCTGCGCGCACTGGGCCATCTGCGTCAGCGCGGCGTGCAGGTGCGTGAGCATTGCCCGATCGGCCGTATCGAGGATGACTGGCTGCTCAGCGGTGACGAGCCGGTATGGCGCGGGCGGCGCCTGCTGCTGGCCAGCGGTGCGCGTCCCTGGCCATGGCTGACGTCGAGCCAACTGGCCACCGACGCAGCCGGATTCATCGCCATTCGCCCGACCCTGCAAGGCGAGTCCCATGCGCAGATCTTCGCCGTCGGTGACAGCGCCAGCCTCGACGGCATGCGTCGCAGCGGGCGTTTCGCAGTGCGTCAGGCTCCGGTACTCAGCGCCAATTTGCAGGCCGCGCTACAGGGGCGCCCGCTGCGCCAGTATCGGCCGCAGTGGCAGAGCCTGGCCCTGCTCGCCACCGGCGATGGCGGTGCGCTGCTCGGTTGGCACGACTGGAGTGCGGGCGGGCAGCTGTACGGGCACTGCAAGGACTGGCTGGACCGGCGTTTCGTCAAGCGCCATCGCATGGTGGGGTAGAGCCGACTAAATTCACGGCAGTGTGCTACCAAAGTTTCATGGTGCAGGTGCTTCCAAGCTGGTCGAATCCCGGTCATCGTGCCCGGTCTGCATACCCATATTTTTCGTCGGGCCTGTCGTACATGTAACCTGCTGCCCAGGTTGAGTGGGATATTCAAGGAGAGACCCGCCGTGACCCTGTCCGCCTACAGCGCCTCGGCGCGCACCAAAACAAGAACTCTGAGGTCGGTCATGCAAGCTGCCTTTGTCCGTTCACCCGTTGCCTGTCTGCTCCATGCCCTGGGGCTGGCTGCATTGATGCTGGTCTACCAGCAGGTGCCGCTCCCGTCCTATGTCAGCGTGTTGTCTTTGTTGCTGCTGGCGCTGTGGCCCTGGCTGGGACCGTGGCAACGTCGCGACGACGCTTCGCCCGCCGCGCAGCAGGTCGCCAGCACTGACTTCGTCGAACTCAGCCGCGGGCTGTCGCGACACACCTGTCACAACGCGCTGTCTGCGGCCAAGGTGGCTCATGCGGTCAAGCACCTGGCCGGTCGCCTGCAATCGCAGCTGACGGCGGTGCAGCAGGTCAGCCAGGCCGCCGAGGCCATCACGCACACCGAGCAGGACAGCGCCGCCCGCGCCGAGCAGACCCTGGCCGCGGCCCGCCATGTGCGCGATGCCAGTGCCAACGGTCAGGCCGAGCTCAACCAGGCCATCGCGCGCATGCAGCAACTCAGTGCACAGACCCTGGCCAGCCGTGAGCTTATCGATGGTCTCGGTAGCCGTACCGAACAGATCGAGCAGGTCACCCAGGTGATCCAGTCCATCGCCAGCCAGACCAATCTGCTGGCGCTCAACGCGGCCATCGAAGCCGCCCGCGCCGGAGAGATGGGGCGTGGTTTTGCCGTGGTTGCCGACGAGGTGCGCAACCTTGCCGCGCGCACCGCCAGCGCCACCGAAGAAGTCAGCCAGATGGTCGCCGACATCCGCCAGCAGAGCGCAGCCGTGGTCGATCATATCCAGCGTCAGAGCGTCGAGCTGGAACAGGCTGCGCAGCAGATAGAGACAGCCGGCAGCCGCCTGCACGGTATCGCCGACCAGGCCGAGGAGGTCGAGCAGCAGGTGGCGCAGATCAGCGCCGGCACAGCGGACAATCACCAGCGCCTGGCCAGCCTGTCGGCTGCTGCACTGCAATTGCAGGACGACGTGCAAGGAAGCGAAGGGCAGACGCGGCAACTGGCAGACGCAGCCGAACACTTGGTAGGCCAGGCCGAAACGGTCAGCGAGCAACTCGCCGAAGTGGGTCTGGATGATTACCACCAGCGTGCCTATGACCTGGCCCGTGAAGGTGCCGCTGCTATCGCGGCGCAGTTCGAACAGGATCTGCAGGCCGGGCGCATCGGCCTCGACGATCTGTTCGACCGTCGCTACCAACCGATTGCCGGTACCCAGCCGCAGAAGTACCGCACGCGCTTCGATCAATACGCCGATCAGGTGCTGCCGGCATTGCAGGAGCCGCTGCTCAAGCGCCATGAAGGGCTGGTGTTCGCCATTTCCACCACCCCGGAAGGCTACGTGCCGACCCATAACGCCGCGTTCAACCATCCGCCCAGCGGTGACCCGGCGGTAGATGCAACGAAGAGCCGTGGCAAGCGCCTGTTCAACGACCGCACCGGCATCCGCTGCGGTAGCCACAGGCAGGCACTGCTGTTGCAGACCTACATGCGTGATACCGGCGAGCTGATGCACGACCTGTCGGTGCCGATCATGGTGCAGGGCAGGCATTGGGGCGGTCTGCGTCTGGGCTATCGGCCGGAGCCTTAGGGCGCACACCGCCCTCGGTTAACGATGGTTTGAAGGCCGGTGCACACGGCGCACCCTACAGGCGGTGTGGGGGAAACGGTGGGATTGTTTAGCTGACGCATAACCAAGCGTATGAAAAACCCGATTTAACGCACGTCAAACCCTGTGCGACGCTGCCAAACCATGATCTTCCCGGCCTGCCAAGTCCATGTTCCGCTGTACCGCGCTCCGGCGCGGCGACGCTCGTCGGAGCGGCTCAACCCGCTGCTGACCATCATCCTCGCCTTCTGGGCGCTGTGGCATTGCCGCCACGCCCGCCCGCCGGACATCGTCCCCGCCCGCTGAATATCGATGGCTGCGCCATGCCCGCAGCCGCTGCTATCACCTTGTCTGCCTGTGCAACCTGTTCAAGAATCGAACGGGCCGTGCAGACACCGAGCGCCCAACGGGCGCAAGCGAGTGCGATATGACGACTTTCGCTGCTGTGCAGGAAGCCCAGGATTTCCTGGCCGGCAATCCCGATATCGAGTTGATCGAGTTGTTCATCCTCGACGCCAATGGCGTGCCGCGCGGCAAGCTGCTGCACCGCGAGGAGCTGTTGGCGCTTTACCAGAGCGGTCGGCCGCTGCCGAGCACCATGCTCGGCCTGTCCATCCAGGGCGAGGATGTCGAGGATTCCGGCCTGGTTTGGGAGGTGGGCGATATCGACTGTCGCGCCTATCCGCTGCCCGGCAGCCTGGTGCGTCTGCCCTGGCGACAGATGCCTACCGCCGCCGTGCAGGTGTCGATGCACCCGACCGAAGGTCTGCCGGCCACGCCGGCCGATCCACGGCAGTTGCTGATCCGTGTGATCGATCAGCTCGAAGCTGAGGGTTATTACCCGGTGATGGCCTGCGAGCTGGAGTTCTACCTGCTCGACCAGAAGCGCGATGCCCAGGGCCGACCGCAGCCGGCGCTGGATGCCGACGGCGGCCGCCCACGGCAGACCCAGGTCTACGGCCTGCGCGAACTGGAACAGATCGAACCCTTCCTGCGTGATCTCTACGCCGCCTGCAAGGCCCAGGGCATTCCCGCGCGCACGGCGATTTCCGAGTACGCCCCCGGCCAGGTGGAAATCACCCTGGAGCATGGTCCGGTGCTGGCGGCGATGGATCAGGCGGTGCGCTACAAGCGCCTGGTCAAGGGCGTGGCTCACGCCCACGGGATGCAGGCCTGCTTCATGGCCAAGCCCTTCGACCACCTGGCCGGCACCGGCATGCACATGCACGTCAGCCTGGCCGATGCGCAGGGCAACAACCTGTTCGCCAGCGAGGACCCCGCCGGCACGCCGCTGCTGCGCCAGGCCGTTGGCGGCATGCTCGCCAGCCTGCTCGACTCGCTGCTGCTGTTCTGCCCCAACGCCAATTCCTACCGGCGTTTTCAGGCCAACAGCTATGCGCCGCTAGCGCCGACCTGGGGCGTGGATAACCGCACTGTCAGCCTGCGCGTGCCAGGCGGCCCGGCCAATACCCGGCATGTCGAGCACCGCATCTGCGGCGCCGACGCCAACCCCTATCTCGCCGCGGCGGCGATTCTCGCCGGGATTCACCGTGGCATTGCTGATCACCTCGACCCCGGCGCGCCGGTGGAAGGTAACGGCTATGCCCAGGCCAAGACCCTGCTACCGACCGAGTGGCTGGCCTCGATCCAGGCGCTGGAGCGCTCCAGCTGGGCGCGTGATGCCTTTGGCGCCGATTTCCTCAAGGTCTTTCTCGCGGTCAAGCGTGCCGAGTATCGCCAGTTCATGGGCGAAGTCGGCGAGCAGGATTGGCGCTGGTATTTGAGTAACGCCTGATATTCGTAGGGTGTCGTGGGGCCGCCCAGGCCGTGCGCACCGACCCCATTTGTGGTGCGCACGGCGCACCCTACGGCGACATAGCCGCCACAAGGATATGCAATGAACGCGATCAACCAAGCTGTCAAACCCGCCGCCGAGCGCGCGCCTTCCTATTACTCGGCCTCGCTCAATTTCGAGACCGACTACCCGACGCTGCAGGGCAGCGTCACCGTTGACGTGGCCATCATCGGTGGCGGTTTCACCGGCATCGCCACGGCAGTCGAGCTGGCCGAGCGTGGCCTCAAGGTGGCCGTGGTGGAAACCAACAAGGTCGGTTGGGGCGCCAGTGGGCGCAACGGCGGTCAGGTCACCGGCAGCCTCTCTGGCGACGAGGCCATGCGTAAGCAGATGCGCAACACGCTGGGCGATGAAGTGGACGACTTCATCTGGCACCTGCGCTGGCGCGGTCACGAGATCATCAAGAACCGCGTGACCAAATACGGCATCGACTGCGACCTCAAACACGGCCATCTGCATACGGCGATGAAAGCCAGCCATATGGACGAGCTCAAGGCGACCTACGACGAGGCGTTGCGCCGTGGCATGGGCGAGGATGTCACCCTGCTCGACGCCGCCGGTGTACGTTCCCAGCTCAGCAGCGATCTGTATTGCGGCGCCCTTAAGAACACCCGCAACATGCACCTGCATCCGCTCAACCTGTGCATCGGCGAAGCCAAGGCCGCCGAGAGCCTCGGCGCGCTGATCTTCGAACATTCCGAGGTGCTGGATATCGTCCACGGCCCGCGTCCTGCGGTGGTCACCACGGGCGGGCGCATCGAGGCCAAGCAGGTACTGCTGGCCGGAGACGTCTATCACAAGCTCGAACGGCGCACGCTCAAGGGCCTGATCTTCCCGGCCATGGGCGGCATCGTCACCACCGCGCCGCTGGGCGAGCTGGCCAAGGAAATCAACCCGCAGGACCTGGCGGTGTACGACTGCCGCTTCGTGCTCGACTACTACCGCATGACCGCCGATGGCCGCCTGTTGTTCGGCGGTGGTTGCAACTACTCCGGACGTGATTCGCGCGATATCGCCGGTGAGCTGCGTCCGTGCATCGAGAGCACCTTCCCGCAACTCAAGGGCGTGCAGATCGACTACCAGTGGAGCTGCGCCATGGGCATCGTGATGAACCGCATCCCGCAGCTGGGCAAGCTCTCGTCCAACGTCTGGTACTGCCAGGGCTACTCCGGCCACGGTATCGCCACCACCCACATCATGGGCGAGATCATGGCCAAGGCGATCACTGGCGATCTGGAGCAATACGACACCTTTGCCGCCTGCAAGCACATCAAAGTGCCGCTGGGCGACCAACTCGGCAACCCGATGCTGGCCGCCGGCATGTGGTATTACCAGATGCTGGAAAAGCTGCGCTGAAGCGCAGGGGATGACCCGGGCGGTAGCGATTGGCGGCAGTCGTGCTCCGCTACGGTCATCGACGTAGAGATGATTGGCGTCATTTCTGAAGCGGCCTGACTCTTACATCAGGTATCTGCAGGCCTCGGGCGTTTGTAAGCCATACCAACAGAGCGCGGCGCGGTGTGAACGAAGCCAAACTGCGCGTACAGGTCTTGTGCTGGCCCATCCGCGATAAGGCTCACGTAGCCGCTTTCCGGCACATGGGTTTCGATGAACCGCAGAATCTCGCCCATGATGCGCTTGCCGAGGCCCTTGCCCTGATGTTCCCTGAGAACAGCGATGTCCACGACTTGAAAGAAACAGCCTCCGTCACCGATCACGCGGCCCATTCCCACGGGTTGGGCACCATGCAGGATTTGCACGGCAAAGAGGCTGTTAGGTAAGCCACGTGCGGCGGCCTCATCGGTCTTTGCGCTAAGGCCAGAGCCAACTCGAAGCGCTTGGTAGACCTGAACGGATGGGGTTTCTAACAGGCAGGAGTAAATGCTCAATGGGATCTCCGAACTGGAAAAATTCTTGTGGTGCCAGTTTGAACTCAATTAGAGAGTGCAGAGGGTTCATGGGGCAAATCGGATCACTCCGGTGGCGCCTGCTTTTTTCGATCCTACCAACTGTCGTCAATTCGCATGTCATCTGCTTCGGCGCCATCTGGCGTTGAGCTTTGGCGTATGCGCTCGGCTCACGGGTGGCTTGCGCCGCCGTCCCGCGGTGCTGCACTGCGATCGGGATGCCCGGGCAGTGGTACCGTTGCCGTGCCTGATTCACGCTCGGCAACGAAGGTCGCTGGCGGTGAGCCGTCGGCGTTGAGCTGAAGGATGCGCTTCGGGCGGCCCTGTTCGTCGAAGAAGACCTGGCCGAGGCCGGCGCTATTCCACAGGCGCTCGCCCGAGCGGCTGCGGTCGGGGATCAGCGGCGTGACGCGCATGCGCCGGCGCTTGGTCAGCCAGTTGAGCGGCGACCAGGGCGCATAGAGCCAGCGGTTGAGACGGTCGAACCAGTCCAGCAGGTCGGCCGGGAACTCGTTCTTGATGCCGCTGCTGGTGATCTGCCAGATGGTCGGGCTGGCGCGCCGGTGGCGGATGCCCACGCGGTAGACGAAGGAGTAATGCACGTCGCCGGAGAGGATGACGAAGTCCCCTGGCGTGCGCGAGTGACGGAAGATGTTCAGCATCACGCTGGCCGCGCCGCGATGGGCCATCCAGTTTTCCGCATCGACCATCAACGGGTGACCGGCGTAGGTAAACAGCTTCTGGATGCCCTCGATCAGCTTCACGCCGAACATTGGCGCCGCCGAGACGATGATGCAACTGGGGTGGTCGAGCAGCGCCTGCTGGAAGTCGCACAGTGCTTCCCAGTCCATCAGCCCCGAGGGTTTCGACAGATGCCCTTCGCTGCGCCAGCGGCGCGTACGGGTATCTAGCACCAGCAGCGCGGGCGTGGTCGGCAGCACGTAGTGCCAGTGCTCGAAATGCAGCAACTGATCGATCAGCGCGTCTTGCGCCTTGGCCTGCAGATGGTCGTTCTGGCGCTGCTGTAGCAGTTCGGCAAAGGCCTGCAGCGGCTCATCGAAGACATCCGGGTTGTTGCCCCAGCCCTGGCACAGCAGGTAGGCGAGCAGGGCGTTGCCGATGATGCGCTTGGAGAACGGATGGCCGTAGGCGGTCTGCTCCCAGCGCGCGGACAGGTTCCAGTCATCGGTGACATCGTGGTCGTCGAAGATCATCAGCGTCGGCAGGTGGGCGAATACCCGCGCGGCCTGGCCGAGGGTCTGTCGGAAGGCGTCGATGCGTTCGCGCTCGCGGGCGTAACGCTGCTGCTGCTGCGCGTCCAGCGCTGGCTGCTCTTCGCTGATCAGCGTCCAGGGCAGCGGCGACCAGACCAGCAGGTACATGGCGATCATCTCGGCGAAGGTCACCAGATGGTTGTCGGCACTGCTGCTGGTGAAGACCGGCTTTTCCACGCCGCCGAAGAACTTGTCGCGCAGGGTCTGGTTGCTCTTCACCGCCGGCAGCAGTTCGGCGCGCTGGTAGTAGCCGACCGGGTTGGCGTAGAGCGCCTGGCTGTCCTCGACTACGGCGCCGTCGAGAAACTCGTCGAACAGGCCGAGGCGGGCGATCAGTTGGTGAATGGCGCACAGCATTGGGCCGGCAACATCGTCGACATAGACCTGATCACCGCTCATCAGCAACAGCGCCGGGCGCTGCTTGGCTTCGGGCTGACTGGCCAGCAGGCGGTCGGCGCAGAGCAGGCCGTCATCAGCCGCATGGTGCGGCTTGCGGCAGGAGCCGTGGAGCAGGTGGTCGACACGTGAGCGCAGGACGAAATCGGCCTGCTCGGCGCCGTCGTAAAGCAGGTGCGGCGCCCATTCGCGCATGCCTTGCGGATCATCGTCGTCGAGGATCTGCAGGTCATAGGCGATGCGTATATCTTGCGGCAGCACCTGCGTAAGGGGCAGGTCGATCAGGTGCAGCACGGCGTGCTGGCCCAGCGGCAGTTGCTGGCAGTGTTCATCCAGCGCATGCGTCTGCTGCGCCTGGCCCTCGGGTTGCAGCCACAGTTGCAGGCTCAGTTCGCGGCTGGCCACCAGCCACAGCACCAGGCGACCGGGCTCCAGGCGGCGCAGCAGCGGGCCAGCGAGCACATCGGGCAGAGGAGCGGGGGCATGGTCTGGCATCGGTACGGTATTTCCTGCAGAAAAAAGACAGGTGATTGGACAGTGGCAGGACGCCAGCGGTTCAGGAGGCCAGCTGGCGCAGACGCTCGAAATCGAGAATTTCGATCTCACCGTAAGTGAGCTGCACCACGCCCTGCGCCTGCAGTTCCTTGAGGATCTGGTTGGTGGTCTGGCGTGACAGCGAGAGCATCAGCGCCAGCTGCTCCTGAGCCAGGTGCAGAATCCGGCGCGGTTCGCTTTCACCGTAGTTCTCGGCGATCAGCAGCAGCCGTCGGGCCAGGCGCGGCGCGGCGGGTAGCAGGCTCATGTCTTCCAGAGTGAGGAAGGCCAGGCGCAGCTTGTGGCTCATCAGCAGGGCGAAGTCGCGCCAGTACTGCGGCTCGCGTTCGAGCAGCGCGAGCAGGTCGTGCTGGGGCAGCAGCAGCAGGGTGCTGGCGCTTTCTGCGAAGGCATCGTGGGTGCGCGGCAGGCCATCGAACAGGGAAATTTCGCCGAACCAGTAGGGCGGCTCGACCAGCGTCAGCAATGCCTCTTTGCCGTTTTCGCTGACCGCGCCGATGCGCACTGCACCCTCGACTACCGCATACAGCCCGCTGGGTTTTTCGCCACGGCGAAACAACCGCTGGCCGGCATCCAGGCGTTGCACCTGGGCCATTTCCAACAGGCTTTGGCTCAGCACTGGGGGCAATGCGGCGAACCAGTGGCCCTGGTTCAGCTGGCTGAAGTAATGACGGGGATCGGGCATTGCGGCTCCTGTGACGTTGCGCGGCGGTGCGGCCATCCCTGCCATTGTCGGCTAGCCGACAGTGCGACCAGCCAAGGTGGGGGGATCATGTGCGGGCCCGTTTCACACCTGAGGACGATAATAATGAAAACCCTCGTCGATCACCTGGCGCAATATGCCGCCTACCATCGCGACCGGCGCAATATCGCCAGCCATTTTCTCGGCATCCCGATGATCGTGCTGGCCGTCGCCGTGCTGCTGTCGCGGCCAGGTTTCCAACTCGCCGGCCTGTGGCTGGCGCCTGCCACGCTAGTGGCGCTGGTGTCGGCGTGGTTCTACCTGCGTCTGGACACCCGTTTCGGCCTGCTCATGGCCGTGCTGCTGGGGCTGTGCCTGTGGGCCGGTGCCAGCCTGGCGGTCGCTTCCACTGCCCTGTGGCTGACGTCAGGCATTGGCCTGTTCGTGGTCGGCTGGGTCATCCAGTTCATCGGTCATTACTACGAAGGACGCAAGCCGGCCTTCGTCGATGACGTCATGGGGCTGGTGATCGGCCCGCTGTTCGTGGTCGCTGAACTGGCTTTCCTGCTCGGCCTGCGCAAGGAAGTCGAACATGCCGTGGTGGAGATCGCCGGCCCGACCTGCATCCGCGAGAAGAAGGCGCTGGCCTGAGCACGCGCTGCCGCTGTTCATCGCGGCTAAAGCCCCTCCCACGGTTCCACTGGAGTGTGGGAGGGGCTTTAGCCGCGAGCCTTTCTAGAACATCTCCATCCACTGCGCCGTCATCGAGCGTGCGTGACGATCCACGGTAATGGGCGCGAAGGGACGGCCGGAGACGCTCTGCAGGGTGTTGCTCTGGCTGTTCATGTCGGCCAGCGCGGCACGCAGGTAGCTCCAGCGCGTCTGCAGCTTGGTCACCTGCGGGTCGGATTGATCCTCGATTGCCTGCAGCTCGCTGTCGATGGCGGGCAGCAGCAGGCGTTCGTCCTGACCGAGGTAGGTGCCGGGTTGCTCGCGGGCGATCTCGAAGGTGCCCAGGTAGGAGCGGCTGAGGTATTGCACACAGAGGTACTCGACCTTTGCCGCCAGCTCGCTCTGGCCCTCAGCGCCTGGTAGTGCCCGGGCCGCGCCAAGGAAGTCACGCAGGGCGCGGCTGAGGTCTTCGGGGAAGCGCCAGGGCACGTTCTCGTCACCGGGGCCATAGGAAACACCGTTGCGCAATTGGGTAACGAGGGCCTGATGCGCGCTGGTGAGTTCGGCGCTGCCCTGCGGCAGGCTCTGCATGGCACCGGCCAGCGCGGCGAGGTCGGCTTCCAGGCGCTGCTGATGGGTCTTCTGGAAACCTTCGCCACGTAACAGCATCAGGCTGCTGGTGGCGCGGCTGGCGTGTACCTGAATCTGTTCCTGCGGGCTGACGGCCTCGGCGAAGGCCACTGGCGAGAGCCCGACGAAGAGTCCGAGCGACCAGAGAAAAGCATGACGCAACAGTGCTTTACAGCGCATCCGGGGTGCTCCTTGTTATTGTTTTGAGCAGGTATGCATTGGCAGCGTCAACGACGCAGCGCCAAGATTACTGCGCCAAGCGTCGCGGAGCATGACCCGAAAGAGTGATTTCGTCGGAAATCGCTACCGTTCAGGGGCTTTTCGCCAGGTTGCACAGGTAGTCGGCGGTGAAGGCGTCGGCGGGGAAGAAGGTCTCCAGCGCCAATTCGGCGAGGGTCACGTCATTCGGTGTGCCAAACACCGTGATGGTGCTGATCAGGCTGAGTACACCGTGCTCACTGTGCAGTTGCAGCGGCACCAACACGGCATCGCTCGGCGGCGCAGGGACCTCGGCCGGCGCAGGGTAGCCGCGCAGCTCATCGAGCAGGCTGAACAAGGCTTCGTCGCCGCTGATTTCTGCATCGCGCTGCAGGCGCATCAGCAGATGTGCGCGCCACAGCGCGAGATTGGCGATGCGCGGGGCCAGGCCCTCGGGGTGCAGTGACAGGCGCATCACGTTGAGCGGCGGGCCGAGCAGAAAGTCCGGCATGCCGGCGAGGAAGGGGCCGACCGAGGCGTTGGCTGCCAGCAAATTCCATTGTCGGTCGATGGCCAGCGCCGGATAGGGCTCATGGGCCTTGAGCAACTGTTCGATGGCCTGGCGTGCTGGAGCCAGCGCCGGGTCGCTCAGCTCGTGCTGGCTGTACAGGGGGGCGAAGCCGGCGGCGCTAAGCAGACGATTACGCTCGCGCAGGGGAATCTCCAGTTGCTCGGCCAGGTGCAGCAGCATCTCGCGGCTGGGTTGGGCGCGTCCGGTTTCGACGAAGCTCAGGTGGCGGGTGGAGATTTCCGCCTCGCAGGCGAGGTCGAGCTGGCTCAGGCGGCGCCTTTGGCGCCATTGGCGCAACAGGGCGCCGGCGGTCTGGGTATTGTTCATGGTCAGCACGATAGTTCAGTCAGGTCATGCCGGCCATTACCTGGCAGGTAATCGACGCCCCGCGCGTTTCGGCGAAATCTGTAGGCCAGGCACCACCCCGGTGTCCCTATGGAGGATTCATCATGAACGCACTGCAACCCACCCCGATGCTGCGCAATGCTCTCTTGCTCGATGGTCTGCTCAGCGGCGTCACCGGCCTGCTGCTGGTCCTGGCGGCCGGCTGGCTGGGCGCCTTCCTCGAACTACCGCGCCTGCTGTTGCTGGTCGCCGGTAGCGCGCTGCTGCCCTTCGCGGCGCTGCTGGTGTGGTTGTCCAACCGCGCCGAAATCAGCCGCCAGGCCATCTGGGCGGTGATCGCGGTCAACGCGCTGTGGGTGATCGACAGCTTGCTGGTCCTGGTGATCGGTTGGGTGTCGCCGAACCTGTTCGGCTACGCCTTCATCATCGGCCAGGCGCTGGCGGTGGCGCTGCTGGCCGAGTTGCAATGGTTCGGCCTCAAGCACTCGCAGGCTGCCGTGATCTGATGGCGCCGGCTCAGAGACCGCGCAGCGCCAACTCGGCACCGAGCAGCAACAGGCCGATGAAGAACCAGCGTTTGAAGCGCTCCGCGCTGATACGTTTGCGCAGCCACTGGCCGCCGGCCATGCCCAGCAGTGCGGGCAGCAGGGCGAGGGCCGATACACCCAGCACCGCCGGTTGCAGCAGTTCACCGCTGTGACCGAGCGCTGCTGCCAGGGCCAGGGTGGAGACGCTGAAGGACAACCCCAGGGCCTGAACCAAATCGTCCTTCTCCAGGCCGATAGCCTGCAGGTAAGGCACGGCGGGAATCACGAATACACCGGTAACTGCGGTGATCGCACCGGTGATCGCTCCGATCACCGGGCTCAGCCAGCCTTCCTTGGCCCGCTCCACGCGAAAGTGCACCTTGGCCAGGCCAAGCACTGCGTAGATCACCAGCGCGACGCCCAGCCAGCGGGTGGCGCCGGGCACGTCAAGACTCCGCAGCAGACCAGCGACCAGCAGCGTGCCGCACAGGATTCCCAGCAGCATCGGCCATAGCCGGCGCAGCATCGGCAGTGGGCTGCGACCGTCGCACAACTGCCAGATGTTGGTCACCATCGACGGGATGATCAGCAGCGCGGCGGCCTGCAGTGGCGCCATCACCAGACCGAGCAGACCGACGGCGATGGTCGGCAGACCAAGGCCGACCACGCCCTTGACCATGCCGGCGAGCAGGAAGGTGGCGAGGATCAGCGGCAGGTGCTCAGTCATTGCGCTGCCCCTGCTCGTGGATCGTGCGGCTGTCGGCCGGCGCCTGTTCGCGCTCGTGCATACCGTAGTCGCGCAGTACCTGGGCCACGCGCAGGCGATAGTTACTGAAGACCTCCTCGCGTCCAGCCGTCTGTGCGCGTCGGTGTTCCTCGCGCTGGCGCCAGGCCTGGATCGCGGCTTCGTCCTGCCAGAACGATAGCGACAAGATCTTCCCAGGCTGGGTCAGGCTCTGGAAGCGTTCGATGGAGATGAACCCCGGCTGCTCGGCGAGCAGCGGGCGCAACTCACCGGCGAGGTCGAGATAGTCCTGCTGCTGGCCTGTCTTGGCCTGAACTTCGAAGATCACGGCGAGCATCGGTTTCTCCCTGGCTGGCTCTGGCTGAAATTGCCTGCCAGTATCCACATTTGCTGCACGCCATGTTTCGTCATGAGGTGAACTATGGAATACGCACCGGGTTTCAGCTCGATTGCCGCACTGCTCGCCGACGCCGGGCGCGCCAGCATGGTCTGGGCGCTGATGGACGGCAGCGCGCGGCCGGCCGGCGAACTGGCATTGCTCGCGGGGCTGTCGCCTTCGTCGACCAGCGCGCACCTGGCCAAGCTGGTAGAAGGCGGCCTGCTGGCGCAGCAACGCCATGGGCGCAATCGCTATTACCGTCTGGCCGGGCCGGAAGTCGGGCAACTGGTCGAGGCCCTGGCTAGTGCCGCGCTGGCCGCGCAGCCACGGCAACCACGCGCGGTGCCGGCTTCACGCGGGACGCCGCAGGCCATGCGTGAGGCGCGCACCTGCTATGACCATCTGGCCGGCGAGCTGGCCGTCGGCGTGTTCACGCGCATGTGCGCGGCTGACTGGCTGAGCGAGGAGGGCGGTGCGCTGAAGCTGACGGCAAGCGGTGAGCAGGGGCTGCAGGCGTTGGGCATCGATCTGCACCAGATCAACCGTCAGCGCCGCCAGCGACTCTGTGCCTGCCCGGACTGGAGCGAGCGCAAGCCGCATCTCGGTGGTGCGCTGGGCGCGGCGTTGCTGAGTCTGTGCGAAGGCGAGGGCTGGCTGCGGCGCAGCACGGGTTCGCGTGCGCTGCAGGTTTCACCGAAGGGGCGCAGGGCGATCATGGCGATCGCCCTGGAGTAGCTCCAAGGCTTCTGTTGATTGGCCAACGTACGCAGGAGCCTGGCCCCGGGGCGAAGCGCTTCGTCGCGGGGCGCGACTCCTGCAACTGAGGCTTCAGACTTGGGCGCTGACCGGCTTGCCGCCCTTGGGCTTGAAGTACAGGGTGGTGCCGCGTGCGAGGTTGTCCAGGCTGATGTGATCCTTGGCCACTTCAGCCTCGATCAGTTCGTCCTGGCCTTCGACCTTGAGGGTGATGCGGGTGATCGCGCCAAGCAGGCGAATGTCACGCACCTCGCCGGCCTTGTGTTCCGGGCTCGGTTCGCTGGACAGGTCGACCTCGTGCGGGCGGAACAGCACGTGGTGATCGTTGCCGACGTAGAGGCGGTTGGCGTCGCCGAGGAAGTGGTAGACGAAATCGCTGGCCGGATACTCGTAGACTTCGGCCGGCGTGCCGATCTGCTCGATCACACCCTTGTTCATCACCACGATGCGGTCGGCCACTTCCATGGCTTCTTCCTGGTCGTGGGTGACGAATACGCTGGTCAGGTGCACGTCTTCGTGCAGGCGCGCCAGCCAGCGGCGCAGCTCCTTGCGCACCTTGGCGTCCAGCGCGCCGAAGGGTTCGTCGAGCAGCAGCACTTTCGGCTCCACCGCCAGAGCGCGGGCCAGGGCAATACGCTGGCGCTGACCGCCGGAGAGCTGCTCCGGGTAGCGATCGCCGAGCCAGTCGAGCTGCACCAGGTCGAGCAGTTCGTGCACCTTCTGCTGGATCACCGCTTCGCTCGGGCGCTCGCGCTTGGGCTTCATGCGCAGGCCGAAAGCAACGTTGTCGAATACCGTCATGTGGCGGAACAGCGCGTAGTGCTGGAACACAAAGCCGACGTTGCGATCACGCACGTCGTGGTTGGAGACGTCCTCGCCGTGGAACTCGATGGTGCCGCTGTCCGGGGTTTCCAGGCCGGCGATGATGCGCAGCAGGGTGGTCTTGCCGCAGCCGGACGGGCCGAGCAGGGCGACCAGTTCGCCACTCTGGATGTTCAGATTGATCTCGTTCAGCGCCTTGAACGCATTGAAGTTCTTGCTGACGTTACGGATTTCGATACTCATGTTTATTCCTCGCCAGCACTGGCTTTGCGGCGGTTGATACGGGATTCGCTCCACTGCTTGAGCAGCAGGATGAACAGCGCCAGAAGCAGCAGCAGGCTGGCAACGCTGAAGGCGGCGACGTGATTGTATTCGTTATAGAGAATCTCGACATGCAGCGGCAGCGTGTTGGTGTAGCCGCGGATGTGCCCGGAGACCACCGATACCGCGCCGAACTCGCCCATCGCCCGGGCGGTGCACAGCACCACGCCGTAGATCAGGCCCCATTTGATATTGGGCAGCGTCACGTGCCAGAACATCTGCCAGCCGTTGGCACCGAGCAGGCGCGCGGCCTCTTCCTCCTGTGTGCCCTGCTCCTGCATCAGCGGGATCAGCTCGCGGGCGACGAAGGGCACGGTGACGAACACAGTGGCGAGGACGATGCCGGGCAGGGCGAAGATGATCTGGATGTCGTGCTCGCGCAACCAGGGGCCGAAGAAGCCCTGGGCGCCGAACAGCAGCACATAGATCAGACCGGCGATTACCGGTGACACCGAGAACGGCAGGTCGATCAGGGTCACCAGAATGCTCTTGCCGCGAAACGCGTACTTGCTCACGCACCAGGCGGCAGCCACGCCGAACACCAGGTTGAGCGGCACGGCGATGCCCACGGCGAGCAGGGTCAGTTTCAGTGCGCTGATGGCGTCGGGTTCGAGGATCGAGGCGACGAACACGCCGACGCCCTGTTTGAGCGCCTCGGTCGCCACCACGAACAACGGCAGCAGCAGAAAGAAGGCGAACACCAGCCAGGCCGAAATGATCAGCAGGCGGCGGCCCAGGACGTTACCGCGGCGCGCGGCATTGTTGACGGCGCTGGCCGTCAGGGTTGCAGATGACATGCCTGGCTCCTCAAGAACGGCTGATGCGGCGCTGCAGCAGGTTGATCAGCAGCAGCAGGATGAACGACACCACCAGCATCAGCACGCCGATGGCGGTGGCGCCGGCATAGTTGTACTGGTCCAGCTGCACCATGATCAGCAGCGGCAGGATCTCGGTCTTCATCGGCATGTTGCCGGCGATGAAGATCACCGAGCCGTATTCGCCAACGCCACGGGCGAAGGCCAGGGCGAAGCCGGTCAGCCAGGCCGGTGCCAGCGCCGGCAGCAGCACATGGCGCGCCACCTGCAGCGGCTTGGCACCGAGGCAGGCGGCGGCTTCCTCGACCTCGCGCGGGATGTCGGCCAGCACCGGCTGCAGGGTGCGCACGACGAAGGGCAGGGTGACGAAGGTCAGCGCCAGGGTGATACCCAGCGGCGTATAGGCGACCTTGAAGCCCAGGGACGTGGCGAACTGGCCGATCAAACCGTTAGGCGCATAGAGCGCGGTCAGGGCGATACCGGCAACGGCTGTGGGCAGGGCGAACGGCAGATCGATCATCGCTTCGATGATCTTGCGACCGGGGAAGGTGTAGCGCACCAGCACCCAGGCCAGCAGGGTACCGATCACGCCGTTGATGATGGCAGCGAGAAAGGCGGTGCCGAAGCTCAGTTTCAGGGCGGCCAGCACGCGCGGTGAGGAAATGATTGCCCAGAACTGATCCCAGGTGAGCTGGGCAGCGTGGACGAACATGGCACCCAGGGGAATCAGCACCAACAGACTGAGGTACACCAGGGTGTAACCCAGCGTCAGCCCGAAGCCGGGTATGACGGGGGAAGTACGGCGAGACATGGAATGAACCTGTACGGGGTAGGGTGCGCCGTGCGCACCATCTGAGTGCGCGCAGCCTAGTGTGTAGGGTGGAAGTCGCTTTTCACTTCCACCAGCGGCACTCGCAGGGGCGATGGTGGATCGGTGAAGCGTGATCCACCCTACGGATCAATGGGCCTGGTAGATCTGGTCGAAGATGCCGCCATCGTTGAAGAACTTCGGTTGCGCGCTCTTCCAGCCGTCGAAGTCAGCGTCGATGGTTACCAGCTTGAGCTGCGGGAACTGCTTGGCGAACTCGGCCGCCACCGCCTGGTTGCGTGGGCGGTAGAAGTGCCTGGCGGCGATGCGTTGGCCTTCCTCGCTGTACAGATAGTCGAGGTAGGCCTCGGCGACTTTGCGGGTGCCTTTCTTGTCGACGTTCTGATCGACCACGCTCACCGGCGGTTCGGCGAGGATCGACAGCGACGGCGCGACGATCTCGAAGTTCTCTCCGCCTTCTTCCTTGAGCGCCAGGAAAGCCTCGTTCTCCCAGGCCAGCAGCACGTCGCCGATGCCGTTGTTGACGAAGGTGATGGTCGAGCCGCGGGCGCCGGTATCGAGCACCGGGACGTTCTTGTAGAGCTTCTCGGTGAAGGCCTTGGCCTCGGCTTCGCTGCCGTACTTCTGCTGGGCATAGGCCCAGGCAGCAAGGAAGTTCCAGCGTGCACCACCGGAGGTTTTCGGGTTCGGGGTGATCACTTCCACGCCCGGTTTGACCAGGTCATCCCAGTCCTTCAGGCCTTTCGGGTTGCCCTTGCGCACCAGGAACACGATGGTCGAGGTGTAGGGGGTGCTGGCGTCCGGC
This sequence comes from Pseudomonas chaetocerotis, assembly GCF_015712105.2. Lineage (NCBI taxonomy): Bacteria > Pseudomonadati > Pseudomonadota > Gammaproteobacteria > Pseudomonadales > Pseudomonadaceae > Pseudomonas > Pseudomonas chaetocerotis. The sequence goes on from NZ_JACFYX020000016.1 coordinate 74,296, forward strand.
AGGCGCTCCTGCCAGTTTTCCGGGATCAGCTTGCCGAGTTTGTACAGCTCGTCGATATCGCCGGCCAGGGCCAGGGTCACCACGTCGGCGCGCAGGCCATCGATCACCGCGCGGGCCTGCTTGCCCGAGCCACCGTGGGATTGCTGGATGGTCAGCGCTTCGTTGCCCTGGGCCTGCCAGTGCTTGTTGAAGGCGGCGTTGAATTCGGTGTACAGCTCACGGGTCGGGTCGTAGGACACGTTGAGCAGGGTTTGTGCGGCGGCCACCGGGCCGGCGATCAGGCTGCTGGCCAGCGCGGCCAGGGCAAAACGACGAAGGGACATGGTGCAGCTCCTGACTGGGTTTTCATGTTGGCTCTGGTTCGTGGCGGTCAGTCGCACATTCGCGAGTGACAGCAGCGATGGTGGTGCGTGTTCATGGCTGGATTCTTTTCATGGTCACGCCCTCCGGTGGTCCAGTCGGGCTGCTTGCTTGGCTCAGGGGTTCTTGGCGTTCGGTTGTTGCAGGCGAATCTTTTCCTTGCGCTCGATCTGCACCACCTGGCCGTTGTGCACGGTGATTTCCACCGAGCCAAATTTCAGGCCATGCAGGGCGGTCTGGATCTCGCGGAGGATCACGGCTTCGTCCTGGCCTTCCAGGTTTCTCAGCGTCGCGGTCATTTCCAGGCTCCTTGTGAACAGGTCGCCACGGCGGCGGTATGGAGTACCGACGCTGGCGTGGAGCGGATAGTAGAGAGGCGGAAATATTCTTAAAAATACTGTTTAAGAACATTTATATTCTTTTTGGAAATATAAGACGTGGCGAGATTTATTTCATTTTTAGAATAAGTAAATAAGTTCTTATTCTTTTTGTAATTTATTCGTGCTGCCTAGACTGACGCCATTCGATTCAAGGAGGCGCCGTCATGGGCAGCGAAGCAACCCGTTATCTGATCCTGCCGGGCTGGCAGGGCTCACCCGAAGAACACTGGCAAAGCCACTGGCAGCGCAGCCTGCCGAACAGCGCGCGTGTGGAGCAGAAGGACTGGCTCAACCCGCAACGTGGCGACTGGGTCACCGCGTTGAACCAGGCAGTCGCCGACGATCCGCGTCCGCTCATCCTCATCGCCCATAGCCTGGGCTGCGTGACGGTGGCGCATTGGGCTGCGCAGGCACCGGTCGAACTGCTGCGCCGTGTGCGCGGCGCGCTGCTGGTCGCGCCGGCCGATGTCGAGCGGCTGGGCTGCCCTGAACCGCTGCAGAATTTTGCGCCGATGCCGCGTGATCTGCTGCCCTTTCCCAGCCTGCTGGTGGGTTCCGACAACGACGCAGCGGCCAGCGCCCTGCGCGCCCTGGAGCTGGCGCGGGCCTGGGGTAGCGAGGCGGCGATTCTGAGCGGTGCCGGGCATATCAACGTGAAGTCCGGGCACCGTTACTGGGAGCAGGGCTTCGGCTATCTGTATCGCCTGCAGAGCCGCATCGAACAGCAGTCGCGCTTGCGCGCCTGAGCCCGTCATTGCGGGACAACCTCTTCGGAGCGGGGGCGGGCCAGGCAGCCGCCCGCTCTTTTTTATGGCCTGCCATCCATGGCAGTCACCCTTCGGACCGTTGCGGGGCAAGGTTAAAAGTTGCTCCAGGCAATTTTTATTCGCGTACAGGCTGCGCCGGCGAGGTGTGGCCCAGGAGCTTCACGTCATGAGTCTTCCACCTAACCTCTCACCACCGCTGACTTTTGCCGACTTGGACAAAGGCCCGCTGAGTATCCGCGCCAAGGCGCTGGTGTTCGTTGACACGCGTTCACGCCAGTTGCGCGAGCGCGCCGAGGCGCTGGCTGGAAACGGCCAGCCGCTGCTGATTCTCGGTGAAACCGGTACCGGCAAGGAACTGCTGGCGCGCTATATCCATCGCCACAGTGAGCGCGCTGGCCTGTTCGTGGCGGTGAGCTGCGCAGCGATAAGCCCGCAGTGGGGCGAGGCCGAGTTGTTCGGCCATGCCGCCGGTGCTCATGTCGGCGCTGGCAGTAGCCGTGCCGGCTGGTTCGGTTCGGCCAACGGCGGCACGCTCTACCTGGATGAAATTGCCGATCTCTCGCGGCCTCTGCAGAGCAAGCTGCTGGCCGCGCTGGAAACCCGCGAGGTGTATCGCGTCGGCGCCAGCCAGGCGCTGCCGGTGGATGTGCGTCTGGTGGCGGCGAGCAGCATCGACCTGGCCCGCGCGGTGGCTGCGGGTACCTTCGATGAGCGCCTGTACGCCTACCTGTGCGACGGCCAGTTGCTGTTCCCGGCGCTGCGTCAGCGGGTCGGCGACATCCTGCCGCTGGCCGAATACTTCCTCGGCATCCATGCCTCGCGCCTGGGCCTGACCATTCCGTCGATCAGCCCGGCGGCGCAGGCCGTGCTGGAGGCGCACCGCTGGCCGGGCAATACTCGCGAGCTGGAAAACGTCATCCACTTCGCGTTGCTGCTGGCCGGAAATGCCAAGATTGGGCCGGAGCATCTGGAGTTGCCGGGTATTGCGTGAGATTGTTCGTTCCTCACGCTCCGCGTGGGAATGCACCCTGGGACGCTCTGCGTCCGTTTGGCTTTTGCCCAGCAGTCCGTCCGGGCGCTGAGCGCCCTTACCCTGACTCCCACGCAGAGCGTGGGAGCTATCAGATCGGTGCGCGCCCTACGGCGCGAGCAGCGACACCGACTTGATCTGCGCCCAGAGCGTCTGTCCGGCATGAATGCCCAACTGATCGAAGGAGTAACGGGTGATCCGTGCCAGCAGACGCTGTTCGCCGATGCGCAGGGTCAGCAGCATCTGCGCGTCTAGCGCCTGCCAACTTTCCACCGTCGCCAGCAGCAGGTTGAGCAGGCTGCAATCCTCGGCGCGATTGAGCGCCAGGCTGACGTCGCGTGCCTTGATCTTCACCCGAACCTGATGGCCGCTGGGCAGCGCCGTATGGGGCAAGCGCAGGCGCGCCTCGCTGCCGGGTAGTTGAAGCGCCAGCAGATCGTAGGCGGCATCGTGGCCGCAGACCTGGCCGTCGATCACCGCTTCGGCATCCTCGTCGCTGGCGAAGGGCAGGTCGGCGCGCAGCAGGGTTTCCTTGAGCGGGCCGCTGGCGCGCACCTGGCCTGCGTCGAGCAGCACCAGATGATCGGCCAGGCGCGCCACTTCGTCCGGCGCATGGCTGACGTAGAGTACGGGGATGTCCAGCTCTTCGTGCAGCTTCTGCAGATAAGGCAGCACTTCCTGCTTGCGCTTGAGGTCCAGCGAAGCCAGCGGCTCGTCCATCAGCAGCAGGCGCGGGCTGGTGACCAGCGCGCGGGCGATGCCGACGCGCTGGCGTTCGCCACCGGACAGCGCCGAGGGCATGCGCTCGAGCAGATGGCCGATGCCCAGCAGTTCCAGTGCCTGATCCAACGCCACCTTGCGCTGCGCGGCGGGGATGCGCCGTTGGCCGTATTCCAGATTCTTGCGCACGCTCAGGTGCGGGAACAGGTTGGCGTCCTGGAATACGTAACCGATGGCCCGCTTGTGTGCGGGCAGAAAGAACCCGCGCTCACTGTCCTGCCAGAGCGCTCCGGCGACCTGCAGGTAGCCCTGCTGCGGGCGATCCAGCCCGGCGAAGCAGCGCAGGCAACTGGTCTTGCCCGAACCGGAATGGCCGAACAGCGCACTGACGCCGCGTCCGGGCAGGTCGAGGTCGACATCCAGGGTGAAGCCCGGATGCTTGACCAGAAAGCGCGCGCGAATGCGTCCATCGTCAACGACGACAGGCGCCGAGGCCTTGGCGAAACCGAACATCACAGCGCCCTCATCCGGGTGCTGCGCCCGCTGTACAACGCCAGCAGAACGATGAAGGAGAACGCCACCATGCCACCGGCCAGCCAGTGCGCCTGGGCGTAGTTCATGGTTTCCACGTGGTTGTAGATCTGCACCGAGACCACCTGGGTCTTGCCGGGGATATTGCCGCCGATCATCAGCACCACGCCGAACTCACCAATGGTATGGGCGAAGCTGAGAATGGCGGCGGTGATGAAGCCGGGTCGGGCCAGCGGCAGTACGACGCTGAAGAAGCAGTCCCAGGGATTTGCGCGCAAGGTCGCAGCAGCCTCCAGCGGGCCGCGACCGATGGCCTCGAAGGCGTTCTGCAGCGGCTGCACGACGAAGGGCAAGGAATAGAAGATCGAACCGATCACCAGGCCGGTAAAGGTGAACGTGAAGGTGCCCAGGCCCAGGCTTTGCGTCAGTTGGCCGAAGAAACCGTTGGGCCCCATGCTCACCAGCAGGTAGAAGCCGATCACCGTCGGCGGCAGCACCAGCGGCAGCGCGACAATGGCACCGACCGGGCGCTTGAGCCAGGAGTCGGTGCGCGCCAGCCACAGTGCGATGGGCGTGCCGATGATCAGCAGCAGCACGGTGGTCAGCGAGGCCAGCTCCAGGGTCAGCAAGATGGCGTCGAGGTCGTTCTTGGACAGCGGCATGGGTGGGTTCCGGTGGCAGACGTAGCCCGGATGCAATCCGGGGCATGCTCAGATAGATGGCCCCAGATTTCATCCGGGCTACGGCAGTTTATAGCCGAACGATTCGATCACCTTGGCCGCTTCCGGGCCTTTCAGATACTCGACCAGTGCGACGGCGGCCGGATTGTTCGCGCTCTGCTTGAGGATCACCGCGTCCTGCCTGATCGGGTCGTACAGGGCGTCCGGGACGATCCAGGCCGAGCCGCTGCTGAGTTGGCCGTCCTTGTACACCTGCGACAGCGCAACGAAGCCCAGCTCGGCATTGCCGGTGGAGACGAACTGGTGCGCCTGGGTGATGTTCTGGCCCTCCACCAACTTGCCCTTGACCGCCTCGCTCAGGCTCAGCTTGTCCAGCACCTGAGTCGCGGCCAGGCCGTAGGGTGCGGCCTTGGGGTTGGCGATGGACAGGTACCTGAACTGGCCGGCTTTCAGCGCTGCGTCCGTGCCGTCGAGGTAATTGGCATCGGCCGACCACAGCACCAGGCCGCCGATGGCGTAGGTGAAGCGCGAGCCGGGCACGGTCGCGCCCTCGCGCTCCAGCCTGGCCGGCGTCGTGTCGTCGGCTGCGAGCAGTACATCGAACGGCGCACCATTGTTGATCTGCGCGTAGAACTGCCCGGTGGCACCGAAGGATGCCACCAGCTTGTGCCCGGTGGCTTTCTCGAACGCGGGCGCCATGGCCTGCATCGGTGCGGTGAAGTTGGCGGCCACGGCGACCTTGACCTCCTCGGCGCTGGCGCCGCTGGCGAAGGTCAGGCCGAGGGCGAACAGACTGTGCTTGAGTGGCTTGAGCATGAGGATTCCCCGTGGAATCGATTCTGACGACAGACCGGATGAGCAATCCTACATCGTTATGTTTTTTTGTATATAGCGATTGTTGAAGTGGCTGACGGGCCTGGCCTGCATCACTTGAAGAACTGGCTGGGCGTGGTGCCGAACTGCTTCTTGAACATGGTGGCGAAGGCGCTGGGGCTGTCGTAGCCCAGCTCCCCGGCGATGTCGATGATCTTCTCGCCCAGGGCGATGCGCTCCAGGGCCAACAACAGGCGCGCCTGCTGGCGCCACTGGCCGAAGGTCATGCCGGTGCCCTTCTGGAACAGGCGCTGGATGGTTTTCTCGTCCAGACACAGGCGGGTGCTCCATTCAGCCAGGGTGGAGGCGTCGCCAGGGTCGTTCTGCAGCGTCACGCAGATCGCCTGGATGCGTGGGTCGGCCGGCTGCGGCAGGTGCAGCGGCAGGGTCGGCAGGATGCGCAATTCATCGAGGATCAGGCGCATCACCCGCGCCTCTCGCGAGTCGTCGGCGTAGGGCTGGGTGATCGCCACGGCGGCGCGGATCAGCTCGCTCAGCAGCGGTGAGATGGCCACAGCGCGACACTCGGCGGGCATGTCCGCCAGGCTGTCGGGGCGCACGAAGACGCTGCGCATTCGCACGCTGCCGATGCAGCGGATCGCATGCACCTGGCCGCAGGGCATCCAGATGCCTCGGCTCGGCGGCACCGTCCACTGGTTCAGCGCCGAAGTCACCACCATCACCCCGGAGATGGCGTAGATCAGCTGATGCTTGTTGCGGTGCGAGTGCGGCTCGATGATGGCGTTGACCGGATAATCGGTGGCGCTGCTGCTGATCAGCCAGGGGGAGGCGTCGATCTCGGCCAGCAACTTCTCAGGTAATCGCATGCCTGTGCCCTTTTTGCGAAGGTTGCTGTCCTGTCTTCGTGAGACAGGCGATTGAGCGGAGCCTAGCATAGCGCCGTTCCTCACCTCGTCCGGAAGCTTCAAGCATGTCCAGCAGTCCTGCCGCTACGCCCCTGGCCGCTGCCTCGCCCATCAGCCAGGCCAGCCCTCTGGTGATGCGCGTGATCGGCGCCTGCGCCCTGGCGCACCTGATCAACGACCTGATCCAGGCGGTATTGCCCGCCATCTACCCGATGCTCAAGCTCAACTACGGCCTGAGCTTCGCCCAGATCGGCCTGATCACCCTGACCTTCCAGCTCACCGCCTCGCTGCTGCAGCCCTGGGTGGGCTATCACACCGACCGCCATCCCAAGCCCTGGCTGTTGCCGGTCGGTTCGCTGTGTACCCTGGTCGGCATCCTCATGTTGGCCTTCGTCGGCAGCTTTCCGGCGATCCTCATGGCCGCAGCCTTGGTTGGCATCGGTTCCTCGACCTTCCATCCCGAGGCGTCGCGCATCGCCCGCCTCGCCTCGGGCGGACGCTACGGCCTGGCGCAGTCCACCTTCCAGGTCGGTGGCAACGCCGGTACCGCCTTCGGCCCGCTGCTGGCGGCGGCCATCATCATTCCCTACGGCCAGGGTAACGTCGCCTGGTTCGGCCTGTTCGCCGCCTTCGCCATCGTCGTGCTGTATGGCCTGAGCCGTTGGTATCGCCACCACCTGACGCTATTCAAACTCAAGCAGGGCGGCATGGCCACTCATGGTCTGTCGTCCGGGCGGGTGAAGTTCGCCTTGCTCATCCTGGCGCTGTTGGTGTTCTCCAAATACTTCTACATGGCCAGCTTCACCAGCTATTTCACCTTCTTCCTGATCGAGAAGTTCGACCTGTCGGTGGCCAGCTCGCAGCTCTACCTGTTCCTGTTCCTCGGCGCGGTGGCGGCCGGCACCTTCTTCGGCGGGCCGATCGGCGACCGCATCGGGCGCAAGCAGGTGATCTGGTTCTCCATCCTCGGCGTGGCGCCGTTCTCCCTGCTGCTGCCGCACGTCGACCTGTTCTGGACCGGCGTGCTGAGCATGGTGATCGGCTTCATCCTGGCCTCGGCGTTCTCCGCCATCGTGGTCTTCGCCCAGGAGCTGATGCCGGGCAACGTCGGCATGATCGCCGGGCTGTTCTTCGGTCTGATGTTCGGCTTTGGCGGTATTGGCGGAGCGCTGCTCGGCTACCTGGCGGACATCCACGGCATCGAGGAGGTGTTCCTGCTGTGCTCCTTCCTGCCGCTGCTGGGCATCCTCACCGCGCTGTTGCCGTCGCTCAAAAAACATTAGCCGCTTACCACTCACAAGGAAGGACAGCCATGATCACCTGCTACCTGCGCTATATCGTCGATCCCTACAAACTCAAGGATTTCGAGCACTACGCGAAGCTGTGGATTCCCCTGGTAGAGCGCTTCGGCGGCACGCACCACGGTTACTTCCTGCCGTCCGAAGGTGCCAATGATGTGGCCCTGGCGCTGTTCAGCTTCCCCAGCCTGGCCGAATACGAACGCTATCGTCAGGATTCCTTCGCCGACGCCGAGTGTCAGGCGGCCTTTCGCTACGCCGAAGAGACACGTTGCATCCTCAGCTACGAGCGCAGCTTTTTCCGGCCCGTATTCGACTAGGGCGACGCATGCCTGTGATGGTGAGCTAAGCGACGCGTCGCCATACGCTGGCCAGCCAGGGTTGCTGGTCGCGTGGCAGGCCGGCGGGGCGGTAGTAGTGCTCCAGCTCGACGAAACCGGCTGCCGTGAGCCGTGCGCGCCAGCGTTCGAGATCGTGGTAGCTGCCGTAGCGCGGGCCGTTCCAGCCTTCCTGATTCTCGCCACGTGGGTTGGAGCTGAACAGCACGCCGCCGGCCTTGAGCGCCGCATGCAGCTCGCCGAGCACGCGCGGCAGCTCCTGATCCGGCACGTGGAACAGGCTGGCGTTGGCGAAGATGCCGTCGAAATGTCCAGCCGGCAGGTCCAGTTCGAGAAAACTCTGCTGCCACACCTCGCAGCCGCTGTCGGCGCGCGCCATGGCGACGAACTCTGCGCAGCCATCGAGGCCGACGGCGGTATGGCCGAGGCCGCTGAACGTACGCAGATCCCGCCCCGGGCCACAGCCGAAATCGAGGATACGCCAGGGCTTTTCAGCTTCGATATGACGCAGCAGGGCGGCAATGTTCTGACTCACATCATGGTCGCGCGTGCCCTCGCGAAAATCCTCGGCGCTGCTCTGGTAGTGGGCCAGGGTGAGGGCGCTGATCTGCGTGAGTTCGTCGGGGCTCAGGGGCATGGTGAGGTTCCGGTAAAAGAGCGCATTAAAACCGTTTGGTGGGGCGCACGGCCAGAGGCGGCATGCCCCTTGGTCGATGGCAATGAACCCGCGTACCGCTTGCACAGTCCCATTTCCTGAGGGGTGTAGACCGGCTGGCTGCAGTTGGGCACCCACAATCAAGGAGATAACGCGATGGTTACGCACTACAAAGTCTCTGGCCACCTCGCCTGTGGTTCTCACGGTGAAAAGCTGCCCGCCACCACCGAATTGGCCAAGGTCAAATGCCGCAATTGCCGCAAGACCGAAGTGTTCACCGAAGCTCGACGTAACTCACGCAATGCCGCGCGCCGTGCCGCCCGCCGCGAGAAGGTTGCCCGCGCCGTCAACGACTGGCGCACTTCCTGGGAGGCGCGTCTGGCTGCCTTGCCAGGCCCGCAGCGTCTGCCGCGCGGTTTCGGCGACCAGGCATTCGTCTAGCCTGGATATTTGCGGGAGGAATGACCTCCCGCATCCCCCGAGCTGCCAACATCTGCAGGAGCCACGCCCGCGGCGAATGGAGCCGGCAGCTCACTATTGCGATACGGCCGCATCCGTCTTCGCGCCGGGGCGGCGCTTCTAAAGTGACCGAACCAGGCGCGGCACCCTGCGTTGTCCAGTAAGGCGCTCGTGTGTGTCTGACGCCACCGCGTAGTCCAGGGCGTGATCTGCGCAACAGCCTGTTCTCGGGTTTGCCCGATGGCGGAGCTTTGCCTTAGATTGGCCGGCTTACCTCGTCCGGCACTGGCCGGTCCTGCCTCGAGATTTTCGCCGTGTCCGCTGCTCCCGTTTCCGTCTATCGACTTGCCGGTTTCCTGCCGTTTCTCATCGCCCGCATCGTGGTGGTGTTCGCCGTACAGATCCAGGCCATCGTGGTGGCCTGGCAGGTCTACGACCTGACGCGCGATCCGCTGTCGCTGGCTTATGTCGGCCTGGCTCAGTTCATTCCCATGCTGGTGCTGCTGATGCCCGCCGGCGACCTGATCGACCGCTACGACCGCAAGTTGATCCTGATGCTCAGTTGGCTGGTCGAAGGCCTGTGTGCGGCGGCGCTGCTGTGGTTGTCGCTGAGTGAGGCGGCCGTCAGTTGGTACTACGCGGTGCTGGTGCTGTACGGCTGTGGCCGCGCCTTCACCGGGCCGGCGCTATCGAGCCTGTTGCCGCAGATCGTGCCGCGCGAACGCCTGGCTGCGGCCATTGCGGCCAACAGCATGATCATGCGCGGCGCGACCATTTCCGGGCCGGTGATCGGTGGCGGCCTGTACGCCATCGGTGGCGGTGGGTTGACCTACTCGGTGTGCCTGGCCTGCTTCCTCGCTGGCTCCGCATTGCTGCTGCGGGTGCCGGTGCGCTACGCGGAAAAGATGCAGGCGCTGGAAGCCACCGCATGGGCGCGTTTTACCGCTGGCATCCACTTCATCCGCACGCGGCCGATCATCCTCGGCACCATCTCGCTGGACCTGTTCGCCGTGCTGCTCGGCGGCGTGATTGCGCTGCTACCGATCTACGCCCAGGAAGTGCTGGAAGTCGGGCCGACGGGGCTCGGCCTGCTGCGCAGCGCCATGGCCATCGGTGAGGTATCGGTTGGCCTGTACCTGAGCATGAAGCCGTTCAACCGCCATGTCGGCCTGGTGATGTTCGGCGCGGTGGCGCTGTTCGGCCTGGCCAACCTGGTGTTCGCGCTGTCCAGCCTGTTCTGGTTGTCGTTCGCCGCGCTGGTAGTGGCCGGCGGCGCGGATATGGTGAGCATGTACATCCGCTCCTCGCTGGTGCAGTTCTCCACCCCGGACACCATGCGCGGCCGGGTCAACGCGGTGAACATGCTGTTCATCGGCTCCTCCAACGAACTGGGCGAGTTTCGCGCCGGCACCAGCGCGGCGTGGTTCGGCGTGGTGCCGGCGGCGCTTATCGGCTGCGCCTGCACCCTGACCGTGACGGGTGGCTGGATGCTCGGCTTCAAGAGCCTGCGCAAAGTGAATCGCTTCGAGGATGCCTCGCCGGGGAAGATGAACTAGCGTCGTCGTTTTGAGGCGTAGCCCGGATGAAATCCGGGGTTTTTGTCTGTTCGGAGCATCGAGGGAATGGTGGGCATGAAACTGATAGTTTCACTGCGATGAACCTTCAATCTTGAAGGTCCATCGACCTGGTTGGATAGCGATGCCCTTCAGGAGGTTTGAATGATCAGAAAAATAGGGATAGCCCCATTCTGCCGATCAGAAACAACAGCAAAATCAGGAAAAAGATACGGATGAATCCGCTTCCATAACGCAGTGCCAGGAAAACGCCTGTCAGAGACCCAGCGATATTGCACAGGCCTACGATGCCACCTGCCAGCCATAACACATTGCCTGATGGCGCGAAGAACAGCAGCGCCGCGCTGAACGTCCCCAAGTTGATGAGCTTGGCGGAAGCCGAAGCGTTCAGGAAATCAAAACCGAAGAACCTGACGAATACGAAAAGCAAAAGACTGCCACTGCCGGGGCCGAATACGCCATCGTAGAAACCGAGTAGTGCACCGAAGAATATGCCGAGCAGAATTTCTCGCCTGCCATGCTGCAGGTTGCTTTGCTGTTGCCCAAAGTCCTTCCTGACAAAGGTATGGATGGCCATGGCGATCAGGAGCACAAAGACGGCATATTCCATGAGCGTCTTGGGAATGAGCGATACCGAAAGAGCACCCAGGAAAGAAAATACGAAGGCAGAAATCATCGTGGGTAGCATGAGCGTCCAGGCGATATTTATTCTTCTCAGGTAGCCCGAGATAGACGAAATATTTCCCAGTAATACCGCCAGTTTGTTCGTGCCGAACACGGTGGCCAAACTATGTTGCGGTAATGCATGCAAAAGCGCAGGCACTTGCACAAGGCCGCCACCACCAACTGCCGCATCAATCAGTCCACCGCAAAACGCAAAGAAACCGAGTGCAACGATGATGTACTCAACACTAATCATGCATTTCCCAGTTTGGGTAGATTAAAGGTGGTGACATACAGGGCTGTCCATTTACAGGTAAGGGTGTGGGTATTTCGATTACAGGCTAAGCGGAATACCCACGCGCGTATTCAAACGGACGTCGTCATGCGGTTAGCGCACGGTGAAGTCCATGAAAGGCATTGCCCACTCGTAGGTTGTAATCCAGCATTACTTCCTTGAGTTTGGTAATGTCGAATGCGAGATCGGTGTTGCGGCTATAGGCCTGCGCTGCAGCTAATGCATGCAGGCCGTGCCTGTTCTCGACTTCTCCAGAGTGCCCCATGACATAGCCTTTTGCATTGCGCAAGGCACGGTTATCGGTACTCAGGGCAGGGGTGCAGGACAGGAGTTTTTCTTCGATATATTGCGCAATGAAGTTGTACTCCCGGCCATTCCATAGCTCCGAAGCGATGGATGTCATCATGGCGTTCAATATCGACTGTTTGTGCTCGATTGTGTCCATGGGGAACGTGTGTCCAGCTATGCCCACGTCATAAAGAAATTCGGAGAATTCATTGCACTCGCTTACGATGAAGGGGGCTTCTTTCCAACGAGAGACGTTGAAGGCATCGGTCATGTAGTCATACATGCCATCGTGCCCTTCATGACCCAGTCCGAAGTCATCTTTTGCGACTTCATGCATATGCGCCATCACATTGCTATAGCCGAGCTGCCGTCCGGTAGGGATCGAGACGGCATCTGCCGCCAGACGCATGATGATCTTGGCGGATACTAAACTGGTTGTCTTGTGGGTCTCGTTCCAGCCGTTGAAGAATCTCAGAACACCACCATCCGCCTCCTGCTTGGCCAGGAACGCATGGAAACACTGCTCTGCCCAGGATTGAGCTTCCTGGGTCGTGTCATGGCAGAGAACTTCGTGCATAACCAGCTGAATGCTGGGAACATGCTCGACATAAGCCGAAATGGGAGCCCTGCGAAAGTCGCTGGTGATCAAGCGGCCAGGTATCTTCAATGCGGAAATATTTTTGGGTAAAGCCTCGATGAACGCTTCGCCCAATTGTTGCATGGATATGTGCTGTTGAAGTGCCGAAGAATGGCTTTTCAGTAGAGTGGAGGTCATCGTTTTACCTTTATCCTTAAAGGAGGCGCTATTAAATACGGTGGCTGCTCAATACAACTGAATTGGCTCGACAACGCTAGGTTGATTGAGTGCTTTTAACAAGTAACTTATAGTTAGTTGTCTATTCACTTTTAGTGAGCGGTGTTGCAATGGAATTGTCACAGCTGAAAATGTTCAAGGTGGTTGCCGACCATGGCAGCATCGTACAGGCCGCTAGAGTGCTGCACTGTGTTCCATCCAATATAACGAATCGCCTCAAGCTCCTTGAGCAGGAGTTGGGTGTGGCTCTGTTCATTCGTAAAGGGCGAGGGCTTGTCATCAGTCCCTCGGGCGAGTTGTTTCTCGGCTATTCCAATAAGATTCTGGCTGTGTGTCAGGAAGCCAAAAGAGCACTTGCACCGGATGCAGTGCCCTCTGGTGTGCTGAAGATCGGTGCTATCGAGTCCGCAGCCACAGGGCGATTACCGATTTTATTATCCAAGTACCATCATCTTTATCCCGATGTGCAGATGCAATTCAGCACTGGGACATGGTCTCAATTAATAAATGATGTGGTAGGGCATAACCTGGATGGTGCAATCATCGCAGTCAATACAACACATCCAGATATTGCTCAGGTAGAGGTCTATAAGGAACCGCTGGTCATGATTGCATCTCCCTCTGTCGGTGCAATACGTGCACCACAGGATTTGGAGCAGATGAACATATTCATGTGGCCCGAGGGGTGCCCATATCGGCGTGCACTGGAAGGATGGCTGAATGAGCACAATGTATCGGCTACCATCACCAGCATCGCCAGTTATGGAACCATCCTCGGTTGCGTCAGTGCCGGGGCAGGCGTTTCCCTGGTCCCTGTAGGGGTTTTCGAACAGTTCAAGAAAATTGGGAATATCAGTGGCTATACCTTTAGCCAGTTATCGCCTGTGCAGAATTATTTTGTATGGAACAAGCATGTAGGTTTTCACCGAGCCAAGGATGCATTTGCTGAGTTGCTGCAGAATGAGTTTAAAAGGCTATAAACCTGATGGCGGAACTGGCCGCTCGCTACGAGATTGACGTACTGCTGGTCACCCATGACCTCGACGAAGCCTCCTACCTCAGCGACGCACGTGCTGGCCCTTCGTAGCCCGGGTCCAGACCTCTCAATAACCACCCACAAATTCTGTGAAAACCCCTGTGGATAACCGTTGCAAAAGCCCTCCGCGCCTAGCATTCAAGCGGGCCACGGCAGGCCGTTCAGTTTTTGCCCAATGACGCTTTTCTGGTGTTATTGCCAGACGGAATATCGCTTTTAATCAATTACTTGGCTCGGGTTTTCAACAGCCGGGCAGGGCGGAGACATGTTTGCGGTAACAGTGCACAGAAGCTGGGGAAAGCGCTGTGGATAAGATGCGGGAAAACTTGTCCAGGCCAGGTGGGGCAAGGGCTGCGTGGGGTTGGTGATTTTTCGTGCAGTGACGCGCGGCTGTCATCTTTCATGGCTATAGTGGCCGGTCGATTTGCAGCCGCTGGAGCCCTCTAATGTCCGATTCCTCTGAACGTCCCGCTCCGGTCAGTCTGCTTCAGGCTTTCTGGTTCTGGTTGAAGCTGGGGCTGATCAGCTTCGGGGGGCCGGCGGGGCAGATTTCGATCATGCATCAGGAGTTGGTGGAGAAGCGCCGCTGGCTGTCCGAGCGGCGCTTTCTGCATGCGCTGAACTACTGCATGTTGCTGCCCGGGCCAGAGGCGCAGCAGTTGGCCACCTATATTGGCTGGCTGATGCACCGCACCTGGGGCGGGGTCATCGCCGGGGCGTTGTTCGTGTTGCCTTCGCTGCTGATTCTGATCGTGTTGTCCTGGGTTTATCTGGTGTTCGGCGATGTGCCGCTGGTGGCGGGGATCTTCTATGGCATCAAGCCGGCGGTGACGGCCATCGTGGTGCAGGCGGCCTGGCGCATCGGCGGGCGGGTGTTGAAGAACGCCTGGCTGTGTGCCATCGCGACGGCGGCCTTCGTTGCCATTTTCGCGCTGCAGCTGCCTTTCCCGCTGATCGTGCTGGGCGCCGCGCTGGTGGGGTACATCGGCGGGCGACTGGCGCCGCAGCACTTTGCGGTCGGCGCCGGGCATGGCGAGGCGGGCGGGGCGCACGCGCCGGCTTTGATCGATGATGGCACGCGCCTGGCTCACACGCATTTTCGCTCCAGCCGGCTGGCGCTGATCCTGCTGGTCGGTGCGGTGCTCTGGTTGCTGCCGATGGGCCTGCTGACCCTGGCGTTCGGCTGGCAGGGCACGCTGACGCAGATGGGCTGGTTCTTCACCAAGGCTGCGTTACTGACCTTCGGCGGAGCCTATGCGGTGCTGCCCTATGTGTATCAAGGGGCCATCGAGCACTACGGCTGGCTGACGCCGCGACAGATGATCGATGGCCTGGCGCTGGGCGAGACCACGCCAGGGCCGTTGATCATGGTGGTGGCGTTTGTCGCCTTCGTCGGCGCCTATGGCCAGCCGGTGTTCGGTGGCGACTCGGCCTTCGCCAGTGGCGCGTTGGCGGCGGTGCTGGTCACCTGGTTCACCTTCCTGCCGTCGTTTCTGTTCATCCTTGCTGGCGGGCCGCTGGTGGAGTCGACCCACGGGCAGTTGAAGTTCACCGCGCCGTTGACCGGAATTACCGCTGCGGTGGTGGGGGTGATCCTCAACCTGGCGCTGTTTTTCGGTTATCACGTGCTCTGGCCCGAGGGCTTCGGCGGCACGTTCGATTGGGTGTCGGCGTTGATTACCCTCGGTGCGGGTGTGGCGTTGCTGGGCTTCAAGCGCGGGGTGATCGAGACCATTGCAGGGTGCGCTGCAGTCGGGCTGGTGGCGCATCTGTTGGTTTGATGAGTGGGCGTGGCATCGCTTGGTGGGTTACGCGGCGCTTGAGGTGGGTGCGCGGCCGTAGGAGCGGTGTTCTGCGCCGCTAACCCACCCTACGGGGCTGCGTTCCTGCAGTCGCAGCCGCGATGCCTGGATAAGTCGCCGCTCAAGCGCCTCCCACAGAGCTGATCCCACTGCATCAATACGATTTCTTTACGCCCCGGCGGCGGGGCGCCAATCGAATCTTTACGGCCAGCCTTTCGACAATGCTCGCGAGCGGATTCCCCGCATCGTGGAGCTTTGCACATGAACGCAATCGATGGTGTGTCGCTGATCCTGGTGGTCGGCCTCTTCGCCTACCTGCTGTCGGCGCTGCTGACCGCCGGGCGTGGCTGAGGAGACGGCCATGCACGACTACGACTGGCTGCTGCTGGCGGCCTTCTTCCTGCTGGTGCTGGCGCCAGCACCTTTTCTCGGACGCTACTTCTACCGCGTGATGGAGGGCCAGCGCACCTGGCTCAGCCCGGTGCTGCTGCCGGTGGAGCGCCTGTGCTACCGCGCGGCCGGCGTCGATCCGGAGCGTGAGCAAAGCTGGCGCGGCTACGCCCTGGCGCTGTTGGCCTTCACTCTGCTCTGCCTGCTGGTGCTGATGAGCATTCTGCTGTTGCAGGGCGCTCTGCCGCTCAATCCGCAGCAGGTTGAGGGGATGAGCCTGCCGCTGGCGTTCAATACGGCGGTGAGTTTCGTTACCAACACCAATTGGCAGGCCTACAGCGGCGAGGCGCAGCTGAGTTATTTCAGCCAAATGCTCGGCCTCGGCGTGCAGAACTTCGTCAGCCCGGCGGTGGGTCTGACGGTGTTGGTGGTGCTGTGCCGGGGGCTGGCGCGGCAATCCAGCGACCGTCTGGGCAATTTCTGGGTCGATATCACCCGCGCCGTGCTCTACGGCCTGCTGCCACTGTGCCTGGTACTGGCCGTGCTGCTGGTGTGGCAGGGTGTGCCGCAGAACTTCAGCGATTACGTCTCGGCCACCACCCTGCAGGGCAGTGAGCAGACCTTGCCGATGGGGCCGGCGGCTAGCCAGATCGCCATCAAGCAACTGGGTACCAACGGCGGCGGCTTCTTCGGCGTCAACTCGGCGCATCCGTTCGAGAATCCCACGGCGCTGAGCAACCTGCTGGAGCTGGCGTCGATCCTGCTGATCCCGGCGGCGCTGGTGTTCACCTTCGGCCATTACGTGCGTGACCTGCGCCAGAGCCGGGCGATCCTGGCCAGCATGCTGGTGCTATTCGTCATCGGCCTGACTGTTTGTGCCTGGGCAGAGCTGCAGCCGAACCCGGCACTGGCGGGGTTGCCCATCGAGCAGGTCGGCTCGCTGGAGGGCAAGGAAGCGCGCTTAGGCAGCTTCGCTTCGGCGCTATGGGCGACCACCACCACGGCGGCGTCCAACGGTTCGGTGAACGCCATGCACGACAGCTTCAGCGCGCTGGGCGGGCTGGTGCCACTGGTCAATATGCTGCTCGGTGAGATCGTCTTCGGCGGCGTCGGCGCAGGCCTCTATGGCATGTTGTTGTTCGTGCTGATCGCGGTGTTCCTCGCCGGGTTGATGATCGGCCGCACGCCGGCCTACCTGGGCAAGAAGCTGGAGGCGCGCGAAGTACGTCTGCTCGTGGCCACGCTGCTGGTGATGCCGGTCGGGGTGCTGGTGCTCGGCGCCCTGGCGGTGAGTTTCGCCGGCCCTGCGGCATCTGTAGGTAACCCTGGTCCACATGGCTTCACCCAGGCGCTTTATGCCTACGGCTCGGCCACCGGCAACAACGGCTCGGCTTTCGCCGGCTTCACCGCCGACACCCCCTACCACAACCTGATGCTCGGCCTGGCCATGCTGCTCGGGCGCTTCGGCTACATCCTGCCGGTGCTGGCGATTGCCGGCAGCCTGGCGGCCAAGCGCGCCGCGCCGCAGGGGCAGAACAGTTTTCCCACCCATGGGCCGCTGTTCGTCGTGCTGCTGACCCTGACCATCCTCCTGGTGGGTGGCCTGACCTTCATGCCGGCGTTGGCCCTGGGCCCGCTGGCCGAATACCTGGCGTTCTGAAGGAGAAACCGTGATGAATGCCCCCGTAACGGCGCAACGAAGCGTCAAATCGCCCAGCAGCCAGCCGCAGACCGGCCTCGGCGCGCTGTGGCGCCCGGCCCTCAAGCAGGCCTTCGTCAAGCTCGACCCGCGCCAATTGGTGCGCTCGCCAGTGATGCTGGTGGTGGAGCTGACGGCGCTGGTCACCAGCGTGCTGTGCTTCGTCCCCAACCCCGCAGTGAGCACCGCCCTGGGTGTGCAGATCGCCCTGTGGCTATGGTTCACCGTGCTCTTTGCCAACTTCGCCGAAGCACTGGCCGAGGGCCGTGGCAAGGCCCGCGCCGACAGCCTCAAGTCCGGCAGCCAGGGGCTGATGGCTAACAAGCAGGTCGGTGCGCAGTTCCATTCCGTACCGGCCAGCAGCCTGCGCAAGGGCGATGTGGTGCGGGTCGAGGCCGGTGAGCTGATCCCCGGTGACGGCGAGGTGATCGAAGGTGTGGCGGCGGTCAACGAGGCCGCCATCACTGGCGAATCCGCGCCGGTGATCCGCGAGTCCGGCGGCGACCGCTCGGCGGTGACGGGCAACACCCGGCTGGTGTCGGACTGGCTGCTGGTGCGCATCAGCGCCAACCCTGGTGAGTCCACCCTCGACCGCATGATTGCCCTGGTCGAAGGCGCGCGCCGGCAGAAGACGCCTAACGAGGTGGCGTTGGATATCCTGCTGATTGGCCTGACCCTGATCTTCCTGCTGGTGGTGGCCACGCTGCAGCCGTTCGCCCGTTTCGCCGACGGCGACCTGCCGCTGATCTACCTGGCGGCGCTGCTGGTGACGCTGATCCCGACCACCATCGGCGGCCTGCTCTCGGCCATCGGCATCGCCGGCATGGATCGCCTGGTGCGCCTGAACGTCATTGCCAAGTCTGGCCGTGCCGTGGAAGCCGCCGGCGACGTGCACACCCTGCTGCTGGACAAGACCGGCACCATCACCTTCGGTAACCGCCGTTGCAGCGCCATGGTCAAGGCACCCGGTGTGTCCACGCTGGAATTGGCCGAGGCGGCGTTGCTGGCCTCGCAGGGCGATGACACGCCGGAGGGCAAGTCCATCGTCGAGTACCTGGCGTCCTTGCACCCGATGGAGGTGCCCGACCGCAGCGGCATGACGCTGATCGCTTTCACCGCCGAGACGCGCCTGTCCGGTGCCGACGTGTGCGGCGTGGCGTATCGCAAGGGCGCGGTGGACGCGGTGCTGGCCTACCTCGACCTGGGGCGTGACGATCTGCCGGCGCCGCTGGCGCGCGAGGTGGAGAAGATCGCCCAGAGTGGTGGCACGCCGCTGCTGGTGGCCGGGAATGGGCGCCTGCTCGGCGCCATCCACCTCAAGGACGTGGTCAAGCCGGGCATCCGCGAGCGCTTCGCCGAGCTGCGCGCCATGGGCATCCGCACCGTCATGGTGACCGGCGACAACCCGCTGACCGCCGCCGCCATCGCCGCCGAGGCGGGTGTGGACGACGTGATCGCCGAGGCCACGCCGGAGAAGAAGCTGGCGCGCATCCGCGCCGAGCAGGCCGAAGGCAAGCTGGTGGCGATGTGTGGCGACGGTGCCAATGATGCCCCGGCGCTGGCCCAGGCCGACGTCGGCCTGGCCATGAACGACGGCACCCAGGCTGCGCGCGAGGCCGCCAACCTGGTGGACCTGGACAGCGACCCGACCAAGCTGATCGACGTGGTGCAGGTGGGCAAGGAACTGCTGGTGACGCGCGGCGCGCTGACCACCTTCTCGGTGGCCAACGACGTGGCCAAGTACTTCGCCATCCTCCCGGCGCTGTTCGCCGGCATCCATCCGCAGCTCGGCGCGCTCAATCTGATGCAGTTGCACAGTCCGCAGAGCGCGATCCTCTCGGCCATCGTGTTCAACGCGCTGATCATCGTCGCACTGATCCCGCTGGCGCTGCGCGGCGTGCGCATCCCCGCGCTGGACGCCGGCCAACTATTGCGGCGCAACCTGCTGATCTACGGCCTGGGCGGGCTCGTCGCGCCCTTCGTCGGCATCAAGCTGCTCGACCTGCTGCTGGTGGGGTTGGGCTGGGTTTAACAGTGTTGTTTCACTCGCACGCGGTCTGCCCCTCTCCTATTCATGGGGGCACGCCCAGTGGAGAGGGCTGGGGAGAGGGTAGGGCAGGCCACTGGGTCTTGCCGGACAGACCCTCTCGCTCAGCGACGTAGCCCGGATGCAATCCGGGGCCACAGGAATCAGGAGATTCATCATGCTCGACCCTATTCGTCCTGCCATCACCACACTGGCTTTCATGACCCTGCTCGTCGGTGTCGCCTATCCCTTGACCGTTACTGGCGTGGCGCATCTGGCTTTTCCCGATCAGGCCGCTGGCAGCCTGGTGCGCGACGACGCCGGCCAGGTGCGCGGCAGCCGCCTGATCGCCCAGGCCTTCGATGGTGATCAGTGGTTCCAGTCGCGCCCCTCGGCTGCTGATTACGCCACTGTGGCCAGCGGCGCCAGCAACCTGTCGGCCGGCAATCCGAAGTTGTTTGCCCGCATCGAACAGGCCAGCGCCGGCCTTGCCGGTGACACGCCGGTGCCGATGCAATTGGTCACTGCCTCGGGCAGTGGCCTCGACCCGCATCTGTCACCTGAGGCCGCCACCTGGCAGGTGCCGCGCATTGCCCAGGCCCGTGGCCTGGACGAAGCCGAGCTGCTGCGCCTGGTCGAGGCACACACCGAGCGCCCGCTGTTCGGCCCGGCGCTGGTCAATGTGCTGGCTCTGAACCTGGCGCTGGTCGACAATCCACCCATTTCTTCCCAGTGACGAGTGCTCGATGAACGACAGCCTGCGCGCCGAAGCGCTGCTCGCCGACCTGCCCCGCGAAGGCCGTGGCCGGCTCAAGGTGTTCCTCGGCGCGGCGCCGGGCGTGGGCAAGACCTACGCCATGCTCCAGGCCGCCCATGCGCAACTGCGCCAGGGCGTGGCGCTGCGCGCCGGGGTGGTGGAAAGCCATGGCCGCAGCGAGACCGAGGCGCTGTTGCTGGGCCTGCCACAGCAGCCAGCGCTGCGCCTGCCGTATCGCGGCCTGGAGCTGAGCGAGATGGACCTCGACGGCCTGCTCGCCGACCCGCCCAAGCTGGCGCTGGTCGACGAGCTGGCGCACAGCAACGCCCCCGGCAGCCGCCACGCCAAGCGCTGGCAGGACGTGCAGGAGCTGCTGGCAGCCGGCATCGACGTTTACACCACGGTCAACGTCCAGCACCTGGAAAGCCTCAACGACCGCGTCCGCGACATCACCGGCGTGCAGGTGCGTGAAACCGTGCCCGACTGGGTGCTGCAGGAGGCCGACGAGATCCAGCTGGTCGACCTGCCGCCGCGCGAGCTGCTCGAACGCCTGCGCGACGGCAAGGTGTACATGCCCGAGCAGGCGCGGGCGGCCATCGACGCCTTCTTCTCGCCGACCAACCTCACCGCACTGCGCGAGCTGGCCATGCAGACCGCCGCCGCGCGGGTCGATGCCGACCTCGATCAGCGCTACCGCCAGCTTGGCCAGGCCGCGCCCAGCGTGCTCGGCCGCCTGCTGGTGGGGGTGGATGGCGATGGTGAGGCCGAGCGTCTGGTGCGCCACGCCTGCCGGGTGGCCGAGCGGCGGCATCTGCCCTGGTCGGTGGTGCATGTGGACGGCCGCCGAGCCATGGACGAGGAACAGCGCGGCCGTCTGCAAGCCGCGCTGCGACTGGCCGAGCGCCTCGGCGGCGAAGTGGTGACGCTGCATGGTGACTCGGTGGCGCGCACGCTACTCGACCATGCCCGCGAGCGCCGCGCCAGCCTGATCCTGGTCGGCAACAGTACGCGGCGTCTGCGTCGGCGCTGGCTTGGTCGCGGCCTCGGCGAGCGCCTGCTGGCTGCCAGGGCGGGGCTGGAGGTGAGCGTGCTGGATGCGGCAGGTGGTCAGCCACAGGCTGGCCGGCGTCCACGACTCGCCGCGCGCTGGCGCGACTACCTGCTGGCCACGCTGGCTGCTGCCTGCGCTACGCTGATTTCCCTCGGTCTGGCGCGGGTGCTGGAGTTGCCGAACATCTCCCTGGTGTTTCTCGCCGCCGTACTGCTGGTGGCGGTGCGCAGCAGCCTGGGGCCGGCGCTGGCGTGCTCGGGGCTGTCGTTCCTGGCCTACAACTTCCTGTTCATTCCGCCGACCCTGACCCTGCGCATCCAGCGTCAGGAAGACGTGCTCACCCTGCTGTTCTTCCTGCTCATGGCTGGGTTGACCGGCAACCTGGCCAGCCGCCAGCGGCGCCAGGTACAGGCGCTGCGGCAGGCGCAGGGCGAAACCACGGCGCTGCTGGAGCTGTCGCGCAAGCTCACCGTCGCTGCCGACCGCCAGGCCGTGCTGGCCGTGGCTGAGCAGCAACTGGGTGGCTGGGCGGACATGCAGCTGACCCTGCTGTCGCGCAACGCTGATGGGCAATGGCGCCATGAAGGAGGGCTGCACGCGGAGTTGCCTGATGCCGAACGCGCCGCCGCCGACTGGGCCTGGCAGCACGAGCAACCTGCCGGCCTCGGCACCGACACCCTGCCCGGCAGCCGCTGGTGGTGGTGGCCGCTGTGTGGCGAGGAGGGGCCGCTGTTGCTGATCGGTTTGCAGAGCGCCGACGGCACACCACTGGCGGATGAGCGTCGGCGCCTGGTGGCGGCCCTTGCCCAGCCGCTGGCGCAAGCCCTGGCCCGTGCGCAATTGGCCGAGGAGCTGGAGGCGGCGCGCCTGCACGGACAGACCGAGGAGCTGCGCAGCGCGTTGCTGGCCTCGGTGTCGCACGACCTGCGCACGCCGCTGACCGCCATGCGCGGCTCCATCGACAGCCTGCTGGCCTTGGGCGATGCCATCCCAGCCTCGGATCGCAACGAGCTGCTGGAGGGCACCCGCGACGAGGCCGAGCGCCTCGACCGCTACATCCAGAACCTGCTCGACATGACCCGCCTCGGCCATGGCGGGCTCAAGCTGGCGCGCGACTGGGTGGCGCCCAGCGACATCGTCGCCAGCGCCCTGCAACGCCTGCGCGCGGTGCTCGCGCCGCTGCAGGTCGAATGCCTGCTGCCGCCGGAACCACCGCTGCTGTACGTGCACGCGGCGCTGATCGAGCAGGCACTGGTCAACGTGCTGGAGAATGCCGCGCGCTTTTCGCCGCCCGGTGGCCGTCTGCGCGTGGCGCTGGAGTACGACGAACAGGCGCTGCGCTTCGTCGTCGCCGACCAGGGCCCTGGCATTCCCGAGGCGGAACGGGCGAAGATCTTCGACATGTTCTACACCGCAGCGCGGGGTGATCGCGGTGGCCAGGGCACGGGCCTGGGCCTGGCGATCTGCCAGGGTATGGTGGGTGCCCATGGCGGCCGCGTCACGGCCGGCGAGGGGCTCGATGGCCGTGGCGCCAGCCTGACCCTGCACCTGCCATTGACCGCGCAACCGCAAGCCGCCGAGGAAGACTGATGAGCCAAGGGCCGAGCATTCTGCTGATCGATGACGAAGCGCAGATTCGCAAGTTTCTGCGCATCGCCCTCAGCGCCCAGGGTTATCGGGTGCTGGAGGCGGCGAACGGCGGAGACGGTCTGGCCCAGGCGGCGCTGCATAACCCGGATGTGGTGGTGCTCGACCTCGGCCTGCCCGACCTCGATGGCCAGCAGGTGCTGCGCGGCCTGCGCGAATGGAGCCAGGTGCCGGTGCTGGTGCTCTCGGTGCGCGCCAGCGAGGGCGAGAAGGTGCTGGCGCTGGACGGCGGCGCCAACGACTACGTGACCAAGCCGTTCGGTATCCAGGAATTCCTCGCCCGTGTGCGCGTGCTGCTGCGCCAGGGCCAGGGCCGAGAAGCGCTGCCGGCGAGCATCGTCTGTGGCGCGCTGAACATCGATCTGGCCTACCGCCGGGTCACCCTCGACGACGCCGAAATCGCCCTGACGCCCAAGGAATATGCCGTGCTGGCGCTGCTCGCCCAGCACCTCGGCCGGGTCGTGACCCAGCAGCAACTGCTGCGCGACATCTGGGGGCCCAGTCACGTCGGCGACAGCCACTACCTGCGCGTGGTGGTCGGCCACCTGCGGCAGAAGCTCGGCGATGACCCGGCTGCGCCGCGCTACCTGATCACCGAGGCGGGTGTCGGTTATCGCTTGCGCGAGCCCGCCTAAAGCGCCAGCGCCAGGCGTAAACGATCTCGATGCTGCAGGCCATTCTCGAACAGTGGCTCGGGGTAGTGCTGCAGGAAGTAATCCGGCTCCACCGCTACCACACGAAAGCCGGCGCGCTGGTAGAAGGTCAACTGGTGGCCAAAGCTGCCGGTGCCCAGCTCCAGGCGCTGCGCGCCAAGCTGCCGCGCCTGGTCGATGGCATCGTGCAGCAGCAGAGCGCCAATGCCGCGACCCTGATGCTCGGGCTTTACGGCGATGTTCATCAGCTCCCAGGTCCCGGCGCTCAGGGCCTTGACCACGTAGACGCCGACGACCGCGTCGTCCAGTCGCGCGACCACGCAATGGCCGTCCTGCAGATAACCGGCGATGAGGGTGATGCTGGGATCGGCTTCCAGCAGCAGCGCCATGGGCGCCTGTTCGCCGGGAACCTTGTGCAAGGTTAGGGAGGTCATGATGGCTCTTGGTTATGTGTTTTGGTTATATGTTTTGGTTATGGATAAATCATTATTTATTCTTTTTATTTCGATTGATTCCTGAGCATAGTGAGCACCACGCAGCCACTGCCAAGGAGCACGATCATGACCATCCGTCTGGGCGACGTCGCCCCCGATTTCGAACAGGATTCCAGCGAAGGCCGCATTCGCTTCCACGAGTGGCTGGGTGACAGCTGGGGCATCCTTTTCTCCCATCCGGCTGACTTTACGCCGGTGTGCACCACGGAACTGGGCTTCACCGCCAAGCTCAAGGACGAATTCGCCAAGCGTGGGGTCAAGGCCATCGCTCTTTCGGTCGACCCGGTGGACTCGCATCTGAAGTGGATCGACGACATCAACGAAACGCAGAACACCGTGGTCAATTTCCCGATCATCGCTGATGCCGACCGCAAGGTGTCCGACCTCTACGATCTGATCCACCCCAACGCCAACGACACCCTGACCGTGCGCTCGCTGTTCATCATCGACCCGAACAAGAAGGTGCGCCTGACCATCACCTATCCGGCCAGTACCGGGCGCAACTTCAACGAGATCTTGCGCGTGGTCGATTCGCTGCAACTGACCGACAACTACAAGGTGGCCACGCCGGCCAACTGGCGGGACGGTGAAGAGGTGGTGATCGTACCGTCGCTCAAGGACGAAGCCGAGATCGCCGAGCGCTTTCCCAAGGGCTACCGCGCCGTGAAGCCCTACCTGCGTTTGACCCCGCAGCCGAATCGCTAAGGACTGACCATGCACGTCGTGTTGCTTTCCGGCAGCCCTGCGGCGCGTTCGCGCACCGAAGTGCTGTTGGACCATGTACGCCAGCGTCTGCAAACGCAGCAAGTGGACGTCAGCCTGCTGCGGGTGCGCGATTTTCCCGCCGAGGACCTGCTGCATGCCCGCGCAGGCAGCCCGGCAGTGCAGCAGCTGCAGGCCGCGGTGGCCAGTGCCGATGGCCTGGTGGTCGGCACGCCGGTGTACAAGGCGTCGTTCACCGGTGCGCTGAAGGTGTTGCTGGATCTGCTGCCCGAGCGCGCCCTGGCACACAAGGTGGTATTGCCCCTGGCCAGTGGCGGCAGCCCGGCGCATCTGCTGGCTGTGGACTACGCGCTCAAGCCGGTGCTGGCCGCGCTGAAGGCGCAGGAAATGCTCTCCGGCGTGTTCGCCGTGGACAAACAGATTGCCTACCCGGAAGGGGACAGGCCCGCGCAGATCGACGACGAGTTGCGCGAACGCCTCGACGAGGCACTGGAACAACTGGGCGCAGCCCTGGCGCGACGGCCGAAGCCGATCGATCCGAACGTGTTGAACGACCGGCTGGTGAACGCCCGCTGGAGCATCTGAACCACCCGTAACACCCCGCCTTACTCGCCCGCCAACGGGCAAGCAGGCCCACACTCAACTTGCAAAGGAGGTCGCCATGGGCGCCAACACTTTGCGTCGGAGTCTGGTCGCCCTGTTTGCCGCGGCCATTTCCTTCGGCGCCATCACTCAAGCACAGGCCGCTTCTGATAACGAAAGCGTGTTGCGGATCGGCTATCAGAAATACGGCACCCTGGTGCTGCTCAAATCCAGCGGCGCGCTGGAAGAACGCCTGGCCGAGCAGGGTATCGAGGTGCAATGGACCGAGTTTCCCGCCGGCCCGCAGCTGCTCGAAGGGCTCAATGTGGGCTCCATCGACTTTGGCACCACGGGCGAGACGCCGCCGGTATTCGCCCAGGCCGCCGGCGCCGATCTGCTCTACGTGGCCTTCGAGCCGCCGGCGCCACTGAGCGAAGCGATTCTGCTGCCCAAGGATTCACCGATCACTTCTGTGGCCGAGTTGAAGGGTAAGAAGGTCGCCCTGAACAAGGGCTCCAATGTGCATTACCTGCTGGTGCGTGCGCTGGAGGAAGCCGGCCTGAGCATCACCGACATCACCCCCGTGTACCTGCCGCCTGCCGATGCCCGCGCTGCGTTCGAGCGTGGCAGCGTCGATGCCTGGGTGATCTGGGACCCCTTCCAGGCAGCTGCCGAGCAGCAATTGCAGGCGCGCACCCTGCGTGATGGCAGCGGCCTGGTGAGCAATCACCAGTTCTATCTGGCGGCGCGCCCCTTTGCCGAAAAGCACCCTGAGGTAGTGGTCGCTCTGGTGGACGAGATTCGCAAGACAGGCGAGTGGACTCGCGCCAACGTCGACGAGGTCACCGCCCAGGTTGCACCGCTACTGGGGCTGTCCCCCGAGATCACCCGCGCAGCGGTTGAGCGGCAGAGCTACGGCGCGCAGCTGATCACCCCGGAAGTGGCGAGTTCACAGCAGAAGATCGCCGACACCTTCAGTGATCTGAAGCTGATCCCCAAGCGCCTGAGCATTGCCGAGGTGATCTGGCGGCAGCCGGCCAAGGTCGCGCGGGCCCAGTAGAGCCCTCACCCCCCAGCCCCTCTTCCGGCGGGAGAGGGGAGCGAATCCAAGGAGCCCCCTGTATGAGCCTCAATATTTTCTGGTTCCTGCCTACCCATGGTGATGGCAAGTACCTGGGCACAGCCGAAGGCGCGCGCGCCGTCGATCACGGCTATCTCACTCAAATCGCGCAGGCCGCTGACCGCCTCGGCTACGGCGGCGTGTTGATCCCCACCGGGCGTTCCTGTGAAGACTCCTGGCTGGTTGCTGCGTCCCTCATCCCGGTGACGCAGCACCTGAAGTTTCTGGTCGCCCTGCGTCCGGGGATCATTTCGCCTACCGTGGCCGCGCGCCAGGCGGCGACCCTGGATCGCCTGTCGAACGGCCGTGCGCTGTTCAATTTAGTGACCGGGGGCGACCCGGACGAGCTGGCCGGCGATGGCCTGCACCTGTCGCATGCCGAGCGTTATGAGGCCTCCGTCGAATTCACCCGTGTCTGGCGCCGCGTGCTGGAGGGCGAAACCGTCGACTACGACGGCAAGCACATCCAGGGGAAGGGCGCCAAACTGCTCTATCCGCCTATCCAGCAGCCGCGTCCGCCGCTGTATTTCGGCGGTTCCTCCGACGCGGCGCAGGACCTGGCCGCGGAGCAGGTCGAGCTGTACCTGACCTGGGGCGAGCCGCCGGCTGCGGTGGCCGAGAAGATCGCCCAGGTGCGTGAGAAGGCGGCCAGGCAGGGGCGTGAAGTGCGTTTCGGCATTCGTCTGCACGTGATCGTGCGCGAGACCAATGAGGACGCCTGGGCGGCGGCGGATCGCCTGATCAGCCACCTGGATCAGGACACCATCGACCGCGCCCAGGCGTCGCTGGCGCGCTTCGACTCCGTTGGCCAGCAGCGCATGGCTGCGCTACACGGCGGCAAGACCGACAACCTGGAAGTGTCGCCGAACCTCTGGGCTGGTGTCGGCCTGGTGCGCGGCGGCGCCGGCACCGCGCTGGTGGGCGACGGCCCGACCGTGGCAGCGCGGGTCAAGGAGTACGCGGAGCTGGGCATCGACACCTTCATCTTCTCTGGTTACCCGCACCTGGAAGAATCGTACCGGGTCGCCGAACTGCTGTTCCCGCACCTGGACTTGGCCCAGCCGCAGCGCCCTGAGAGCCGCGGCTATGTCAGCCCGTTCGGCGAAATGATCTCCAGCGACATCCTGCCGAAGGCGGCTTCGGCGAGCTGAGGTGGTGCAACGCTGGTACAGGTTTTCCCGGATTGCATCCGGGCTACATCGGGTGCCGTAGCCCGGATGCAATCCGGGGAACAGACACACAGAATTCCTCGAGGCAAAAAATGCGCAACACGACCCTTCACAAACTGGCCCTGCGTGCCGCGCCCTGGGCCTTGCCGCTGGGGCTGCTGGCCGCCTGGCAACTGGCGGTGACCAGCGGCTGGCTGTCCAGTCGCATCCTGCCGGCGCCCAGCGCCGTGCTGGCTGCCGGCTGGGCGCTGCTGGCTTCCGGCGAAATCTGGCAGCATCTGGCGATCAGCGGCCAGCGCGCCGGGATCGGTTTCGTCATCGGCGGTGGCATCGGTCTGCTGCTGGGCTTTATCACCGGTCTGTCGAAATGGGGCGAGCGCTTTCTCGATAGCTCGGTGCAGATGATCCGTAACGTACCGCACCTGGCGCTGATTCCGCTGGTGATCCTGTGGTTCGGCATCGACGAGGCGGCCAAGGTGTTCCTGGTCGCGCTTGGCACGCTGTTTCCCATCTACCTCAACACCTACCACGGCATCCGCAACGTCGACCCGGCGCTGGTTGAGATGGCGCGTAGCTATGGTTTGTCCGGTTTCGCCCTGTTCCGCCAGGTGATCCTGCCCGGCGCGCTGCCATCGATTCTGGTGGGCGTGCGTTTCGCCCTGGGTTTCATGTGGCTGACGCTGATCGTTGCCGAGACCATCTCGGCCAGCGCCGGCATCGGCTACCTGGCGATGAACGCCCGCGAGTTCCTGCAGACCGACGTGGTGGTGCTGGCAATCCTGCTCTACGCGGTGCTCGGCAAGCTGGCCGACGTCGCCGCCCGTGGCCTCGAGCGCGTGTGGCTGCGCTGGCATCCGGCCTATCAGGCCAAGGCAGGTGGCCAATGACTGCGCTGCATAACATTCGTCAGGGCGTTCCTCCGGGCGGCGTTCCCCTGGCTATCGAGAAGATCGAGAAAGCCTTCGGCGAGCGCCGGGTGCTCAAGGGCATCGACCTGCATATCCCGGCCGGCCAGTTCGTCGCCGTGGTCGGCCGCAGCGGCTGTGGCAAGAGCACGCTGCTGCGCCTGCTGGCCGGGCTGGATCAGCCTAGCGGCGGTCAGCTGCTGGCCGGCAGTGGCTCGCTCAACGCAGTGCGCGAAGACATTCGCCTGATGTTCCAGGACTCGCGTCTGCTGCCCTGGAAGCGGGTGATCGATAACGTCGGCCTGGGTCTTGCCGGCAACTGGCGCAAGCTGGCCGAGGAAGCCCTGGCGGCGGTTGGTCTGGCGGATCGTAGCCATGAGTGGCCGGCAGCGCTGTCCGGCGGGCAGAAGCAGCGTGTGGCGCTGGCCCGCGCGCTGATCCACCGCCCACGTCTGTTGCTGCTCGACGAGCCACTGGGCGCGCTGGATGCGCTGACCCGCATCGAGATGCAGCAACTGATCGAGCGCCTGTGGCAGCAGCATGGCTTCACCGTGCTGCTGGTGACCCACGACGTTGCCGAAGCGGTGGCCGTAGCGGACCGGGTGATCCTCATCGAGGACGGCCAGATCGGCCTCGACCTCGATGTACAGCTGGTACGCCCGCGTCTGCATGGCTCGCCACTGCTGGCAGCACTGGAAGCGCGCGTGCTCGACCGGGTGCTGGCGCAGCCTGAATTACCCATACCACCGGAACCCGTATCACCCCTGCCCACGCAATTGCGTTGGGCGCTTTGACGCCGTAGCCCGGATGTAATCCGGGAGCGGTTGCAAGATTCCCCGGATTTCATCCGGGCTACATCAGTGGACCATCAGGAGAAACACCATGACCATCAAAGCCATCAACGTGCGTAACCAGTTCAAGGGCAACATCAAGGAAATCGTCATCGGCGATGTGCTGTCGGAAATCGACGTGCAGACCGCCGCCGGCATCGTCACCTCGGTGATCACCACCCGTTCCGTGCGCGAGCTGGAACTGCAGGTTGGCAGTGAAGTGATCGCCTTCGTCAAATCCACCGAGGTGTCCATCGCCAAACTCTGATCGGCGGATGATGCCTCCCTCGCTCCAGCATGGGAACCCAAGCCTGGGCGCTTTGCGCCCGCTTGCGCTGGTGCTGCACCCGCATCTGACGCAGAGCGTCTCTGGATGCATTCCCATGCGGAGCGAGAGGAACGATCAATCGCCACGCTGTAAAAGCCAGGTATCGCCCAGCCCTCGGAGACGAGGGCTGCACGACCTTATCCAGTAGAAATGAACTTTGGTTATAAGTGGTAAATAAAAAGATATTTTTCAGCTATATGATTTTTCTGCAGAATCGCGCCATCAAATAGCCTGCGTGCAGGCTCCTCTCTCGATAAGGACGCCTTAGATGCTGAAGAAGATCGTTCTGGCCACCGTGGCCAGCGCCACCCTGCTGACGGGCTCGCTGAGCCATGCTGCGGCCGATACGCCATTCCACAACGCTTCCTACGACATTGCCCGCGAGCTGTTCGGCGAGATCAATCCGCTGTTCGTCGAGCACTGGAAGCAG
This sequence comes from Pseudomonas chaetocerotis, assembly GCF_015712105.2. NCBI lineage: Bacteria > Pseudomonadati > Pseudomonadota > Gammaproteobacteria > Pseudomonadales > Pseudomonadaceae > Pseudomonas > Pseudomonas chaetocerotis. Next base: position 104,529 of record NZ_JACFYX020000016.1, read on the forward strand.
CAGAGCGGCAAGGAAGTGAAGATCATCCAGTCCTTCGCCGGCACTTCGCGCCAGGCGCAGGACATCATTCAGGGCAAGAAGGTCGACGTGGTCACCTTCAACCAGGTGACCGATGTGGACATCCTGGCCAAGCGCAAACTGCTGCGTGAGGACTGGGCCGAGCAGTTCCCCAACAACAGCTCGCCGTACTACAGCACCACCGCCTTCCTGGTGCGCGAAGGCAACCCGAAGAACATCAAGAGCTGGGATGACCTGATTCGCGATGATGTGAAGCTGGTATTCCCCAACCCGAAAACCTCTGGCAACGCCCGTTACAGCTACCTGGGCGCCTGGCTGTTCGCCAACGAGAAATTCAACGGCGACCAGGAGAAGGTCAAGGCCTTCGTCGGCAAGCTGCTGAAGAACGTCGAGAACTTCCCCACCGGCGGCCGTGGCGCCACCGTGGCCTTCGCCCAGAACGGCCAGGGCGACGTGCTGCTGACCTTCGAGTCGGAAGTGATCAACATTGCCAACGGCGACGAGTTCAAGTCCGCCAATCTGCAAATCGTGGTGCCGGAGGTCAGCGTACTGGCTGAGTTCCCGGTGGCCATCGTCGACAAGGTGGCCGACGAGCGCGGCACTCGCGAGCAGGCCAAGGCCTTCCTGGACTTCCAGTACAGCAAGGACATCCAGCAACTGCTGACCCGCTACAATTACCGTGTGCACCACCCGGAAGTGGTCGAGGCGACCAAGGCGCAGTTCGCTCCGGTACGCCTGATCAACCCGACCGAGGTGCTCGGCACCTGGGACGAGATCACCGCCAAGCATTTCGACAACGGTGGTATCCTCGACCAGCTTCTCTCGGCGGGCCGCTGACCGGGACGCAGGGCGGGTGCAACCCGCTCTGGTGTTACGCCACAGACCAACTGTCGCGTCGGACGGTTTTTCGTAGGGTGCGCCGCGCGCACCTTACCCTGAAGCATCCGAGCACATGTCGACTTGTGATTCGTGTTGTGACGCTGAGTAAGCATCGTAATGGTCCGTTGGCCGCCTTCTTGGCGGCCAACTGCATTTGTAGAGCCGAGCTTTTCGTGAGTAAACCGACGCTGTTCTTCCTGCAGACCCCGCTGTTGCCCGGCTTCGGCCTGAGCTTCGGCGTCAGTGTGCTGTACCTCTCGCTGGTGATCCTGCTGCCGTTGTCGGCGCTGCTGCTGTACGTCAGCGACATGACCTGGGGTCAGTACTGGTTCGCTATCAGCGATCCGCGCGTGGTGCAGACCTACAAGGTGACCATTTCGGCGGCCCTCTACTCGACCCTGGCGGTGCTGGTGCTCGGCCTGCTGCTGGCCTGGATCATCACCCGTTACGACTTCCCCGGCCGGCGTATCGTCGATGCGCTGATCGACTTGCCCTTCGCCCTGCCGACCTCGGTAGCCGGCCTGACGCTGGCGACGCTGCTGGTGCCCAACGGCTGGATCGGTCAGTGGCTGGGTTTCAAGGTGGCCTACGCCTATGCCGGTATCGTGGTGGCCATGGTGTTCACCAGTATTCCCTTCGTGGTGCGCACCGTGCAGCCGGTGCTGCAGGACCTCGGCTCGGAATACGAAGAGGCCGCGCGCACCCTCGGCGCCAGCCGCCTGCAGACCTTCCGCAAGGTGATCCTGCCGACGTTGGCCCCTGCGCTGGTTACAGGTGGTTCGCAGGCGTTCATTCGCAGCCTCGGCGAGTTCGGCGCGGTGATCATGATCGCCGGCAACATTCCCTATCAGACGGAGGTCAGCTCGCTGATGATTTTCGTCCGTCTGCAGGAATTCAATTACCCGGCGGCGGCAGCCATCGCTTCTGTGATTCTGCTCGCCTCGCTGACTCTTCTGTTCCTCCTGCAGGTCGTGCAGGGGCGTCTGTTCGCATGGCAACGGCAAGGTCGATGAAAAAACCTCAGGATTGGCGCCAGTGGGCGCTGGTAACCCTCGGTCTGTTGGTGGTGGCGCTGATTCTGCTGGTGCCACTGGCATTGATCTTCAGCAAGGCGCTGGCAGGCGGGCTTGAGCTGTTGTGGAGCAATCTGAACGAAGACTACATGCTCCACGCCATTGGCCTGACCCTGTTGGTGGCAGCGATCACCGTGCCGCTGAACCTGTGCTTTGGCATCTGCCTGGCCTGGTGCGTGACGCATTACGACTTCCGTGGTCGCAAGCTGCTGACCACGCTGATCGACATCCCTTACGCGGTATCGCCGGTGGTCGCTGGTCTTTGCTATCTGGTGGTGTACGGCCTGGAAAGCTTCATCGGCCGCTGGTTCTACGATAACGGCATGCAGCTGATGTTCGCCTGGCCGGGCATCGTCATGGTTACCGTGTTCGTCACTGCGCCTTACGTGGCGCGCATCCTGATTCCGGTGATGCAGACCCAGGGGCAGGACGAGGAAACCGCCGCCATGTGCCTGGGTGCCAGCGGCTGGCAGATATTCCGCCGCATCAGCCTGCCCAAGATCAAATGGGCGCTGCTGTATGGCGTGGTGGTGACCAATGCCCGCGCGGTCGGTGAGTTCGGCGCGGTGTCGGTGGTGTCCGGCACCATCATCAACCAGACCCTGACCCTGCCGCTTCTGGTCGACCAGCTCAACAACGACTACAAGCCCGCAGCCGCCTTCACCGCTGCCGGCCTGCTGGCGTGCATGGCGCTGCTTACGCTGTTCCTGAAAACTTTCATGGAGTGGCGCCAGCGCCGCCTGATGCAGCGCGCCGAGGCGTGATCAGGGCGCTAGTGCTGTGGTGGATGTGAAGAGCGACATCCACCCTACGGCTTTTGTTTCTTATCGCGGCTGAAGCCGCTCCTGCAATCGCCTCGTTTCCTGTGGGAGCGGCTTCAGCCGCGATGCTCTTCCACTGCGGCGATTTGCACCTGATTGCGCCCGCTGTGTTTGGCGGCGTATAGCGCCTTGTCCGCGCGCTCACGCAGTTGTTCCGCTTCGCTGTGCACATCGGTGCCGGCGATACCGGCACTGAGGGTACAGGAGAATTCGCCGCCATCGGCGATGAAGCGTAGCTCGGCGAAGCGCTCGCGAATCTCATCGACGATCTGCTTGGCCTGCTGCGGGTTGCAGTCCGGCAGTACCGCGAGAAACTCCTCGCCGCCATAGCGCCCCAGACTGTCGACCCGACGCAGGCGCTGGCGCAGCAGATTGGCCAGGGCGCGGATGACGTTGTCGCCGGCGGCGTGACCATGTTCGTCGTTGACCCGCTTGAAGTGATCGATATCCAGCATCACCACGCTTGCGCGGTCGCCACTGCGTAGCGTGCGTTCCAGTTCGATGGCCACCTGCTCCTTGATATCGCCATGCTTGAGCAGGCCGGTGAGGCTGTCGCGCGCCAGGGCGTTGGATAGCAGGCGTGCGCGCTGAGCGCGGGAGAACACGGTGGCGACCAGGACGTTGTCGGAAATCGGTTTGGTGACGAAGTCATCGCCGGCCTTGATCAGCGCGTTCATCTGCTTGCCGATATCGGTTTCCGCCGACAGGTAGATGATCGGGATGCGCAGCCAGTCGTCGTTGCAGCGGATGATCTGCGCCAGCTCAGGGCCGGTGCAGTCCGGCATGTTGACGTCGAGCAGCACCACTTCGGGATTGAAGTCGCGCAGGTGCTCGAAGATCTGCGCCGGGTCCTGAAGGATTTCCACCAGCATGCCGGCGTCGCGCAGCACCAGGCTGTAGCGGCTGGCCAGATCGCGGTCGTCGTCGACGATCAACACCCGGTAGGGCTCGCCGCTCTGCTGGGCGAAGCAGCGTTCCAGGCGGCTTTCCAGCTGCGGAATGTCCACCGGCTTGGCGAAGAAACCCAATGCACCGGCCCGGACCGCCTGCAACTGGGTGGCGAAGTCATCCTGGTGAGTCAGCACCAGCAGCGGCAGTGGCACCTCCAGGCGCTGCTGCAGGCCTGCGGCATAGTCCAGGCCGCTGCAGTCTTCGCTGGCCAGATTGACGTCGACGATCAGCGCGTCCGGTATCTGCTGCTCCAGGGCCGCATCGAGACTGGCGATGGAATTGAAGTGTTCGGCCTGATAGCCGAAGTTGTTCAGGGTCAGGCGCATGTTTTCGCCTACGGCTATTTCATCCTCGAGGATGTAGATGAGCCGGGACTCGGTTTCTCCGCGTAGCGCCTGTGGCACCTGCTGCTGCGCTGCGCCGGGTGCCTCGCTGCTGGAGGTCTGGTTGCCCAGGCGTTGCAGTGCCGCGATGAATTCGCTGAGTTCGTGCTGCAGGCGTTGCCGGTGTTCCAGCCAGCGCTCGGCCTGTTGCTCCAGCTCCCGGGCTTGCTGGCCGAGCTGGTCGAAACCGAAGGTGCCGGCGCTGCCGGCCAGGCGATGCAGCTGGTTGCGTAGCGCCTGCAACAGGTGCCTGCGCTGCTCGTCGTCGGCCTCGAGCAATTGCTCGCCCTGCTGCGTCAGTTGCGCAAGCTCCTGGCGCAGGCGTTCGGCGAATTGCTGGCCGAGCTGCTGCAGGCGTTCTTGCAGGGTCTGAGGGATGGCGTTGCCGTCGTGTTTATCCATGGCGTTGGCTCCAGATCTGTCGGATCTGGGCGGCGAGCTGCATGGGGTCGAAGGGTTTCACGATCACGTCGAGCGCGCCCAGGCTGCGGTAATGGGCCACCTCGCCGGGTTGGACCTTGGCCGTCATGAAGGCTACCGGCACCTCACCGATATCCACCAGTTGGCGTAGCCTCTCCAGCGTTTGAGGGCCGTCCATGCCAGGCATCATCACGTCGAGCAGGATGAAGTCGGGCGCGAAGCCTTGCACCTGATCGAGCGCTTCCTGGCCGCTGGCGCAGCTCAGCACCTGGAAGCCGCCGACGGCTTCCAGGGCGACCTTGGCCACGGCCTGGATCGAGGGGTCGTCCTCGACGTGAAGGATGCGCTTGAGCTCAGTCATGGCGGGTCTCCTTGGCGGGTAACAGGCGGTTGAGCATGTTCAGGAAGTGTTGCCCATCATTGCGCGATTTGGCCAGCGCCGCGCTCACCCCGGCGAACTCATGGCCATCCATCTCGCTGGCCGAGAGCACGGCCACCGGTAGCCCTGGCCGCTGGTTCTGCAGTTCGTCGAGCAGCTCCAGGCCGTTGCCGTCAGGCAGACCGAGATCGAGCAGAACCAGGTCGAAAGGCTGCTCGGCGAGCAGGCGACGCGCTTCGGCGAGGCTGTCGGCGGGAATGAACTCGGCCAGCTCGCGGCCCTGTTCGGCGACCACCAGACGCAGATCGTGATCGTCTTCCACGTGTAACACGCGTGGGCTCTGCGGCAGGTTCTGCAGGGCCTGAGCAAGGCTGGCGAGCAAGCGCTGCGGGTCGATCGGCTTGCTCAGCCAGTCCAGCGCGGGCACCCCGTCGAGCGCCAGGCGGCCTTCTTCACAGGCGGCCGATACCACCAGAATCGGCAGCTCGCGATAGCGCGCGTCGGCGCGCAGTTCCTGTACCAGTTGCATGCCGTCACCGTCCGGTAGGCGCAGGTCAAGGCTGATGGCAGCGGGTATTTCCTCGCGCAGGCTGGCGCGGGCTTCATCCAGGCTGTAAGCCAGACGCACGCGATAGCCGGCGTTTTCCAGTAACTGGCGCAGCAGGTTGGCGATATCCGGTTCGTCCTCGACCACCAACAGGCTACGCCGGCCGTCGCTGGCAGCGGGCTGGGCGGCTTCGGCCAGCGTGGGCAGCTCGAACCAGAAGCAGGCGCCCTGGCCTTCTAACGAGTCGAAGCCGATCTGTCCGCCCATGCGTTCGATCAGCTCCTTGCTGATCGCCAGGCCCAGGCCGGTGCCGCCTTTGCTGCGGCTGTCGCTGGCGTCGGCCTGGGAGAACTTGCTGAAGATGCGCTGGCGAAATTCGGCAGCGATGCCTGGACCCTGGTCGCTGACCTCGACGCGCACGCGAGTGCCGCGACCTTCGGCGCGCAGGTGCACCTCGGCGCCGGGCGGCGAGTACTTCACGGCGTTGGAGATGAAGTTGGCCAGTACCTGTTGCAGACGCATGGAATCGACCCTTACGAGGGCTGGCACGCAGTCGAGAAGGCGCAGCTTGACCTGGTGGCGGTCGGCGTAGGCCTGGTTGCTGTCCAGCGCTTCCTGGAGCTGGGTGGCAAGCGTGCAGGGTTGCAGGTCGAACTGCATCTTGCCTGCCTCCAGTTTGTCCATGTCCAGCAGATCGTTGATCAGGTGGCTGAGGCGCTGGCTGTTGGCCTGGGCGATGCCCAGCATGGTCCGCATGCTTTCCGGTACCGTGCCCAGTGCGCCGCCATTGATCAGGCCCAGCGAGCCGGCGATGGCGGTCAGCGGCGTGCGCAGCTCGTGGCTGACGGTGGAAACGAACTCGCTCTTGAGGCGTTCGATACGCTTGGCTTCACTCTGGTCCATGGTGGTGCCGGTGATGCGCTGCGGGTAGCCGTTGGTGTCGCGCTGGATGTAGCCGCGCAGCAGCACCGGCAGTTCGCTGCCGTCGACACGCAGCAGGCGACAGTCGATGGTGAAGTTGCTGGCGCCTGTGGACAGTGCCTGTTTCAGACGGGCGCGCGTTGCGGGCAGATCGTCCGGGTGTACCAGGTTTTCCCAGGCCCAGGGGTCATCGGCAAAGCCGGGCGGGCCCTGCTCCGGATAGCCGAGCATCTGCCAGCCATGGGCCGAGGCGAAGAAGCTGCCGGCCTTGACCTCGATATCCCACCAACCGTCATTGCCGCCCTTGAGCGCCAGTGCCAGGCGCTCTTCGCTACGGTGCAGCTGTTCGGTGATGCGCTTGGCCAACTGCTGTATCTGCTCGCGGCGCAGGCTCAGGCTGCTGATCAGGAAGAACAGCAGCAGGCTGATACAGCCCCCCAGGGCGAGCAGTGAGCCCTCGCCGCGATGGACGCCGTCGAGAAAACCCGGGGCGTAGTGAAAGTTCAGGTACCAGCGCTGGCCGAACAGTTCCAGCTCTCGCCGGGTGTCGGCAGGTCTATCGAGGGCGTTGCCGCTGCTGCTGTAAAGCAGGTCGGCGGCACCCGTATCGGGGCCGGCATAGAGCTCGAACTCCAGCTCGCGTTGGCGCGCACCGAGGATGCCGTGCATCAGGTCGTGCGCGCGGTAGGGGCTGTAGGCAAAGCCCCGCAGCGCGGCGAGACGCTGCTCGGGGGTGTCCAGCGGTTGGCCGTGCCGGTACACCGGGGTGTACAGCAACAGGCCCGGTTGGACCTTGCCGTGGGTTTCCTGCACCAGCGTGACACGGCCGGACAGACGGCTCTGGCCGCTGCGTGCAGCGCCCAGCATGGCGGCCTGGCGCACGGGCTCGGACAGCATGTCGAAGCCGAAGGCGACCAGATTACGTCCGGCGAAAGGCTCGATGTAGCGAATGGCGCTGTACAGCGTACGCTCGCCAAGCGGGCGCACGCGGAAGTTGGGGTAGCCTTCGGCACGCATCTCGGTTTCGAAGGCGTGCAGCTGTTCGGCGCGCAGCACCTGGCTGAACCCCAGGCCCTGGATGCCCGGGTAGCGTTCCTCCAGGTTCAGGCGGCGCGCATAGGTGCGCCAGTCGTCGCGACTGACCGCTTCGCTGGCATCGAGCAGGGCGGCGGCGCCGAGCAGGATGCTTTCCTGGTCATGCATGCGTTGGACGATGGCCGCTCTGATTTCGTCGGCAAGGAGCTCGAGTTGGCGTGTGGCGGACGCGCTCTGGCTCTGGCGCAAGCCGTCCCAGGCCAGCAGCGTGGTGCCGAGCGCCAGCGCCAGCACGCCCCAGGCCAGCAGATTGTTGCGGCTGAACAGTTGCCCGAGCAGTTGCAGGCGCAGCGTGATGTTGTCGTTCATGACTGCACCCCGACCTGCGGCAGGTCCAGCCAGAAGGTGCTGCCTTGCCCCTCCACGGAGTCGAAGCTGATACGTCCCCCCATGTGTTCGATGATCTCCTTGCTGATTGCCAGGCCCAGGCCTGTGCCTCCCTGGCGGCGGGTGTCACCAGCATCGGCCTGGGCAAACTTGCTGAAGATGCGCGGCTTGAAGTCCGGCGCGATGCCCTGGCCGTGGTCACGCACACTGATCCGTACGCAGCCATCCTTGGGTACGGCTGCCAGCTCCACGCTCTGTCCGGCGGCGGAAAACTTGGCGGCATTGGCCAGCAGGTTGGCCAGCACCTGTTCCAGGCGCTGGGCGTCGGCGGTTACCTGGCAATCGATGCCCGGCAGCAGCAGAAGTTGCACCCCATGATGCTCGGCATAGGGCTGGTTGTTGTGCAGCGCCTGCTCCAGCAATGGGCGCAGGGCCAGCGGCTGCAGATCGAAGCGCATCTTGCCGGCGACCAGCTTGTCGATGTCCAGCAGGTCGTCGATCAGCTTGCGCAGACGCTGGCTGTTGCTCTGGGCGATTTCCAGCATCTGCTGCATCTGCTCCGGCACCGCGCCCAGGGCGCCGCCGTTGATCAGGCCGAGTGAGCCGGCAATGGCGGTCAGCGGCGTGCGCAGCTCATGGCTGACGGTGGAGACGAATTCGTTCTGCAATTGCTCGCTGCGCTTGCGTTCGCTGATATCGCTGATGAATCCGTGCCAGAGCGTTTCGCCGCCAGGCAGGCGCTGCGGTGCAGCACGCCCCTCGACCCAGAGCGGACCGTGCAGCGGATGCAGAACGCGGTATTCCTGATGCCAGGTGCTCAGGCTCGCGGCTGAACGGGCGATGGCGGCGTGCACCTGTGACGCGTCGTCCGGATGCAGGCGGGCGAGGATTGGGCCGGCATCCTCGCTGACTTCTTCTGGCGTGCAGCCGTAAACGTCGCGGATACCGGCACTGGCATAGGGGAAGCAACTGCTGCCATCGGCGCGCAGCAGATACTGGTAGACCATGCCCGGCAGCTGTGCGGCGATGCGCTGCAGGCGTTGGCGCGCTTCTTCGCGCTGGCTGAGATCGTTGGCCACCAGCAGGTAGCCTTGAAGCTGCTGGCCTTCGGCGCGGATCGGCGAGAGATTCAGGCGCACCGGCAGGTGCTGCCCGCTGCGTGCGCGCATCTGCCCCTCGGTGCTCTGCGGCCCGCTGCTGCAGGCAGTGCACAGGCGCTCGTACTGGCCTGGCTCGAGCAGCAGCTGCGGCAGGTACCGGTCCTCCAGATCGTCAGGCGAATAGCCCAGCAGTTGCTGCGCTTCAGGGTTGCTGCGCAGCACTCGGCCCTGTGGGTCAAGCACCAGCACTGCGCTGCCGGCATTGTCCAGCATGGCCTGGTGCATGGCGCTCTGTTCGGCCTGGCGGCGCGCCTGCAGGCGCAGCTCGAACAGCTCCCCGGTCAGGTGTGCCAGGTGCTGCAGCTGAGCATGCTGGTGGCTGTCGAGGTGGCGCGGCTGGCGGTCGATCACGCACAGGGTGCCAAGCGCCAGGCCCTGGGCGTCGTGCAGCGGCACGCCGGCGTAGAAGCGGATATGCGGGTCGGAAGTGACCAGCGGGTTGTCGCGAAAACGGGCGTCATCCAGGGCATTGTCCACTTCCAGTGGCGCGTCGGCGGCCACCGCATGGGCGCAGAAGGCCAGCTCGCGCGCTGTTTGCTCGACATCCAGGCCAACCCGGCTCTTGAACCACTGGCGCTGGGCATCGACCAGCGAGATCAGAGCGATAGGGGTGTTGCAGATTTGAGCAGCCAGCGCGGTGATGTGGTCGAACATCGCTTCGGCCGGGCTGTCTAGCAGTTCCAGGGCGTGCAGGGCGTCCAGGCGTTCCTGCTCGTTGGCAGGGATCGGGGCTTGGCTCATGACGCGCTCCCTGTGATTGGTAGTTCGAACCAGAAGGTAGCACCTTGGCCTGGTGGCGAGTCGAAGCCGATATGGCCGCCCATGCGCTCGATGATTTCCTTGCAGATGGCCAACCCGAGCCCGGTGCCGCCTTGCTGCCGGGTGTCACCGGAGTCGGCCTGGGAGAACTTGCTGAAGATGCGCGTTTTGAAGGCTTCCGGTATGCCGGGCCCGTTGTCCGACACGCTGACGCGCAGGACCTCGTCGCAATGCTGCAGACGCACCTCGACGCTGGCACCCGTTGGCGAGAACTTGGCGGCGTTGGACAGCAGATTGGCCATCACTTGGGCCAGGCGCTGAGCGTCGACCCGTACCTGGGCGTCACCCTCGACTTGCAGACGCAACGCCACCTGGTGTTGCTCGGCATAGGGTTGGTTGTGCAGCAGCGCCTGTTCCAACAGTGGCTGCAGTGCGCGTGCCTGCAGGTCGAAATGCATCTTGCCGGCAACCAGTTTGTCCATGTCCAGCAGGTCGTTGATCAGGGCGCTGAGGCGCTGGCTGTTGCTGTGGGCGATGCTCAGCATCTGGCGCATGCTCTCCGGTACGGCGCCAAGGGCGCCGCCATTGATCAGGCCGAGCGAACCGGCGATGGCGGTGAGCGGGGTGCGCAGTTCGTGGCTGACAGTGGAGACGAATTCGTTCTTCATCTGTTCGGTGCGCTTGCGCTCGGCGATGTCGCGGATTACCGCGATGAAGCGACGCTGCCCCTGGTGGCTGATCTGCGACACCGCCAGCTCCATGGCGAAGCGCTCGCCGTTCTGGCGCAGGCCCTCCAGCTCGCGGACCTGGCCCACTACCCAGGCTTCGCCGGTGCGCAGGTAGCGTTGGATGTAGCCATCATGGGCATCGCGGTAGGGTTCGGACATCAGCATGCTGACGTTGCGCCCGGCCACTTCGCTCTGCCGACAGCCGAATATCGCTTCGGCCGCATGGTTGAAGGTTTCGATACGGCCCTGTTCATCGATGGTGACGATGGCGTCGACCACGTTATCGAGCAAGGTACTGAGGTAATGCTCGCGCTCTCGCACCGCGCGCTCGGCGGCGACGCGGTCGCTGAAGTCCTGGATCTGCAGCACGAAGTGCACGGGTAGCCCGTCACCATCACGCACCAGTGACACGCTGAGCAGTACCCAGAGCGTGCGCCCCAGTCTGTCGAGGTAGCGCTTCTCGATCTGGTAGGTGTTGACCCGCCCAGCCAGCAGATCGGCGACGCTTTGCCGATCTGCATCGACGTCGTCTGGGTGGGTGAGCTGTTGGTTGGTACAGGCCTGCAATTGCTCGCGGCTGTAGCCGAGCATGCGGCATAGCTCGTCGTTGGCCTCCAGCCAGCGGCCGTCCGGGCCGACCAGAGCCATGCCCTGTGGCGCAGTATTGAAGGCATTGAGAAAACGCCGCTGGCTCAGGCGCAGTTCGTCTTCCATGGCCTGGCGCTCGCTGATGTCCCAGATGAAGCCATCGATCCACAGGAGCTTGCCGTGGCTGTCGTACTCGCCACGCCCTTTCTCGCGCACCCAGACGTTATGACCATCGGCATGGCGCAGACGGTAAGTCAGTTCGAATATTTCCTGGCGCTCGATCGCCTCGTCGGCGCGGTAGGTGATAGGGAGGTCATCGGGATGCACGATGCTGAAAAAGCTGCGTACCTGGTTGTCGATGAAGTCGCTGGCCGGGTAGCCGCTGAGGTTGGCAATTTCATCGCTGACGTAGCGCATGCTCCAGTCGGCGTCGTTGGCGCAGCGATACACCACGCCAGGTAGGTTGGCCACCAGGCCGCGGAAGCGGCTCTCGCTCTTCTGCAAGGCGCGGGTGGCCTGTTGCAACTCGCTGATATCGCTGGCGATGCCGAGAAAGCCGGTGATCTGGCCATTCTCGTCGAACATGGCGCTGACAGTGAGGTTGACCTGGCGCAGGCCGCCGTCCCTGTGGCGATAGGTCCACTGGCGGGTTTCCGGGTCGCCGCCACGGGCGTTGTGTACGAAGACTTCGAAGCCTTGAATTGGCTGACCTGCCGTCTCGCTCAGCTCGGCGGCGCGGGTCTGGATTTCGTCCGCTAGATGAAACATCGCCGGAGTCTGGTGTCCGATCATCTCCTCGGCGCTGAATCCTAGCAGGCGTTCGGCACCGGAATTGAACAGGCTGATGGTGCCGCTGGCATCGGTGGCGATGATCGATACCCCGGTGGCCGAGTCCAGCACCGCCTGCAGATAGGCGCGTGCCGCGCGCACGGCGCGTTCCTGCTGCTGGCGTTCCAGAATGGCGCCAACCCAGCGGGCGAACAAGCCGAGGAAGTCACGGTCGGCGTCATCGAATGGCTGCATGCGTCGCTCGGGGTTGGCGAAGGCCAGGGTACCGAAAGGCTTGCCGCCTACGCGCACTGCGGTACCGATATAGCTTTCCAGGGCGAACTGGCGATAACAGGGGTGGCGCCTGTGCGGCGAGTTGGCCATATGGGGGATGGCCAGTACATCGTTCTGCTGCAAGGCCAGGCTGCAATAGGTGTCACCCAGTTCGAACTGCTGGCCGTCGGCGAGGGCACCGTCGGGAGATACCTGCACCAGCACCCGGTACTGCTCGCTTTCGATACGGCTGATGATGCCCAGCGGCATGCCGAAATGCTCCGCGCCCAGGCGCAGCGCCTGGCGCAGTTGCTCAGTGCGGCTCAGGTTGGGCAGCGCGGCGATTTCGTTGAGCGCACGCAGCGCCGCCTGTTGGCGCTGCATCAGGCGCTGCGTGCTGCGCCGGGTGCTGCGTAGCAGAACCAGCAGCAGGGCCTCGGCGCCGCACCAGGCGAGCAGCCATTTGATCACCAGCCAGCGCTTGTCGCTGCGGTGCAGATTGAACTGATCGCTGACGTCGTGCCAGATCAGTGCAACCGCCAGTGGCGTTGCGCTGGGGTCGTGACGTTGCCGGTAGCTGCTCAGTGCCATCTGATTGACCAGATAATGGCGTTCACCGTCGTCCAGCAGGCGTACGCTATCGCCCTCATCAGGTGGAGGCAGTCGCTGTTGCTGTTGCCAGGCCAGGACCTGGGGCCGCGAATGGTCCATCAGTCGCCAGCGCTGTCTGTCGCTGGCCAGTCCGCGTAGTTCTTCGCCGCTGCCCGAGTCCAGCAGCAGATCCTCGCGTAGCAGCAGAGCAACGCCGCTGTCGAATTCCTGGTCCAGCTGGGCGAGATCGTCGAGCACGCCCAGGGCCACTTCGATGGCCCCGATCTGCTGGGGACCGTTGTTGCCCTCGGCCAGCAGCGGGGCGATGGCGCGCATGCCGATGCTGCCGCGGGTCAGCCCCAGTCCGGCCTGGCTGCTGGCGCTGCGCAGTGCCTCCAGCACCATCGGGCGCCAACCGATCTGCAGGTCGCCGAAATGCTCGGGTTCGTGTACCCGCAACAGCACCTTCACGTCTGGCGCCAGGTGCACATAGAGGCGAAACGGCTGGCGTGCCTGTAACTTGCGCCAGCGCGGTGCCAGGCGGGTGTAGAGCTGGCTGCGAATGCTGGCCAGGTTTTCCAGATCGTTCACTGGCAGGGCGTGGGCCTGGCGCACCAGCTCGGTTACCCAGGCATCGGCAGCGATGGTTTCCACCAGCAGTTGGGCGCGTTCCTGCAGCCCATGCTGGGTGCTGTTAAGGGCCATGCGCTGAATGTCTGCCTGCTTGCTGATCTGCAGTTGCCAGAGGGCTTCGCGCTCGTTCAGCGCCTGGCGCCCGAGAAAGGCGAAGAACAACGCCAGGCACAGGCTGCCACCGATGACTATCCAACGGCTGGCGTTGAATGGGTCGAACCAGCGATGACCCGGCCTCGGTTTACTCATTCGTCGTGCCTCAGCTCAACCCGGCCAGGCGGCGCAGGCGTTGTACTTCCTGACTGTCGGCGCTCTGCAGTTCGACGCTGGCCAGACGCATGAGAATCGGCTCGCGGCGCGTGTTGCCGGGAGCCAGGCCGTAACAGGCGCCGATCAGTTCACGCAGCCCGATGGGCAAACGCCAGTCTGCCTTGAGGCGGTTGGCCAGTTCACCGCTGTACTGGCGCAGGGCTTGTTGCAGTTGTTCCTCGCTCAACGGCAGACCCTGATTGCGCCAGATCTGCGCCTGCTGCAGCACGGCCAGCTCTCCCATACGTTGCAGCAGGGCGGCGCTGTGCAGGGGGGTAGGGTCCAGCTGGCAGGCCTTGGCCAGAACACTGACCCTATTTACCAGGTCCAGCTGCGTCTGCATGAGGTTCTGCCCGAGTGTTCTCAGATCAGCGTCCTGCAGGCTGGCTACCGGGCGTAGCGCCAGGCCCTGAATCAGATTCAGCGCGGTGGCCGCGCCCAGTCGGTGCACTGCATCGGGCAGGCTGACGCAAGGCTTGCCGGTGCTGTTGTAAAGACTGCTGTTAGCTGCTGCGATCAGTCGCGCCTGTACGGCTGGATCCTGCTGCCAGGTTTCGCCGAGTTGCTCCAGGGTGCTGGGTGCTGCCGCCGTGTCGCGCAGTTGCTGAAAGAGTTCGTCGCACAGGGGCAGATCGATCTCCTCATCGGGCAAGGCACAGAGATGGTGAAGAAAATCCTCGTCGTTGTCTGCCGCCACGCGAGGCTCATCATCTTCGGGTAACAGACGGCGCAGGCAGTCCAGCACCTTGGGTACCTGGAAGGGTTTGCTGATAAAGGCGTTGATGCCCAGGGCGCGCACCTCGAGTACGCTGCTGCGGTCGGCGCGCGCGGTGATCATCACCAGCGCCACGTCACGGTTCTGGCTGCGTATCGCATTCAACAGCAGAGTGCCGCTGCCGTCCGGCAGGTTCCAGTCGGCGATCACCAGTTGAGCAGGTTCGCGTTGCCAGGCCGATATGGCGTCTGCCACGCGTACCTGGCAGTCGACTCGGGCCCCGGGGCGCAGGCTCAGTACGATCTGCTTGAGCAGATCGGCGATCCAGAGATCGTCTTCGAGAATCAGCACGCGCATGTTCAGCTCCTGGTGCTGGACTGGCTTTTCTTCGCTTCGATCAGCGTAGTGGCGTCGACGGTTCTGGTTGCTACAGGTTGCGGACGGCCAAAGTGGTAGCCCTGGCCGTAGTTGCAGCCTAGCTCGCGCAGGAAGTCGGCTTGAGCGGGCTGTTCGATACCCTCGGCGAGGACCTTGAGGCCCAGGCTCTTGCCCAGAGCGATTACCGCGCGGGCGATGGCGGCATCTTCCGGGTCGTCAGGCAGGCCGCGCACGAAACTCTGGTCGAGCTTGAGCTTGTCCACCGGCAGGCGCTTGAGGCGCGCCAGTGAGCTGTAGCCCGTGCCGAAGTCGTCGATGGCCAGGCGCAAGCCCAGGGCGCGCAGGCTGATGAGCAGTTTCTGCGCTGCATCCGGGTCTTCCATGATGGCGCTCTCGGTGACTTCCAGCTCCAGCTGCTCGGGCGGCAGACCTGTTTCTGCCAGTACCTGCGCCACTTTCATATCGAGTTCACCGCGGCTGAACAGACGGCTGGAGACGTTCACCGCGACGAAACTCAGCGCACAACCTTCGGTGTTCCAGCACACCATCTGGCGACAGGCCTGTTCCAGTACCCAGGTATCGATGGCGCCGATCATGCCGTTGTCCTCGGCAATCGGGATGAATTCGCCAGGAGCAATCAGCCCGCGTTGCGGGTGTTGCCAGCGCACCAGTGCCTCCATGCCCACCTGGCTACCGTCACGCAGATCATGCAGCGGCTGGTAGTAAACGCGCAGCTCGTCATTGTCCAGGGCATGGCGCAGGCTGCTGGCCAGTTCCACGCGTTGGCGGGCGTAGTCGGTCAACTCCTGCACATAGAAGGCATAGCCTTCGCGGCCGCTGCTCTTGGCCTTGAACAGCGCCGAGTCGGCGTTACGGAGGATCTGCTCGACGCTATCGGCATCTTCGGGGAACAGACTGATGCCGATGCTGGCGCCAATGTAGAGCTCGTGACCGTCGAGGCGAAAGAACGTTTCCAGGCTGCGCAGCAGGCGTTGTGCAAGCTCGGCGGCCTGAGCGGCGTCGGTGCAATTTTCGCTGAGCAGGCCGAACTCGTCGCCGCCCAGCCGGGCCAGCGTGCAGCCACTGGGCAAATCCTGCTGCAGGCGTTCGCCGACGCCCTTGAGCAGCAGGTCACCGACGTTGTGGCCTAGGCTCTCGTTGATGTGCTTGAAATGGTCCAGGTCGATCAGCAGCACTGCGCCGCGCAGTTCCTCGATCTTGCTGCGTTCCAGTGCATGGGCGACGCGCTCGGTGAACAGCAGGCGGTTGGGCAGGTTGCTCAGCGGGTCGTGGTGGGCCAGGTAATCCAGCTCACGCTGCGAACGCTTGAGCGCAGTGATGTCGGAGAACACCGCCACGTAATGGCTGACGCGCCCCTGCTCGTCGTGGATGACGCGTATGCATTGCCACTGCGGGTAGATTTCGCCGCTCTTGCGTCGGTTCCACACCTCACCGCTCCAGGCGCCACGGTTCTGCAGGGCATGCCACAGACTCTGGTAGAAGGCGGAGTCATGACGGCCGGACTTGAGCAGGCTGGGGTGCTGGCCGAGGATTTCCTCGTTGCTGTAGCCAGTGATGCGGCTGAAGGCAGGGTTGACGTGAACGATCCGCTGCTCGGCATCGGTAACCAGTACACCCTCCTGCGTGGCATCGAACACCGCTGCGGCCTGGCGCAGGCTGTCGTCGATGGCGCGCTGTTGGGTAATGTCGCTGGCGATGCCGATGAAGCGCTGTGGTTGGCCGTTTTCGTCTCGCAGCAGGCGGCCGCGCGAGTGAATCCAGCGATAGCTGCCGTCTGCATGGCGCAGGCGGTAGAGGTTCTCGTAGGACTGTTCGCTCAACTCGGCGTTGAGTGCATGCAGCGCGCGCTCAGCGTCATCCGGGTGCAGGCGCGCGGCCCAGTCTTCGCGGGTATTGCCCAGGGTTTGCGGAGTGAGGCCGAGGAGCCTGGCGTAGCCCTCGGAGAAGAACACTCGGCGTCTCGTCACGTCCCAGTCCCACAGGCCGTCGCGCGTGGCATCCAGCGCCAGGCGCAGACGTTCCTCGTTACCGGCCAGTTCCAGGCGTGCGCGGCGGTACTGCAGGGCATGGCGGTGCAGCACCAGGTAAAGCAGCGAACTGGTGAGCACGACGAAGAACAGGCCCTTGAGGGACTGCAAGTGCTCCTGTTGCGCCACGGACAGGCCCAGGGCGGTCAACAGATGATCGCTGAGAAGGATCCATAGAGCGGCGAGCAGCAGGTAGCCTAGGGTCAGGCGCAAGGCGGCGATGTCGATACGCATGGGCAAGCGGCAGCGCTCCCTTGTAAATGCTGGCCAGTATAGATGCTTCGCTGCTGAAACATTCTCATCTAAAAGACCAACTGGTTTTCTGTAATGGGTCAGGGATAATGTGATCAGGTTCGTCCTTGTAGGACAAGCCGCGTTCCCCCTTCAAGAGGCAACAGCGCCCATGTGGTACAACGGTTTACTCGACCTGTCGGTCTGGCAGCTGGTGGCTGCGACCTTGCTGATGACACACGTGACCATCGTCAGCGTGACTGTCTATCTGCACCGCTACTCTGCGCATCGTGCACTGGAACTGCACCCCGCGCTCAAGCATTTCTTCCGTTTCTGGCTGTGGTTGACCACGGGTCAGAACACCCGCGAGTGGACCGCGATTCACCGCAAGCACCACGCCAAGTGCGAAACCGCCGATGACCCGCATAGCCCGGTCATCAAGGGGCTGAGCACCGTGCTGCGCAAGGGTGCCGAACTCTATCAGGAAGAAGCGAAGAACCAGGACACGCTGCGTATCTACGGCAAGAACTGCCCGGATGACTGGATCGAGCGAAATGTATACAGCCGCTATCCGATTGGCGGCGTGACGTTGATGGCGATCATCGACCTGGCGTTGTTCGGCGTACTCGGCATGACTGTCTGGGCGATCCAGATGATGTGGATTCCGGTATGGGCCGCAGGTGTCATCAACGGTCTTGGTCATGCTGTTGGCTATCGCAACTTCGAGTGCCGCGACGCCGCTACCAACCTGGTGCCATGGGGCATCCTGATTGGCGGTGAGGAGCTGCACAACAACCACCACACCTACCCCAACAGCGCCAAGCTGTCGGTGAAGAAGTGGGAGTTCGACATGGGCTGGGCCTGGATCAAGCTGTTCAGCTTCTTCGGTCTGGCTCAGGTGCAGCGTGTCGCGCCTATCGCTCATCGGGTCGAGGGCAAAGGCCATCTCGACATGGACACTGCCATGGCCATCCTCAACAACCGCTTCCAGATCATGGCGCAGTACCGCAAGCTGGTGATCGCGCCGCTGGTGAAGCAGGAAGTGGCCAAGGCTGATGAGTCCGTTCGTCATCTTTTCCGCCGTGCCAAGCGCCTGCTGTCGCGTGAGCCGAGCCTGCTGGAAGAGCAGCATCATGCACGCATTGCTGACTTGCTGGCACAGAGTCAGGCACTCAAGGTGATCTACGAGAAGCGTCTGGCGCTGCAGCAGATCTGGGTCAAGACCAGCAGCAACGGCCACGACATGCTCGAAGCCATGAAGCAGTGGGTGCACGAGGCCGAGGCCAGCGGCATCCAGTCGCTGCGTGAGTTTGCCGAGCAGCTCAAGACCTACTCGCTGCGACCGTCCGGCGCGACTGCCTGACCGCCGCTCGTTACAAGCAAAGGCCCGCCGAACTGGCGGGCCTTTGCGTTTGTCCAACAGCTCGCACTATGCTCATTTCAATGCGAGGCGAAGGACGGATGGCCGCTGTAATGGACGATCAAGGCAACGCTGTTTCCGAGTTGGAAGAACTGACCTTGGCTCTGCTGCACAGCCGTGCCGAAGTGGAGCGCCTGGGTGCGCGCGAACAACTGTTCAGCAGCCTGCTTGGCAGCGTCAATGCCGTGCTCTGGGCCTTCGATTGGAACGAGCAGCGGATGATTTATGTCAGCCCTGCCTATGAGCGAATCTTCGGTCGTTCCGCCGCGCTGCTGTTGGCCGATTATGGCGAGTGGCGCAACAGCATCTATCCGGACGATATCGACTACGCCGCCGAAAGCCTGGCCAAAGTGCTGGAAACCGGCGCGGTGGAGTCTCGCGAGTACCGCATCATTCGCGCTGATGGCCAATTGCGCTGGCTCAGCGACAAGTGTTTCGTCAGCCCCCGGCTGGGTGCTGAGCCCGGCAGTGTGATCGTCGGTATCGCCGAAGACATCACCGAGAAGAAGCGCCTGGAGGGCGAGTTGCATCGCCTGGCTACCACTGATGTGCTGACCCAGAGCAGCAACCGGCGGCACTTCTTCGAGTGTGCGCGTCGCGAGTTCGAACACGCGCACAAGTTCGGTAGCCCGCTGGCCTTCCTGTTGCTCGATCTCGACGACTTCAAGAAGATCAATGACCAGTATGGACACCAGATCGGCGATCAGGTCCTGCAGCGCCTGGCGCATTGCGGTAGCAATGCCTTGAGGCGCGGCGATCTGTTCGGGCGTATCGGCGGTGAGGAGTTCGCAGCGCTGTTCCCGGGCTGCGAGCCGGATGTGGCTTTGCAGGTGGCTGAACGACTGCAGCGTGAGGTGCAACGCCTCAGCTTTCGGCACGAGGGCATCAGTTTCGGCATCACTGTCAGTCAGGGTCTGACCAGTCTGCTGGCCACTGATGTCAACCTCGATGCGCTCTATGCACGTGCCGATGCAGCGATGTACATGGCCAAGCGTCAAGGCAAGAATCAGATCGTCCTGGGTTGATGGGTTGGCGATTTTCCGCCTAGGAACACGTTCTAATGAGCGGAATTTTGCCTGTTCTCATTGTCATTGCATGGTCACTGCTTTGTAGGAAATATGTAACCTGTTGTTCTAGAAGCCTTGCGGGCTTGCCGCCAGGAGCTGGCGCGTTATCTGCATAGGCATCCGGCAGATGCCGGCCAGGATGTCGGTGCACAATAACAACGACGAGAGAGCATTCACCATGCACCACTCTGCCCGCTACATTTCGGCCGCCCTGCTGCGTTCGCCGTTGTTCTGTTCTTCCTGAGTTCTTGCGTACCCATTCGAGCCCGGCTTGTGCCGTTTCCTGGCTCGTGGGTGCGCATGCCCTATTCGTTCTGGCCTGCCTCTTCGTGCCGAAGTCTGTGCCGGACGATGCGTCACCTTAAACACACTGGAGAGAAACATAATGAGAAAGACCTCCCTGGCACTGGCCGTAGCCGCCAGCACCCTGGGCCTGAGCCAAGTGGCGTCCGCCGACCTGGTCGGCGACAGCAAAGTCAGCCTGGAAGCGCGTAACTTCTATTTCAACCGTGATTTCCGTGAGGGTTCTGGTCAGTCCAAGCGTGAGGAGTGGGCTCAAGGCTTTATTCTGCGCGCCAACTCGGGTTTCACTGAAGGCACCGTGGGTTTTGGTGCTGATGCAATCGGCATGTTCGGCTTCAAGCTGGATTCCGGTGGTGGTACTGCTGGCAGCGATCTGCTGGTTCCGGATCGTTCGGGTGGTTCTCAGGACAATTACTCCGGTCTGGCTGTAGCGGCCAAAGCCAAGGTTTCCAACAGCACTCTGCGTGTCGGTCAGATGCAGTTCAAAAACGCTGCCATCGCGTCCAGCGACGGCCGTCTGCTGCCGCAGGTCTTCGAGGCCGGTCACGTCGTTTCCCAAGAGTTCGACGGTCTGATGCTGGAAGCGGCCCATGTCCGCGAGGTCAACAACCGTAACTCCAACGATTACGAAGATATTGGCATTGCCAGCGGCGGTCGCCGTGGTATCAACACCGTCGGTGGCACCACCACCGATTCGTTCGACTTCATCGGCGGTACCTACAAGCTGACCAAGGACCTGACAGCTGGCTATTACTATTCCAATTTGGACGAGCTGTACAAACAGCACTCTTTCAACCTGGTACATGTGCTGCCGCTGGGTGACAAACAGAGTCTGAAGACTGACGTTCGCTATGCGCGCTCCACTGATGATGGTAACCGCAGCAATGTGGACAACAAGGCCTTCGGCGCCATGATGACCTATTCCCTGAGCGGTCATTCCTTCGGTCTGGGCTACCAGAAGATGAGCGGCGACACTGGCTTCGCCTACATCAACGGCACCGACCCGTTCCTGGTCAACTACGTTCAGATTCGTGACTTCGCTAACAAGGACGAGAAGTCCTACCAGGCTCGTTACGACTTCAACTTTGCGTCCATCGGCATCCCGGGCTTGACCTTCATGACCCGTTACCTGACCGGCGACAACATCGACCGTGGTCGCGGTGTGTCCGAAGGCCGTGAGTGGGAGCGCAACACCGAGCTGATGTACGTGTTCCAGGACGGTGCGCTGAAGAACCTGGGCGTGCGCTGGCGTAATGCGACTGTTCGCGACAACTTCGATCGCAACATTGACGAAAACCGTCTGATCGTCAGCTACACCCTGCCGCTGATGTAAGACGAGAGGTTCTCGGGAGGCCTCAGGCCTGATATCCCGAAAGCTGAACGAAAAATGCCCGCTCCTTTTGGACGCGGGCATTTTTTATGCGCGACTGGTGACGGCTCAGCGTGGGCTGTCAGCTGGCGCTGCCGAAGTGGCGAGAATGGCGCTGGCCAGTGCCATGTCGTCGGCGTCCTGCAGTTGCGGGTTGGCGCTGCGCAGTTGCTGCATTGCCGCTTCCAGATGCGGGCCGCGAATTTCGCCGTTGCTGGCGACGAAGCTGCTGGCATCCTCTTCGGCCGCTGCAACCAGCTTGCGATCCTTGAAGGTCAGGTAGGTCGAGGCGGTGGTTGCGCCCGAGGACAAAATGTCGCGCAGCATGCCATCTGCTGCAGCGGTCTGGGCGATCAGGCAGGCACTGAACGCCAGTGCGGCACGGCTCGTTACACGCATGATGAAACTCCTGTAGGGTGGTTCCTCTACTAGGAGTCGCACAAGCCGCTGGTGGTTCCTTGCGGGCGATGGCCGGTTGCCAGGCCGATCAATTGCTGAGCTTGCGCGCCCGCTGCTGATGGCGCCACCAAAGCAGCGTCGATAGCAGCGCCAGTGCTCCGAATAGCAGGAATTGCCAGACCCAGGGCAGGTCGGGGAACAGGTAGGTGAGTGCGCCGACACTGACAGCGACCAGGCCGATCCACAGCAGGTAGCCTCCGGCGCCGAACACTTCGAGAATCAGCAGCAGGGTGGCCAGGGACAACCAGTCCCAGAACGACAAGTGTTGCAGATAGGTGATCATGAGAAGGCGCGGCTACCCATACTCAGATTGTTCGCTGATCGCCCTTTGGTGTGCATTGCATAGACTCCATTGCCAGATCAATCAATCTAAGCACAGCCGTCTGCGCTCTGCCGCCGACCCCTTCGCAAGGTGGGCAGATGCCAGGTAATCCGTGGGAGCCAGGGCATGTTTGAGCGTTCGCTGATGGCGTTTTTGCTTACCGCTCTATTACTGGCAGGGCAGGGCGCGGCGGCTGGTGAGCTACTGAATGCTCTGCACCGTGCAGCGCCGCAGTTGGAAAAGCGTGCGTTGCAGGATGCGCTACAGGCGCTGCAGTGTGCTGAGCGAGAAGGCGCGGGTGAAGCCCGTCGGTTGGCGCTGATCGATTACTCGCGCTCCTCGCTGGAACGACGTTTGTGGGTGTTCGACCTGACGCAAAGGCAGCTGCTACTGCGGGAGTTCGTGGCTCATGGTCGCCAGTCCGGCGAGCTGTTCGCCGAGCGCTTTTCCAATCTGCCCGGTAGCCATCAGTCCAGCCTGGGTCTGTTTCGCGGTGGTGAAAGCTACAGCGGCCGGCATGGGCATTCACTGCGCCTGGATGGCCTGGAACCCGGCTTCAATGACCAGGCGCGTGCCCGGGCGCTGGTGATCCATGGCGCTGATTATGTGGCGCCGAGATGGGCGGAGAAATATGGACGCATGGGGCGCAGCCTGGGCTGTCCGGCGGTGCAGCAGGAGGTGATTCGGGTGCTGGTGGATCAGCTCAGGGATGGCCAGTACCTGTTCGCCTGGCACCCGCAGTTGGCCGATGACCGCTATCGCGCCTGTACGAGCCTCAGCGTTGCTCGCTCTGCGGAGTGACGCGCAGCACTTCCTCGATGGTGGTCAGCCCCGCCGCGACCTTTTGCGCGCCGGACAGCCGCAGACTGCGCATGCCGTCCTTGAAGGCGGCGCGGCGCAGGGCGGTCAGGTCAGTATCGGCGTTGATCAGCGGCTTGATGGCGTCGTTGATCAGCATGATCTCGTAGACGCCGGCGCGGCCGCGGTAGCCGGTTTCACGGCATTCCAGGCAGCCGACGGCGTGATGCGCCTGAGTCGGTAATGGCGAGCTCCAGGGCCGGGTCAGGCCGTTCCAGGTGTCTTCGTCCAGTTGCACCGGCGCCTTGCAGTGGGGGCACAGGGTACGCACCAGGCGCTGCGCCATGACGCCGAGGATGGTGGCCTTCAGCAGGTAATGCGGTACGCCCAGTTCGAGCAGGCGGGTGATGGCGCTGGGGGCGTCGTTGGTGTGCAGGGTGGACAGCACCAGGTGGCCGGTCAGTGCCGCCTGGATGGCCATTTCGGCGGTTTCCAGGTCGCGGATCTCACCGATCATGATGATGTCCGGGTCCTGGCGCATTAGTGCGCGTATGCCGCTGGCGAAGTTCAGGTCGATGTTGTGTTGCACCTGCATCTGGTTGAAGGCGCCCTCGATCATCTCGATGGGGTCTTCGATGGTGCAGACGTTCACCTCCTCGGTCGCAAGCTGCTTGAGGGTGGTGTAGAGCGTGGTGGTCTTGCCCGAGCCGGTAGGGCCGGTGACCAGGATGATGCCGTTGGGTTGGCAGGTCATGCTCTCCCAGCGGCGCAGGTCGTCAGGAGAGAAACCGAGCTGATCCGGGCTTTTCAGCAGCACTTCAGGGTCGAAGATGCGCATCACCATCTTTTCGCCGAAGGCGGTCGGCAGGGTGGACAGGCGCAATTCCACTTCGTTGCCATCCGGGGTCTTGGTCTTGACCCGGCCATCCTGTGGCTTGCGCTTCTCGGCGATATTCATGCGGCCGAGGTTTTTCAGACGGCTGACCACCGCCATGGTGACTTGGGCGGGGAATTGGTAGACGGTATGCAGTACGCCGTCGATGCGAAAGCGCACCGTGCCCTGCTCGCGGCGTGGCTCGATATGGATATCGCTGGCGCGTTGCTGGAAGGCGTACTGGAACAGCCAGTCGACGATATTGACGATGTGCGCATCGTTGGCGTCCGGTTCCTGATCCTGAGCGCCGAGGCTGAGCAGTTGTTCGAAGTTGCCGACGCCGCTGATCCTCTGGTCGGTGGCATTGGCGCCGCTGACCGAGCGGGCCAGGCGATAGAACTCGGTGGTGAAGCGCTGAATGTCGCTGGGGTTGGCCACCACGCGCTTGATCGGGCGCTTGAGCACGTGCACCAGGTTGGCTTCCCAGCTATGCACCAGCGGTTGGCTGCTGGCGATGGTGACGCTCTCGCTGTCCACCGCCACGGCGAGAATCTTGTGGCGCTGGGCGAAGGCGTAGGACATCAGCGGGGTGATGGATGCTACGTCGATCTTCAGCGGGTCGATGCGCAAGTAAGGTTGCCCGGCGAAGTTGGCCAGCCAGGTGGTGAGGGTTTCCAGGTCGAGTTTCTTGCCCGGCCGTTTTTGGTCGTCCACCTGCTGTGCGGCGAGAAACTCCAGCGGGTGCTGGGTATTGTTCAGCGAGCTGCGACGGATCGCCAGGCACTGCTCAGCCACATCCTGATCGACCCGGCCCTGGGCCACCAGCTCGCGCAGCAGGTCACCAAGATCCAGTACACGGTCAGGGGCGGTAGCGGTGAAGGCGGACATGCGGGCTCCTCGGGGTCGGCCTGAACAAGGGTAGCCGAACTAGGATGCCCGAAAAGCCGCACAAGGGCGAAGTGCCTGACGTGATCGAGCGCCCGCTTCAGGCCACCTCCGTCACCAGGCTGTGATCCAGATGCCGCCAGGTCACCTCCCATACGCATACCAGGCCGCGCAGTTTCTGCGCCAGCACCCCGGCTCGATGCAGCGAGATACCGTGCAGGTGCAGGCTGATATGCAGGTCATCCTGCAGGCGTTCCATGTGCAAGGCTTCGGGTAACAGCTGCAATTGGGCGAACAGGCCGAGCAGTCGGCACAGCACATCGGCTTCGGCGTCGGTACGCAGCTGGTATTCGACACCGGCATCGGGACGATCCTGCCAGGGATCGCGACGGTTCTGGGCGGACGGAAACGCAGTGGTATCAGGCATGGCGGCAGCTCGGGCAGGTTTTGCCTAAGTTTCCGCCTTCTTCTGGCAAAAGTTCTGCCTGGTTTTCTGTGTTTATGGGTGTTTAATGGATAGAATTTCCTTATTTCGCCACTGATAGGGATTTTTTATGTCCGTCATCCTGGATGCCTACGATCAACGCATTCTTGCTCTGCTGCAGGAGGACGCGGGTCTCTCCACGGCGGAGATCGCCGAGCGTATCGGTCTTTCGCAGTCACCCTGCTGGCGGCGTATTCAACGGCTCAAGGAGGAGGGGGTGATCCGCAAGCAGGTCACCCTGATCGATCGCAAGCGCATCGGCCTGCATACGCAGGTGTTCGCTCAGGTCAAACTCAACGCCCATGGGCGCTCCAACCTGACCGAGTTCGCCGAAGCCATGCGCGAGTTTCCCGAGGTACTGGAGTGCCACGTGCTGATGGGCGCGGTGGACTTCATGCTGCGCATCGTCACCCGGGATATCGAAGCCTATGAGCGCTTCTTCTTCGAGAAGCTGTCGCTGGTGCCCGGTATCCAGGAGGTGAACTCGATCGTGGCGTTGTCGGAGATCAAATCCACCACCAGCTTGCCGCTCGTCTAAGGCTTGATAACCTCGGGCCTGGTCTGTTCCACGTTGCGTTTGCCAGGTGGCGTGAGGCCCATGGACACGTAGATGCTGGTCAGTTGATCCACTCCCATGTCGGCGGGTCGTATCCAGGCCTCCGGTACGTATAGCAGGCCACCACCAACCGGAATCGGCGCGGTGGGAATGAGGATGGCGCAGTAGGCTCGGCCTTCCAGCTCCACGCTTTCCGAACTCGGGCGCAGAGCAAGTACGGCAGCGCCATCGCCGCCGAAGAAGCACCAGACCGGGGCCATGGTGGTGATGTCCGGGTTCTTGCTCTTGTCCAGCAGGCCCACGAAGCGATCAGCCAGGTTGTAGAAATTACCGATCAGCGGGGTGCGCCGCAGGGTGCGATCGATCAGCCAGGACAGCGGACGGCGCAGTCCCAGTTGCACCGCCAAACCCAGTGGATAGAGGCTGGCCAGCAGCACCAGGCTGCCGAGCAGGTAAGCCAGGTAGCTGTTGCTGGAAAAGGGCTGGCCGAGCGCTGCGAACAATTGGCCGATGAGGGTCGAGGGGCCGACCAGGCGATTGAGCAGGCTGAATATCCAGGCGAGCAGTGCCAGGGTCAGCGCCAGCGGCAGTAACGCGAGCAGGCCGGTCAGCCAGGTGGTGACGACGGATTTCAGGCTGCGTTTGAACATGTAAGGGTTTCCTTGACGATCTGGGCAGTGACTTTACGCCAGGCGTGGCAATTGCGGGCAGTTGTGTCCGTGTGCGTGGCCTGTGAAATGGCTACAACGCTTTTCGTCAGATCATTCGCGCGAAAAAAAGCCCGGCACTGAGGCCGGGCGGAGTGGGTACACGAGGTACCGAAGTAGCAGCGTTCGGTTGAACCCTTACATGCCGAGCATATTC
>NZ_JACFYX020000017.1:0-130784 GCF_015712105.2 Pseudomonas chaetocerotis
TTTCTCGCTGCCGCTGACGATCTTCGAGGTGGGTGAGGGGCAATCCCTGCCTTACGCCAACCTCGATGCGTTCGAACAACTGCCGCACATGAATGGATTCAGGATGCGCCCATGACTGTGCATGCCTGAACGGCAGGGCGCCGTTTGCCTGGATTGGCGGGCGAAAGCCCCACAGATCCAGGCGGACTGCCTCAGAGAAGCCGGTCTCGTCAGACAGCTACGGTTACGGTGCCAGGGCGACCAGCCCGGCGTGCTGCACCAGCTCCAGCAGTGGCTGCGGGTAAACGCCGATGATGAAGGCGAGCAGGGCAACCACCAGCAGCATGATGCCACCAGCACGCTGACCCCAGTCGAAGGGAGCGTCGTGGCGATGCATGTTGGGCTCACGCATGAACAGCGTGACCATCACCCGCAGGTAATAGAACACGCCGATGGCGCTGCCCAGCACCATGGCACCGAGCAGCCACCATAGCTGCGCCTCGACACCGGCAGCGATCACGTAGAACTTGCCGATGAAACCCGCCGTCAGCGGAATGCCGGCCAGCGACAGCATCATCACCGTGAGCACGGCAGTCAGGTACGGACGGCGCCAGAACAGACCACGGTACTCGTACAGCGCATCGGCATCGCGGCCGCTGTAGGGCGTGGACATCAGGGTGATCACACCGAACGCGCCGAGGCTGGTCAGCACGTAGGTGGCGAGGTACACGCCCACGGCTTCCACGGCCAGGCCCTTGCTGGCGATCAGCGCCACCAGCAGGTAGCCGAAGTGGGCGATGGAGGAGTAGCCGAGCAGGCGCTTGAGGTTGTTCTGCAGCAGCGCCAGCAGGTTGCCGAACAGGATCGAGGCAATGGCGATCAGCGTCAGCAGTTCGCTCAGCCAACCGCCGCTCATGGCCGGGGAAATCTGGTACAGGCGCAGCAATACGGCGAACACCGCCACCTTGCTGGCGGTGGCCAGGAAGGCGGCCACTGGTGCCGGCGCGCCTTCATAGACATCCGGCGTCCACAGGTGGAAGGGCACCAACGACAGCTTGAAGGCCAGGCCGATCAGCATCATGCCGATGCCGATCTGCACCAGCTGGCTGCTTTCCCGCGCCAGGCTGATACCGATATCGGCAAAGCCCAGGTTGCCCGATTCAGCGTACAGCAGCGCCATGCCGAACAGCAGGAAGGCGGAGCCTGCGGCCGACAGCACCATGTACTTGATGCCGGCTTCCAGCGAACGCTTGTTGAAGAAGGCATAGGCGATCATGCCGTAGGTCGGCACCGACAGCAGTTCCAGGCCGATGAACAGGCCCGCCAGATGCTGGGCGCTGACCAGCACCAGGCCGCCGGCAGCGGAGAGCAGCACCAGCAGGTACAGCTCCTCGCGGTTGCCCGGGTAGCCCTTGCCGGACTTGCCGCCCAGGTAGGCATGGATCAACGTGACGCAGGCCAGGCTGGCGGCCAGCACCAGCGCCATGTAGTAGCAGGCGAAGGTGTCGATCAGCAGCAGCGGGGTGACCTCCAGCGGCGTCACATCCATAGCCGGTATCAACGACAGCAGCGCCAGGTTCAGGCCCACCACCGAGAGGATGAAGGTCAGGGCGTGATTGCGCTTGGCGGCAATGGCCAGCATCACCACGACCACGGTGAGGCTGGTCACCAGCAGCGGTAGCAGGGCGATCAGGTGTTGCAGGGTGAATTCGACAGCGTGATGTTCCATGAGTCTCTAATCCTTACCCTTACCGGCCCGAGGCGAGTTGATCGAGAGCGCCAGCCATCCACTGCTGCACGCCATGCATGCTGGCCGCGGAGGTATCGAGCACCGGTTGCGGGTAAACGCCGAGCAGAATCAGCAGTACGCCAAGGCCGAGGACCATGGCCAGTTCGCGGGCTTTGAGGCCCGGCAACGGCGCGTCCTCCTGCACCGGCCCGAAATAGGCACGGTGGATCATCGCCAGTGCATACACCGAGCCGAGCACCAGGCCGGTGGCGGCCAGCACCACGACCCAGGGCGCGCCGGGGAAGCTGCCCAGCAGAATGAGGAATTCGCCGACGAAGTTGCCGGTACCCGGCAGACCCAGCGCGGCAGCGGCGAAGAACAGGCTGATGGCCGGCAGCCAGGGCATGCGCGCCCAGATGCCGCCCATCTGGCGCAGATCACGGGTGTGCACGCGCTCGTAGAGCTGGCCGCAGAGGATGAACAGCGCGGCGGCCGACAGGCCGTGGGCGACCATCTGCACCACCGCACCCTGCAGGGCGATCTGGCTGCCCGAATAGATGGCGATCAGCACGAAGCCCATGTGCGAGACGCTGGAGTAGGCCACCAGGCGCTTGATGTCGGTCTGCGCGAACGACAGCAGGGCGCCATAGAGGATGGCGAACACACCGAGCCACTGGGCGATCGGCGCGAACTCGGCCGAGGCATTGGGGAACAGCGGCAGGGCGAAGCGCAGCAGGCCGTAGGCGGCGGTCTTCAGCAAAATGCCAGCCAGGTCGACGGATCCGGCGGTCGGTGCCTGGGCGTGAGCGTCCGGCAACCAGGAGTGCACCGGCACCACCGGGAACTTCACCGCGAAGGCGACGAAGAAACCGAGCATCAGCAGGTACTCGGTGCCTGGCGCCAGCTCGGTCTTCAGCAGGTCGGCGTAGTTGAAGGTCAGCACGCCGGTCTGGTTGAAGTGCACGAACACCAGGGCCAGGATCGCCAGCAGCATGATCAGGCCGCTGGCCTGGGTGAAGATGAAGAACTTGGTGGCGGCGGTGATGCGGGTACGACCGTCGCTGCCGCTATGACCCCAGAGCGCGATGAGGAAGTACATCGGCACCAGCATCATTTCCCAGAAGAAGAAGAACAGGAACAGGTCGACCGCGAGGAACACGCCGACCACGCCGCCGAGAATCCACATCAGGTTGAGGTGGAAGAAGCCGACGCGGTTCTGGATCTCGTTCCACGAGCAGAGTACCGACAGCACACCGAGCAGGCCGGTTAGCGTCACCATCAGCACCGACAGGCCGTCCATCGCCAGGTGGATGGTTATCCCCAAGCGCGGGATCCAGTCGATGACGAACTCGTGGGCCCAGCGTGGCTCGCTGCCGGGTGCCGGGGCCAGGGTGAAGTCACCGCTGACCCACAGCCACAGGCTCAGGCCGAACAGCAGAGCCATGGTGATCAGGGCGATCCAGCGTGGCAGGACGTGACCGAAGCGCTCGGCTTGCCAGCACAGTAGCCCGCCGATGAAGGGAATCAGGATTAGCCAGGGCAGAATCATCAGGCTGTTTTCCTTAACTCAAAAAGAGGATGGCGGCGAGCACCAGTACGGCGCCCCCGGCGATCGAAGCGGCGTACCAGCGCACCTGGCCGTTTTCGCTGCGCACCAGCGCGGCGTTGCCGCCACGTGCAAGCAGCGGAATCAGACTGATGCTGCGGTCGATGGGGTCGCGGCGCAGCAGGTGGCAGAGCACCAGGTAAGGGCGCACGAACAGCTTGTCGTAGAGCCAGTCGAAGCCCCAGGCGGCGAACCACAGGGCGCTCAACAGGCGACCCGTCGCGCTCTGCGCCACCGCCGAAGCGACGCGGCGCTGGCCAAGGAAGAGCAGGGCGGCGATGACGATGCCGGATACCGCGATCAGGCCGGAGAGCAGTTCCAGGCTGTGCTTGGCCTCGCCGCCGGCGTGGCCGACGCTTTGCGGCAGCACGCCGGCCAGCGGCGGGGTGATCCAGGCGCCGATGAAGGTCGACAGCACGATCAGCACCAGCAGCGGCAGGTTGTGGGCGATGCCATGGCCGGCGTGTGCCTCGGTCTTCTGCTCGCCGTGGAAGGCGATGAAGATCAGGCGGAAGGTGTAGATCGAGGTCAGGAAGGCGCCGACCAGGCCCGCATAGAGCAGCTCGCTATGGCCGCTGGCGAAGGCTTCCCAGAGGATTTCGTCCTTGGAGTAGAAGCCGGCGGTCAGCAGCGGCAGGGCAGCCAGCGCCGCGCCACCGACGACGAAGCTGGCGTAGGCCAGCGGCAGCTTCTTCCATAGTCCGCCCATCCTGAAGATGTTCTGCTCGTGGTGGCAGGCGTGGATCACCGCGCCGGAGGCCAGGAACAGCAGGGCCTTGAAGAAGGCATGGGTCATCAGGTGGAAGATCGCCGCGTCCCAGGCACCGACGCCCAGGGCGAGGAACATGTAGCCGATCTGGCTCATGGTCGAGTAGGCGAGGATGCGCTTGATATCGGTCTGCACCAGCGCGGCGAAACCGGCCAGCACCAGGGTCACGCCGCCGACGATGCCGACCAGTTCGAGAATCTCCGGGGTCAGCAGGAACAGGCCGTGGGTACGGGCGATCAGGTACACACCCGCGGTGACCATGGTCGCCGCGTGGATCAGCGCCGACACCGGGGTCGGACCGGCCATGGCGTCGGCCAGCCAGGTCTGCAGCGGCAACTGGGCGGATTTACCCACCGCGCCGCCCAGCAGCATCAGCGTGGCCAGCCATAGCCAGGTGTCCCCGGCCACGTATCGCTGCGGGGCCAGCAGCATCAGCTCCTGGATGTTCAGGGTGCCGAGGTTGAGGAACAGCAGGAACAGGCCAATCATCAGGAACACGTCGCCAATACGGGTGACGATGAACGCCTTGAGCGCCGCGTTGCCGTTGGGCACGTGCTTGTAGTAGAAGCCGATCAGCAGGTACGAGCACAGGCCCACGCCTTCCCAGCCGAAGAACAGCACCAGCAGGTTGTCGCCCAGTACCAGCAGCAACATGCTGAAGATGAACAGGTTGGTGTAGGCGAAGAAGCGCGAATAGCCTTCTTCACCGCGCATGTACCAGCTGGCGAACAGGTGGATCAGAAAACCCACGCCGGTGACCACGCCGAGCATGGTCACGGACAATCCGTCCAGGTGCAGGGTGAAGCTCGGCGCCAGGCCTTCGACGCTCATCCACTGCCACAGGGTCAGGCTGTAGGCGCCACCGGCTGGCGGGTTGCCGAGGAAGGCGGCGATCACCCAGGCGGCGCTGGCAGCCGCCAGACCGATGGAGCCGACACCGATCACGGCACTGGCGTTCTCCGAGAAACGTCCGCGCGAGAAGGCCAGCAGCAACCAGCCGAGCAGCGGAAAAAATAGAGTCAGGGCTAGAAGGTTCATCCGCGCATCTCGCTGGCAGCGTCGATATCCAGGGTGTTGAAGCGGCGATACAGCTGCAGCAGGATCGCCAGGCCGATGCTGGCCTCGGCGGCCGCCAGGGTGATCACCAGAATGAACATCACCTGGCCGTCAGCCGCGCCCCAGCGGGCACCGGCCACGACGAAGGCGAGCGCGGCGGCGTTCATCATCACTTCCAGGCTCATCAGGATGAACAGGATGTTGCGCCGCACCATCAGGCCGACCAGGCCGATGCAGAACAGCACACCGGCCAGGGCCAGGCCGTGTTCGAGTGGAATGCCAGTCATGCGGTTGGCTCCTTGGCGTCATGACGGCCCAGGTGGTAGGCGGCGACCAGTGCGGCGAGCAGCAGCATGGAGGCCAGCTCCACGGCCAGCAGGTAGGGGCCGAACAGGCTGATACCGACGGCCTTGGCTTCGACCGTGGTGTGGCCGATGTGGGCGTCGCTGACATGGTTGAGCAGCACGTAGAGCAACTGGCCCAGCAGCAGGGCACTGAGAATCGCCGGGCCGACCCAGATGCCAGGTGTCAGCCACTTGCGTTCCTGCTCGGCTGCGGCCGGGCCTAGGTTGAGCATCATCACCACGAACACGAACAGCACCATGATGGCGCCGGCGTAGACGATGATTTCCAGCGCGCCGGCAAAGGGTGCACCGAGGGCAAAGAACACCATCGACACCGCCAGCAGCGAGACGATGAGGTAAAGCAAGGCATGCACCGGGTTGGTGTTGGTAACCACCCCGACCGTTGCTGCCACCGCCACACCGGCGGCGAAGTAGAACGCAAATTCCATCAGAAGCTCCTCATGGCGCCCCGCTCCCGCTTACGGGAGAGGGGCTGGGGGAGAGGGTAAGAACGAGTCATGGCAACAGGCCCTTGACGTTGATCGGCTCGGCCTCGTTCTGCGCGGCGCCCTTGGGCTTGCCGGCGATGGCCATACCGGCCACGCGGTAGAAGTTGTAGTCCGGGTTCTTGCCGGGGCCGCTGATCAGCAGGTCTTCCTTCTCGTACACCAGATCCTGACGTTTGAACTCGCCCATCTCGAAATCGGGGGTGAGCTGGATCGCCGTGGTCGGGCAGGCTTCCTCGCACAGACCGCAGAAGATGCAGCGCGAGAAGTTGATGCGAAAGAACTCCGGGTACCAGCGACCGTCGTCGGTCTCGGCCTTCTGCAGCGAGATGCAGCCCACCGGGCAGGCCACGGCGCACAGGTTGCAGGCCACGCAGCGCTCCTCGCCATCAGGGTCGCGGGTCAGAACGATACGGCCACGGTAGCGCGGCGGCAGGTAGACCTGCTCTTCCGGGTATTGCAGGGTGTCGCGCTTGCGAAAGCCATGGCTGAAGACCATGGCCAGGCTGCGCAGCTGGGTGGCAGTGCCAACCAGGATGTCCCAGATGTACTTGAACATTGCTTTCTCCTTACTGGGCCGTGGCCAGCACGACGGCGCCGGTCACCAGCAGGTTGATCAGGGTCAGCGGCAGGCAGAACTTCCAGCTGAAGGCCATGACCTGGTCATAGCGCGGGCGTGGGATCGACGCGCGCAGCAGGATGAAGATCATGATGAAGAAGGCCGTTTTCAGCGCGAACCAGAAGAACGGAATCTGCGGCAGAAGGCCGAACGGGCCATGCCAGCCACCGAAGAACAGGGTCACCAGCAGCGCGGATACGGTGACGATGGCGACGTATTCGCCGACGAAGAACATGCCCCATTTCATCCCGGCGTATTCGATGTGGTAACCATCGGCCAGCTCCTGCTCGGCTTCTGGCTGATCGAACGGGTGACGGTGGGTCACGGCGACGGCAGCGATGAAGAAGGTACAGAAGCCGAAGAACTGCGGAATGATGAACCACAGGTTCTGCGCCTGATAATCGACGATGTCACGCATGTTGAACGAGCCGACCTGCGCCACCACGCCCATCAACGCCAAGGCCAGGAACACCTCGTAGGAAATGGTCTGGGCCGAGGCACGCAGGCTGCCGAGCAGGGCGAACTTGTTGTTGCTCGACCAGCCGGCGAACAGCACCGCGTAGACCGACAGGCCCGCCATGGCGAAGAAGAACAGGATGCCGATGTTCAGGTCCGCCACGCCCCAGGTCGGGGTGATCGGGATGATGGCGAAGGCCATCAGCATCGCCGAGAAGGCGATCATCGGCGCCAGGATGAAGATGAACCTGTCGGCGAACGGCGGCGTCCAGTCCTCCTTGAAGAACATCTTGATCATGTCGGCGGCGATCTGGAACATGCCGAACGGCCCCACGCGGTTGGGGCCGTAGCGATCCTGCCACCAACCCAGCAGGCGCCGCTCGACGAAGCTCAGCAGCGCGCCGCAGACCACCACCACCAGCAGGATGACGATGGCCTTGAGCACTGCAACGACGATCTCGATCAGTTCGGGCGTCAGCCAGCTCATTGTGCGGCCTCCTGCAGCAGGGTCACGCTGGCACCGGCGAGCGTCGCCGCAATGCCCGGCAAGCCAACCGGCAGACCAACCAGGCCGATGGCCAGGTCTTCACGGACCTTGAGCGGCAGGCGCAGCGCCTGGCCGTTGACGCGCAGGGTCAGCAGCGCGCCGTCGCTGAACCCAAGGCGTGCCGCCTCTTCGCGGGCCAGGGCCACGTAGGGCTCGGGCATGCGCGCCTGAATCGGTTTGGCGCGCGCGGAGTTTTCCTCGCTGCCGAACAGGTGGTGCAGCGGTGCAACCTGCCAGGTGCCTGCGGCCGGGTTGAACGCGTCGTTCACCGCGAACCAGGGCAGGGCGTTGCCGGCGGCTTCGAGCAGGCGCACGCCAGGGTCTCCGGCACGCAGGTGACCACCGACCTCGTCCTGGAACTTGTTCCAGGCCTGCGGCGAGTTCCAGCCCGGCGACCAGGCGAACGGAATCTGCTGTCGAGCCTCAGAGCTGCCGGCGTAGCCTTCCATGGAGAAGGCGAAGGCCGAGTCCTGATCCTGCGGCTGACGCGGCTCGTGCACGCTGATGTTGGCGCGCATGGCGGTGCGGCCGCTGTAGCGGTGCGGTTCGCGCGCGAGCTTGAGGCCCTTGATGCGGAACGAGGCGCTCGGCGCAGCGTCCTTGATGCCGGCCAGCAGCGGATGGCTGGCGGCGCAGGCTGCGGTGACCTGATCCAGTTGCGTCCAGTCCACGGCCGCGCCCTGCAGGGTGCTGTGCAGCGCGTGCAGCCAGCGCCAGCCTTCACGGATCAGAATGTTGCTGTCGTAGTAGCTCGGTTCATAGACCTGGAAGAAGCGCTGAGCTCGGCCCTCGAGGCTGACCAGCGTGCCATCGCCCTCGGCGAAGGAGGCTACGGGCAGTAGCAGGTGGGCACGTTCGCTGGTGGCGGTGCGTTGGTGATCGGCGACGATAATTGCCTGTGCGGCGTCGAGCGCCGCATCGATCCTGGCCGCATCGGCGCGGCGGTACAGGTCGTTTTCCAGCACGATCACGGCATCGGCCTGGCCGCTGCTCAGGGCATCCAGTGCGGCATCGACGGACTTGCCGTCCAACGCTTCGCCCAGCAGCAGTGCCAGGCCCAGGCTGTTGGCTTCCGGCACCACCAGGCTCAGCGAGCCGTTTTTCTCGCGGTTTTTCAGCGCGCTGGCGATATTGGCGGCAGCTTCGATCAAGGCCTTGTCGCCCAGTGAGGCGCCGGAGACGATCAGCGGGCGTTGGGCTGCCAGCAGGGCATCGGCGATGCGCTGTACCAGCGCTTGAGCCTCGGCTTCCAGACCATCGACCGCCGGTGCGCTCGGGTCGATGGCATGGGCTACGGCGAAGCCGATACGGGCCAGATCGGCCGGTGCGGCATGCACGTTCTCGGTCGCTACGTCATCCAGGCGGGTCTCGCCAATGCTGGCGATGAACAGCGGGTGCAGAGCGTGTTGCGCAACGTTCTGCACGGCTGCCATGTGCCAGTCCTGAATGCGCGCACCGGCAGCGATCTCGGTGGCTTTGCCCTTGACGGCCTGACGCAGGGCCAGGGCCATGCGCGCGGCGGTCTGGGTCAGGTCCTCGCCGAGGACGAAGATGGCATCATGCAGCTCGATGTCGCGCAGGGTCGGCGTCGGCAGTGGGCCGTTTTGCAGGATGTCGCGAATCAGGCCGATGTTGTCCAGTTCGCGGGCAGCGATGCCGCTGTAGAAATTATCGGCGCCGACCAGTTCGCGCAGGGCGAAGTTGGATTCGAGGCTGGCGCGAGGCGAACCGATGCCGATCACGCGCTTGCCCTTGAGCAGCTCGGCGGCCTTGTCCAGCGCGGCATCGATGCCGATGGCCTGGCCGGCCAGCAGAGGCTGGCGCGGACGATCCGCGTTGTTGACGTAGCCGTAGCCGAAGCGGCCCCGGTCACAGAGGAAGTACTGGTTGACCGAGCCGTTGAAGCGGTTCTCGATGCGGCGCAGCTCGCCGTAGCGCTCACCGGGGCTGATGTTGCAGCCGCTGGAGCAGCCATGGCAGATGCTCGGGGCGAACTGCATGTCCCACTTGCGGTTGTAGCGCTCGGAGTGGGTCTTGTCGGTGAACACGCCAGTCGGACAGACCTCGACCAGGTTGCCGGAGAACTCGCTTTCCAGCGTGCCGTCCTCGACGCGGCCGAAGTACACGTTGTCGTGCGCGCCGAACACACCCAGGTCGGTGCCGCCGGCGTAGTCCTTGTAGTAGCGCACGCAGCGGTAGCAGGCGATGCAGCGGTTCATCTCGTGGGCGATGAACGGACCTAGCTCCTGATTCTGGTGGGTGCGTTTGGTGAAGCGGTAGCGGCGGGCGTTGTGCCCGGTCATCACCGTCATGTCCTGCAGGTGACAGTGACCACCTTCCTCGCACACCGGGCAGTCGTGCGGGTGGTTGGTCATCAGCCATTCGACGACGCTGGCGCGGAACGCCTTGGACTCTTCGTCGTCGATGCTGATCCAGGTGTTGTCAGTGGCAGGCGTCATGCAGGACATGACGATACGACCGCGGGTGTCGTTCTCGTCGTTGTACTGCTTGACCGCGCACTGCCGGCACGCCCCGACGCTACCTAGCGCCGGGTGCCAGCAGAAGTAGGGGATATCGAGTCCGAGGGACAGGCAGGCCTGCAGGAGGTTGTCTGCACCATCGACTTCGAAATCTTTGCCGTCTACGTGGATAGTGGCCATTTCTTCAAGTCTTCGTTTACCCGCTTGCTAAAGCGGCTGGCTAAGGGAATTCGTCTGTTCAGCTCGCGCTTGCCGGCATGCGGGGCGTGGTCGCCACCTTGGCCACACCGGCCTCGAACTCTTCACGGAAGTATTTGATGGCACTGCCCAATGGCTCCACCGCGCCTGGCGCGTGAGCACAGAAGGTCTTGCCCGGGCCGAGAAAGTTGACCAGGCCGAGCAGGGTGCGGATGTCTTCGGCGGTGCCTTGCCCGCGCTCCAGCGCACGGAGGATCTTCACGCTCCAGGGCAGGCCGTCACGGCATGGCGTGCACCAGCCGCAGGACTCGCGAGCGAAGAACTCCTCCATGTTGCGCAGCAGTGACACCATGTTGATCGAGTCATCGACCGCCAGCGCCAGGCCGGTGCCCATGCGCGTACCGACCTTGGCGATGCCGCCGGCGTACATCTGCGCGTCGAGGTGCTCGGGCAGCAGGAAGCCGGTACCGGCTCCGCCGGGCTGCCAGCATTTGAGCCGGTAGCCGTCGCGCATGCCGCCGGCATGCTCCTCGAACAGTTCACGGGCGCTGATGCCGAACGGCAGTTCCCACAGGCCGGGGTTCTTCACCTTGCCGGAGAAGCCCATCAACTTGGTGCCGTGGTCTTCGCTGCCAGGACGGGCGAGGCCCTTGTACCAGTCCACGCCCTGGCCGACGATGGCCGGCACGTTGCACAGGGTCTCGACGTTGTTGACGCAGGTCGGCTTGCCCCACACGCCGACGGCGGCGGGGAAGGGCGGCTTGGCGCGCGGGTTGGCGCGGCGGCCTTCCAGCGAGTTGATCAGTGCGGTTTCTTCGCCGCAGATGTAACGGCCGGCGCCGGTGTGCACGAACAGCTCGAAATCGAAGCCTGAGCCGAAGATGTTCTTGCCGAGCAGGCCGGCGGCCTTGGCCTCATCGATGGCACGGTTGACGTTGGCGGCGGCGTCGACGTACTCGCCACGCAGGAAGATGTAGCCGCGATAGGCCTTGAGCGCGCGCGCCGAGATCAGCATGCCTTCCACCAGCAGGTGCGGCAGCTGTTCCATCAGCATGCGGTCTTTCCAGGTGTTGGGCTCCATTTCATCGGCATTGCACAGCAGGTAGCGGATGTTCATGGATTCGTCGGCCGGCATCAGGCCCCACTTCACGCCCGTGGGGAAGCCTGCGCCGCCACGGCCCTTGAGGCCGGATTCCTTGACGGTCTGCACGATGTCGGCCTGGGCCATCTCGGTCAGTGCCTTGCGCGCGGCAGCGTAGCCGTTCTTGGCCTGGTATTCGGCCAGCCATACCGGCTGGGCGTCGTCACGCAGGCGCCAGGTCAGCGGATGGGTTTCTTCGCTGCGGGCAACGCGGTTGGCTGGACCAATGGAGGTGAGCGCTTTCATTGATAGGCCTCCAGCAGCTTGGCGACGTCGGCGGGCTGGATGTCGCCGAAGGTGTCGTCGTCGATCATCAGTGCCGGTGCCTTGTCGCAGTTGCCCAGGCAGCACACCGGCAGCAGGGTGAAACGGTTGTCGGTGGTGGTCTGGCCGAGGCCGATGCCAAGCTGCTTGTGCATCTCACTGACCACAGACTCATGGCCGCCGATGTAGCAGGTCATGCTGTCGCACACGCGGATGATGTGGCGGCCAACTGGCTGGCGGAATATCTGGCTATAGAAGGTGGCCACGCCCTCGACGTCGCTGGCCGGAATGCCGAGGATTTCGCCAATGGCGTCAGCGGCGCCGTCCGGCACCCAGCCGCGTGCCTTCTGCACGATCTTCAGCGCTTCGATGCTGGCGGCGCGCGGGTCCTCGTAGTGATGCATCTCGTGCTCGATGGCCGAGCGCTCGGTTTCGCTGAGGGTGAAACGATCGGTCTGAATTAGCGTATTCATATCA
Organism: Pseudomonas chaetocerotis; assembly: GCF_015712105.2. Classification (NCBI taxonomy): domain Bacteria; kingdom Pseudomonadati; phylum Pseudomonadota; class Gammaproteobacteria; order Pseudomonadales; family Pseudomonadaceae; genus Pseudomonas; species Pseudomonas chaetocerotis. The sequence continues at coordinate 12,172 of NZ_JACFYX020000017.1, forward strand.
GCGGTCCACGTCGGCCATGACGAAGTCGATACTGCCCAGGTAGGCGATCAGGTCCGCCACCATGCTGCCGCGAATCACCGAGGGGATCTGCTGCAGATGGGGGAAGCTGGGGGTGCGAATCCGGGTGCGGTAGCTCATGGTGCTGCCGTCGCTCGTCAGGTAGTAGCTGTTGATGCCCTTGGTCGCCTCGATCATCTGGAAGGCTTCGTTGGCCGGCATGACCGGGCCCCAGGAAACCTGCAAGAAGTGGGTGATCAGGGTTTCGATGTGCTGCAGCGTGCGCTCTTTCGGCGGTGGCGTGGTCAGCGGGTGATCGGCCTTGTACGGGCCTTCCGGCATGTTCTTCAGGCACTGGTCGATGATGCGGATGCTCTGGCGCATCTCCTCCACGCGCACCATGCAGCGGTCATAGGCGTCGCCATTGACGGCCAGCGGCACCTCGAAATCGAAGTGCTCGTAGCCGGAGTAGGGGCGCGCCTTGCGCAGGTCGAAGTCGCAACCGGTGGCGCGCAGGCCGGCTCCGGTAGTGCCCCATTCCAGCGCTTCCTTGGTGTTGTACTGCGCAACGCCGATGGTGCGGGCCTTGAGGATACTGTTCTTCAGCGCCGCCTTCTCGTATTCGTCGAGACGCTTGGGCAGCCAGTCGACGAATTCCTTGACCAGCCTGTCCCAGCCGCGCGGCAGGTCGTGGGCGACGCCGCCGATGCGATACCAGGCCGGGTGCAGGCGGAAACCGGTGATGGCTTCGATCACCTTGTAGGCGCGCTGACGGTCGGTGAAGGTGAAGAACACCGGCGTCATGGCGCCGACGTCCTGGATGTAGGTGCCGAGGAACAGGAGGTGGCTGGTGATGCGGAAGAATTCGGCGAGCATGATGCGAATCACGTCGACCTTCTGCGGCACCTTGATGCCAGCGAGCTTCTCCACCGCCAGCACGTAGGGCAGGTTGTTCATCACCCCACCGAGGTAGTCGATACGGTCGGTGTAGGGGATGAAGCTGTGCCAGCTCTGACGCTCGGCCATCTTCTCGGCGCCACGGTGGTGGTAGCCGATCTCCGGTACGCAATCGACGATCTCTTCGCCGTCGAGCTGCAGGATGATGCGGAAGGCGCCGTGCGCGGAGGGGTGGTTGGGGCCGAGGTTGAGGAACATGTAGTCCTCGTGCTCGCCACCACGCTTCATGCCCCAGTCTTCGGGGCGGAAGCGCGCGGCTTCTTCTTCCAGTTGCTGCTTGGCCAGGGTCAGGCTGAACGGGTCGAATTCGGTGGCGCGCGCCGGGTAGTCCTTGCGCAGCGGATGACCTTCCCAGGTCGGCGGCATCATGATGCGGCTCAGATGCGGGTGACCGGTGAAGGTGATGCCGTACAGGTCCCAGACTTCGCGCTCGTACCAGTTGGCGTTGGGCCAGATACTGGTGGCGGTGGGCAGGTTGAGATCGCGCTCGCTCAGGCCGACCTTGATCATCACGTCGCTGTTACGCTCCAGCGACATCAGGTGATAGAACACCGTGAAGTCGGCGTCCGGCAGGCCGCGACGCTGGGTGCGCAGGCGCTCGTCGACGCCGTGCAGATCAAACAGCATCACATAGGGGCGCGGCAGGTTGCGCAGGCAGGTGAGGACTTCGATCAGTCGCTCACGGGCGACCCAGAGTACCGGCATGCCGGTGCGGGTCGATTGCAGGGTGAAACTGTCGTCGCCAAAACGGGCGCGCAGTTCGGCGACGACGTCCTGGTCGTCAGCCTTGTAAGGCGGTATGGACACAACGGTGTCTTGAGTCATGGTCTCGGTCGCTGTCGATCAACGTAGAAAGTGGGCGTGACGCTTGCGCAGGCAAGCATCGGCTCAGACTTCGTCGGGGCTACGCAGGTTGGTCACGGCGATTCGCTGCTCGCGCCGCTGTTCCTTCTGCGAAGGCATTTCGGCACGGTAGATGCCTTGATCGCCAACGACCCAGGATAGCGGGCGGCGCTCCTGGCCGATGGATTCCTGCAGCAACATCAAGCCTTGCAGGAACGCCTCCGGACGCGGCGGGCAGCCGGGAATGTAGACGTCCACGGGGAGGAACTTGTCCACACCCTGAACGACCGAGTAGATGTCGTACATGCCGCCGGAGTTGGCGCATGAACCCATGGAGATGACCCACTTGGGCTCCAGCATCTGCTCATAGAGACGCTGGATGACCGGCGCCATCTTGATGAAGCAGGTGCCGGCGATGACCATGAAGTCGGCCTGGCGGGGTGATGCGCGAATGACTTCCGCACCGAAGCGCGCCACATCGTGCGGGGCGGTGAAGGCGGTGGTCATTTCCACATAGCAGCAGGACAGGCCGAAATTGTAAGGCCACAAGGAATTCTTGCGCCCCCAGTTGACCGCGCCGTTGAGCGCGTCCGAGAGCTTGCCCATGTAGATGTTCTTGTGAACCTGGTCCTCTAGCAGCGGGTCGGAGACGACCTCCCGCTGGCCGATCGGATACGCCTCGTTGGGCGCATCCGGGTCGACCCGAGTAAGTTTGTATTGCATCGCCAAAGCCTCATTGTTTCAGCTTCGCCTGCCGTTCACGACGTCCCTGAGGTGCCCAATCGAGCGCCCCGATACGCCAAAGATAGACAAGACCTGCCAACAGAATTGCTATGAAAACTGTAGCTTCGATCAGGCCTGCCCAGCCGCTTTCGCGTACCGAGACTGCCCAAGCGAAGAGATAGAGGGCTTCAACGTCGAAGATCACGAAGAGCATCGCGACCAGATAGAACTTGGCTGACAGGCGCAGACGCGCGCTGCCGGTAGGAAGCATGCCCGACTCGAACGGCTCGTTCTTGCTACGTCCCCAGGCTTTGCTGCCGAGCAGGCTGGAAACGCCGAGCATGAAGGCGATGAGCCCGCAGACACCCAGCAAGAACACAGCGAAAGCCCAGTTATGGGACATGGTCGTTACCGCATCAGGCATGCCGGTACTCCTTGAATTAAGGAACGGCTTTTTAATTTAGTAGCTGCCAGGCACCGTCAAGGGCGCTGGCGCGAAGTGTGTATACAATACTATGTGCAGACCAACTGTAAGTAAATTTTTCAGCAAAAAATTATTCCCGAAGTTGGACCATTTCTGTCGAGCTTCTGATTGACTTGTCGCATCGATGCAATTTTGCGTCGAGCCGTATGGCCCGACGTTTCAGGACTATAGCTGACAGCTCTGTTCTGGCAATTTCCGACAGCCATTCACCTGACTAATCTGCCTCATTTCGAGCTCTGATGAGCTTCGGCGAGATAAGCAATTCATTGCCACTTTGGTGTTAAGGCCAAAGCAGCAGGGCATCGCGTTAAATTCCAATAGCGCATATCGAAAGGCTTGCGCTATCACCAAATTTTATTCATTCAGCGAGGCTGTCAAGCTGATTTTGTACTAGCGTGCATGAATCGCCAAAGCGCGATATGCCATCGATCGAGCAGTGCCCACCATCCGCTGGGTCTGCGAAGTTGCCCCTGCCTGGGTATGCCGACCCTTCGTACGAATAACAACATGAGGGGTTTTGCCATGCCTGTTGTCCAGTCCTTGCCGCGTATTGTCCCCACCGTTCTGTTGCTAGCCCTGAGCGCGCCTGCCAGCGCGGAACTGGGCGATTACAGTTTCTGGCAGAGCCTGAGCAATCTGGTGTCGCCGCCCAGGGCCGATAATCCGGTGACGCCCGCTCAACGTGTGGGGCCTTACCCGCTGCTGGCCAATCCGAGTGGTTTCAACAGCGGCTTCAACCCTGGCAATTACTACGGCTGGCAAACGATTCAGATGGCGCCACAGACCGGTGCGGTGTGCGGCAATGGCTCGCCCTACAAGTTCTTCATCAATCGTGTGCCGAACACGCGCAACACCATCGTTTATCTGGAAGGTGGCGGTGCCTGCTGGGATTACGCCAGTTGCAGCGGGCAAAGTGGCATACGCGGCGCGCGTAATCCTGATGGAATTGCCAATGACTACATGTCGCTGCTCAACCCCGGCGCCAGCCTGGTCAGTCCCTTCGTCGTGCGTCTGCATCCTTGGACGCGCGTCAAGACGCAGAACTGGAACATGGTCTATGTGCCGTATTGCACAGGCGACATCTACTCCGGCGACAAGGTGGCGATCTACGAAGACCCGCAAGGGGAAAATCCTCCGCTGGTGTGGCACCACAACGGCTTGCGTAACATGCGCGCGGTGGTGGGGTGGCTGAAGGACAATCTGCCGCGACCGACCCAGATGCTCACCACGGGATGCAGTGCCGGCGGCGCGGGCAGCCTGACCAACTACGCCAACCTGCGCCAGGACATTGCGCCGAACCGGGGTTACCTGATCAACGATTCAGGGCCCGTCTATACCGCGCTGGCTGGCGACAACCAGGCTTATCCTTCCTATCCGCTGCAGACGCTGATCCGTCAGGCCTGGGGCCTCGATGCCGCTCAGGGGCCATTGCAGTACCTGCAGGCGCGCCTGCCAGGCTTCAGCGGCAACGACTTGGGCAGCCTGTATCCGGCGCTTTCGAGTAATCTGCCGGGTGACCGCATGGGGCATACACATTTCTGGCAGGACCTGAACTATTCGTCCTATTCCTACGAGCGCTTCTACCCGGATATCGTCAACGCGCCGAATCAGGCCGCCAAGGAAGCACTGATCAAGCAGCGCTGGGCCGCGGACACCACGCGTCTGCGCAGCCAACTGGCCAGCCTGAGCAATGTCGGTGGTTATTTCCCGCAGTTCCGTAACGTCAACGAAAGCCATTGCACCAGCATCATCGAGTTCGCCAACTCCGATATCCAGGAGCAGAACCTGCAGCTGGACAACTTCGTCAACAGCGTTCTCGATGGCAGTGGGCAGGTACTGGATGCGTCGGAAAGCAGCGATGTGGCCGACCGCAACAAACCCTTCAATCTGCTCTATTACCTGCTGGACCAGTTGCTCTGAACAGGCGCGAAAGCAACGCGGCGATAGCTTGGGTTGTCGCCGCGTTCAGCTATCCGGGGCTTGTTGGTAATTGCGCTCGCGAGCCTCTTGCAGGCGTTGCCTGAGGTATTGGTCGCGAGTGAGCCCTTCGGGAATGTTCTGCAGGCCGAGCACTTCGTCGACGATATTTTTTTCCTCGGCCTTGTAGCGCTCGAAGTTCGGATCAGATCGTTGCGCCAGTTTGGCTTCACGCTCAGCGCTGATGGCCTGGTAACGCTTGATCAGCGCTTCAGCGCGTCTCTTCTGCTCGTCTTCGTTTTCGCTGACGGCCTTGATCAGGGCGATCTGCAGCAACAGGGCCTCGCTCAGCGCCACTTCACCTTGGCGCTCCAGTGCATCAATGCCCTCGCTCAGCGTCTGCGCCTGAGCTTCGCGACTGTTGCTGTCGAGTTCCGTGGCACGCTTGATGAAGCCTGTGTAGCGCTGATGAAAATCCAGGCGCCGTTGCTGTTGCTGGACTTCCGGTCTGCTCAGCAGGTGCATCTGCTCGGGGCTGAGGTCGATTGGTGCTGACACGGCGCTGCCTTGCGCGAATGGCAGTGCTGGCGCTTGCTCTGGCGGCGAGGTGGCAGGCTCTCCGGTGTTCGGGCGTTGCCAGTACCAAGTGAGTGTCAGGCTGCCTATCACGATGCAACTGCCGAACAGCAGGGTGGAGCGGGGCATGGGCAATCCTTGCGCGAGTCGACTGCCTTCCAGCGTAGAAGCTGCTGCCGCGCCTTGCCTGTCCAAGCATTGAATTGGGAGCCTGCACCTTCTCGTCAGGAGTGAGAAGGTGCAGGCGTGTGGATCAGAGCAGCGGTTTGCCGTCTTCGCGCGTGACGATCACGGTGGACGAGCGCGGGCGGCGGCCGGGGCCGTCCGGCCAGGTGCTGCGAAAATCCGTCGGGGTCGAGCCTTCGCCCGGGTGCTGGATGTTGACGAACAGCGTGCGGAAGTCCGGTGTGGCGGTGATGCCGGTGACCTCGCAGCCCACGGGGCCGACCAGGAAGCGCTTGATTTCGCCGGTGCTGGGCTCGGCGACCAGCATCTGGTTGTTGCCGAACGGGCCGCTGGCGAGCTGGCTGCCGCTCATGTCGGTCTGGATCCACAGACGGCCATCGTCGTCGAACCACAAACCGTCCGGGCTGGCCATGCGGTTGTCGGCGGTCAGCGGTCTGCCGTTGGGGTCGAGGCTGTCGTTCTCCGGCCCCGCCAGCAGGAACAGGCTCCAGACGAACTCACGGCTGCCATAGTCGCGGCTCTGCTCGCGCCAGCGGATGATGTGGCCGTAAGCGTTGGCTGGGCGCGGGTTGGCCGCATCGACGATGGTGCGCGAGCTGTTGTTGGTGAGGGTGAAGTAGACGTCGCCGTTGTTCGGGTTCACTGCCCCCCATTCCGGACGATCCATCTTGGTGGCGCCAACGATGTCGGCAGCCAGGCGGGTGTTGATCAGCACCTCGCCCTGGTCGGCGAAGCTCACCCCGGCAGTCCTGCAGGCTGCCTGAAAGGCCTTGTCCTTGATGTCCAGCGCCAGCCACTCACCCTTGCCGTTGGCCTTGAAGCGCGCCACGTAGAGCGTGCCTTCATCGAGCAGGCTGCCGTTGCTGCGACCCGGTACGTACCTGCCGCGGCTGACGAATTTGTAGATGTACTCGTTCTGCGAGTCGTCGCCGGAATAGCAGACCACCGGGCGGCCCGGTTTGACCGGGGCGAACACCAGGCCTTCGTGAGCGAAACGGCCCAGAGCGGTGCGCTTGATCGGCGCGGATTCCGGCGCAAAGGGATCGATCTCGACGATCCAGCCGAAGTGGTTCGGCTCGTTGCGATAGTCGCCTGCTGCCTCGGCGGCCAGACGGGTGGCGTTGAAGCGCTGAAATTCGTCGCCGGTCAGGTGATCCCAGCCGTAGCGGCTGGCGCTGCCGACACCGTAGCGGGTCATTTCACGCGGGCGCTCGGCATCGCCGCTGGCGAAATAGCCGGCCCAGTTTTCCTCGCAGGTCAGGTAGGTGCCCCAGGGTGTGAAGCCATTGGCGCAGTTGTTCAGCGTGCCACGGGTAGCAGTACCGTCGGGGCTGTAGCGAGTCCGGAGCAAGGCGTGACCGCGCGCCGGTCCGTTGATCTGCATCGGTGTCGCACCCGTGATGCGGCGGTTGCGTGCACTGGGCAGCACTTCCCATTGGCCGCGCACACGGCGCACTTCCACCACTGAAACGCCATGGGCGTTGATTTCCTTGAGCACTTCATCGGCACTGCTGCGCTTGCCACCGACCAATGTGGGGCCGTTGGGGTGCAGCAGTGGAGCGTCGATGTACTCGTGGTTGAGTACCAGCAGGCCGTGGTCGCTCTTGCGACCGCCGCCGCGCTGGCCGTCGATGGGGAAAAAGTGCATGCCGTCATGGTGCATGCCGATCTGGTCGGCCTGGTCGGCGGCACTGTTTCCGGCGTTGTCGAGAAAGGCCGGGAAGCTGCCACGAATGGGCGTGCCCCAGGGGATGAAGGGGGTGGCCTTGTAACCGGCAGGCACGCTGATGGTGTCGGCGCGAGTCACCGCCACCGGGCTGAACGGCAGGCGTTTGCTGCGTTTCTTCAGGCGGTCGAGCAGGTCCATGACCGGGTTGCCGGCGGCTTCGGCGCTGCCGGGCATGGCTACGCCGAGAAAACCCATTACGCCGAGCGCAGCGCCGCCGGCGACCACCTGACGACGGCTCAGGTCGGCATTGATCAGGTCGTTGATATGGGGATTGCTGGAAGCGTTGCTAAGCGGCTCATCGCCATTGCCGAATAGCACGTCTTGCTCTTGTTCATTGCGCATGGAGGGCTCCTGGTGAGGCTGATCGACGGAGTCATGACGCTAACCAAGGAAAACGACGGAATAGTGACAGTGCCTGTGCGCTGTTGCACAAAACTGCACGGAGGGGTGATGGCCACCCATCAGGTTGGCATCATTTCATCGGGTGCGGCGAGTCTGTGCAGGCCACGGGGTAGGCATTTGCGGCGGTATTGGTGCGCAGGACGCAACCTGCGGCCAGGCATAAAAAAAGCCCCGGCAAAGCCGGGGCGGATTAGGCAAACAGACTGCTGCGGATGCGTGGTCCGCAGCAGGCGAACCGTTCTTAGTGGAACTGGTTCATGGTGTTGTCTTTACCGCTCGCCTTAAGAGCTGCTTCGCCAGCGAAGTACTCCTTGTGGTTGTCGCCGATGTCGGAGCCAGCCATGTTCTGGTGCTTGACGCAGGCGATACCCTGACGCAGTTCCTGACGCTGCACGCCTTTCACGTAGGCCAGCATGCCCTGGTCGGCGAAGTAGCCCTTGGCCAGGTTGTCGGTGGACAGCGCCGCAGTGTGGTAGGTCGGCAGGGTGATCAGGTGGTGGAAGATGCCTGCCTGAGCCGAGCCGTCGCGCTGGAAGGTGCGGATCTTCTCGTCGGCAATCTGGGCCAGTTCGGTTTCGTCGTACTCGACGCTCATCAGCTTGGCGCGGTCGTAGGCGGAAACGTCCTTGCCTTCGGCAACCATGGCATCGAACACCTGCTGACGGAAGTTCAGGGTCCAGTTGAACGATGGGCTGTTGTTGTAAACCAGCTTGGCGTTCGGGATGGTCTTGCGGATTTCGTTGACCATGGCCGCGATCTGACCAACGTGCGGCTTCTCGGTTTCGATCCACAGCAGGTCGGCGCCGTTCTGCAGGCTGGTGATGCAGTCCAGTACGCAGCGTGCTTCACCGGTGCCAGCACGGAACTGGAACAGGTTGGACGGCAGGCGCTTCGGACGCAGTAGCTTGCCGCCACGGTTGATCACGACGTCACCGTTGCCCAGGTCGGCAGCGGAAACTTCTTCGCAATCGAGGAAGCTGTTGTACAGGTCGCCCAGGTCGCCCGGCTCGTTGGTTACGGCGATCTGCTTGGTCAGGCCGGCGCCCAGGGAGTCGGTACGCGCAACGATTACGCCGTTGTCGATGCCCAGTTCGAGGAAGGCGTAGCGAACGGCAGCGATCTTGGCGAGGAAGTCGGCGTGAGGAACGGTCACTTTACCGTCCTGGTGGCCGCACTGTTTCTCGTCGGAAACCTGGTTCTCGATCTGGATGCAGCATGCACCGGCTTCGATCATGCGCTTGGCCAGCAGGTAGGTGGCTTCCGGGTTACCGAAGCCAGCATCGATGTCGGCAATGATCGGCACGATGTGAGTTTCGTGGTTGTCGATCTGGTTCTGGATCTCGGCAGCCTTGGCTTGATCGCCAGCTGCGCGAGCAGCATCCAGTGCGGTGAACAGCAGATCCAGTTCGCGGCTGTCGGCCTGACGCAGGAAGGTGTAGAGCTCTTCGATCAGGTCGGAGACGGCGGTCTTCTCGTGCATCGACTGGTCCGGCAGCGGGCCGAAGTCGGAGCGCAGAGCGGCAACCATCCAGCCGGACAGGTAGAGGTAGCGCTTGTTGGTGGTTTTCAGGTGCTTCTTGATCGAGATCAGCTTCTGCTGACCGATGAAGCCGTGCCAGCAACCCAGCGACTGGGTATAGACGGAGGAGTCGGCGTCGTACTCTTCCATGTCCTTGCGCATGATGTCAGCGGTGTACTGAGCGATTTCCAGACCGGTCTTGAAGCGGTTCTGAGCGCGCATACGGGCGACGGACTCGGGGTTGATAGCGCTCCAGCTGCTGCCGAACTTCTCTTTCAGAGCGGCTACAGCCTTGATGTCGTTTTGATATGCGGACATGGTCAATCCTTCAGAAAATGTGTTGGTTGAGCACCGACTACCCACGCAATGCGTGCACGGATGCAGCGGCTGCGGGAGGCTTCCACTTTGACGGCGAGAATACGGCTGGGGCGAGGATTGACCGCGAGGGGGGGGAGATGTGGCGAACAGTTCGAGAACTTCGCTTGGGCCGGTTGGCTCGTGGAAACCTTGGGCACCCGCTGGGCTTTCGATCTGTCTGACGCTAAACGCTTCCCCGTCCCTCAGGACAACTTCGTTCCAGTCGCAACCTCGTCGTACGGCCTTGTGGGCTGTTGGGACACGGACCGTTGCGAAGTACTTCGCGGGCGGTCTGGAGATCCTTTTCAGGACCCCTGGCTAGCGGGAGCGAGGCCATCATGCCTCTGGGAAAATGCTTCGTCAAACGTTTTGTAGTGCTTTTTTAAAACTACTACATATTCAGTAGGCGACTGCCTGGTCACGCTTGGTAGCCCATGGGGTGGGCGTTTCAGGCATTTCGCGGGCTGCACGAGCTGTCCATCGTTCTTGTGGAGTTAAAGACTTCGACTTTGGTCGGGGGGGGTCAGTCGAGGGCTTCGACCTTGACGCGCAGCGACATGTCTTCGCGCCCCTGAGTGGTGTGCCGACGCAACACGTCGCGGCCGCTGGAGCTGGTTTCCTCACTGACGCCGCCCAGGGTAATCCACTCGCCGAGACGACCGCTGACGCGCGTGTCGGTGCTTTGCACATCGATCACACCGGGACGGCTGTTGCTGACGCGATCACGCTGGCTGCTGATGGAAACATGGACCAGCTCGCCGGAGAGACTGGCTGTCACGTAGAAGCCGCGAGTCACGTCTCGATATTGAGTGTCCTGGTAGACCTGGCCGTAGGGGCCGGTGCTGGTGGTGGTCAGCGGTACGCTCTGGCCGACCTGAATCAGTGCCGGATAGCCTTCGGTAGCCTGTACCTGCTGGGTGCCGCCACCACGGCTGTCGGTGCTGCGGCGAATGATGCGCACCTGGTCGCGACCGTTCACTTCGCCGCGGCCGACCTGTACTTCGGCATTGCCGGCGCTGAGGGTGCCGTCGACGCGATAGCCACGGTCGTTCTGGTAGTTGCTGTCGGCGCTTTCCACGGTGATCAGCAGGCGGCGAGGGCGAGTGTCGAGTTGCTGCAGCAGTACGCGCACCTCACCGATCTTGGCTGGGGACGCATTGACGATCAGCTGATTACCGTAAGCGCTGACCTTGCCCTCGTTGCCGAGCATCGATTGCACCACGCCGAGCACGTCATCAGCGGTGCGGTAATTCAGCGGGATTACCTCGGTGGCCGCATGCAGCGGCAGGCACAGGCCGAGAAGCAGGGCGGCGAACAGCGTGCGCAGGGTCATAGCAGAAAGCTCCGCAGATCAGGGTCGGTGATGCTGGTATCCCAGGCCTGGTCGAACTGGGTTTGGCATTGGCGCACGCGCGCCGGATCGTTATACAGGGTGTAGCCGGATTGTTGATCGAGCTCAGGCCGCAGGAACAGGCCTGTGTCATCGGCGATCAGGTAGGCCTGATCGATGCTGGCGTAGTCCGGGTTGAGTTTGCGGATATGCAGGTTGGAGGACAGCCGGCGTGACAGGGCGAGCAGCCGGTGACCTTCCTTCACGGCACGGGTCGGGTCACGCAGGAGGATGCGCAGGCGCGCCCGCGGGCTGCTCAGCAAGAACCCCGTGCAGGCCTGCTGCACGCTGCTGTGGTGATAGAGCCATGGTTCCAGATCATCGCTGTACAGGCACAGAGTGCGCTGGGCCTGCTGGATCAGCGCCAGGATGTGGGCGCGAGCCTGCTGAGGCTGGCTGAAACGCTCCAGGTGCTCGTGCTGACCGAGTATGAACGGGGCGGGCTCCCATTGCGCCACATCGGGCATAACGGATTCGGGATTGTGCACGGCAAAACGCCCAGGCGACTCGAATTCGATGGCCGCCAGTTCGCTGGGCTCTGGCGTATCGATCGGATCGACCGGGGCGTCTTTGTCGTTCATTTCGGTCTCTACTGGCTGGTGCGCACCATATCCACGTGCGGTATGCCGGCATCGAGGTACTCGTCGCTGACAATCCTGAAGCCTAGCCTTTCATAGAACGGCGTGGCGTGCACCTGAGCAGTGAGCATTTGCTGATGCAGGCCGCGTTTTTCCGCTTCTGCAATCACCGCCTGCATCAGTTTTTCGCCCACTTTCAGGCCGCGCCAATCCTTGAGCACCGAAACGCGACCAATATGGCCGTCGGGCAGCAGGCGCGCGGTACCCACCGGGTAATCGCCTTCCTCGGCAATGAAGTGTAAGGCGTCGGTATCCTCGGCGTCCCATTCCAGTTCCGGCGGAACCGATTGCTCTGCGACGAACACGCTGTCGCGGATACGGCGAAGCTCGGCATTGTCCCTATGCCAGTCCGCGACACGGACGGTGATTTCACTCATCGGCAAATCCCAGGCTGCCTTGCTTGACCAGTTCCCACAGCAGGGTACGCCCCTCGTCGTCGGCCAGCCAGGCGCCGAGGTTTTCCACATGTAACGCATCGGCGCTGCAGATCAGCTTCAACAGTTCGCGCAGGCGAGCCGAGACCAAGCGGCTCTGACCGCTGGCGAACAACACCAGGTCTTCACCGACCTCCGACCAGGCCATGCGGGCGCTGGGGTTGCGGATGAGTATCGCGCCATCTTCCAGGGCGCCGAGGAAATCCTCCTCCTCGATCTCGATGCCGGCAACCAGCTCCGGGTACTTGGGTTCGGTCATGAACTGGCCGAACCAGGTCATCAGCAGGCGCTCGTCGCTCATGTGTTCGTTGAGCAGGGCCTTGAGGCGCTCCAGGGCGTCGCGCTGGATCTGGTTGGGATCCTCGCTCGGCTGGATGTCGGCATCGCTGTAGCGCTCTTCGTCGGGCAGGAACTGGCCGAGGAAATCGGTGAAATGGGTCAGTACTTCAGCGGCGCTCGGCGCGCGAAAGCCCACGGAATAGGTCATGCAATCATCCTCAGCGGTGCCACAGTGGGCGAGGCATGGCGGCAGGTAAAGCATGTCGCCGGGTGCCAGCACCCATTCATCGGTTGGTTCGAATTGAGCCAGGATCTTCAGATCGGCGTGGGGAAGCAGCGGGCTGTCGGCATCGCACATCTGGCCAATCTGCCAGCGACGATGGCCGTGAGCCTGCAGCAGGAATACGTCGTAGTTGTCGAAATGCGGGCCGACACCGCCACCGGGTGCGGCGAAGCTGATCATCAGATCGTCGATGCGCCACTTGGGCAGGAACTTGAAGTCTTCCAGCAGTTCGGCCACTTCCGGGACAAACTGGTCTACGGCCTGGACCAGCAGGGTCCAGTCGCGCTCGGGCAACTCCTGGAAGGTGTCTTCATTGAACGGGCCGCGCTGCAGCTCCCAGGGGCGCTCGCCGTGCTCGATCACCAGGCGCGATTCGACTTCTTCTTCCAGTGCCAGGCCGGCGAGTTCGTCCGGGCTGATCGGGCTTTCGAAGTCGGGGATCGCCTGGCGCACCAGCAGCGGTTTCTTTTGCCAGTAGTCGCGCAGGAATTCACGGGCTGTGAGGCCACCCAGCAATTGCAGCGGAGTATCAGGATTCATCAGTAAGCCCTTGAAATTGATAAAAACCTTTAAACAAAAACGCCCGGCTCAGCCGGGCGTCCTCGAGGCTGATCGCACTTAAATGCGCTTGGCCTGGGCCACGGCGTTACCGATGTAGCGCGCCGGGGTCAGTTGCTTGAGCTCTTCCTTGGCGGCGGTCGGCATGTCCAGGCCGTCGATGAAGGCCAGCAAGGCCTCGGGGCTGATGCCCTTGCCGCGGGTCAGCTCCTTGAGCTTCTCGTACGGGTTCTCGATGGCGTAGCGACGCATGACGGTCTGGATCGGCTCGGCGAGCACTTCCCAGCAGGCATCCAGGTCTTCAGCAATTTTCTGAGCATTAAGCTCCAACTTACTGATTCCCTTGAGGCTGGCTTCATAAGCGATGACGCTGTGAGCGAAACCGACACCCAGGTTGCGCAGCACGGTGGAGTCGGTCAGGTCACGCTGCCAGCGGGAGATCGGCAGCTTGCTGGCCAAGTGCTGGAAGATTGCGTTGGCGATACCCAGGTTGCCTTCGGAGTTCTCGAAGTCGATCGGGTTGACCTTGTGCGGCATGGTCGAGGAGCCGATTTCACCTGCGACGGTCTTCTGCTTGAAGTAGCCGAGGGAGATGTAGCCCCACACATCGCGGTCGAAGTCGATCAGGATGGTATTGAAGCGGGCGATGGCGTCGAACAGCTCGGCAATATAGTCGTGCGGCTCGATCTGGGTGGTGTAGGGGTTCCAGGTCAGGCCCAGGTCACCTTCGATGAACTGTCGGGCGTTGGCTTCCCAGTCGATGCTCGGGTAGGCGGACAGGTGGGCGTTGTAGTTGCCCACGGCGCCGTTGATCTTGCCCAGCAGCGGCACGGCAGCGACCTGAGCGATCTGGCGCTCCAGGCGGTGGACGACGTTGGCCAGTTCCTTGCCCAGAGTGGTCGGCGAGGCCGGCTGGCCATGGGTGCGCGACAGCATCGGCACATCGGCGAATTTAACCGCCAGCTCACGAATGGCGCCTGCCAGTTGCTTCATCAGCGGCAGCAGCACGCTGTCACGGCCTTCGCGCAGCATCAGGGCGTGGGACAGGTTGTTGATGTCCTCGCTGGTGCAGGCGAAGTGGATGAACTCGCTGACTTTGTCCAGCTCCGGCAGCTTGGCAGCCTGCTCCTTGAGCAGGTATTCCACGGCCTTGACGTCGTGGTTGGTGGTGCGCTCGATTTCCTTGACGCGCTCGGCGTGCTCGACGGCGAAGTTCTCGGCCAGCTCGTTGAGCAGGGCGTTGGCTTCGGCGGAGAAGGGTGCGACTTCCGGGATGCCCTCGTGGGCAGCCAGGCGCTGCAGCCAGCGCACTTCGACCAGTACACGGCTACGGATCAGGCCGTATTCGCTGAAGATGGGGCGCAGGGCGCTGGTTTTGCCGGCGTAGCGGCCGTCGACGGGGGAAACCGCGGTGAGCGAGGAAAGCTGCATGTAGGCGTTCTCGGGCTGTCGGGCTGAAAAGCCATCCGGGGGCGCTGTGCATCGTGCCGGCTTGGATGAAGCAGGCGCTGGCTCAGGTGCCTGGACGACCTCTGACGAAAAGGGCGCACATCATACATGAAAACCAGCGCTTGGCCGCCTATGCCCTGCGTCTTGCGACCGATAACAGACTGGCGGCGAAGATCAATGCTGCACCGAGCAGCGACAGGGTGTCCGGCGTCTCGCCCCAGAGCAGCCAGGCAATGATGCCGGCGAAGACGATGGCCAGGTAGGCGACTGGACCGATCAGCCCTGGCGGTGCCAGGCCGTAGGCGCGTGACATGATCACCTGGCTGGCGGTGGCCAGCAGGCCGATGCCCAGCAGCCAGCTCAGTTGCGTGGAGTCGAGCGGTTGCCAGCTCCAGGTCAGCGGGATGGCGGAGAACAGCGCGCTGAACAGCGAGAAATAGAAAACGATGCGGGTGGCTGGCTCGCTGTCACTCATCTCGCGGATGGAGACGAAGGCGAAAGCCGCCAACAGGCTGGCCGCCAGGCCAAACAGCGCGGGCCCCTCGAACAGGGCGGCGCTGGGCTTGGCCACCAGCAGTACACCGCACAGGCCTATCAGGCTGCAGACCAGCATGCGCCGAGTCAGTGGCTCTTTGAGCCAGAGGTGTGCGATCAGCGGTGTGAACACCGGTGCCGAATAAGTGAAAAGCATGGCGTCGGCCAGCGGCAGGTGGGCGATGGCGTAGAAAAAGCAGTACATCGCCGCCAGGCCATAGGTGGTGCGCCAGAGATGGGATTTCAGCCGTGTCGTGCGCAGTGGTCGCACGCCGCGCACCAGCAGCAGCGGCAGAAAGAACAAGACGCCGACCAGGTTACGGAAGAACACCACCGACTCGTTGTTGACGCTGACGGAGATTTCGCGAATGCCGACCCCGGTGAAGGCGAACAGCAGCGCCGAGAGCGCCAGCAGCAGGGCACCCTGAAGGGGTTTTACGCTGCGGCTGGCGGGCTCCATGGTCAGCTTCGCGTCAGTTCGTAGAGTTCTTTGAGCAGTTTGCTGCGGCTGAACACCAGCTGCCAGCGGTGGCCGCCGAGCTGACGCCACAGGCGTGCCGAACGGATACCGGCGAGCAGCAGGGCGCGGATTTTCGCGGCGTTGTTCGGCTGCTGCAGAAAGCGCATGTCGCCATGCACCTGAATCCGCTGGCGGAAGGTGCTGATGGTGTCCTGATACAGGCCGCCGCACGCAGCAATGACGTTGTCATGGACCAGGCCGAAATGCTCGACCTGCTGCTGGATCTGATCCAGGCGGCTGCCCATGACCTGCAACATGTCGCCGCGCTTGTCCAGTTGGCGCTCCAGGCCGATCATCGCCAGCGCATAGCGCAGCGGCTCGCGCTGCAGGGCAGATGGATTGCGCTCCAGCGAGCTGATCAACGCGCGATAACCGTCGCGCAGGTTGAGGTCATCTCCGCCGTATACGTCCAGCGTGCTTTTCGGGTCGCGCACCAGCAGGCTGCCGAGCATACAGCCCATGGAGGCTTCGCTGACCTGGCCGGTACGGGCGATCTTGTCGGCCAGGGAGGCCGCTTCGAAGACGGCGCCGAGGGCCACCAGTTGCTCCTGAATCGGGCTCATCGGGCGTCCTCGTACCAGGCTTCTGCGGTTTCGATCACACCGCCACCCAGGCAGACATCGCCGTCATAGAACACCACGGACTGACCGGGCGTGACGGCACGTTGTGGCTCTTCGAACACGGCACGATAGCCGTTCTCGGTCTTCTCCAGGGTGCAGCGCTGGTCGCTCTGGCGGTAACGCACCTTGGCGGTCAGGCGGCGCGGGCTGCTCAGATCCAGCGGGTTGACCCAGTAGATGTCAGAGGCGAGCAGGGCGCGCGAGAACAGCCAGGGGTGTTCGTTGCCCTGGCCAACGATCAGCACGTTGCGAGTCAGGTCCTTGCGCAGCACGTACCAGGGATCGTCGCTGGCATCCTTGAGGCCGCCGATACCCAGGCCCTGACGCTGGCCGATGGTGTGGTACATCAGGCCATGATGACGGCCGATGACCTGGCCGTCGGTGGTTTCGATATCGCCCGGCTGCGCCGGCAGGTACTGCTTGAGGAAGTCACTGAAGCGTCGTTCGCCGATGAAGCAGATACCCGTGGAGTCTTTCTTTTTCGCGGTGGCCAGCTCGTATTTCTCGGCAATGGCGCGCACCTGTGGTTTTTCCAGCTCGCCGACCGGGAACAGAGTCCGGGCGATCTGCTCGCCGCCGACGGCATGCAGGAAGTAGCTCTGGTCCTTGTTCGGGTCCAGGCCCTTGAGCAGTTCGGTGCGGCCGTCGATATCACGGCGACGCACGTAGTGGCCGGTGGCGATCAAATCGGCGCCGAGCGACAGTGCGTAGTCGAGGAAGGCCTTGAACTTGATCTCGCGGTTACACAGGATGTCCGGGTTCGGCGTGCGTCCGGCCTGGTATTCGGCCAGGAAATGCTCGAACACGTTATCCCAGTACTCGGCGGCGAAGTTGGCGGTGTGCAGCTTGATGCCGATGCGGTCGCATACGGCCTGGGCGTCGGCCAGATCGTCCATGGCGGTGCAGTATTCGGTGCCGTCGTCTTCGTCCCAGTTCTTCATGAACAGGCCTTCGACCTGGTAGCCCGCCTCGATGAGCAGCAGGGCGGAAACGGACGAATCGACACCGCCGGACATGCCGACGATCACGCGTTGGGTGCTAGGTGCTTGCATGGGAGTCTGCGAGTGAAGCCTGAAAAGCCGTCGAGTTTACCAGAAAGCTCGTGCCCGGTAGGGGGCGCCGTACCAGGCAGGCGTCGCGGTATCGACGGAGCGCTCAGCGCGCCCTACGCAAAAGCGTACGCTCGTGGTCAATCGCGCACCAACGCCAATGGCCCGCTGATACCGGCCAGGTAGTCGTCGACGCAACGCAGCACCAGCTCGCTGCGCCAGCGCTCGGGCTGTGTTGCCAGCTCGTCACGGGTCAGCCAAGTGATGCCGTTGATATCGGTGTCCAGTTTGCGATCAGGGTCATGGCGCACGGGTCGGGCACTGAAGCACACGCGTTGGTAGGTCACGCCATTGCTCGGCGCGGTATAGAGGTAGATGCCGAGCAGGCCGTTGAGCTCCACCTCCCAGCCGGTTTCTTCGAGCGTCTCGCGCAGCGCAGCTTCGCGTAGGGTCTCGTCGGCTTCCAGATGCCCGGCCGGCTGGTTGAGCACCATGCGACCGGCCTTGAGTTCTTCGACGAACAGGAAACGACCATCATCTTCGATCACCGTGGCCACGGTGATGTGGGGTTGCCACACCATCTGAAATCCTCCGGGGTAGGGTGCGCCGCGCGCACCGACTGTCACCAACTTGATGTCTGTACTCATCGAACAGGGGGCCTAGCCTAACGAAAAACCCCGGCACGAGGCCGGGGTTCTTTTCACGCAAAGGCCTTAATCAGGCATTCAGTGCGGCCAGAGCGGCGTTGAAGGTGGCGCTGGGGCGCATCACCTTGCTGGTCAGCTCGGGGTTGGAGCGGTAGTAGCCACCGATTTCGACCGGCTTGCCTTGTACGGCAGCCAGTTCGCCAACGATAGTCGCTTCCTGCTCGGTCAGTTGCTTGGCCAGCGGGGCGAAGCGGGCTTTCAGCTCGGCGTCGTCATTCTGCTCGGCCAGGGCTTGTGCCCAGTACAGGGCCAGGTAGAAGTGGCTACCACGGTTGTCGATCTCGCCGACCTTGCGCGCCGGGGACTTGTTATTGTCCAGCAGCTTGCCGGTGGCTTGATCCAGGGTCTTGCCCAGAACCTTGGCCTTGGCGTTGTTGGTCTTGATGCCGGTCTCTTCCAGCGACACGGCCAGGGCCAGGAACTCGCCCAGGGAATCCCAACGCAGGTAGTTCTCTTCGACCAGTTGCTGCACGTGCTTGGGTGCCGAGCCGCCGGCGCCGGTTTCGTACATGCCGCCGCCAGCCATCAGCGGAACGATGGACAGCATCTTGGCCGAGGTGCCCAGCTCCATGATCGGGAACAGGTCGGTCAGGTAGTCACGCAGCACGTTGCCGGTCACCGAAATGGTGTCCTGGCCACGGATCATGCGCTCCATGGATACGCGAATGGCTTCGTTGTAGCCCATCATGCGGATGTCCAGACCGGTCAGGTCGTAATCCTTGAGGTACAGCTCGACCTTCTTTTGCAGTTCGCGGTCGTGGGCGCGTTCCGGGTCCAGCCAGAAGATGGCCGGGGTCTCGGACTGACGGGCGCGAGTAACGGCCAGCTTGACCCAGTCGCGAATCGGCGCGTCCTTGGTCTGGCAGGCGCGCCAGATGTCACCGGCTTCGACCTGGTGCTGCATCAGCACGGTGCCGTCGGCAGCTACGACGCGCATGGTGCCGTCGGCGGTCATTTCGAAGGTCTTGTCGTGAGAGCCGTACTCTTCGGCCTTCTGCGCCATCAGGCCGACGTTCGGCACGGTACCCATGGTGGTCGGGTCGAACGCACCGTTGGTTTTGCAGAAGTTGATCATTTCCTGATAGATGCGCGCGTAGGTGCTCTCAGGCATGACGGCCTTGGTGTCTTTCTGCTTGCCGTCCTTGCCCCACATCTGGCCGGAGTTGCGGATCATCGCCGGCATCGAGGCGTCAACGATGACGTCGCTCGGGATGTGCAGGTTGGTGATGCCCTTGACCGAGTCGACCATAGCCATTTCCGGGCGATGGGCATAGACCTCGTGGATGTCGTGCAGGATTTCTTCCTGCTGCGAGGCTGGCAGCGACTTGATCTTGTCGTAGACGCTGCTGATACCGTTGTTCGGGTTGACGCCCAGTTCCTTGAACAGATCACCGTACTTGTCGAACACGTCCTTGTAGTAAACGCTGACAGCGTGGCCGAAGACGATCGGGTGGGAGACCTTCATCATGGTCGCCTTGACGTGCAGGGACCACATCACGCCGGTGTCCTTGCAGTCCTGCAGGGTCTTCTCGAAGAAGTCACGCAGCTTGCGGCAGCTCATGAACATGCTGTCGAACACTTCGCCTTCCTGCAGGGCGAGTTGTTTCTTGACTTCGACCTTGCCGTCCTTGCCGACGAACTCGATGCGCACGTCACCGGCCTTGGCCATGGTGATCGATTGCTCGCTGGAGAAGAAGTCGCCGCCGCGCATGTAGTCAGCGTGGGACTGCGAAGCCATGCTCCACTTGCCCATGCTGTGTGGATGCTTGCGGGCATAGGCCTTGACTGCGGCCGGAGCGCGGCGGTCGGAGTTGCCTTCACGCAGAACCGGGTTCACGGCGCTGCCCAGGATCTTGGCGTAGCGGGCGCGAACTTCTTTGTCTTCGTCGTTCTGCGGATCTTCCGGGAAATCAGGAATGTTGTAGCCCTGAGCCTGCAGCTCGGCGATGGCCGCCTTGAGCTGAGGTACGGAAGCGCTGATGTTCGGCAGTTTGATGATATTGGCGTCGGCTTGCAGAGTCAGTTCGGCCAGTTTGGCCAGGTCGTCATCGATGCGCTTATCGGCGTCCAGGCGGTCGGCAAAGCTTGCCAGGATCCGTCCAGCAAGAGAGATGTCGCGGGTTTCAACGGAGATGTCAGCCGAGGCGGCAAAGGCTTCTACAATGGGCAGAAGCGAATAGGTAGCGAGGGCCGGAGCTTCGTCGGTGAAGGTGTAGATGATCTTCGAAGGGGTGGACATTTAGGGTTAACTCTCTTCTTTGCTGAGCGCGCATAGAAACTCGACCTGCGCAGGTAGGCGCTTGAGCCCCATGATGGCGGGGCCGGGTCGAGGACTCGCCGCGGTGATGTTGGATGCACCCGTAGAGTGTCGAGCATTTCGAGCCGGCAGACAGTGGTGGCCGTTTACCGGTTTCAAGAGGTTGCTGCCTGGTTCCAGTCAGGTCACCCCTTATGACTCGTTAGTCACCTAAGCAGTATACCACTGCGACACCTCGCCACAGAATGCCCAGTTGAATAAGACCTTTGCACATGTGTCTCCGCGAGCGGTTTGCGCTACTCTCGGGAGTGCCTGTCTAACCACAAGATGGAGTCCAGCATGGGATACCAGAAGATCCAGGTGCCAGCCAGCGGTGACAAAATCACCGTCAACGCCGATATGTCGCTGACTGTTCCGGATAACCCGATCATCCCGTTCATCGAGGGTGATGGAATTGGCGTCGATATTTCTCCGGTGATGATCAAGGTCGTAGACGCTGCCGTCGAAAAAGCCTACGGCGGAGCTCGCAAGATCTCCTGGATGGAAGTTTACGCCGGTGAGAAAGCCACTCAGGTTTACGACCAGGACACCTGGCTGCCGAAAGAAACCCTCGAGGCGGTACGTGATTACGTGGTTTCGATCAAAGGCCCGCTGACCACGCCTGTTGGCGGCGGTATCCGCTCATTGAACGTGGCCTTGCGCCAGGAACTCGACCTCTACGTCTGCCTGCGCCCGGTGCGTTGGTTCGAAGGTGTGCCAAGCCCGGTGAAGAAGCCGGGCGACGTCGATATGGTGATCTTTCGCGAGAACTCCGAGGACATCTACGCCGGTGTCGAGTGGAAAGCTGGCAGCCCCGAGGCCCAGAAGGTCATCAAATTCCTCACCGAGGAAATGGGCGTCAAGAAGATCCGTTTCACCGACATGTGCGGTATCGGCATCAAGCCGGTTTCCGAGGCGGGTACCAAGCGCCTGGTGCGCAAGGCGCTGCAATATGCCGTGGACAATGACCGCAGCTCGGTGACCCTGGTGCACAAGGGCAACATCATGAAGTTCACCGAGGGTGCCTTCAAGGAATGGGGCTACGAGATCGCCCGCGAGGAATTCGGCGCCGAGCTGCTTGACGGCGGCCCATGGATGCAGTTCAAGAATCCGCGCACCGGCAAGAATATCGTGGTCAAGGACGTGATCGCCGACGCCATGCTGCAGCAGATTCTGCTGCGTCCGGCCGAATACGATGTGATCGCCACTCTCAACCTCAATGGCGACTATCTGTCCGATGCCCTGGCGGCCGAAGTCGGCGGCATCGGCATCGCGCCCGGCGCCAACCTGTCCGATTCGGTGGCCATGTTCGAGGCGACTCACGGCACGGCGCCCAAGTATGCCGGTCAGGACAAGGTCAACCCGGGTTCGGTCATTCTCTCCGCCGAGATGATGCTGCGTCACATGGGTTGGGCCGAAGCGGCTGATCTGATCATCAAGGGCACCAACGGCGCCATCGCCGCCAAGACCGTGACCTATGACTTCGAGCGTCTGATGGAGGGTGCGAAGCTGATGTCGTGTTCTGCGTTCGGCGATGCGATGATCAGCCATATGTGATCAGTTCACTGATCGACAGCGTGAGAAGGGCCGGTCATATGACCGGCCTTTTTGTGTTCAGCACATCCATGTGCTTCGCCCCTTCGGGGCTTGCGCGCGAAAACGCTCTCGGCGTTTTTGTGGCTGCAGGAGACTCAGACTTCGACAGTGCTCGCGATATTTTGCGCCTGGGGTACGGCCACGGGGGCGTCCTGGTTGGCGGTAACCGCGCTGATATTGATGGCATGCAGTCCTTTGGGGCCTTGCACGATCTCGAAGCGGACCGGCTGGCCGGCCTTTAATGTCTTGTAACCGTCCATCTGGATAGCCGAGTAGTGGGCGAACAGGTCCTCATCTCGGCCATCGGCCAGGATGAATCCATAGCCTTTGGCGTTGTTGAACCACTTGACCTTACCGCTGAGCATGCTGATATCCCTCTGCAAAGGACTCCATCTCTGGAGTATCATCCACTTCGATTCCACGCGATAACCGACCAGGCTGGGCGAAGGCGTGGAATCCCTGATACCCACCAGTGGGTATTTATTTGTTGTAACACCCTTTTGCCGTTAGTCAAGGCTATACGGCGGTTGGCTGAGAACTCAGTCAAACTCCCTCTAGCATCCCCGTTCGCCCGGCCTTGAACCTCTGATTTCAGCATGCATGCAAGTAGCCAGATTCGACTAACATTCAATCAGGATCACCCGGCAGAGCATGAGGATGACTCCTCTGGTATTGCTGTTCAGGAATCCAAGCCAGCATTGCAGGCACCACCGATGTACAAGGTGGTCTTATTCAATGACGACTACACCCCGATGGATTTCGTCGTCGAAGTGCTCGAAACGTTTTTCGGCATGAACCGGGAGCTGGCGACCAAGATCATGCTGGCCGTCCATACAGAAGGGCGTGCGGTGTGCGGTGTGTACACCCGCGATATTGCGGAGACCAAGGCAATGCAGGTCAACCAGTACGCGCGAGAGAGCCAGCATCCGCTACTCTGTGAAATAGAGAAGGACGGTTAACGCCGGCCACTTGGGTATGAGGTGAAGCTATGTTGAATCGAGAGCTCGAAGTCACCCTCAATCTGGCTTTCAAGGAGGCCCGTGCCAAGCGTCATGAATTCATGACGGTCGAGCATCTGCTGCTCGCCTTGCTGGATAATGAAGCGGCGGCCAGCGTTTTAAGGGCCTGTGGGGCCAACCTCGACAAGCTGCGCCATGATTTGCAGGAGTTCATCGACTCCACCACGCCGCTGATTCCTCAGCATGATGAAGACCGCGAAACGCAGCCAACGCTTGGCTTCCAGCGCGTCCTGCAGCGTGCGGTGTTCCATGTGCAGAGCTCCGGCAAGCGTGAAGTGACCGGCGCCAACGTGCTTGTCGCGATCTTCAGCGAGCAGGAAAGCCAGGCCGTGTTCCTGCTCAAGCAGCAGAGCGTGGCCCGTATCGATGTGGTCAACTACATCGCCCACGGTATCTCCAAGGTGCCTGGGCATGGTGATCAGCACGAAAATGATCAGGACATGCAGGATGATGAGGGCGGCGAGTCATCCGCTTCTGGCAATCCGCTGGATGCCTACGCCAGCAACCTCAATGAGTTGGCTCGTCAGGGGCGTATCGATCCACTGGTCGGTCGCGAGCATGAGGTCGAGCGTGTTGCGCAGATTCTCGCCCGCCGTCGCAAGAACAACCCGCTGCTGGTAGGTGAGGCTGGTGTCGGCAAGACAGCCATCGCCGAAGGACTGGCCAAGCGCATCGTCGACGAGCAGGTACCTGACCTGCTGGCTGATAGCGTAGTGTATTCGCTGGATCTCGGCGCGCTGCTGGCGGGTACCAAGTACCGTGGTGACTTCGAGAAGCGCTTCAAGGCGCTGCTCAACGAGCTGCGCAAAAGGCCGCATGCCATCCTCTTCATCGACGAGATCCACACCATCATTGGTGCAGGTGCGGCGTCGGGCGGGGTGATGGATGCATCCAACCTGCTCAAGCCGATGCTGTCGTCCGGCGAGATTCGCTGCATAGGTTCGACCACCTTCCAGGAATTTCGCGGCATCTTCGAGAAGGACCGCGCGCTGGCGCGGCGCTTCCAGAAAGTCGACGTGGTCGAGCCTTCCGTGGAGGATACCGTGGGTATCCTCAGGGGGCTCAAGGCGCGCTTCGAGCAGCACCATCACATCGAATACAGCGACGAAGCCCTGCGTGCAGCGGCCGAGTTGGCTGCGCGCTACATCAACGATCGCCACATGCCGGACAAGGCTATCGACGTGATCGACGAGGCGGGGGCTTACCAGCGCCTGCAACCGGAAGAAAAGCGTGTGGCGCGTATCGAGGTGGCGCAGGTCGAGGACATCGTCGCCAAGATCGCGCGGATTCCGCCGAAGCACGTGTCCAGCTCCGATAAGGAGCTGCTGCGTAATCTGGAGCGCGATCTGAAACTCACGGTATTCGGTCAGGATGCCGCTATCGATTCGCTGGCTACCGCGATCAAACTGTCGCGTGCGGGCCTCAAGGCGCCGGACAAGCCGGTCGGTTCCTTCCTGTTCGCCGGCCCTACTGGTGTGGGCAAGACCGAGGCCGCACGGCAGTTGGCCAAGGCCATGGGTATCGAGCTGGTACGTTTCGACATGTCCGAGTACATGGAGCGCCACACCGTGTCGCGCCTGATCGGTGCGCCACCTGGTTACGTAGGTTTCGACCAGGGCGGCCTGCTGACTGAGGCGATCACCAAGCAGCCGCACTGCGTATTGCTGCTCGATGAAATCGAGAAAGCGCACCCGGAAGTCTTCAATCTGCTGCTGCAGGTCATGGACCACGGCACGCTGACTGACAACAACGGGCGCAAGGCGGACTTCCGCAACGTGATCCTGATCATGACCACCAACGCCGGTGCGGAAACCGCCTCGCGTGCGTCGATCGGTTTCACTCAGCAGGATCACTCCACCGATGCCATGGAAGTCATCAAGAAAAGCTTCACGCCGGAGTTCCGCAACCGCCTGGATACCATCATCCAGTTCGGCCGCCTGAGTCACGAGACCATCAAGAGCATTGTCGACAAGTTCCTCACCGAACTGCAGGCACAGCTGGAAGACAAGCGTGTCACGCTGGAAGTTAGTGATGCGGCACGTGGCTGGCTGGCCGAGCGTGGTTACGATGTGATGATGGGCGCGCGGCCGATGGCGCGTTTGATTCAGGACAAGATCAAGCGTCCGCTGGCAGAGGAGATCCTCTTTGGCGAACTGGCCGAGCATGGCGGTGTGGTACACATCGACGTCAAGGATGGTGAGCCCAGCTTCGAGTTCGAGACGGCGGCAGAAGTCGCCTGATCGAATGGCCTCAGATTCACTGAAAGCCTTGATGGCTTTCAGTGAATCAACGAAAACGCCCGGCATATGCCGGGCGTTTTCGTTTGGTGCTTGGCTTAACGGGCGCGGTAGGTGATGCGGCCCTTGCTCAAGTCATAAGGTGTCAGCTCAACGCGCACCTTGTCACCAGTGAGAATGCGGATGTAGTTCTTGCGCATCTTGCCGGAGATGTGCGCGGTAACGACGTGCCCGTTTTCCAACTCCACGCGGAACATGGTGTTGGGCAGGGTGTCGACGACAGTGCCTTCCATTTCGAAGCTGTCTTCTTTCGACATGCAGTAAAGCCCTCGGTATCCAAGAAATGGCCCGGTGCAACTGGCGCCAGGCAAAAGCGGCGTGCATTGTGCCCGAAAACAGGGGGCTGCGCCAAGTGGCTTGGAGTGTCGAGTTGGCTGGGGGGTGGCAGAGGGGCTAGGTGAGCAGTGTCCAGCGCTGATTGACGAAAAGTTCGATGGGGCGGTACTGGGTCTTGTAGTTCATCTTGCGACAATTCTTGATCCAGTAGCCGAGGTAGACAGCCTCCAGCCCCAGGCGCTCGGCTTCGCCAATTTGCCAGAGGATGGCGAATCGCCCCAGGCTGCGGCGTTCTTCGGTGGGGTCATAGAAGGTATAAACCGCCGATAGGCCGTTTGGCAGAACGTCAGTGACTGCGATGGCGACCAGTCTGCCCTGCAGACGAAACTCATAGAAACGTGAGAACGGCAGGTCGCGAATCAGAAAGGTCGAGAACTGGTCGCGGCTCGGTGGATACATGTCACCGTCAGCGTGGCGCTGCTCGATATAGCTCACGTAGAGATCGTAATACTCTTCAGTGAATGCCGGGCGCACACAGCGAACGACGATGTCTTCATTGCGTTTGAGGATGCGTCGCTGCTGGCGGTTAGGTGTGAAGCGTGCGGCAGGAATGCGTGCAGGAATGCAGGCGGTGCACTGCTGGCAATGCGGTCGGTAGAGATGGTCGCCGCTGCGGCGAAAGCCCATTTCCGAAAGTTCTGCATAAACCAGCACATCCATGGGCTGGCTGGGGTCGAGAAACAGGGTAGTGGCCTGTTCTTCCGGCAGATAGCTGCATGGATGGGGTTGAGTGGCATAGAACTTCAGGCGGGCCAGCTCGGTCATGGCGGTGTCTCGGGGAAGCCTGATAAGAGTGTATGCCAGGCTGCGAAGATCGACTAGGCGAGCCAGTCTGCACTGGAAGCCAGATCAAGATGACGCTGCAGATACTCGGCGAAGCTGGCGCGCGGTATGGCTCTGGCGCCGAAGCTGTGCAGGTGCTGCGTGGGCATCTGGCAGTCGATGAGGACGAAGCCCCAGTCTCGCAGCTTGCCGACCAGTGTGGCGAAACCGACCTTGGAGGCGTTGTCGGTGCGGCTGAACATCGATTCACCAAAAAACAATTGCCCCATCGCCAGACCGTAAAGTCCGCCGACCAACTCGTCTCCACTCCAAACTTCCACGGAGTGGGCGATACCGCGCTGATGCAGCTGTAGGTAAGCCTCCTGCATGTCGCGAGTAATCCAGGTCCCATCGGCGTAAATGCGTGGCTCGGCGCAGGCCTGTATGACAGCGGCGAAGTCCTGGTCGAAGGTAACGCGATAGCGCTGCTGGCGCAGCAGTTTGGCCAGGCTGCGGGAAACATGCAGCTCATCAGGGAGCAGAACGGTGCGCGGATCGGGCGACCACCAGAGAATCGGCTGGCCATCCTGAAACCAGGGGAAGCAGCCGTGCCGATAGGCGCTGATCAGGCGGTCGGCGCTCAGGTCGCCGCCGGCAGCCAGCAGGCCGTTGGGTTCACGCATGGCTTTTGCCAGTGGCGGAAACTGCTGTGAGTCACGTTGCAGCCAGGTCAGCATGTGCGATTGTCCAGCGGAAGAGGGTAGGGCGAGCGGTGACGCTTGCCCTTGTCCATCAATTGCCGTCGAGAAACTTCTCGACATCCAGCGCGGCCATGCAGCCTGCGCCTGCCGAGGTAATAGCCTGACGGTAGATGTGATCGGCCACGTCGCCAGCGGCGAACACACCTTCGATGCTGGTGGCAGTGGCATTGCCTTCGCTGCCGCCCTTGATCTTCAGGTAGCCGTCATGCATGTCCAACTGGCCGACGAACAGCTCGGTGTTGGGCTTGTGGCCGATTGCGATGAACACGCCAGCCAGATCCAGCTCCTTGGTGCTGCCGTCCAGGGTGCTTTTCAGGCGCATACCAGTCACGCCGGTCTGGTCGCCCAGTACTTCGTCCAGGGTGTGGTTCCAGTGCAGGCGCATGTTGCCGTTCTCGACCTTGTCGAACAGTTTGTCCTGCAGGATCTTCTCCGAGCGCAGTTTGTCGCGACGGTGCACCAGGTGCACTTCCTTGGCGATGTTCGACAGGTACAGCGCCTCTTCCACAGCGGTGTTGCCGCCACCGATCACGGCTACCACCTGGTTGCGATAGAAGAAGCCATCGCAGGTGGCGCAGGCGGAGACGCCCTTGCCGGAGAAGGCCTCTTCCGACGGCAGGCCAAGGTACTGGGCGCTGGCGCCGGTAGCGATGATCAGGGCATCGCAGCTATAGGTGCCACTGTCGCCCTTGAGCACGAAGGGGCGGCTCTGCAACTCGGCGGTATGGATGTGGTCGTAGATGATCTCGGTGTCGAAGCGTTCTGCGTGCTTCTGCATGCGCTCCATCAGTGCCGGGCCGGTGAGGCCTTCGACGTCGCCCGGCCAGTTGTCCACTTCGGTGGTGGTGGTGAGCTGACCGCCAGGCTGGATGCCGGTGATGACCACGGGCTTGAGATTGGCGCGCGCAGCATAAACGGCGGCGCTGTAACCGGCAGGGCCGGAACCCAGGATGATCAGGCGGGAATGCTTGACTTCGCTCATAAAAAACCCCCATAAGCCTTTGTCACAAAAGAGAATGCGTGCTCCAATTGAGCCGCATGGAAGCTGCTGGCGGCTATGCTACACCGAAGCGGGGTGGGTGCGGGAGCTTGGCAATTGGCCTGGGCGTCAGGCTGGCCCTACAATAGGCCGCTTCGCGGTTAACCATCAGATGGACGCGCCAAGGGCGCAGGAAATGGCTGTTTTGAAAAATTCCACCACCCAGATTACCGACTGGCGTCAGAAGCTTCAGTATCGACTGAAGGAAGGCGCATTGATCGCCCTGGGCGCTCTGTGCCTGTACCTGCTGATGGCACTGTTGACCTATAACGTCGCCGACCCGGCCTGGGACAACAGTGTGCAGGTCGAGCGCATCATCAACGCCGGCGGCAGCATTGGCGCCTGGCTCTCCAGCGCACTGTTCGGCGCACTGGGTTACTTCGCCTACATCTTCCCGCTCCTGCTGGCGGCCAAGACCTGGCAGGTGTTTCGCACCCGCAATCAACCCTGGCACTGGAACGGCTGGCTGTTTTCCTGGCACAGCATCGGCCTGGTCTTCCTGATTCTTTCCGGTGCTGCGCTTGGCGATATTCATTTTGCAGCGGCCGCTGGCATGCAGGGCTCGGGTGGCGGCATGCTCGGTGCCAGCCTGGGCGATCTGGCCGTGCATGCGCTGAACGTACAGGGCAGTACGCTGTTATTCCTGGCGCTGTTCCTGTTCGGTTTGACCGTATTCACCGACCTTTCCTGGTTCCGCGTGATGGATCTGACCGGCAAGATCACCCTCGATCTGATCGAGCTGATTCATAGCGCCATCACTGGCTGGTGGAATGCCCGTAGCGAGCGCAAGCAGATGAAGATTCAGCTGCGCGAGCTGGACGAACGGGTCACCGAGGTGGCTGCGCCAGTGGTGTCGGATCGTCGTGAGCAGGCCAAGGTCAAGGAGCGCCTGCTCGAACGCGAAGAGTCGCTGAGCAAGCACATGAGCGAGCGCGAGAAGCGTCCAGCGCCGGTAATTGCGCCGCCGCCAGTGGCCAAGGCGCCAGAACCAAGCAAGCGCGTGCAGAAGGAAAAGCAGGCGCCACTATTTGTCGACAGCGCGGTGGAAGGCACCTTGCCGCCGATTTCTCTGCTCGATCCGGCGGAAGCCAAGAAGGTCGAGTACTCGCCTGAGTCGCTCAAGGGCGTCGGCCACCTGCTGGAAATCAAGCTCAAGGAGTTCGGTGTCGAGGTCGCGGTGGACTCGATCCATCCGGGGCCGGTGATCACGCGCTACGAAATCCAGCCAGCTGCCGGGGTCAAGGTCAGCCGCATTGCCAACCTGGCCAAGGACCTGGCGCGTTCGCTGGCGGTGACCAGCGTGCGGGTCGTGGAGGTCATTCCGGGCAAGACCACTGTCGGTATCGAGATTCCCAACGAGAATCGTCAGATCGTGCGCTTCTCCGAAGTGCTGTCGACACCCGAATATGACGATGCAAAGTCGCCAGTCACTCTGGCGCTGGGGCACGACATCGGCGGTAAACCGGTGATCACCGATCTGGCCAAGATGCCGCACCTACTGGTGGCGGGTACCACCGGTTCCGGTAAGTCGGTGGGCGTGAATGCAATGATTCTGTCGATTCTGTTCAAGTCGAGCCCGGAAGACGCCAAACTGATCATGATCGACCCGAAAATGCTCGAGTTGTCGATCTACGAAGGCATTCCGCACCTGCTTTGCCCGGTTGTCACCGATATGAAGGAAGCGGCCAACGCCCTGCGTTGGAGCGTTGCCGAGATGGAGCGACGCTACAAGCTGATGTCGAAGATGGGCGTGCGCAACCTGGCGGGCTTCAACCGCAAGGTCAAGGACGCCATCGAGGCCGGTGAGCCGTTGACTGATCCGTTGTTCCGCCGCGAAAGCATGGACGACGAAGCACCCTTACTCAAACCTCTGCCGACCATCGTCGTGGTGGTCGACGAATTCGCCGACATGATGATGATCGTCGGCAAGAAGGTCGAAGAGCTGATTGCCCGTATCGCCCAGAAGGCGCGTGCGGCGGGCATTCACCTGATTCTCGCCACCCAGCGCCCATCCGTGGACGTGATCACGGGTCTGATCAAGGCCAATATCCCGACCCGCATGGCGTTCCAGGTGTCGAGCAAGATCGACTCGCGCACCATCATCGACCAGGGCGGCGCTGAGCAGTTGCTCGGCCACGGTGACATGCTCTACATGCCGCCGGGCACCAGCTTGCCCATTCGTGTTCACGGCGCCTTCGTCTCGGACGACGAAGTGCATCGTGTGGTCGAAGCCTGGAAGCTGCGCGGTGCGCCGGATTACAACGAAGACATTCTCGCCGGCTCCGAAGAGGGTGGCGGCAGCTTCGAAGGTGGCAGTGGTGAAGGCGGCGAGGGTAGCGAGGAAGACCCGTTGTACGACGAAGCGGTCAACTTCGTGCTGGAAAGCCGTCGCGCTTCCATTTCCGCCGTACAGCGCAAGCTGAAGATCGGCTACAACCGTGCCGCGCGGATGATCGAGGCGATGGAAATGGCTGGCGTGGTCAGCTCGATGAATACCAACGGATCTCGCGAGGTGCTTGCACCCGGTTCATCTCGCGACTGAGTGTTACGCCTCGTGGATAAACCGCTGAATTCGCGGTCTACAGGATTCACGGCAGCCAAGGTGCTGCCGAGCAGTGCGAGGTACGGAGTCGCCTCGCCATTCTCATACGGACTCAAGGGGTTTATATGCGTGTTATTCGCCTGCTGATGCTGGCTGCTTTGAGCTTTACCCTGCTGACCGCCCAGGCTGATGAAGAGGCTGCCACCAAGCGTTTGAGCGAATTGCTCAGCCAGGCGCAAACCATCAGTGCGCGCTTCTCTCAGCTGACCCTCGACGCCAGCGGCACTCAGTTGCAGGAAACCGCAGGGCAGCTGGCGCTCAAGCGTCCGGGCATGTTCCGTTGGCACACCGACCAGCCCATGGAGCAATTGCTGGTTTCCAATGGCGAGAAGGTCTGGCTTTACGATCCGGATCTGGAGCAGGTCACCATTCAGACGCTCGATCAGCGCCTGACCCATACCCCGGCGTTGTTGCTCTCCGGCGATGTCTCGCAGATCCGCGAAAACTTCGAGATCGACTACAAGGAAGGCGGTAGTGTGGTCGACTTCATTCTCAAGCCCAAGGCCAAGGACAGCTTGTTCGACAGCCTGCGCCTGTCGTTCCGCAATCGCGTCCTCAACGACATGCAACTGATCGACAGCATTGGCCAGCGCACCAACATCCTTTTCCTGAATGTGAAGATGAACGAGCCGGTCGAAGACCATCTGTTCACCTTCGACATTCCGGAAGGCGCGGACGTCATCCAGGAGTAAGGCGTGGATCTGTTCGGTCGCCAACCCGTCGCGCAGCCCCTGGCTGCGCGTTTACGTGCTACCAGCCTGGACGAATACGTCGGACAGGAGCACGTGCTGGCGCCGGGCAAACCGTTGCGTGAGGCGCTGGAGCAGGGGGCGCTGCACTCGATGATCTTCTGGGGGCCGCCAGGGGTGGGCAAGACCACCCTGGCGCGGCTGCTGGCCAAGGTAACCGACGCCCATTTCGAAACCATTTCCGCCGTGCTCTCCGGGGTCAAGGAGATTCGTCAGGCAGTCGAGGTCGCCCAGCAGCATGCGGCTCAGTACGGCCGTCGCACCATTCTCTTTGTCGACGAAGTGCACCGCTTCAACAAGAGTCAACAGGATGCCTTTTTGCCCTATGTGGAAGACGGCACACTGATCTTCATCGGTGCCACCACCGAGAATCCCTCGTTCGAACTGAATAATGCGCTGCTGTCGCGTGCGCGTGTCTATGTCCTCAAGAGCCTCGACGAGGCCGCGATGCGCAAGCTGGTCAATCGTGCGTTGAGCGACCCGAAAGGCCTGGGCGAACGTCATCTCGGCCTGTCAGACGAGGCCTTTCAGATTCTTCTGGCCGCTGCTGATGGCGACGGCCGGCGCCTGCTCAACTTTCTCGAGAACGCCGCCGATCTGGCCGAGGATGATGGCGAGATCGGCGTGGAGTTACTGCAGAGCCTGTTGGGCGATAGCCGGCGTCGCTTCGACAAGGGGGGCGAGGCTTTCTACGACCAGATCTCCGCGCTGCACAAGTCGGTACGCGGCTCCAGCCCGGATGGTGCACTGTATTGGTATGCACGCATGCTCGACGGTGGCTGCGACCCGCTGTACATCGCCCGCCGTGTGGTCCGCATGGCCAGCGAGGACATCGGCAACGCCGACCCGCGCGCACTGACCTTGTGCCTCAATGCCTGGGACGTGCAGGAGCGCCTGGGCAGTCCGGAAGGCGAGTTGGCCGTCGCCCAGGCCATCGTCTATCTGGCCTGCGCACCGAAGAGCAACGCGGTGTACACGGCCTTCAAGGCTGCCATGCGTGATGCCGCTGAGCAGGGTTCGCAGGAAGTGCCGCTGCACCTGCGCAACGCGCCGACCAAGCTGATGAAGCAACTCGGTTACGGCGATGAATACCGCTATGCCCATGATGAGCCGGATGCTTACGCCGCTGGTGAGGATTATTTCCCGGAGAATCTGCAGCCGCGTCAGTATTACGACCCGGTGCCACGCGGCCTGGAGTTGAAGATTCGCGAAAAATTGCAACATCTGCGTAGTCTGGACGCCAATAGTCCTAAGCAGAGGAGAACGTGATGATTCGTGTGGCGTTTGCCGTAGCTGTGGGGGGCGCGGCTGGTTCGGTTATGCGCTTTCTGGTTGCCAGCTGGTTAGCGGGCAACTGGCCCCGGTATTTCTACCTGGGCACCTTTGCGGTCAACATCATCGGGTGCCTGCTGATTGGTCTGCTGTCAGGATTGTTCCTGACCCGTACCGATCTGCCGCTGGAGCTGCGTACCGGACTGATCACTGGTGTTCTGGGTGGCTTCACCACTTTTTCGTCTTTCAGCCTGGAAATCATGAAGCTGATGGAGGGCGGTCGCACCCCTGAAGCGCTCGGCTACCTGGCGCTCAGTATCATGGGGGGGCTGCTGGCCGCCTGGGCTGGTCTGAGCCTGGCCCGATTGGCATCCTGACCCGCTAAAGCTTTACACTCGGCAACCCGCGTCACGCTGGTGGCCGCAACCTTTTTTCGTCGATGTATTGAGACCCGAACATGCTCGATTCCAAACTTGTCCGCACGCAACTCACCGAAATCGCCGAGCGCCTCGCCACCCGTGGCTTCGCCCTCGACGTCGCCCGATTCGAGGCCCTGGAGAGTCAGCGCAAGTCGGTGCAGGTCCGCACCGAGCAACTGCAGGCCGAGCGCAACAGCCGTTCCAAGTCCATCGGCCAGGCCAAGGCGCGCGGCGAAGATATCGCTCCGTTGCTGGCGGAAGTCGATCAGATGG
Source organism: Pseudomonas chaetocerotis (assembly GCF_015712105.2). Classification (NCBI taxonomy): domain Bacteria; kingdom Pseudomonadati; phylum Pseudomonadota; class Gammaproteobacteria; order Pseudomonadales; family Pseudomonadaceae; genus Pseudomonas; species Pseudomonas chaetocerotis. The sequence continues at coordinate 45,744 of NZ_JACFYX020000017.1, forward strand.
GCAGCGACCTGGAAGCTGGCAAGCGGGAGCTGGACGCGATCCAGAACGAGCTGGACAACCTGCTGCTGAACATCCCCAACCTGCCGCACGAGTCCGTGCCGGTCGGCGCGGATGAAGACGACAACGTCGAGGTGGCGCGCTGGGGTACCCCGCGCAGCTTCGATTTCGAGATCAAGGACCACGTCGCCCTGGGCGAGCAACACGGCTGGCTGGACTTCGAGACCGCTGCCAAGCTTTCCGGAGCACGCTTTGCCCTGTTGCGCGGCCCCATCGCCCGCCTGCATCGCGCCCTGGCGCAGTTCATGATCAACCTGCACACCGGCGAGCACGGTTACGAAGAGGCTTACACGCCGTACCTGGTCCAAGCTCCGGCGCTGCAGGGCACCGGTCAGTTGCCGAAGTTCGAGGAAGACCTGTTCAAGATCGGCCGTGAAGACCAGGCCGATCTGTACCTGATTCCGACTGCCGAGGTCTCGCTGACCAACATCGTCGCTGGTGAAATTCTCGATGCCAAACAGCTGCCGCTGAAGTTCGTCGCCCACACGCCGTGCTTCCGCAGCGAGGCGGGCGCCTCCGGTCGCGATACACGTGGGATGATCCGTCAGCACCAGTTCGACAAGGTCGAGATGGTACAGATCGTCGAGCCTTCCAAGTCCTTCGAGGCCCTGGAAGGGATGACCGCAAACGCCGAGCGTGTGCTGCAACTGCTGGAACTGCCCTATCGCAAGCTGGCCCTGTGCACCGGGGACATGGGGTTCTCGGCGGTGAAGACTTACGACCTGGAAGTCTGGGTGCCGAGCCAGGACAAGTACCGTGAGATTTCTTCCTGCTCCAACTGCGGCGACTTCCAGGCGCGCCGCATGCAGGCGCGCTACCGCAACCCGGAAACCGGCAAGCCGGAGCTGCTGCACACCCTCAATGGCTCCGGCCTGGCGGTCGGCCGTACCTTGGTGGCGGTACTGGAGAATTACCAGCAGGCCGACGGTAGCATTCGTGTGCCCGAGGTTCTGAAGCCCTATATGGGCGGCATTGAAGTGATCGGCTGAGCCGTGCAAACGGGGTAGCACGGCTGCCCCGGTTACAGGCGGCGCGCCTGGCGATGGGCGTAGGGTGCGCTGTGGGTACCAAGGTCTTTCAGCCTGCTTCGGTGCGGGCGCGCCCTACGAGCCCGTCTTTCGCCTTCCCACCTCATTCGAGGCTGATTTATGCAATTCCTTCCGCTGTTCCACAAACTGCAGGGTCGCCAGGTGTTGGTGATCGGCGGTGGCGAAGTCGCGCTGCGCAAGGCGCGCCTGCTAAGCGATGCGGGTGCTGTCTTGCGCGTGGTCGCCCCGGATATTCGCAGCGAGTTGCGGGCACTGGCGGGTCCTGGTGGCATCTTCCTGCGCGGCTACGCGAGCAGCGATTTGCAGGGCATTGCCTTGGTCATTGCCGCGACCGATGACGTACCGCTCAATGCACAGATTTCTGCCGACGCCCAGGCGCTGGGCATTCCCGTCAACGTGGTGGATGCGCCGGCGCTGTGCAGCGTGATCTTCCCGGCCATCGTCGATCGCTCCCCCTTGATCGTTGCGGTCAGTAGTGGTGGCGATGCACCGGTACTGGCACGGCTGATCCGCGCCAAGATCGAAACCTGGATTCCGGCTACTTACGGTCAATTGGCCAATCTGGGCAAGCGCTTCCGTGAGCGGGTCAAGCAGCTGTTTCCCGATGTGCAGCAGCGCCGCGTGTTCTGGGAGGACGTCTTCCAGGGGCAGATCGCCGAGAGCGTGTTTGCCGGCAAGCCGGAGGAGGGCGAGCGATTGCTGGAAGAGCGTCTGGCTGGCGCGGCGCCGCGCGCGCTGGGCGAGGTCTATCTGGTCGGTGCCGGACCGGGCGATCCCGATCTGTTGACGTTCCGCGCCCTGCGTCTGATGCAGCAAGCCGATGTGGTGTTGTACGACCGCCTGGTGGCGCCCGCCATCATCGAGCTGTGCCGTCGTGATGCTGAGCGCATCTATGTCGGCAAGCGCCGCTCCGATCACGCCGTGCCGCAGGAGCAGATCAACCAGTTGCTGATCGACCTGGCCCGCCAGGGCAAGCGTGTGCTGCGTCTGAAGGGCGGCGATCCGTTCATCTTCGGTCGTGGTGGTGAGGAGATCGAGCAACTGGCGGCGGAAGACATTCCCTTCCAGGTCGTGCCGGGTATTACTGCTGCCTCTGGATGTGCGGCCTATGCCGGTATCCCGTTGACCCACCGCGATCATGCGCAGTCGGTGCGTTTCGTCACCGGCCACCTCAAGGACGGAAGCAGCAACTTACCGTGGCAAGACCTGGTAGCGCCAGGGCAAACACTGGTGTTCTACATGGGGTTGGTTGGCCTGCCGGGCATCTGCGAGCAGTTGATCGCTCACGGCCGTTCAGGCACTACGCCCGCGGCACTGGTGCAGCAGGGTACCACGCAAAATCAGCGGGTATTCACCGGTACCCTGGAGACTCTGCCGCAGCTGGTGGCCGAGCACGACGTGCATGCGCCCACGCTGGTCATCGTCGGGGAGGTGGTCACCCTGCGTGACAAGCTGGCCTGGTTCGAAGGCGCCCAGAACCGCATCTGACGCGTTTTGGCTGAAGCCTCGTTATCGGGGCTTCAGCCATCATCCACCGTCACTCTAGTGCTGAAACACACCTTTTCCCAGCAGGCGCTGGCGATCATGCGCGCGAGTGAAATCCTGCTGCGGCCCTTTGGGAACCACGCCAGTCGGGTTGATGGTGGCGTGACTGGCATAGTAGTGCGATTTGATGTGGGTGAAGTCCACGGTCTCGGCGATTCCCGGCCACTGGTACAGCTCGCGTAGCCAGTTGGACAGGTTCGGATAGTCCTCGATGCGTCGCAGGTTACATTTGAAGTGCCCGTGATAGACGGCATCGAAGCGGATCAATGTGGTGAACAGACGAATGTCCGCTTCGGTCAGGTATTCGCCGGCCAGATAGCGATTCTCGCCCAGCAGCGCATCCAGCTCATCGAGCATCGTGAACAGCTCATCGAAGGCCTCTTCGTAAGCCTCCTGGGTGGTGGCGAAGCCTGCGCGGTAAACGCCGTTGTTCACCGCCGGGTAGATGCGCTCGTTGAGCTGGTCGATACGCTCACGCAGGGGCTCGGGGTAGAAGTCCACGCCGTTGCCGGTGAGATCATCGAATGCGCTGTTGAACATGCGGATGATTTCCGCCGACTCGTTACTGACGATACCGCCAGTCTGCTTGTCCCATAGCACGGGCACAGTGACGCGGCCGGTGTAATGACGATCATCGGCGGTGTAGCGCTGATGCATGTAGTTCAGGTTGTCGAGGTGGTCACCGCTGGAGCCGAAGTTGCGATCAAAGGTCCAGCCCTGTTCGCGCATCAGCCAGCTCACCACGGATACATCGATCAGCGATTCGAGGCCTTTGAGCTTGCGCAGGATAAGGGTGCGGTGAGCCCAGGGGCAGGCCAGCGAGACGTACAGGTGATAACGCCCGGCCTCGGCTTTGAAGCCGCCGTCACCACTTGGTCCGGCGCTGCCGTCGGCGGTTACCCAGTTGCGGCGTTGTGCGCTTTCGCGCTGGAAGCGGCCGCTGTTGCCGGTGTTGTACCACTGGTCGTGCCAGCGTCCATCGATCAACAAGCCCATGACGTTTGCCTCCGTTTTGAGTGAATCCGGAGTCTAACGTCATGAACTCGATTGAACGGTGGAAAAAGCTGGCTTAAATAATCGGCTGGCTAGATTGAACGCGTGCATCCCAGTACTGCTGGGCCTGCTGGAACGCTTCTTCACGGGCCAGGCCCAGGCCACGCAATGCGACGGCCATGGTGGCGATCACTGCCAGGCGACCGTAGGGATCATCGTGCTCGCCGCGCCAGAACGCGCCCAACATGGCCGGGTCGAGTCGTTCGGGTTTGACATGGCGCTGCGCTGACAGCGCAGGCCATTCTTCGTCCCAGTCCTCGCCATCGAGGGTGCCATGGAGATGGCACGCTCCGTCCGGATTGACCTCGATCTCGCCGCCTTCACCCTTGATCACGATGACGCGGTCACCCAGCAGGCGACTGGCTTCGCGGTGCACGGCCTGATAGCCGGGGTGGAAGATGCTCTGCAGTCCGCAGCGGGCGCCGAGCGGGTTGATTACACGAGCAAGGGAATGGATCGGAGAACGCAGGCCCAGGGTGTTACGCAGGTCGATCATGCGTTGCAGTGCCGGCATCCAACTGCCCAGGTAGCTGAAGGCCAGGTTGTACTTGTCGAGCGCTGATTCCACTGCCTGCCAGTCGTCGCAGCAGGGGATATCCAGCTGCTCCAGCAATTGCTCGGTATACATACGACCTGCGGTATGGGCGCCGCCGCCGTGCATGAAGGTGCGCACGCCGCTGGCGGCCAGCGCCTTGGCCGCCAGCAGATACCAGGGCAGGTGGCGTTTCTTGCCGGCATAGCTGGGCCAGTCCAGGTCAACCTGGATGGCGGGGGCAGAGAGCCTGGAGCGGATGGCTTCGGTGAAACCGGCGAGTTCCTCGGCGCTTTCTTCCTTGTGCCGCAGCAGCATCAGAAAGGCGCCTAGCTGGGTGTCTTCGACCTTGCCATCGAGCAGCATGCCCATGGCTTCGAGGGCTTCCTCGCGAGTCAGGCCGCGTGCGCCGCGCTTGCCCTTGCCGAGAATGCGCACGAATTGAGCGAAGGGGTGTTCGGCGGGCGTGATCAGGTTCATAGGCAATTGGTCGGTTTCGGCAGGCCGGCGAGCTTGGCGGCGAGTTTGGCGGGCGTGCCCTTGAACAGACGATTGAGGTGCAGGCTGTTGCCTTTGTCCGTGCCCAGTTTCAGGGCGGCGTACTTGATCAGCGGACGGTTGGCCGGCGATAGCTGAAACTCGGCGTAGAAGGCTCGCAGCAGTTCGAGAACTTCCCAGTGCTCGTCACTCAGCTGCAGCGCTTCCGCTGCGGCTAGCGCCTCGGCTACGGGGCGTGACCAGTCCTGCAGGTCGACCAGATAGCCGTCCTTGTCCAGGGCGATTTCGCGTCCGGCGACGTTGAGTGTGTTCATAGCCAGCTGTTGACCTTGGCGTAGCGAGTGCATAGTTCGACGAACCCTGGATAGTCGACGACCTTTACGCGCTCGGGCGCCTGCAGGCCGCGGGCGCTGAGGTCTTCGTCCAGAGCATAGAGCGCAACGCTGGCGGGCATCAGTTGCAGTGCCTGCAGGTTGGCTGTGCCGGGTTGTAGCGCGTAGACCGCATCGCCGCTGAGCAGTACGGCATCAGCAGCGCCCAGCAGGCGCAGGCAGCTGGCCAGGCGGCTATCGGCAAACGGTGAATGGGAAAGCATATGCAGGGTGGCCATCAGAGGGTGATCACCTGGTCATAATGATCGAGTAGGGTGGTCAGCGCGCTGTCGTCCAGTCGCTCTACCGCCAGGTTCAGTTCGGCATCGCTCAGGCCGCGCTCGGCCAGGCTGCGCTGGCTGGCGTACAGACGTTCTACGCCGAACATCGGCAGAGCCTGTAGATTTGCGCCAAGGTCTTTCTGCTGTAGCGCACCTGGTAGCTGGGCCTTGCTCAGTTGGAATACGCCGTCGTCGAGAAACAGCATGCCGATTGGCAGGTCGAAGGCGCCGCCGGCCAGGGCGATATCCAGCGCTTCGCGTGCACCGGGGCCACTCCAGGGGGCTTGGCGGCTGATGATCAGCAGGGACTTGCTCACTATTGGCCTCCGAAGCAGATCAGTCGGTCGGCCTGTTGCGCCGCTTCATGCAACTGGCCTAACCCGGATAGCTCCCAGGGTGCTTCGAGGTTGGCAGCCGGCCTGGCATAGCGTTGCGCTTCTTCGGCATTGAGCACTCCGCGACGCAGGGCAGCGGCAATACAGACCACGGCGTCCAGCCCGTTGGCGCTGACGAACTCGCGCCACTCCTTGGGTAGATCCAGCTCGTCCTGAGGGCTGACCACGTTGCTGGCAGCGCTGTGCACGCCGTCCTGATAGAAGAACAGGCGAACGATTTCGTGGCCGCCGGCCAATGCCGCCTGGGCAAAGCGCAGGGCGCGACGGGAGGCGGGTAGATGAGGAGCGGCGAACAAAGCGATGGCAAACTTCATGGGGCGTCCGACGAGGTAAAACTGGGCCAATGATAAGACCAGGACGCCTGGCAAACAAAGAATCACTGCAGTGGAGGTAAACAGGCGCGCAAGAAAAAGCCCGCCGAAGCGGGCTTGAAGGGGACGAAAGCTATCAGTCGTCGCCGCCCATGATGCCGAAGATCTGCAGCAGGCTGACGAACAGGTTGTAGATCGATACGTACAGGCTGATGGTGGCCATGATGTAGTTGCGCTCACCACCATGGATGATGGCGCTGGTCTGGAACAGGATGCAGGCCGAGGAGAACAGCACGAAGCCGGCGCTGATCGCCAGTTGTAAACCGCTGATCTGGAAGAAGAAGCTGGCAACCACGGCGCCCAGCAGAACGAAGAAGCCTGCAGTGATGAAGCCGCTGAGGAAGCTCATGTCCTTGCGGGTGGTCAGCACGTAGGCAGACAGGCCGAAGAACACCAGCGCGGTCATGGCAAAGGCGGAGCTGATGACTTCAGCGCCGTTCGCCATGCCCAGGTAGCGATTGAGGATCGGGCCCAGGGTGTACCCCATGAAACCGGTCAGCGCGAGAGTAGAAAGCAGGCCCCACGAAGAGTTGCGCAGCTTGGCAGTGAGGAAGAACAGGCCGTAGAAGCCGATCAGTACAACGAAGATGTTCGGGTAAGGAACGTTGGCGCGCTGCGAGATGAAGGCAACCAGACCGCTGAAGGCCAGGGTGATGGCCAGTAGGCCGTAGGTATTGCGCAGAACGCTGCTGACTTCCTGTTGCTCAACCTGAGAATGGTTGAGTGCATAATCTCGCTCTTGCATGGCGACGCTCCTGTGGCTACGAGGCTTTAAATCCAGATGCACCGGATCATAACAGAGCAGGATTGCCTGCCAAGACTTAGAGTTTGACAGTGTGTTGCGTTCCGGTAAGATTGCCGCCCGCACTGCTGTGGAGGTTTCAGTCCTGGCCTCCACGCTCAGAATTTGGAAGCGTGGCCGAGTGGTTTAAGGCAACGGTCTTGAAAACCGTCGATGGGCAACTATCCGTGAGTTCGAATCTCACCGCTTCCGCCAATTCTCTAAATTGCCACGACGCAATTGCTGATCTTAATCTGGCGCTTGCTTTTTGACTCTCGTGCGCCAAGCTAGGTCAGGCCCTGGCTTTTTGTTAAGGTGACCGGCAAGTTCAATCTCACCGTCGTTGCACGGTGGCTGACAAGGTGCAACGAGGTGGCGATTGATTAGGGTCCTGGTTGTCGATGATCACGATCTGGTCCGCACGGGCATCACCCGTATGCTGTCCGATATCGACGGTCTGCAAGTCGTGGGCGAAGCCTGCACCGGCGAAGAAGCCCTGCTCAAGGCTCGCGAACTCAAGCCTGATGTTGTCTTGATGGACGTCAAGATGCCCGGCATTGGCGGCCTGGAAGCCACTCGCAAGCTGATGCGCAGTCATCCCAACATCAAAGTCGTCGCCGTCACGGTGTGCGAGGAAGATCCTTTCCCGACGCGTTTGCTGCAGGCGGGCGCCGCCGGTTATCTGACCAAGGGCGCGGCGCTGGATGAGATGGTGCAGGCTATTCGCCTCGTATTCGCCGGCCAGCGCTACATCGATCCGCAGATTGCCCAGCAGTTGGCGCTGAAATCTTTCCAGCCGCAGACCAATAGCTCGCCATTCGATCTGTTGTCCGAACGTGAAATCCAGATCGCCCTGATGATCGCCAACTGCCACAAGGTGCAGAACATCTCGGACAAGCTGTGCCTGTCGCCGAAGACGGTCAACACTTACCGCTACCGCATTTTCGAGAAGCTTTCCATCACCAGCGACGTCGAGTTGGCTCTGCTCGCGGTTCGCCACGGCATGGTCGACGCCGTCAGCTGATAATGTCCGCCCCATTCGATTCGAGTGCCTTCCTGGCGACCTGCAGCGGTCGCCCTGGTGTCTATCGCATGTTCGATGGCGAGACCCGTCTGCTCTACGTCGGCAAGGCAAAGAACCTCAAGAAGCGTCTCTCCAGTTATTTTCGCAAGACCGGCCAGGCACCCAAGACCGCAGCGCTGGTGGCGCGCATCGCGCAGATCGAAACCACCATCACCGCCAATGAGACCGAGGCGCTGTTGCTCGAACAGACGCTGATCAAGGAGTGGCGGCCGCCGTACAACATCCTGCTGCGCGACGATAAGTCCTACCCCTACGTATTTCTCTCCGACGGCGAATTTCCGCGCCTCGGCATTCACCGTGGTGCGAAGAAGGCCAAGGGCCGCTATTTCGGCCCTTATCCCAGCGCCTTGGCGATTCGCGAGAGTCTGAGCCTGTTGCAGAAGACCTTTCTGGTTCGCCAGTGCGAGGACAGTTACTACAGGAACCGCACACGACCTTGCCTGCAATACCAGATCAAACGCTGCAAAGGCCCCTGCGTCGGCTTGGTCAGCCCAGAGGAGTACGCCGAAGACGTCCGCCACTCGGTGATGTTTCTCGATGGGCGCAGCAATGCGTTGAGTGAGGAGCTCTCCGCCAATATGGAGAAAGCCTCCATGGCGTTGGAGTTCGAGCAGGCTGCTGAGCTGCGCGATCAGATTGCCTTGCTGCGTCGCGTGCAGGATCAGCAGAGCATGGAAGGCGGCACCGGCGACGTCGACGTGGTTGCGGTGATGCTTACTCCGGGCGGTGCCTGCGTGCACCTGATCAGCGTGCGTGGTGGACGGGTACTGGGCAGCAAGAATTTCTTTCCGCAGGTGGCGATCGAAGAGGAGGGCGGCGATGTGCTGATGGCCTTCCTCGCCCAGTACTACCTCGGCAATGCTGAGCGCGATCTGCCCAGCGAGCTGATCGTCAATGTGCAGCATGAAGACTTCGCCACGCTGATCGAGGCCATCGAATCGCTACGCGGCCGTAGCCTCAGCATCAGTTTGCGCGTGCGCGGTACGCGTGCGCGCTGGCAGCAGCTCGCCGTGACCAATGCCGAGCAGGCGCTGGCCGCGCGCCTGGCCAATCGGCAACACCTGGCCGAGCGTTTCGAAGCGCTGGCCGCCGTACTGGAAATGGACGAACCGCCGCAGCGCATGGAATGCTTCGACATCAGTCACTCCAGCGGTGAGGCGACGGTCGCCTCCTGCGTGGTATTCGGTCCCGAAGGCCCGCTGAAATCCGATTACCGTCGCTTCAACATTGAAGGCGTCACCGCCGGCGACGACTACGCCGCCATGCACCAGGCGCTGACCCGGCGCTTCAGCAAGATCAAGGATGGCGAAGGCAAGTTGCCCGATGTGCTGTTGGTGGATGGTGGCAAGGGGCAGTTGGCCATGGCGCGTGAGGTGCTGCAGGAATTGGCCGTGCCGGATCTGATCTTGCTTGGCGTGGCCAAGGGTACGACGCGCAAACCCGGCCTCGAAGTGCTTTACCTGAACGACGCCGAGCATGAGTTCACCTTGCCCGGCAATTCGCCGGCGCTGCATCTGATCCAGCAGATCCGTGATGAATCGCACCGTTTTGCAATTACCGGGCATCGTGCTCGCCGCGGCAAGACGCGGCGCACTTCGACGCTGGAGGAGGTAGCAGGAATCGGACCGAAGCGACGGCGCGAGCTACTCAATCACTTTGGTGGCCTGCAGGAATTGTCCCGTGCCAGTGCCGAAGAAATTGCCAAAGCACCCGGAATCAGTAAAAAGCTCGCCGAGTTGATTTATGACACTCTGCACAGCGAGTAGAATGCCCGCTCACCTCGCAGCCCAGTTGTGCCGATGAACATCCCCAACTTGCTTACCGTGCTCCGGGTCGCGCTGATCCCGGTCTTCATCCTGCTGTTCTATTTACCGTTCTCCTGGAGCTATTGGGCTGCCAGCGGCGTCTTCGCGATTGCCGCCGTGACCGATTGGCTCGATGGCTACCTGGCCCGCCGCTGGGAGCAGGGCACGCCTTTCGGCGCCTTCCTCGACCCGGTCGCAGACAAGTTGATGGTGGCGGTGGCGCTGGTGCTGCTGGCTGCCGAACACTCCAATCTCTGGCTGACCCTGGCTGCCGCGACCATCATCGGACGCGAGATAGTCGTGTCTGCATTGCGTGAATGGATGGCCGAGCTCGGTGCTCGAGCGCATGTCGCGGTGTCCAACCTTGGCAAGTGGAAAACCGCAGCGCAGATGCTGGCGCTGGTCATCTTGCTGGGTAATCCGCCGGTATTTACCTTCTGGGTCGTGCTCGGATACATCCTGCTGGTGGTCGCAGCCGTGCTGACATTGTGGTCGATGCTGCAGTACCTGTTGGCCGCCTGGCCGCACCTCAGCACCACCTCGGAAAAGAAATAAGTATTTTTGAATCAAAGGGTTGACGGCGCGATTCGATTCTATAGAATGGCGCCCGTCGACAAGACAAGCGGGAATAGCTCAGTTGGTAGAGCACGACCTTGCCAAGGTCGGGGTCGCGAGTTCGAGTCTCGTTTCCCGCTCCAGTTCTACACGAGTCGCCAAGGCGGCTCGTTTGCTTCATGGCTGAGTTGCAGAGTGGTTATGCACCGGATTGCAAATCCGTGAACGCCGGTTCGATTCCGACCTCAGCCTCCAATCTAAAAGGCCTCGTAGATCCATGATTTACGAGGCCTTTTTCATTATCCCTGATGTGCTTTTGCATACCTTGCGAGGACGGGGAGGGCTGTATATAGTCCGGTCCTTCGCACAGCGCTACCGCCCGAATGGCGAAATCGGTAGACGCAGGAGACTTAAAATCTCTCGCCAGCAATGGCGTGCCGGTTCGAGTCCGGCTTCGGGCACCATTTAAGATCAACTAGTTCCACGTTTTCGCTACCTTACCCGTTTTTCGCAGTTCTAGCGTCTCCCGCCATTATCTTGTTGGCGATCCTTTCTTTCCTCGCACCTACCGGATGTAAAGCGCTGCAGCCACTGCTGTGGTTTGGCCAAGCTGACCGCCAGGCATCAGGATATCTCCACTCGATTCAGCCATGTCGGTGCTTGCCTTGGCCCCTAGATCGCGTAGGTGAAACGCTGTTTCTGCAACCTTTCTGGCCTGCCCTTCGTACCTCGATGTTGTCCAGTAGCAGGCCGCGTTCGTCCATGCACAAGGTGCCGCCTGGGTGCTGCCCTATCAAATGAATCACGTTCATGGCGTACCGTGCGCTAACACAATGCAGCCGTGATTGCGTCTGGTGGATGCCGTGCGGCGTCGATTCGTGGGCTAAGCATCCATTCGCTTTGATTTCCCCATTGGTTCGGTATACGTTACATACAATATAAATTGTCGCGTATACAGAACATGGACTATTCCCTCATCACGCTGCGACTCGGAGAGCAGCTTCGGCATCGCCGTCTGAATCGTGGGCTGACTCAGGCTGCGCTCGCTTCCCTGGCCAGTATCACCCGGCAAAAGGTCATTGCCATCGAAAAGGGCGATCTCTCGGTGGGAATGGTTGCCTACGCGCGCGTACTGGCAGCCCTCGACTGTGAGCTCAACGTGGTGCCGGCAGCCATGCCCACGCTGGACGAAATCCATGGAGTATTCGACTGATGACGGCCGTGCTGCAAGTTGCAACGCCAGAGGGTGACAGTGGGAGGATCCTTGCCAGTGCCGGAGACTACCTCTTCCGCTACCACGAAGATGTCGAGGCAAAGGCCGCGATCAGTTTGCTGATGCCGGTGCGCTTCGACGAATACCGCCATCGCGAGTTGCACCCAATCTTCCAGATGAACCTGCCGGAAGGCTACGTCCTGGAACAGTTGCGTAACCGCCTGGCCAAGGTGGCGAACGTTGACCCGATGTTGTTGCTGGCTCTATCTGGTAGCAGTTCGCCCATCGGACGGGTGGCAGTCAGCTCGCCACAAGTCGATGCGTTGCTGGCGCGCCAGCAGTTCCCGGGAGAAAAGCTGGAAGAAATCCTTGCCTGGGACGGCGCAGAAGATATTTTTGCCGGCCTGGTGGATCGCTACATCCTGCGTGCCGGCATATCAGGTGTGCAGCCTAAGGTGCTGGTTCCAGAGCATCAGGACTCCACACCACAGCGCTTCACCTCGAAAACCTCTGACCTGATCATCAAGAGCGGTCGAGATGAGTTTCCGGGGCTGGCGATCAACGAGTTCCTTTGCATGTCAGTGGCGAGGGAGGTGGGCATCGCTGTGCCGGAATTCTACCTCTCCGACAACAGCAAGCTGTTTGTCATGCGCCGCTTCGATCGGGATCAGCAGCTCGACCCTATCGGGTTTGAGGACATGGCGGCATTGATGGGGCTGGCAGCAGAGCAAAAATACAGTAAGAGCTATTCCGCCATCGCCAAGGCTATCCGTCTGTTCTGCCCGCCTGAGCATATGCAGAACTCACTGGCACAGCTATTCGCGATAGTGGCCTTGAGCTGCATCGTCGGTAACGGCGACGCCCATCTGAAAAACTTCGGGCTGCTGTATTCCGACCCCACTCGCCGCGATGCGCGGCTCGCCCCGGCGTACGACATTGTCAACACCACCGCCTATATTCCAGGGGATGTACTGGCGCTGGATCTTGTGGGCAACAAGTCGCTCTTCGCGTCGCGCCAAGGGCTGTTGGACTTCGCGCAAATCTGTGATGTGGTGCGGCCAGAAGAAATAATCCGTGGACATTTGAGCGCGCTGGAGCAGGTAATGGCGCGCTCAGGTGAACTGGCCGAGCAAGCGCCGCATGTGGTCGCGGCAATCAGACATTGCGCTGAGCCGTTCATGCAGACCTTTGGCTAGCATGCTGACAATTCGGTTGCAGTGAATCGGAGGCGACTCTCGGACTTGATCGAACAGCTGCGAGACCGACGTTTTCGAGACGTGCTGTTTTCCAATTTCCTGCCCTCGTCACAGTGACGAGTATCTGGATGTACTTCTGAGCCCTCAAGGCTTTACGGCCTTGAGGGCTTCTTTCCTTTCGTAGCCACAATTGCCTGCCAGGCGCAGGGGGCAGTCTGTGCCGGCGCCTGTGCTTCTGCCATTGGCAATATCCATGGTCACTATCGAGAGCACTGATTTCTGTCCGGCGAGGCATCGGCCTAATGTTGAGCCCAACAGAGCTTGAGTTGGATTGGAGGTCATGATGTCCCGTATCGATGTGGTTTCCCTGGTGGGTAGTGCCGTACCGGCTGAGCTCAGGTCCGACGGCCATATGGCGTGCTGGCTGGTGCTGGTAGACGGCCAGCCTAAAGCCGGTCCCTTCGCTTCTCGCGAGGCTGCGCTGGCTTGCCAGGCGGTCTGGATGCTCAGCAGCGCCATTCGTCGTGAGGGCGACTCGCTGCTGGCCTGATTCACTGTTTTACCCCGCGCTCGCTCCAGCGCTCCCCTTGGCCCGCCTCTGGCGGGCTTTTTCTTGCTCGCTGGTTACAATGGCGATCATTTTCTGAAGGGGCGCAGTGTGGCCAGGTGGGACATCTTCTGCAGCGTGGTGGACAACTACGGTGATATCGGCGTGACCTGGCGGCTGGCCCGGCAATTGGCGGCCGAGCAGGGGCATGCGGTGCGTCTGTGGGTCGACGAGCTGGATGCCTTCGTACGCTTGTGCCCGGAAGCCAGTGTTGATGCCGAATGTCAACGCTGGAGCGGTGTCGAGGTGCGCCGGTGGGCGGAGCCGTTCCCCCTGGTGGAGCCAGCTGAGGTGGTGATCGAGGCCTTCGCCTGTCAGTTGCCGCCTTCCTATGTTGCGGCGATGGCGGCCAGCGGTACGCGCCGTTTGTGGCTGAACCTGGAATATCTCAGTGCCGAGGATTGGGTCGCTGGTTGTCATGGCCTGCCATCGCCGCAGCCTGGAGGCCTGCAGAAATTCTTTTTCTTTCCTGGGTTCGTGGAGGGCACGGGCGGTTTGCTGCGCGAGGCCGACCTGCTGGAGCGGCGGCGCACCTTTCAAGCTGACGGGCAGGCGCAGCAGGCTTTCCTGCAGTCAATCGGCGTGGCACGTGAAGCGGGGGCGCGGCTGATATCGCTGTTCGCCTACGAGAACGCAGGTCTGGCGGGATGGCTGGATGCTCTGGCAGCCGATCCGCAGCCGACGCAACTGCTGGTGCCGCAGGGCAAGATTCTCGCTGACCTGCAGATCTGGCTTGGCGGGGAGCTACTGGCGCCGGGTGATCACGGCCTGCGCGGTAATCTGCTGATCCATGTGCTGCCCTTCGTTGCCCAGGATGACTACGATCGCCTGCTGTGGTGCTGCGACTTCAATGCGGTACGCGGTGAGGATTCCTTCGTCCGCGCGCAATGGGCGGGGCGGCCGTTGCTCTGGCACATCTACCCGCAGGAGGAGCGGGCGCACTGGGACAAGCTCGAGGCGTTTCTGGCGATTTATAACGCCGATCTGATGCCTGAAGCCGCTGCTGTTCAGGCGGAACTCTGGCGGGCATGGAATAGCGGTGAAGGGATGGAAACGGCCTGGGCTGCGCTTCTCAAGGCTTGGCCACTACTGCAGCGACATGCCGAGCAATGGTGCGATCAGCAGGCTGCATGGGCAGATCTTGCCACGGCGCTGGAACAGTTTTACCTAAATTGGCTATCATACGCGGCCTAGATTTCTGTACCTCCCGCATATTTCGGATATCCGCATGAAAACTGCACAAGAAATGAGAGTCAACAGCGTGGCCCTGATCGATGGCCAGCCGTGGCTGATCCAGAAGGCCGAGTTCACCAAGTCCGGTCGTAACAGCGCCATCGTCAAGATGAAGCTGAAGAACCTGCTCAACGGTTCCAAGACCGAGACCGTCTACAAAGCCGACGACAAGATGGAGCCGGTGATTCTCGAGCGCAAGGAAGTGAACCTGTCCTACATCAGCGGTGAGGACTATGTGTTCATGGACCCGGAGTACAACTCCTATGAGCTGCGTTCCGAAGATCTGGAAAGCGTTCTGCCGTTCATCGAAGAAGGCATGACCGACGTCTGCGAAGCCGTGTTCTTCGAAGGCAAGGTGATCTCCGTTGACCTGCCGACCACCATCGTGCGTCAGGTTGTCTACACCGAGAACGCTGCTCGTGGCGATACTTCCGGCAAGGTCATGAAGCCTGCCAAGCTGCGTAACGGTACCGAGATCAAGGTCGCCGAGTTCGTCGACATCGACGACTGGATCGAGATCGACACCCGTGACGGTTCCTACAAGGGCCGCACCCAGGCGCCAGCCTGAGCTTGAGCTGTACGAGAAACCCGGCCTAGGCGCCGGGTTTTTTATGGCCGTCACGCGTCTGTTTTCGTGGTGCACGCGGCGCAGCACCCTAGGGTCATGATCTTACTGCTGCGGGATGGCCAGGCTGGATTGCAGTGCCAGGTCCCAGGGCGGCGGAAAGCCGAAACGCTGCTTCAGGAAACTCAGCAGCAAGCGTGTGCGCGGACTGGCTTCGCGCTCCAGACGCAGGGCGTAGATGCTCACCGGCTCGATGGGCGGAAGGCCCTGTTCGCAGAACAGTGGGATCAGCTCGCCGCGTTGCAGGTGCTCACTGCTCATCCAGGTGGGCAGGTGGGCGATGCCAAGGCCGGCGAGGGCGCTGAACAGCAGGGTTTCGGCGTTGTTGCTGGTCTGTCGTAGGCGCTTGGGCTTGCACAGCTGCAGCTTGCCATCAACTTCGAAGCGCCAGGCATAGGGTGGCGCCAGGCTGTCCCAGTCGAGGCCGTCGTGTTGTTCCAGCTCCAGCGGGCTGCGTGGTATACCGCGTCGGCGCAGGTAGTCCGGGCTGGCGCAGACGATGCGAGTCATGGACGCCAGGGGCGTGGCCACCAGGCGACTATCCGGCAGCGGGCCGATACGCACGACGATATCCACCTCGCCCAAGTGCTCGCCCTGCAGGTCGATGAAGCTGTCGATCAGGCGCAGTTGCACGTCCAGGCCGGGGTTGGCGCGCAGGAACTCGGCAATCGCCGGAGCCAGGTGGCGCCTGCCGAAAGGCGAGGGGGCGTCGATACGGATCAGGCCTTCGGGTGCGCTGCTCAGTGAGACCGCTTCGGCGCGCGCCAGGTGCAGCTCGGCGAGGATGCGCCTGGCGCGCTCGGCGAACGCCAGGCCCGCCGGAGTAACGCGCACCGCGTGGGTCGTGCGGTTGAACAGGCTGCTGCCCATCGCGCGCTCCAGGGCGTCGATGCGCCGTGCTACTGCCGAAGGCGTGAGCGGATGGCGCCTGGCCGCAGCGGAGAAGCTGCCGGTTTCCAGTACATCGAGAAAGAGTTCCAGTTGGTCGGTCAGTGCATCGGGATTCATGGCAACCTGCTTGTGCGAGATAAGCAAAGCCATTGTGCGTTGCTGTGCGTTTCCGCGCTAGCCGCGGCTGATTAACATGCGCCCACTGTCTGGAGGTGTCATGAATCTGTTCGACCTGTTGCTGAATCTGTTGCTGGGCTTGGGTCTGGGAACATTGGGCGGCTTGTTCGGCATCGGTGGTGGGCTGATCGCCATTCCGGTGCTGGGCATTGTCTTCGGGCTGGATCAGCAGCTCGCTCAGGGGACTGCACTGGTCATGGTAGTGCCGAACGTGATGCTAGCGATCTGGCGTTACCATCAACGCAATCGCATCGATCTGCGCTATGCCCTGCTACTCGGCGTTACCAGCTTCTTCTGCGCCTGGCTGGCCTCGCTGTATGCGGTGGAGGTGGATTCGCGCACCATGCGCTGGGCCTTCGTCGGTTTTCTGCTGGCCCTGGCGGCCTACAACCTGCTGCGCATGCTGATGGCGCAGGCGCCGGCCAGTGGCGCGCTGCGTCATCACTGGGGCTGGTTTGGCGTGCTGGGCGGGGTGTCTGGTGCGATGGGCGGGCTGTTTGGCGTGGGCGGCGCGGTGGTGGCAACGCCGGTGCTGACCAGTGTGTTCGGCACCACCCAGGTGGTTGCGCAGGGGTTGTCGCTGTCGCTGGCGCTGCCCAGCACCGGGGTGACGCTGTTCACTTACGCGCTGCATGATCACGTCAACTGGTGGATGGGTGTGCCGTTGGCCGTGGGCGGCCTGCTCAGCATCAGCTGGGGCGTGCGCCTGGCGCATTCGCTGCCGGAGCGTCTGCTGCGCAGCCTGTTCTGCGGCTTCCTGCTGCTCTGTGCGCTGCTGCTCGCGCTGGAGTCGGGCGGCCGCCTATAGGCGAAAACCTTCGACGATATGCTCGGCCAGGCACTCGGTGACGGGTGACTGGCTGCTTTCGTTGCGCAGCAGCACGATGCTGGTCAGTGGCAGCAGAGGCAGGCCTTCGGCTTCACCGAGAGTGCGCAGATCCGGCGTGATCAGGCTTTGCAGCTGCGCAGTGACCGCGAGGCCCGCGCGCACCACGGCGAAAATCGCCGACAGGCTGGGGCTGGTGTAGGCGATGCGGTAGGGACGACTCATCGCATCCAGCGCGTTGCAGGCCCATTCGCGACAGAAACAGTCGGCGTTGAACATGGCCAGCGGCATGGGGTTCTGTTCATGCGGGTCGAAACCCTGCGCCACGGCCCAGGCGAAGCGCTCCTGGCGCAGAAGTTGGCCGATCTCCTTGCCGGGTTGGCGGGTGACGATGGTCAGGTCCAGATCCTGGCGCAGCAGCAATTGCCCGGAGGGTTCGCAATGCACTTCCACTTGCACCAGCGGATAGGCCTGGGCGAAGCGCGAGAGAATCTCCGGCAGAAAGCGCATCACGTAGTCGTCCGGTGTGCCGATGCGCACGGCGCCGACCATGTGCGGTTCGCGCAAGGTATTGAGCACCTCGCCATGCAGCTTGAGGATGCGCCGCGCGTAACCCAGCAGCACCTGGCCTTCGGGCGTCAGCCGCACCTGGCGGCCGTCGCGCTCGAACAACGGGCGCTGTACCACGTCTTCCTCTAACCGCTTCATTTGCATGCTAACGGCTGACTGGGTGCGATTGACCGTTTCTGCGGCGCGGGTGAAACCACCGGTGTCGGCGATGGCAACGAAGCTGCGCAGCAATTCGGTATCAATACTGGGGTGGAAGGCCATTCATCAATCCTCGAGATGGATTCCATAAGAAACATTCGTTGGATTGATCTTAAGCGCGACCTGACACTGACGCCAACCCCACAAGGAGGGCGAAAAGATGAAAGGTCAGAAAGGTTATGCGTTGGCTCAGGCCATCCACTTCGAACGTCTGCCATCACTGGTCGGTATGTGGCGTATGCTGCGGCGCTGGCGTCAACTGGCACGCGAACGGGGGCAACTGGCGCGGCTGGATGATGCTGCACTGAAGGATCTGGGGCTGTCCCGGGCCGATGCGTTGCAGGAGGCCGAACGGCCGTTCTGGGATGACCCGTTGAGAAAGTGAGTGGCGAATGACAGGAGTTGCTGAATGACCGCGGTACGCAAGGGCGCCGATTTTTTCCTGTTCCAACTGATGCTGCTGTTGTGCGCCATCTGGGGCAGCCAGCAGGTGGCGATCAAGCTGGCGGCGGACGATATCGCGCCCATGCTGCAGGTGGCGTTGCGCTCGGGTGTTGCCGCGCTGCTGGTCGGCCTGCTGTTGCTGTGGCAGCGCGGCTGGCGCGAGTGGGTCAGTGCGACCTGGTTGGCCGGGATCCTGGCCGGCGTATTGTTCGCGCTGGAGTTCTTTTTTATTGCGCTGGGCCTGCGCTACACCACGGCCTCGCACATGGCAGTGTTTCTTTACACGGCGCCGATTTTCTCGGCGCTTGGCCTGCATCTGCTGTTACCCAGCGAGCGCTTGCGTCGCCTGCAGTGGCTGGGCATTGCGCTGTGTTTCGGCGGCGTGGTGATGGCTTTCGGTGTGGGCGGCAACTGGGCCCAGATCGATCGCAGCATGCTGCTCGGCGATGCGCTGGGGCTGTGTGCCGGCATGGCCTGGGGCGCGACCACGGTCGTCGTGCGCGGTTCACGATTGTCCGAAGCACCGGCCGGGTTGACGTTGTTCTATCAACTGACGGTGGCGTTCGTGCTGCTGCTGACCTATGCGTTGGTGGTAGTCGACCTCTCCCAACTGCGCTGGACCCCGATTGCCATCGCCAGCATCCTGCTGCAGGGCGTGGTGGTGTCGTTCTTCACCTACCTGGCCTGGTTCTGGCTGCTGCGCCGCTACCTGGCCTCGAACATGGCGGTGTTCTCCTTCATGACCCCGCTTTTTGGCGTCACCTTCGGCGTGCTGGTGCTGGACGAGCCGTTGACCCTGAACTTCATCACTGGCGCAGCGCTGGTGCTGTCGGGCATCACCCTGGTCAGCAGTGAGGCCTGGTTGCGTCGCCGTCTGGCCGGCTGGCGTGGTTTGCCACAGCAACCCTGACGCAAGGAGGCTGGAAATTGTCTGCTTATCACCTGGCTCAACTGAACATCGCCTGGATGAAGGCGCCGCTGGAGTCGCCAGAGATGGCTGACTTCGTCGCCAATCTGGAGCGTATCAACGCGCTGGCCGAAGGCTCGCCTGGCTATGTCTGGCGTTTGCAGGACGAGGCGGGGGACGCGACGGCGATCCGTCCGTTCGGTGATGAGGTGTTGGTCAACATGTCGCTTTGGCAGAACGTGAAGTCGCTCAGCGATTACGTCTATAAATCGGCGCATACCGAGATGCTCAAGCGCCGCCGCGAATGGTTCGAACGTGTCGAACAGACGCACCAGGTGCTGTGGTGGGTGCCAGCCGGGCATCGGCCGAGCGTGGTCGAAGCCGCCGAGCGCCTGGCGCATCTGCGCGAGCATGGCGCGACAGCACAGGCCTTCACCTTTCGCCAAGCCTTCGCCGCGCCGGCCTGAACTCGTCGGCAGCCAAACTGCCTGATAGGCTGAGTCGCCATGACGCGCTCACTCTCTCTCGCTGAAGCCCGCCGCCTGGCCCTGGCTGCCCAGGGGTTCGGTCGTACGCCACGCGGCGCCATAGGCCGCAAGCACCTGCAGGCGCAGATCAAGCGCCTTGGTGTGTTGCAGATTGACTCGGTCAATGCCCTGGTGCGCTCGCACTACCTGCCAGCTTTTTCCCGTCTTGGTCATTACCAGGCCGAGCACCTCGATGAACTGGCCTGGGACCGGGCGCGGCGCAGGCGGCTGTTCGAATACTGGGGGCACGAAGCTTCGCTGATGCCACTCGAGCTCTATCCGCTGCTGCGCTGGCGAATGCGCCGAGCCGCGGATGGGCAGGGCATCTACAGTCAGCTGGCGAAGTTCGGTGTGGAGCGGCGCGATGCGATAGACAGCGTGCTGCAGGCCGTGCACGAGCGCGGTGCGCTGGGAGCCGGCAGCCTTTCCTCGCGTACCGAGAAAGCCGGCCCCTGGTGGGACTGGAGCGCGGAGAAGATGGCGCTGGAATGGCTGTTCGCCGCAGGTCTGGTCACTGTTGCTGGGCGCCGCGGCTTCGAACGGCTGTACGACCTGCCGGAGCGGGTCATTCCCGCGGATGTGCTGAATCACCCGGATCTGCATGAGGCCGAAGCGCAGCGCCGGCTGTTGCTGCGTTCTGCCGATGCCCTTGGCGTGGCGACCGAGCGCGATTTGCGCGACTACTACCGACTCGACGTCAGTGACAGCAAGCACCGTATCGCCGAACTGGTGGAGGCGGGCGAGCTGTTGCCCGTCGCGGTGCAGGGCTGGCGGCAGGTGGCCTACTGCCGGGGCGAGCCGCGCATTCCCCGGCGTGTTCGCCATAGCGCCTTGCTGTCGCCGTTCGATTCACTGATCTGGGAGCGTGAGCGCACCGAGCGGCTGTTCGGCTTTCGCTATCGCCTGGAGATCTACACCCCGCAGGCCAAGCGCGTGTATGGCTACTACGTGCTGCCGTTTCTGCATCACGAACGCCTGCTGGCGCGGGTGGACCTGCGCAGCGAGCGCGTGAACGGGCGCCTGGCGGTGCATGCCGTGCATCTGGAAGAGGCCGTGTTGAGCGAGGAAGCGCGCCTGGCGCTGGAAGACTCGCTGCGCGCGCTGGCGCACTGGCTGGGCCTGGATGAGGTCTGGCTGGCGCCGAGTGTCAGCCAGCGTGGGCTACTCGGTTAACCGCCGTTCTCCAGCAGCAACTTCAGTTCCTCGACGCGCTGGATATTCAGCTGCATTGGGCAGGTGTAGTACATCGGCGAACCGATGTGCTTGCCCTGCAGGTCGCACTGGCCGTTGCGGTAGCTCAGCCAGTCCCTTTGCGCGGTTTCCAGCTGTTCGGCGTCCTGTGGCGCGTCTTCCTGCAGCTTCAGGAACAACTGCTGGTAAACGCGGTTCATCTCCTTCTTCACCGTTTCCGATACGCCTTCGGCGCAGCCGGCGACGCTGGCGTTGTTGAGCACTCCGCTGGCATCCAGACAGGCCTGGTACTGCTGGTCGTAATCGGCCCAGGCACCGATTGGTAACAGCACAATGAGCGGCAGCAGGCCGCTGCGCAGTATCGGCATGGCAATCTCCCGGTGAGACAAGGGCTGCACTGGCAGCCCCTGAACTTGACCTTTACTTGGCTGCCAGGCGAGTGCGCATATTGGCGGCGCGGTCGCTGGAGCCCGGGTGCGAGTCGAACATGCTGCTTTCGCCGCCGCCCAGCTTGGCCAGCTTCTCGAACGCGGTGACCAGGCCATCGCGCGGGATGTTGCGCTGGGTCAGCAGGTCGAAGGAGAAGTTGTCGGCGGCATTCTCCTGGCTCTGCGAGAATTGGGCATTGACCAGTTGCTCACCCAGAGCACCGAGCTGCGAGGTGGACAGGGCAGCGAGGGTGCCGTTGCCTGAAGCGGCTGCTGCATTGCGCGCGGCGGTGGTGGCGTAGGCGGTCTGCATGGCCTTCTTGCTGTGGCCAAGGGCTACGTGGCCGATCTCGTGGCCGAGCACGCCTTCCACTTCGTTGTCGGTCATCAGGTCCATCAGGCCGCTGTAGACGCGCACGCAACCGTTGGCCATGGCCCAGGCGTTGACCTCATCGGCCTGATACACCTTGTAGGTGATCGGCGTGCCGTTGATCTGATGACCGAGATTGTTGGCGATCTTGTCCAGACGCTTGCTGTACGGACTGTTCGGACCGGCGATATTGGCTTCGGCATCCATTTCGGCACAGGCCTGGTCGGACATGCTGCGTACTTCGGCGTCGCTGAGGGTTGCGGCCTGCACGGCCATCAGGCCCGATTGCAGCATGGCGTCGGGGGACATGTTCTGGCAGCCAGTCAGCAATACAGCGCTGGACAGGGCGAAAGCGGAGAGGGTGGTGCGCAGTTGCATGGTTCATCGTCCTTGTTGGGGGTGTTGGCCGCGAGTCCTTTCCGGCTGGGTAGCGTCTTTGGCACCTGCACGGTGCTCGCGATGGAGCGACATTATGCCGGATAGCGCACAAAAAGAGTGCGAGCCGGTTCGCGCCCTGGCCAATGGCCAGGGCGCGGAGGATCAGCGGCGTACCTGCTTCAGCGTTTCGGCGATCATGAAGGCCAGCTCCAGGGACTGGTCAGCGTTCATGCGCGGGTCACAGTGGGTGTGGTAACGGTCGGACAGGCCGTCCTCGGTGATCGGGCGGGAACCGCCAATGCACTCGGTGACGTTCTGCCCGGTCATTTCGATATGGATGCCGCCGGCATAGGTGCCCTCGGCCTGATGCACGGCGAAGAACTGCCGGACTTCGCTGAGAATCTGCGCGAAATCGCGGGTCTTGTAGCCGCTGCTGGCCTTGATGGTGTTGCCGTGCATGGGGTCGGAACTCCACAGCACCTGGCGACCTTCTGCCTTGACCTTGCGCAGCAGACGCGGGAAGTGCGCTTCGACCTTGTCCGCGCCCATGCGCACGATCAGGTTGAGGCGACCGGGATCGTTGTCCGGGTTGAGGGTGTCGATCAGGCGAATCAGCTCGTCCGGGTCCATGCTCGGGCCGACCTTCACGCCGATGGGGTTCTCGATGCCGCGCATGAACTCGATGTGCGCGCCGTCCAGCTGGCGGGTGCGATCGCCGATCCACAGCATGTGTGCGGAGCAGTCGTACCAGCGGCCGGTGAGGCTGTCGCGACGCACAAAGGCTTCTTCGTAATTCAGCAGCAGCGCTTCGTGGGCGGTGAAAAAGCTGACTTCGCGCAGCTGCGGCGCGCTGTCCATGCCGACGGCGCGCATGAAGGCCAGGGTTTCGTCGATGCGATTGGCCAACTGGTGGTACTTCTCGGCCAGCGCCGAGTTGGCGATGAAATCGAGGTTCCACTGGTGCACCTGATGCACGTCGGCAAAACCGCCCTGAGCGAAGGCTCGCAGCAGGTTGAGGCTGGCGGTGGCCTGGTGGTAGGCCTGCAGCAGGCGCTCCGGGTCCGGTACGCGACTGGCGACGTCGAAACCGATGCCGTTGACGATGTCGCCGCGGTAAGCGGGCAGGGTGACGCCATCGATGGTTTCGCTGCCCGACGAGCGCGGCTTGGCGAACTGGCCGGCCATGCGCCCGACCTTGACCACCGGGCAGCCGGCGGCGAAGGTCATGACGATGGCCATCTGCAGCAGCACCTTGAAGGTGTCGCGGATCTTCGCGGCGGAAAACTCGGCGAAGCTCTCGGCGCAATCGCCGCCCTGCAACAGGAAGGCGCGGCCCTGGGTGACCTCGGCGAACTGGCGACGCAGCTCACGCGCCTCGCCGGCGAATACCAGTGGCGGGTAGCCGGCCAGGGTTTGCTCGACGCGGGTCAGGTGCGCGGCATCGGGGTATTCAGGCTGCTGCTGGATGGGCTTGGCCCTCCAGCTTTCGGGGCTCCAGGCGTTCGACATGCGGCGTCTCTAGCGGTTGATCAGGCGGAGACGCATGGTAACCGATAAGCCCCAGAGCTCGTACGTGTATCGGCGCTGCTGCGGCTCATGACGCAGCGGCTGGCTCGTGGGCGCACGCCGGCAGTTGTCGCGGCGATAGATCACGCGCCGGCAGGAAGTGTCCGTAGCGCTGTGCCTTGCCGAGATCGTCCGGGTATTCGAGGCCACGGCGATAGGCGATGCGGCCGTTGATCACCGTCAGTGCGACCGCTGCATCGTTGCGTTTGACCACCCGCACCAGGCCGAGCACCTCCATCGGTGCTTCGTGCAGCTCGTCCAGCGTTTCGTCTAGGCCTGCGGGATCGATCAGCACCAGGTCGGCACGATCGCCGACGCGCAGGTAGCCGGCATCGACGCCGATGAAGTCGGCCAGCTCGCCACTGCATCGGCGCACCGCCTTGCCCAGTTCCATGAAAGATTCGCCAGCCAGGTCGGCATCGCGCACGTACTTGAGAAAACGCAGCGGGAAGTTGTACTGGGCGATGGAGCGCAGGTGCGCGCCAGAGTCGGCGAAGCCAGGGTGGGTCCAGGGACTGGCCAGCAGCTTGCGCATGATCGCCTCGCGCTGGTTGCCGTAGCAGGTCGTCCACTTCAGCGCCTCGCGGTATTGGCAGGCCAACTCGAAGTAGGCGTCTACCGCATCCAGGCCGCGTGCCTGACCCAGTTGCTTGAAGTTCCTGCCGATCAGGCTGGCGTCCGGGCATTCGGTCACCCAGCAGTCGGAAAAGTCGCGGTGCCAGAGCCCCTTGGTCAGTACGGCCTTGACCTGCTTCTTGAACAGGGCGCGGAACGCCGGCTCTCTGACCTTGGCATAGAGCTCATCCGGGTCCTTGATGTTGCGCAGGATCTCGCCGGCACCGAATTCCTCGAAGGCATTCACGTTGAGCCCTTCCAGGCGCAGGGTGAAGGGCGCCGGCAGGGTCTGCCAGCGGAAGTGGCCGCGTAGCACCCGGTTCGCCAGCCAGCCGGAAAGGCGGGTGAAGCGGTGCAGCAGCGGCTGCGACTTGAGATCCAGCGCCGTCAGCATGGTGCATTTCAGCGGTTTCCTGAACCAGCCGTGGGCCTGCCAGAGGAAAGCGAATACGTTGACCTTGGTCACCGCATTCGGTGCGCCCTGCAGCACGGCGCCGCGCCGCCGAAGTACGGCGAACAGCCGGGAAAACTCCTTCCAGCTGGCGAAGGTCGACGGCAACGGGCTGGACCAGGCGCGGTCGCCGTCCATCTTGTCCAGTCGCGTGGTCATCACTGACAGGCCAATACACCCGGCGTCCAGCGCCTCTTCGAGCAACTGCTCCATGCGCGCGAGTTCGGCTTCGCTGGGCCTTACCCGGCTGGTGGCGCGCTCCAGCCCCATCACCGCCACGCGCAATTCCGAATGGCCGAGGAAGGAATTGACGTTCGGGCCCAGCGGCAACTGGTCGTAGAAGGCGCGATAGCCGGCGGCGTCGCGCCAGGTTTTCTTTTCCTTGAGGATTGGCAGCACGTAGTCTCGCGGTACCGCTTCGACGCGGGTGAACAGGTCGGAGCAGTCTTCGGCGTCGGCCAGCACCATGCTGATGGAGCAGGAGCCGATGGTTACGCTGGTGACACCATGGCGCACCGACTCCTTAAGCGCTGGTGCGGCGATCACCTCGGCATCGTAGTGCGAGTGGATCTCCAGAAAACCGGGGGTGAGCCACTGACCTTGCGCGTCGATCACCTCGGGGCAGCCGGTGCCGTCCAGCGGGCAGAGGCTGAGCACCTCGATCTTGCCGCCACGGATACCGACATGGCGGATTGCCCCCGGCGCGCCAGTGCCGTCGAAGTACAGGCCGTTGTTGATGATGATGTCGTAGCTCATGGCAGTCTCCAGGGCGCCAGCAGCAGGATGCCGGTGACCAACAGCAGGATGTAGATGGCGAGGCGGAAATGACGCTCCTCGAAGCGCCGGTGCAGGCGTTCGCCCAGCCACACACCGAGCAGCAGGAGCGGGGCGTAGGTGAGCACCTGGGGCAGCGCTGGCAGCAGGCGGCCGTCGAGCAGGAAAGCGAGGGTAAGCAGGCTGTTCAGGGTGAACCACACGCTGACCAGGGTGGCGCGCAGTCGCGCCTTGTCCAGCTGGGTGCCGGCCAGGCCGTAGACCAGCAGCGGGCCGCCCGAGGCGAACAGGCCGTGGCTGAGGCCGGCGGCCAGGGTAATGACGCGAGTCATCCAGACCGGGCGTTGCGGCAGCGCGCTCGCCCGGCGCAGGCGCCACAGTTCGCGCCCGGCGAACCAGACGATCAGCGCACCGAAGCCGAGCTTCAGCGCCTGGGTGTCCAGATAGGGCAGCAGCCAATAGCCGAGCAGCGTACCGATGAGCATGCCGGGCAGCAGGGTGCCGAACAGCAGACGGCGGTCTATCTGCCGCCAGTGGCGATACACCAGGTAGCCGGTCATGCAGATGTTCAGCGGCACCAGGATCGGCAGCACCTGATCGATGGGCAGCAGCAATGCGCCGAGCGACAGGGCGATGACCACGCTGCCGAAACCGGTGACGGCTTCCAGGGTATAGGCCAGCAGAATGAAGACGCCGAGGGCGTAGGGCGCCAGTGTCATCAGCTGATCTCCCCGGCGAAGCGCTGGCTCATCTTGCGGTGGTACAGCGCCGGCGCCAGACGCCAGAGCAGGCTCGCCAGCCAGCTGCCACGGTCGGGAAACAGGCGTTCGCGGCGCTGCTGCAGCGCATCGAGAATCAGACGCGCCATCCAGTCGGCGCTGCGAATCCTGCCAATGGTCGAGCGGGCGTGGCCGGCCGGTTTGCCGTCGCCACCCAGGGCATTGCGGTCGATGGGCGTATCGAGAAAGCTCGGATAGACCATCAGCAGGCCGATGCCGTCACGCACGATCTCGGCGCGGAGCACCTCGAAGGCCTGGCCCAGGGCACTCTTCGCAGCGCAGTATCCGGCGCGTCCGAGGACCGGCATCCAGCCGGCCATGGAACCGATGGCGACCACCTGGCCACGGCTTTCACGCAGCAGCGGCAGCGCGGCCAGGGTCAGCTCAAGTGGTGCGTGATAATCCACCGCCATGACCTTGCGAAACACCGCTGGATCCGTGCGCAGCGTCGGCGAACGATGGGTGATGCCAGCGTTGTTGATCAGCACGTCCAGTCGGCCGAAGCGCTGTCGGCAGCCATCGAGCAGACGCTCATGCAGCTCGGGTTCGGTGATGTCGCCGGCCAGGGCCATGACGCGTTCGCTGCCCAGTTCATTGGCGCGAGCCGCGAGACCATTGGCGTCGATATCGGTGAGCAGCAGTGCATCGCCACGTGCGTGACAGGCACGCGCCAGTTGCCAGCCGAGGCCACTGGCGGCGCCGCTGATCAGGACTACGCGCATCATCGCTCTCCTGTGCTGGGCAAGGGTGCCAGCAACGCGTCATCTGCAGGCGGTCTGCGTGACCACATCCAGGCCAGGCTCAGACCGGATATCAGGTGCCAGCAGCCCCAGAACGCAGCGATCAGCAACATGCCGCTGGCCTGTGGGAAGAAGGTGAAGATGATCACCAGGCCCAGCGCCGAGTTCTGGATGCCCACTTCCAGCGTCAGGGCACGGCGGTCGGCCACCGTCAGCCCGCTCAGGCGGGCGCTGAGGTAACCAATGCTCAGTGCCAGGGCGTTGTGCGCCACCACCAGCCAGAAGAACAGATGGAAATGTCGGGTGAACTGCTCGAGGTTGCGACTGAACGCCAGCGCCACGAAACCGAGCATTACCAGCAAGGCGAACAGACGCAGGGGCTTTTCCACGTTCAGCGTCAGTTGCGGGAAGCGCCGGCCGATCCACATGCCAGCCAGCAGAGGCAGGCCGAGTACCAGCAGCACGAGCAGCAACAAACTCAGCGGGTCCAGTTCGATCTGCGTCAGCAAGGGCCGCGTGTGGGGATTGAGCCAGGCGTACAGCGCAAAGTTGAGCGGTGTCAGCACGCTGGCGACGACGCTGGAAACGGCGGTCATGCTCACCGACAGCGCGACGTTGCCGCGCGCCATCCAGGTCATGATGTTGGAGAAGCTGCCGCCTGGGCAGGCAGCGATCAGGGTCATGCCCAGCGCCAGTTGCGGCTCGATGGCCAGGGCCCAGCAGGCCAGGCAGGTCAGCGCCGGCAGCAGCACGAATTGCGCCAGCATGCCAATCAGCGGCGCCTTGGGCGTGCGGGCGATACGCCGGAAGTCCTCGGCGCGCAGCTCCAGTGAAACGCCGAACATCATCAACGCGACGATCAGGTTGATCAGCACCAGGCTGCTGGGGTCGAAGGCGATATTGACCTGTTCCATGCTCATGCCCCCTGTGCAGCGAGTGCGCCGTCGCTGGCCAGCTCACGGCGCAGTGCGGCGCTGTGTTCGGCGATACGTCTGCGATAGCTGTCCTTGTGCACGTAATAGGCCATGCGCGCCAGTTGCAGGTAGCGAAAGCCACCGTCCAGGCGCTGGCTGGCCAGAGCGCGAATGGTCTGGCGCAGGGCCTGAGCTGCAGGGCTGCCAGCCTGCGACTGGCGGATATACAGCGCGACCAGCTCCGCCTGCTCGTCACGACCCTGCCAGCCCAGGCCGGAGGCCTCGACCATGCCGAGCATGAACAGGTCGTCGTGCTCGGGGTGGAAGACGTTGAGATACAGCTGTGGTGCACCGGCATCTTGCGGCCAGTTCAACTCGTCGCGGGCGATGAAGGGGTAGTCGAGCTTGTAGCCGGTGGCCATCAGGATCAGGTCGTACTCGGCGTGTTCGCCATTGGCAAAGGTCACGCTGTGCCCGCTCACCGCGGTGATGTCGCCGCGAGGGCGTATGTCGCCGTGGCCGATATGGTGCAGCACCAGCGAGTTCATCACCGGATGCGACTCGTACAGGCGGTAATCCGGGTCGGGCAGGCCGTACTGCGAAGGTTTGCCGACCAGGGCGCGTACCAGCAGACCGTCAACCAGCTGTTTGAGACGGCGCGGTAGCTTGATCACGCCGCCGAAGGTGTCGGTGGGTTTGCCGAGGATGAACTTGGGCAGGAAGTGATAGCCACGGCGCACCGAAAGGTCGACCGAGGCAGCGCGATGCACGGCATCGACGGCGATATCGCAGGCCGAGTTGCCGCAGCCGACCACCAGCACCCGTTTGCCGGCGAAGATATCCGCGCTCTTGTAGGCATTTGAATGCAGCAACTCACCGGAGAAATCACCGGGCAGACGCGGCAGGTTGGGCGTATGCAGGGTGCCATTGGCAATCAGTACGCCCTTGAAATGCCACTCGCGCTGCTCGCCGTTGCGCTCGCTGATCAGCTTCCAGCCCTGTGGCTCGCGCTGCACCCGCAGCACGCGGGTGTCGAACTGGTAATGCTCGTAGAGACGAAATTGCCTGGCGTAGTCGCGAAAGTAGCGGCGCATCTCGCTGTGGTGCGGGTAGGGCGCCACCTCGGCACGCATGGGGAATTCGCGAAACTCGGTGGTGCCCTTGGAGGAAATCAGGTGCGCCGAGTGGTACATGCTGCTGTGCGGGTTATCGATATCCCACAGGCCACCGACGTCGCTGTGCAGCTCGAAGCCGACGAAATCGATACCGTGCTTCTTCAATTGCCGGGCCGTGCACAGGCCCATGGGGCCGGCACCTATGATGGCGTACATGGCGAACCTCGTTATTGTTATGAGTAGCAGCGCAAGTGTTGGAATTATTGCGTGACCGAGGGCGGCTGCTTCAATGACAATCGGCGCCTTTAGCCCGGTTCTTGTGGTACGGGATGTCACTGTGGGAGAGGTATCGATGCCAGGGTTGCCGCCGAACGACGAGTTGCAGCAGCAGGAAGAGGTTCTGCTGGCCGAGGTGCGCGACGCCTTCGGGGTGATCCGTGTGGTGCAGATCGGCGCCTACCGCTTTCTCGAGTTTGGTGATGCGATCGAACAGAGCTGCGTGTTCCAGGGCGATCCCAGTTGGCTGGAATACGACTACACCCGCGCCATGCTGCTGGGCGCGCTGTGCCACGATGCGCCGGAAACGGCGCTGTTCCTGGGTCTTGGCGCCGGCAACCTGACCCAGGCTTGCCTGAAGTTCCTGCCGCTGGAGGACGTCGAGGCCATCGAGTTGCGCCCGGACGTACCGCGTCTGGCCATGGAGTTTCTCGGCCTGGACGATGATCCACGGCTGACCATTCGCATCGGCGATGCCACCGAGTTGCTCGACACTGCGGAAACCGCCGACCTGATCTTTCTCGATCTGTACACCGACCAGGGGCCGGGCGTCGGGCATCTGGCCTGGCGGTTTCTCGAGCGCTGCCGCGAAAAACTCAACCCGGGCGGCTGGCTGATCATCAACCAATGGGCAGGCAATGACGGCAAGCCGCTGGGCGCGGCACTGCTGCGCGGCCTCTATCACCGGCACTATTGGGAGTGCCCGGTGAAGGAGGGCAACGTGGTGCTGCTGATCCCCGCCGAACTCGAACAGCGCTTGAACATGGGGCGCCTGCAGATGCGTGCGGGCGAGCTGGCGCCGCGCCTGGGGTACTCGCTACAACCGCTGATCGAAGCGCTGCGCCCGGCCACTTGATGCGCCGTTGAGCGGTTGGATGCGTGCCAATCGATAAAAACCAGCACCCGAGTCAGGATTTTCCGGTATAGTTCGCGCCGGCCAATTTTCTGGCCACGTTCAGGTAGTGCAACTCGCCCGGGAAATTAACACCCGGCAGCCAGTCCCCCGCGGACTATCCTTGACGATTCACTTTCATCACGTTTTCGCAAATCCCCGCCGACCAGGCTGCCAGGGTGACCCACAAGGTCTTACACGGCATGCGCAGCTTTGGAACATGGGTCTTTGCGGATGCACTTGAGGCAGACCCATGACCCAGGAAATCGGCGGCTTCGCCGCGCTCGGACTTCACTCCAATATTCTCGCCGCTCTGACCGCTGTTGGTTACGAAGAGCCGTCTCCGATCCAGTCGCAAGCCATTCCGGTGATCCTCGCCGGCCAGGACATGATCGGCCAGGCCCAGACCGGTACCGGCAAGACCGCAGCCTTCGCGTTGCCGATCCTGTCGAAAATCGACCCGACCAAGCGCGAGCCACAGGCACTGATTCTGGCGCCGACCCGCGAGCTGGCCCTGCAGGTCGCTACCGCCTTCGAAACCTATTCCAAGCAGATGCCTGGCCTCAATGTGGTCGCCGTCTACGGCGGTGCGCCCATGGGCCCACAGCTCAAGGCCATTCGCCAGGGCGCTCAGGTCATCGTCGCCACGCCTGGTCGCCTGGTCGACCACCTGCGTCGCGACGAGAAAGTACTGTCGACCATCCAGTACCTGGTACTCGACGAAGCCGACGAAATGCTCAAGCTGGGCTTCATGGATGACCTCGAAGTGATCTTCGAAGCCATGCCGGAAAGCCGCCAGAGCGTGCTGTTCTCCGCCACGCTGCCGCACTCGATTCGCGCCATTGCCGAGAAGCACCTGCGTGAGCCGCAACACATCAAGATCGCTGCCAAGACTCAAACCGTCTCGCGCATCGAGCAGGCGCATCTGATGATCCACGCCGACCAGAAGACCAACGCCGTGTTGCGTCTGCTGGAAGTCGAGGATTTCGACGCGCTGATCGCCTTCGTGCGTACCAAACAAGCCACCCTGGATCTTGCCAGTGCCCTGGAAGCCAAAGGCTACAAGGCCGCTGCGCTGAACGGTGACATCGCCCAGAACCAGCGCGAGCGCGTCATCGAATCGCTCAAGGATGGCCGTCTGGACATCGTTGTGGCGACCGACGTGGCTGCTCGTGGTATCGACGTACCGCGCATCACCCACGTATTCAACGTCGATATGCCGTACGATCCAGAGTCCTACGTACACCGTATCGGTCGTACCGGTCGCGCCGGTCGTGATGGCCGTGCGCTGCTGCTGGTGACGCCGCGTGAGCGTCGCATGCTGCAGGTGATCGAGCGCGTCACCGGGCAGAAGGTCGGTGAGGTCAAACTGCCGAACGCCCAGCAGGTGCTCGATGCCCGCATCAAGAAACTGACCAACAGCCTGGCTCCGCTGGTGGCCGATGCCGAAGCCAGCCATGGCGATCTGCTCGACCGTCTGACCGCCGATATCGGCTGCAGCCCGCGCGCCCTGGCCGCTGCGCTGTTGAAAAAGGCCACCAACGGCCAGGCCCTGGACCTGGCCACTGTCGAGCGCGAGCAGCCACTGGTGCCGGGCGCTGGCGGTGCTCCGCGTGAGCGTCGCGAGCGTGACGGCGATCGTGGTGCTGATCGCGGCGGTGAGCGCGGCGAATATCGCGAGCGCCGTGCGCCGCTGCCGCTGACCGAAGGTCGCGTGCGTTGCCGCACTGCGCTGGGTACTCGCGATGGTGTCGCTGCGAAGAACCTGCTCGGCGCCATCCTCAATGAGGGTGGCCTGGCTCGCGAAGCCATCGGTCGTATCCAGATCCGCGAAACCTTCAGCCTGGTCGAGTTGCCGGAAGACGGTCTGGATCGTCTGCTGGGCAAACTGAAGGACACCCGCGTGGCCGGCAAGGCACTGAAGCTGCGTCGCTACCGCGAGGATTGATCCGCCAGGCCTTGTGCCTCGCTTCAGGATCAGCAAAACGCCGCGCCCCTTTCAAGGGCGCGGCGTTTTTGTTCATGCGCTGCCTACTCAGCGGGTTTCGCCGAGATTGGCCTTGAGCGCCAGTCGGTCGAACACTTCGGGCGTCAATGCTGCTTCACCGGTCTCGTCGAGCACTGCACGTGGTCGCTCACTGCCGGGGATGCTGCTGTCGAGCATGCTCAGCAGCTGCGCGCCGCGAGCGGTGAGCACGAAGTTTTCACCGTTGCCACCTTCGTCTTCCGGGCGCGGCTCGATGAAGCCATTCTTCAGCAGGCGCGCTTCGTAGCGTGTGGCCTCGGCGCGCAGATGATCGAGATTGTCCACGGGGTCGCCGGCACTCTCATGTTCATCGGCCAGGTCTTCGGCGTAGCGACGCGGGGCGAAGGGTTTGCCAGCGGAGTTCTGTGCCTCGTGCAGCAGGCGCTCGATCAGGTCCCAGTCGTGCTTCATGGTGGTCTCTCCCTGTGCGATGGGCTTATGAGGTCCGACTTCAGCTACGCGCTACGGTTCGACCTGAATTGCGCGAGCGGAGTACACAAAGCAAAACGCCCCGAATCAGTCGGGGCGTTTTGGGCGGTTCAGCGGCCTTGATCAGGCGCGACGACGGAACAGCGGTTGCGGCTGATCGGCCGAGGCCTGGTAAACCTCGCTGTAGTCCTCGAAGGCTTTCAGCGCATCGTACGGATCCTTGTCCGCGCGCACGGCGAAGGCATCGAAACCGACGCGCTTGAGAGCGAACAGCTGGTCGCGCAGCACGTCGCCAATGGCACGTACTTCGCCCTCGTAGCCATAGCGGGTGCGCAACAGGTAGGCGGTGGAGGAGTGGCGGCCATCGGTGAAGGCCGGGAACTCCAGGGCGATGACCTGGAAATGCGCCAGGTCATCGGCGACCTCCTCGATCTCGTCACCGGCTTCCAGCCATACGCCGAGGCCGCCGTCACGGGCCTTGAGGGCGTGCGCATGCTCGCGCCACAGGGCCAGCGGGACGATGATGTCGTCGCAGTTGGGGATGACGTCCAGGGTTACGTCCTTGGCCAGCAGGTGCCAGGTCTCGTCGACCACCTGACCGTTCTTAATGATTCGCTGCATAGACGCGCTCCTTGAACGGGTCGATACCGACGCGACGGTAGGTATCGAGGAAGCTCTCTTCTTCGGTGCGTTGCTCGACGTAGACCTTGATGATCTTGTCGATCACATCGGCCATGTCCGCTTCGGCGAAGGATGGGCCGAGGATCTGCGCCAGGCTGGCGTCACGGCCGGCGCTGCCGCCGAGCGATACCTGATAGAACTCCTGGCCTTTCTTGTCGACACCAAGAATGCCGATATGGCCGACGTGGTGGTGACCACAGGCGTTCATGCAGCCGGAGATGTTCAGGTCGATATTGCCGATGTCGAACAGGTAGTCGAGATCGTCGAAGCGACGCTGAATGGCTTCGGCAATGGGGATCGACTTGGCGTTGGCCAGCGAGCAGAAGTCGCCGCCCGGGCAGCAGATGATGTCGGTCAGCAGGCCGATGTTCGGCGTGGCGAAGCCTTGCTCACGCAGCTCGCCCCACAGGGCCAGTAGCTGACGCTGCTCGACGTCGGCGAGGATGATGTTCTGGTTATGGCTGTTGCGCACTTCACCGAAGGAATAACGATCGGCCAGGTCGGCGATGGCGTCGAGTTGCTTGTCGGTGACGTCGCCCGGCGCCACGCCGGTGGGCTTGAGCGACAGGGTCACGGCCACGTAGCCAGGCTTCTTGTGAGCGAAGGTGTTGCGCTCGCGCCAGCGGGCGAAGCCGGGATGTTCGGCGTTCTGCTGGGCGAGCAGGGCGTCTTCGTCCTGCAGGGGCAGATAGGCCGGATCGACGAAGTGCGCGGCAACGCGGGCGACTTCGGCTTCGGTCAGGGTGCTCGGGCCATCCTTGAGGTGCGCCCACTCGGCGTCCACCCGCTGGGCGAACACCTCGGGAGTCAGTGCCTTGACCAGAATCTTGATGCGCGCCTTGTACTTGTTGTCGCGACGGCCATAGCGGTTGTACACGCGCAGGATGGCGTCGAGATAAGTGATCAGGTGCTGCCACGGCAGGAATTCGTTGATGAAGCTGCCGACGATCGGGGTACGGCCCAGACCGCCACCGACGGAAACGCGGAAGCCCAGCTCGCCGGCTTCGTTCTTCACCGCTTCCAGGCCGATGTCATGCACTTCGATGGCGGCACGGTCGCCCACGGCACCGTTGACGGCGATCTTGAACTTGCGCGGCAGGTGCGAGAATTCGGGGTGGAAGGTCGACCACTGACGGATGATTTCGCACCAGGGGCGCGGATCGACGATCTCGTCCTTGGCCACGCCGGCAAACTGGTCGGTGGTGGTGTTGCGGATGCAGTTGCCGCTGGTCTGGATGGCGTGCATCTGCACGGTGGCCAGCTCGGCAAGAATCTCCGGCACGTCTTCGAGCTCCGGCCAGTTGTACTGGACGTTCTGCCGGGTGCTGATATGGGCATAACCCTTGTCGTAGTCGCGGGCGATGCGCGCGAGTACGCGAACCTGGGCGGACGACAGCAGGCCGTAAGGCACGGCGACGCGCAGCATGGGCGCGTAACGCTGGATATACAGACCGTTCTGCAGGCGCAGCGGACGGAATTCCTCGCCGCTCAGCTCTCCGGCGAGGTAGCGGCGGGTTTGATCGCGGAACTGCTTGACGCGATCCTCGACGATCTTTTGATCGTACTGGTCATATACGTACATGAAGGGTCCTGTTTTCAGGCTACTTACTGCCAATCAGCGCGCACGGCCGCGCACTCCCCGAGGAGCCGGGGCACGATACCAGCTCAGGTTTATGCGTAAAAGTGATGTTTGAATATATAAACCTAGGTTTAGGGAATAAGACTGCCCTAGAGCATAACCATATGGTTTGAGCGATGGCCAAGGCTGGTCTTAAATGCAGTGTGCATCACCCAAAAGCACAAGAAGAGGGGGAACCATGACCGAACACACCGAAGTGGAAAATGCCGACAGTGTTATCGATGCCTGGGCGATCTTTTGCCTGATCCTGATTGCGGTAGGCACGGCAGTCTTCTGGGTCAGCGGACAGTGAGGGCGAAGGCCGATACGCATTAGCGGTCGGCCTTTTATCATTTGCG
The DNA here is from genome assembly GCF_015712105.2 of Pseudomonas chaetocerotis. Lineage (NCBI taxonomy): Bacteria > Pseudomonadati > Pseudomonadota > Gammaproteobacteria > Pseudomonadales > Pseudomonadaceae > Pseudomonas > Pseudomonas chaetocerotis. The sequence goes on from NZ_JACFYX020000017.1 coordinate 81,137, forward strand.
CCCTATACTGCGCCCCGGTTAATTGGGGAGGGGAGCCGTGATCCGGTGGGTGTTGGGCCTGTGGTTATTACTGTGCTGCGCATTGGCGTCAGCACAACCCCGTGCGCCGTCAGTGATCTTCCTCAACCCTGGTCATTCCGACGAGCCATTCTGGACCGATTACACCCGCTACATGCAGGACGCCGCAGGCGATCTCGGCCTCGAGCTGAAAGTCCTCTACGGCGAGCGTGATCCAACGCGCATGCTAAGCAACGCCCGGCAGGTTCTGGACGGTGAGCATCCGGACTATTTGGTCTTCACCAACGAGCAGTTCCTGGGGCCTTTGCTTCTGCGCCTGTTCGAGGGCAGCCAGGTTGGTCTTTTCGCCTTGCACAGCACGCTCACCGACGAACAGCAGGCGCTGATCGGTGGCAGTCGCGAACGTCACCGCAACTGGCTCGGTAGCCTGGTTCCCAATGATGAAGAGGCGGGTTACCGGATGGGACGCGAGCTGATCGCGCTCGCCAAGGGACAACCGGCCGAGTTGCTGGCGTTTTCCGGGGTCAAGCAAACACCGTCATCGATCCTGCGCCTGGCTGGTTTGCAACGTGCCCTGAACGAGGCGCCGCATGTGCGCCTGGTACAGGCAGTGCACGGTGAGTGGCAGGAGCAGCGCGCCTATGAACAGGCGCTGAGCCTGTTGCCGCGCTATCCGAATGTGAGCCTGGTCTGGTCTGCAAACGATGAAATGGCATTTGGTGTGATGCGAGCGGCTGACGAGCAGGGGAGAGCGCTGCGCTATGCCGCTCTGAACAACTCGGCTCGGGTGCTGCAGGCGCATATCGAGGGACGCATCGATGTTCTGGCGAGCGGCCACTTTCTTCTGGGTGCCTGCGCGCTGGTGATGCTCAGTGACCATGCGCGTGATCTGGATTTCATCGAGCGCGGCGGCCAAGACCAGGTAGCATCGCTGCTGCGCCTGCTCGACAGGGCGCAATCGCGCAAACTGCTGGCACGCCTCGGCCAGTCGGACATCGATATGGACTTTCGCCAGTTCAGCGCGCTGACGCAGCCCCAACAGCAACGCTACGACTGCTCGATAGCATTCCTGCTGGACTGATCAACGGGTAGCCAGATGCAGAATCAACTTCACCGTGACCAGCAGCACGATCACGAACAGCGCGGTGAACAGCACACCGAGCAGAATGAAGTGGCTGGGTTTGCCGCGGCTGAAGTCACGACTGCGGTTCTTCCCGCTCTGCACGCCGAGCGCTGCCGCCAGTACGCTCTGCAGCATCTCGCGCAGTGTCAGCGGGCTCTGTTCGGAGTCTTTGTCCTGATTGCTCATGGTTGGCCTCTACGTCAGTCCTGCAAGCATAGTCTGCAGCCGCGAAGTCGCCACGAAAGGGCTAGGCCGGTTCCGGCGAATCAGGCAATCTGCCCGGTCGCTGACCACCGCCCCTGACCATGTCTGACGATCCCTTCCCCGACGACGCTGCGCAGACCGAGCGTACTCGCGAAACCATCCTGCGCTACCACCTTAGCTGGAAGCACCGCGACCTCGACGCGGTGATGGCGCTGTATCACCCCCAGATCGAGTACAACGACTTCTATCAGCAGCGCTGCATGCGCCTGGGTGATCTGCGCGAGTACGTCGAGAACAACTTGCCGCGCCGCCCGGGCGAGCTGCTGGAGCACGTCGACCGCATCCGCATCGACGGCCATACCGCCTTCATCCAGTACTGCACCAGCCTGCAGGGTGGGGAAGGGCTGGTGTCGTTTCGCACCGGCGAAGCCATCACCGTGCGCGACGGGCTGATCTGGCAGATCAACGAATATGCCACCCTGGTGCGTGAGGCCCGTGGCACTGGCGAAGCGGCCAGTTCGCGCCCGGCCATCAGCCGCCTGGGGCTGTCGGCCCGCCAGCTCGGTCAACTGGCGCAGGATCTGCAGGACTATTTCCAGCGCAGCCAGCCCTTTCTCGACCCCGAACTGGATCTGCAGCAGGTAGCGGCGACGACGGGTTACAGCCGCAACCAGATTTCCCACCTGCTCAATCAGGTGCTGGGCGAGAGCTTCTATCGCTACGTCAATCGCGCGCGCCTGCAGTACCTGCTCGATGGCTTGCAGGCCGGGAGCGACCTCAAGCGTATCGACGAGCTGGCCTTTGCCGCCGGCTTCAATTCCCTGTCGGCCTTCTACAGCTGTTTCAAGCGCCACACCGGGCTGTCGCCGAAGGCCTATCTCAAGCAGATTTCCTCGCGGGCACGCACGCAAGACAGCGACTGATCGTCACTACTAGCCTTGTGTCATCGATTGATGACGGAGGCGTGGATGAATCCCTGGCGCAATATCAGTCTGTGGATGGATCAGCTCGATGATCCGCTGCAGGCGCGGCCCAGCCTGCAACGCGAACTGCACGCCGACGTGGCGATCATCGGCGCCGGTTACACCGGTCTGTGGACCGCCTATTACCTCAAGCGCCAGGCGCCGCAGCTGCGTGTGGTGATTCTGGAGGCCGAGACCGCCGGCTTCGGCGCCTCCGGGCGCAATGGCGGCTGGCTGATGGGCAATCTGCTCGGCGAAGATCGCCTGCTGGCCGGCCTGCCAGCGACCGAGCGCAAGGCGTCCTTCGATCTGCTGCACGGTATTCCTGATGAAGTGGCCTCGGTGGTCGCCCGTGAAGGTATCGACTGCGACCTGCGCAAGGGGGGCGTGCTGTATTGCGCCGCGCGCTATCCCGAGCAGGAGGTGCGCCTGCGTGAATATCTCGAAGAACTGCGTGCGCTGGGCCTGAGCGAAGACGATTACCGCTGGTTGGCACCAAGCGAACTGACCGCACAGCTGCGCCTGGCCAATGCCTACGGCGCGCTGTACAGCCCGCATTGCGCGACGATCCAGCCTGCCAAGCTGGTGCGAGGTCTGGCGCGCTGCGTCGAGGGCCTGGGTGTAGAACTCTACGAGCGCAGTCCGGTGATCGACTGGCAGCCCGGCCTGGTGCGCACCACTCAGGGACGCGTCACGGCTGATTGGGTGGTGCCGGCCATCGAAGGTTACGCTGCCAGCTTGCCGCCGCTGGGCAATCACCAGTTGCCTGTGCAAAGCCTGATCGTCGCCACCGAACCGCTGCCGGCGGATGTCTGGGCCGGTATCGGCCTGGAACGAGGGCAGGCGTTCAGCGAATTCAGTCGTCAGGTCACCTATGGCCAGCGCAGCCTCGATGATCGCCTGATCTTCGGTGCGCGCGGTGGTTATCGCTTTGGCGGACGCCTGCGCAGTGACTTCAATCTCACCGAGGACGAGTTGAGCCTGCGCCGCTACCTGATGGGAGAGATCTTTCCGCAGTTGCGCAACGTGCGTTTCAGCCATTCCTGGGGCGGCAATCTGGGCATGGCGCGGCGTTTCCAGCCGCACATGCTGCGCGACACCCGCAACCGCATCGCGCTGTCTGGCGGTTATGGCGGTGAGGGTGTCGGTGCCACCAACCTGGGCGGTCGCACCCTGGCCGATCTGATTCTTGGCCGTGACAGCGAATTGCTGCACCAGCCCTGGGTATCGACTGACAGCCCGATTTCCAGCCTGAGACGCTGGGAGCCCGAACCCTGCCGCTGGCTTGGTTACAACGCCATCATCCGCAGTTTCGTCCATGAGGACGAGGTGCTCGCCAACCCGCGCAGTCCGGCCTGGCGTCGACGCCTGGCGCAAGCGGTCGCGGCGCGCATGGAAAGCCTGATGCGCTGAGCGGTTACCAGCCATCCCTTTATCTGGAGTCCACATGAACATCACCCATTTTCGTGACACCCCCAACGTCGGCCTGGACGCCTCCAACCCGGTCGCCGTACCTCTGAGCGAGCCGGTGGCGGTTACCTCGACCACCAGCGTCGAGCGCTGTGACGGCGTAGAGACCGGCATCTGGGAATGCACGCCGGGGCGCTGGCGCCGGCAGATCGTCCAGCAAGAGTTCTGCCACTTCGTGGCGGGGCGTTGCACCTTCACCCCTGACGGCGGCGAGCCCATCGAGATTCGCGCCGGCGACGCGCTGATGATGCCGGCCAATACCCTCGGCATCTGGGACATACAAGAAACGGTGCGCAAGACCTATGTGCTGATCTTCTGAATCAGCACTTTTCAGTGACTGCCTAGAACAACAACTCATGAGGTATCCCATGCTGAAGAAACTCCTGCCGTGCCTGATCCTGGCCGGCACCGCTCATGCCGCCGACAGTGTGCGCATCTACAACTGGACGGACTACATCGCCCCGGACACCCTCAAGCAGTTCGAAAAGAGCAGCGGCCTGGGCACCCATTACGATGTCTACGACAGCAACGAGACTCTGGACGCCAAGCTGATGGCCGGCCGCTCAGGCTACGACGTGGTCTTTCCCTCCAACCACTTCATGGCCCGGCAGATTCAGGGCGGAGCGTTGAAGAAGCTCGATCGCAGCAAGCTGCCGAACTGGAACAACCTCAACCCGGTGCTGATGAAGACGCTGGAGGTGAACGATCCGGGCAACGAGCACGGTTTCCCCTATCTGTGGGGCAGCACCGGTATCGGCTACAACGTCGACAAGGTGCGCGCAGCGCTGGGCGATGACGTGAAGATGGACAGTTGGGACGTACTGTTCGACCCCGTCAAACTGGCCAAACTCAACGAGTGTGGCGTCGCGATCCTCGACAACGGCCCGGAAATGCTGCCCATCGCCCTGCATCATCTGGGCCTGCCACACCACAGCAAGAACCCCGAGGACTACAAGCGCGCCGAGGCGTTGCTGATGGAGATGCGCAAGAATGTGCGTTATTTCCATTCCTCCAAGTACGTCGGCGATCTGGCCAACGGCGAGATCTGCATGGCGGTGGGCTTTTCCGGCGACATCATGCAGGCCGGTGCGCGTGCTACGGAAGCGGGCAACGGCGTGAAGATCCAGTACGAGATTCCCAGGGAAGGCGCGCCGATCTGGTTCGACATGGTGGCCATGCCGGTCGATGCCAACAACGAGGAGGGCGCTTACGCCTTCATGAACGACCTGCTGCAGCCCGAGGTGATGGCTGCCATCAGCAATCATGTGAAGTACGCCAACGGTAATGCCAAGGCCGACGCTCTGGTCGACCCGGCGCTGAAGGCTGATCCAACCGTGTATCCGCCGGAGTCGGTGATGGACAAGCTGTACACCCTGGAAGCCATGCCGCTGAAGATTGACCGGGTGCGCACGCGTATCTGGAGCAAGGTGAAGAGCGGCGTCTGAGCGTCTACTCGGTGAAAAAAGCCCCGGCATGCCGGGGCTTTTCCTGTGCGTCATTCAATCGTTCATGGTTCAGACCTTGAAACGCCCCAGCAGGCGATCCTGCTGGCCAACCTGTTCCACCATCGAGGCGCATTGGCGCACCTGCTGCTCGGCGCCGCCGGCCAGTTCGTGGCTGATATCACGAATGTTGGTGGTGTTGCGGTTGATCTCCTCGGTGGTGGCGCTCTGTTCTTCGGCCGCTGTGGCAATCTGCAGGTTCATGTCGTTGATGCGGGTGATCGCCTCACGGATACGGCCGAGCATATCGTTGGCCGCGCCAGCGTCCTCAGCGGTCTTGCTGGCCGTGTCGCGGCTCTGCTGCATGCGGCTTTCGGCCTGGCGTACACCGCCTTGCAGCTGATCGATCATCTGGCGGATTTCCTGGGTGGCTTGCTGGGTGCGCGAGGCCAGCGAGCGCACTTCGTCGGCCACCACGGCAAAGCCACGGCCTGACTCGCCAGCGCGCGCTGCTTCGATGGCGGCGTTCAGTGCCAGCAGATTGGTCTGTTCGGCGATGCTGGTGATTACCTGCAGGATCGACTCGATGTTGTGGCTGAGCTTGGCCAGTTCGTTGATCGCGTGGCTGGTTTCGTCCATCTCGTTGGCCAGATGGCGAATCGCCGAACTCGATTGCGAGACCACGCGCACGCCATTCTCGGTTTCTTCGTTGGCGGCCACGGCCGCCTGAGCCGCAGCCTGAGCGTTGCGCGCCACCTCTTCGGCGGTGGAGGCCATTTCCTGCATGGCGGTGGCCAGCTGATCCAGTTCCTGCAGCTGTTCCTGCAGGCGGCGGGCGGCCTGTTCCGACTCATTTGAGGTCAGGGCCGTGCTTTCACGGACCTGGTGCGAGCTGCCCATGACGTCGCCAATCAATGTCTGCAGGGTTTGCAGGAAGCGATTGAACTCTTGCGACAACTCGCCGATCTCGTCGTTGCTGGTGATCGCCAGGCGGCGCGTCAGGTCACCTTCGCCGCTGTTGATCTCACGCAACGAGGTACTGAGCAGGCTCAGCGGCTTGAGCAGGCTGTTCATCAACAGGCCCAGCACCACCAGGCTGATGGCGACGCCGACCACGGTGCCAACCACGGCCAGCCAGGTCAGGCGGTTGGCTTCGGCCATCACCACACTTTCGTCCAGCACTACACCGATATACCAGTCCATGCCGCGCAGGTTGGGTAGCGGGGTGAAGGAGACCAGCAGGCTCTTGCCGTCCGCTTCGACTTCGTGCAGCTCCTTGCCCAGCGCCGGGCTATGGCCGTCGAACAGTTCGCTGTAGGACTTGCCGTTGTACTCGGCATTGGGGTGGGAAATGATGTTGCCCGAGCGGCTGAGCAGGAAGGCATAGCCGGCACCGTTGAAGTCCAGGGTGTTGACCGCATCGGCGACCGATTGCAGACGGATATCGCCACCGAATACGCCAAGGAACCGGCCGGCGTCGCTGATTCGAGCCACAGCGGAAATGAGGATCTCATTGGTGGTCGAGTCGACGTAGGGCTCGGTCAACACTGCCTGGCTGCTGGCCTTGCCGGTCGCATACCAGGGACGCTTGCGGCCGTCCCAGTCGGCACTGGGTTTCCAGTCGTCGCTGTTCTTGATTGGCTTGCCGTCCGCTTCCAGCGCGCCGAAGACCAGAATGAACTCGCTTTTGAGCAGTGGCGCATCGAATACGCGCTGGTTTTCCTGAGGGCTGTAGCTGCTGTCGATGGTTTGCGATATCAGGTCAATCAGACGCAGTTTGGCGTTGAGCCAGTTCTCGATCTGCCTGGCCAGGGCATTACTCGATTCGGCAATGCTCGATTCGACCTGGCTGCGCAGGGTGTCGCGGACCTGGCTGACCTGGGAGAGCGACAGCAGGCTGGTGGTGAGGAACAGCACGGTAGCGGCGGCGATACCGACCTTGTGGGCGATTTTCATGAATGGGCTCCTGGGCGCCAAGACGACGGGGCTGCATCCATGCAATGCGGTTCTTTGCAAACCTGGTACAGTGCTGGCGTTTTGCCTGCTGGACGTATGGTCTCTCTGTATGCGCTTGTATCGGCTCTCAGGTGCCGTTCTTGAGGCTCAGCTGCGCTTTCTGTGCAAGCGACTGGTATTGACCACATCCACTGCGCGGGCGCGCAGTTGGCCGCAACCGCCGTCGACATCCTGGCCGGCCGAGTTGCGCACCTTGGTCAGGACGCCACGGCTGTGCAGATAACGCACCATCTCGACGATGCGCTCGCCGTCGGGACGCTGGTAGTCGTCGGCTTCCAGGCTGTTATAGGGGATCAGATTGAGCACGGCGAACTTGCCCTTGAACAGACGCAGGATGTTGTCCATTTCTTCCTGGCTGTCGTTGATGCCCTTGAGCAGGGTCCACTGGTACTGGATCGGGTAGTCGATGGTGCGAGCGTAGGCCTCGCCCAACTCCACCAGCTCTTCGGGATCGATCCGCGGTGCCTTGGGCAGCAGGCGCTGGCGTAGTTCGGCGTCGGTGGTATGCAATGACAGCGCCAGGGCAGGGCGCACGCGTTGCTTGGGCAGGCGCTCGAACACCCGTGGGTCACCAACGGTGGAGAACACCAGATTGCGCTGACCAATGCCGCCCTCGGTGCCGAGCAGGTCGATGGCTTCCAGCACGTTGTCGAGGTTGTGCGCTGGCTCGCCCATGCCCATGAACACCACTTTCTTCACCGGACGAAAGCGCCTGCCCAGGGCGACCTGGGCGACCATCTCGGCGCTGCTGAGCTGGCGCAGCAGTCCGCTCTTGCCGGTCATGCAGAACACGCAGGCCACGGCACAGCCCACCTGGCTGGAGATGCACAGGCCATCGCGCGGCAGCAGTACGCTTTCCACCATCTGTTTATCAGCCAACTCCACCAGCAGGCGTGCCGAGCCATCGGCGCCAGGGTGCTCGGAGCGCAGCCGGGCCAGTGCGTCGAGTTCGCTGGCGATGGCTGGCAGTCCTTCACGTACCGTCAGTGGCAGAAAGTTCTCGGTCTTCTGGTGCTTGGTACCGGTATCCAGCGCCTTGCCTTGCAGCCAGGCACGGGTAATGCGCCCGATATGCTGGGGTTTGGCGCCAAGGTCGGCGAGGCGTTGGTTGAGTTCGGTGAGCTGCATGGGGCGCGCATGCTATCACTTGGCAGGGGGAGCGACCACGTCGAAGCGCAGCACGCCGATCATCTGCCCGGCTTCAGTGACGACCCGCACCTGCCAGCGGCCTTCGGGCGAGGCCGGGAAGTTGAGTTTGTGCGTCCAGGCGCGATAGCCCTCCTTGCGCCCGCCATTGATGTCCAGCGCAATGCGGTCGACTTCCTGGCCGTTGTGCTGCCAGACGTGGTAGATGCGCTCGTTGAGGCCGCGTGGGGCGTTGATGGAGGTGTAGGCGTAAAGCCCATCATCGCGCAGTTGTTCCGGCCTGATCTGTTGCAGGCTCTCGCCAGGCGTGCGTTGCGCGCCGTCGAAATGATCGCTTATCGCTACCTCGGTCAGCCACAGCGTTGCCGGTGGCACCCAGCTCCGCGCCATCCAGCCGGCACTGGCCATCGCCAGAGGCAGGGCGGCCAGCAGCACGATGCGTCGCCAGCCAGCGAAACCGATCAGGCCGGGCAGGCTCGGTAGCGCCAGCACCGTGGCGACCAGCAGGGCGATGCGGTAGCTCTGTGGTGTACTGAGATGAAAGATGATCGGTAGCGCGGTCAGCATCACCGCGAACAGCGCCAGGCTGTGCAAGATCAGCAGCAGCCAGCGGCGCGGCGCCAGCCAGCGGTAGTAGATCGGGTCGGTGATCGAGGCCAAGGCGGCGATCGCCAGCAGGCCGCTGAACAGTATCTGCCCACTGTTCCAGGTGGTGGTGATGAAGAAGAACGGCAAGACGAAGAATAGACTTTCCTGGTGGATCATCTGTGTGCCGTAGCGCAGCAGCGGCAGCGGCAATTCGAAGCCGAAGCGCCGGGCAATGCGTTCGCGCAGCAGGTTCTCCAGAATCAACCAGACCCAGCTGACCAGCAGTACCACGCCGAGCACCTTGGCCAGATGCGCCTGGCGGTCGACCAGGAGGAAACTGGCCACGCCTGAGCAGAAACCGAACAGGGCGACAAGGCCTGGGTAACGGCGCAGCAGGGCAATCAGCGTGGGGATGCGGTCGAGCACGACTTTCATGGCAGCAGCAAATGACAGTGTTGGGCGCGCATCCTAGGTAGCGCGAGCCTTGGCTGCAAGCGAGTCGTCAGCTGCGCTGGCGGTGCCGGGCCGCTTGCGGCACTATTGCGCCCCCGTTTCACCACCGAGTCCGAAAACGATGAAATTCATCCATCAACGCGAGCATCTGGAAGAGGGCGATCTGGTGGTCATCCAGTGTTCGCAGCCCTGCAACATCCGCCTGATGAACGATGCCAACTTTCGCGCGTTCAGGAACCGTGGCCGTCACAGTTATCACGGTGGCGCCTTCATCAAGTTCCCGGCGAAGATCCGCGTGCCCTCCAGTGGTTTCTGGAACATCACGCTGGATACCGTGAGTCGTAAAGCGGTGAGCGTGACGCGCAAGCCACAGATGGAATACAGCATCAAGATCGTCCGTCGCCCGGGCGCCTGATGCTTGCCGCTGCAGGTGAAGAAAAAAGCTAAATGCTGACTGCCAGGCCGAGGTCACAACCAGTGGACCTCGAAAAAGGAGAGTCAGCATGCTGAAGTTTCTGGGCGGTACCGTCAGTATCATTTTCATCATCGGCCTGATCGTGGCGGTGGGATTGCTCTCGCTGATCTTCTAGCCAATGAATGGCCCCGCTGCGTGCAGCGGGGCTGATCGTATTCAGAGCCGCTTGCGCTGGTTACCCTGGTGCTGCTCGCAGGTCATGAAGCCCTTGCTGTCAACCCGGCCATTGACGTCGAAGTCCACGTAATAGGGCTGTTCCAGGCCGTCGACATTCAGCACATAGTTGTTGCAGGTGCCGCCTGTGACGCTGTTGCGCACGTCCGAAGAGGGTGGCCCACCGATGGTGCGTACCTGCTCCTGAGTCATGCCGTGGTCGACCTGTTTGACCAATGGCTCATTGCGGAAGGTCAGGTAATCGGCCGGGTTCTCGAAGGTCGAGCAACCGCTCACCGCCGCCGCTACGGCCAGTACTGCAAGGCTGTGCTTGTACATGTCATCGCTCCGTCGATTGAGCCGAAATGGCTCGACATGCTTTGGAGCCGCGCCCGTGCATAGTAGTTCGAGCTTTTCGATGATCGGCGCAAGCCGCACCTTGTTCGTCGCTGCATGAATGAAAAGAGCCCGCGATTGCGGGCTCTTTTGCATCAGTCGTCGTAGCCCAGGTTGGGCATCAGCCAGCGTTCGCTGACGCTGATGTCCTGCGCCTTGCGCGCGCTGTAGCTTTCGATCTGATCCTTGTCGACCTTGCCCACGGCGAAGTACTGCGCCTCGGGGTGGGCGAAGTACCAACCGGACACAGCCGCCGCCGGGAACATGGCGTAGTGCTCGGTGAGGAACACGCCACTCTTGCCGGCCTTGTGGTAGTCGGCCTCGGGGTCGAGCAGCTTGAACAGCGTAGCCTTCTCGGTGTGATCCGGGCAGGCCGGGTAGCCAGGAGCAGGGCGAATGCCCTTGTACTGCTCGCGGATCAGCGCGTCGTTGTCCAGTTGCTCGTCCTTGGCGTAACCCCAGTACTCCTTGCGCACGCGCTCGTGCAGCCATTCGGCACAAGCTTCGGCAAGGCGGTCGGCAAGGGCCTTGACCATGATCGCGTTGTAATCGTCGCCCTTGGCCTCGTAAGCCTTGGCCACTTCTTCGGCGCCGATGCCGGCAGTGGTGATGAAACCGCCGACGTAGTCGGTCACGCCGCTGTCCTTGGGCGCGACGAAGTCGGCCAGCGACAGGTTCGGCTTGCCGTCGGGCTTGATGGTCTGCTGGCGCAGGTGGTGCAGGGTGGCCAACTGCTCGCCATCCTTTCCGTATACTTCGATATCGTCGTCACGCACCTGATTGGCCGGCCAGAAACCCAGCACCGCGCGCGCCTTGATCAGCTTCTCGTCGATGAGCTTTTTCAGCAGTTGCCGGGCATCGGCAAACAAGGCAGTGGCCGCTTCGCCGACGACTTCATCGGTGAGGATGCGCGGGTATTTGCCGGCCAGGTCCCAGGAGATGAAGAAAGGCGTCCAGTCGATGTACTCGGCCAGTACGTTGAGGTCGATGTCATCCAGCACCTTGACGCCAGTGAAGCTCGGCTTCGGTGCGCTGTAGCTCGGCCAGTCGAACTTTGGCTTGTTGGCGATGGCACTGTCGTAACTCAGACGTTCGGTTCGCGAAGCGCGGGCGGAGGTACGCTCACGCACGACCACGTACTCGTCTCGGGTACGCTGCACGAAGTCAGGTTTGAGTTCCTTGGACAGCAGTTGGGTAGCAACACCCACGGCGCGCGAGGCGTCGGTCACGTAGACCACCGCGTCGTTGCTGTACTGCGGGTCGATCTTCACCGCCGTGTGCGCCTTGGAAGTTGTGGCGCCGCCGATCATCAGCGGCAGGGTGAAGCCCTGCCGCTGCATTTCCTTGGCGACGTGGACCATTTCATCCAACGACGGGGTGATCAGACCGGACAAGCCGATGATGTCGCATTTTTCGGCGATGGCGGTCTGCAGGATCTTCTCCGCCGGCACCATCACGCCCAGATCGACGATGTCGTAGCCGTTGCAGCCCAGCACCACGCCTACGATGTTCTTGCCGATGTCGTGCACGTCACCCTTGACCGTGGCCATGAGGATCTTGCCCTTGGCCTCCGGCTTGTCGCCTTTCTCGGCTTCGATGAAGGGAATCAGGTGCGCTACGGCCTGCTTCATCACCCGGGCGGATTTCACCACTTGGGGCAGGAACATCTTGCCCGAGCCGAACAGGTCGCCAACGATGTTCATTCCGCTCATCAACGGGCCTTCGATGACTTCGATGGGGCGCGCGCACTGCTGGCGGCACTCCTCGGTGTCTTCGACGATGAAGGCAGTGATGCCCTTTACCAGCGCGTGTTCCAGGCGCTTGACGACCGAAAGCGAACGCCACTCTTCGTTTTCGACTTCCTTGGCGGCGCCGTCACCCTTGTATTGATCGGCGATTGCCAGCAAGGCGTCGGTGCCGCCGGGTGTGCGGTTGAGCACCACGTCCTCGACCCTGTCGCGCAGCTCCTTGGGAATCTCGTCGTAGATTTCCAGCTGGCCGGCGTTGACGATGCCCATGGTCAGGCCGTTCTGGATCGCGTAGTAGAGGAACACCGAGTGGATCGCCTCGCGCACCGGGTTGTTACCGCGGAACGAGAACGACACGTTGGACACGCCGCCCGAGCTGAGTGCATAGGGCAGGTTGTCGCGAATGAAGGCGCAGGCCTCGATGAAATCGACCGCGTAGTTGTTGTGCTCCTCGATGCCGGTGGCGACGGCGAAGATGTTCGGGTCGAAGATGATGTCTTCCGGCGGGAAACCCACTTCATTGACCAGAATATCGTAGCTGCGCTGGCAGATTTCCTTCTTGCGCGCGGCGGTATCGGCCTGGCCGACCTCGTCGAAGGCCATTACCACCACAGCGGCGCCATAGCGCTTGCACAGCTTGGCGTGGTGCTTGAACTGCTCGACGCCTTCCTTCATGGAGATGGAGTTGACGATGCCCTTGCCCTGGATGCATTTCAGGCCGGCTTCGATCACCTCCCACTTGGAGGAGTCGATCATGATCGGCACACGAGAGATGTCCGGCTCGCCAGCAATCAGGTTAAGGAACCTGACCATGGCGGCTTTCGAGTCGAGCATGCCCTCGTCCATGTTGATGTCGATCACCTGGGCGCCGGCTTCCACCTGCTGCAGGGCGACTTCCAGCGCCTCGGTGTAATTCTCCTCGCGGATCAGACGGGCGAATTTGGCCGATCCAGTGATGTTGGTGCGCTCGCCGACGTTCACGAACAGCGACTTGCGGTCGATGGTGAAGGGCTCGAGGCCGGACAGGCGGCAGGCCTTGGGAATGTCCGGAATCACGCGCGGCGGGTGCTTGGCCACGGCCTCGGCGATGGCCTGGATATGTCCCGGCGTAGTGCCGCAGCAACCGCCGATGATGTTCAGAAAACCGCTGGCGGCGAACTCTTCGACCACCGCAGCCATCTCGGCGGGCGATTCGTCGTATTCACCGAAGGCGTTGGGCAGGCCGGCGTTGGGGTGGGCGGACACATGGGTGTCGGCCTTGTTGGCCAGTTCTTCCAGATAGGGGCGCAGGTCCTTGGCGCCAAGGGCGCAGTTCAGGCCGACGGAGATTGGGTTGGCATGGCGCACCGAGTTCCAGAATGCCTCGGTGGTCTGGCCGGACAGCGTACGGCCGGAGGCATCGGTGATGGTGCCGGAAATCATGATCGGCAGCTCGACGCCGTCTTCGTCGAAGACCTGCTGCACGGCGAAGATCGCTGCCTTGGCGTTGAGGGTGTCGAAGATGGTCTCGATCAGGATCAGGTCGGCGCCACCTTCGATAAGGCCGCGAGTGGCCTCGGTGTAGTTGTCTACCAGTTCATCGAAGGTAACGTTGCGGTAGCCGGGATCGTTGACGTCCGGGGAGATCGAGCAGGTGCGGCTGGTTGGGCCCAGCACGCCGGCGACGAAGCGCGGGCGATCCGGGGTTTCCAACGTCTTGGCATCGGCCACTTCACGGGCTACGCGGGCGCCGGCCAGGTTCAGCTCATAGGCCAGGCTTTCCATGCCGTAGTCGGCCTGGGACACCTGGGTAGCGTTGAAGGTATTGGTTTCCAGAATATCGGCGCCGGCATCCAGATAAGCTTTCTCGATGGCTGCGATGATCTGCGGCTGGCTGAGCAGCAGCAGGTCGTTGTTGCCCTTCACGTCGCTCGGCCAGTCGGCGAAGCGCTCGCCACGGTAGTCGGCCTCTTCCAGCTTGTAGCTCTGGATCATGGTGCCCATGCCGCCATCGAGGATCAGGATGCGCTCCTTCAGAGCTTGCTGGAGGGCTTGGAGGCGGGCGCTGCGATCGGACATGAGAACTACCTGAGCAAAGCGAAAACAGAGGGGCGCGATGATAGCAAAGCTGCAGGGTTCTGGAGCGTGTCAGGGATTTCCATGAAATTCATTCATGTTGCTTGGGGCGACGTCTCGTTAGAATTGCCAGCCTCGCAATCAAGGATGTGCCCATGCTCAAGGCTGCTGCTCTGTTTCTTCTTTCTTTCGCAGCCGGTCTGGCACGAGCGGAAGCGATTTCCTATATCGACGACGTCCAACCGATCCTTACCCACAAATGCGTGGCCTGCCATACCTGCTATGACGCGCCGTGTCAGCTCAATCTGGGCAGTGGCGAAGGCATCGCGCGCGGCGCCAGCAAGCAGCCGGTGTACGATGGCACACGCAGCCAGGCGCAAGCGACCACTCGGCTTTATCTGGATGCACAGGGCGAGGCCGCCTGGCGCCAGCGCGACTTTCATTCGGTGCTCGATGCCGAGAACGGCCAGGCTGCGCTGATGAGGCGCATGTTGGAGCTGGGTCGCAGTCAGCCACTGGAGCCCAATGCCAGGCTTCCGGACACTCTCGATATTGCCATCACCCGCAGCAACAGCTGTTCATTGCCGGGTGAGTTCGCCGCCTACGCACAGAAGAATCCCCATGGCGGTATGCCGTTCGCCGTGACGGGTCTGAACGATGACGAGTACGCCACCCTGGAACAGTGGCTGGCGCAGGGCGCGCCGGTCGCCGAGCTGGCGCTCACACCAAGCGCGGTCGAGTTGCGCCAGGTGGAACAGTGGGAAAGCTTCATGAATGCGCCCGGTGCGCGGCAGGATCTGGTGTCGCGCTGGTTGTACGAGCATTTGTTCCTCGCGCATCTGCACTTCGAGGGCGGTGAGTCTGAGCACTTCTTCCAGATGGTCCGTTCGCGCACCCCCAGCGGCGAACCCATCGATCCGATCGCCACTCGCCGCCCCAACGACGATCCAGGCACCGAGTTCTACTACCGGCTATGGCCAATCCAGGGCGTGATCGTGCACAAGACGCACATCACCTATCCGTTGAGCGACGCCAAGCTGGCGCGGGTGAAGGAGCTGTTCTTCGGTGAGGACTGGGCGCTGGATGCAGTGCCCGGTTACGGCGCACAACGCCGCGCCAACCCCTTCGAAACCTTCGCCGCGATTCCGGCGCGGGCGCGTTATCAGTTCATGTTGGATAACGCCGAGTACTTCGTGCGTACCTTCATCCGTGGCCCGGTATGTCGCGGGCAGATCGCCACTGACGTGATTCGTGACAACTTCTGGGCCGTCTTCCAGGCACCGGAGCACGATCTCTACATCACCGATGCCAATTACCAGCGCGAGGCCACGCCACTATTGGCCATGCCCGGCCAGTTCGACGATATCGGCGATCTGCTGGGCCTGTGGCGTGACTATCGCAACAAGCGCAACGAATACGAGAACCTGCGCAAGGACGCTTACGCCGACGCCCCTCCTGCGGACTGGGCGCATATCTGGAGCGGCAACGACAACGCGCTGCTGTCGATCTTCCGCCAGCACGACAGTGCCTCGGTGCGCAAAGGCCTGCTCGGCGAGATCCCGCAGACCCTGTGGTGGATGGATTACCCGCTGCTGGAGCGTACCTACTACCAACTGGTGGTCAACTTCGACGTGTTCGGCAACGTCTCGCATCAGGCGCAGACACGGTTGTATTTCGATCTGATACGCAATGGCGCCGAGGTGAACTTCCTGCGCCTGCTGCCGGCGCGCGCCCGTGAAGCCTATCTGGATGACTGGTATCAGAACAGCGGCAAGTTGAAGATGCTGCTGGACTACACCTCGGTCGATCATCGCTCGCCAAGCGCCATTGGCCTGACCGGTGACGATCCGAAGAAGCAGTTCGCCGAGCAACTGCTGCAACGCTACGGCAAACTCAACGCGCGTCCTGACCCGATCAACCGCTGCACGGGCGCACAGTGTTATCGCGACGGTTTGCCCAAAGAGCTGCAACATGCCGAACAGGCGCTGGCACGCCTGGCCAGTCGTCCGGCGGGCGGCCTGCGGGTGATCGATCAACTGCCAGAAGCGACGATGCTGCGGGTGGAGCTGAGCGATGGTTCGCGTGAGATCTACAGCCTGCTGCGCAATCGCGCGCACAGCAACGTGGCGTTCATGTTGGGCGAGCAACTGCGCTATCAACCGCGCCTGGACACCCTGACCATCTACCCGGAAGTGCTAAGTAGCTATCCAAATTTCATGTTCACGGTCAAAGCGGGCGAGGTGGATGCCTTCGTCAAGCAGATGGAGGGCGTCAGCGACGCAAAATCCTTCGAGCGTGTCGTCGAGCGCTGGGGCGTACGGCGTAGTCATCCCGAGTTTTGGCGCTATTTCCATGATATCGCCGAGCATATTCGTGAAACCCAACCGTTGGAGGCGGGCGTGCTGGACATGAACCGCTACCAGAACCTCTGAGCGCATCACCGGAGCGCATGTGAAGTGCGCTCCGGATTGCTTGTCACATGGCGGCTATGGCTGCGATCAATTCCTACTAATTTAGTTGGGCTTTAACCGGGCGGCGCTCTGGCGTACACTGCGCCCATGTTCGCGAGGAGTTGCCATGAGCGCCATCATCATTACCCAAGCTGCCGAAGATTACCTGGCCGAGCTGCTGAGCAAGCAGGACACGCCGGGCATCGGTATCCGAGTTTTCATCACCCAGCCAGGTACGCCTTACGCGGAAACCTGCATTGCCTACTGCAAGCCGGGTGAGCAGAAGCCTGAAGACAACGCCGTTGGCCTGGCCAGTTTCACCGCCTGGATCGATGGTGTCAGCGAGCCTTTCCTGGAAGACGCAGTCGTCGACTACGCCACCGATCGTATGGGCGGCCAACTGACCATCAAGGCGCCGAACGCCAAGGTGCCGATGGTCAACGAAGACAGCCCGCTCAACGAGCGAATCAACTACTACCTGCAGACCGAGATCAACCCCGGCCTGGCCAGCCACGGCGGCCAGGTGACGCTGATCGATGTGGTCGAGGAGGGCATCGCCGTCCTGCAGTTCGGAGGTGGTTGCCAAGGTTGTGGTCAGGCCGACTACACCCTCAAGGAAGGCATCGAGAAAACCCTGCTCGAACGCATTCCGGAGCTCAAGGGTGTGCGTGACGTGACCGACCACAGCAATCGCGAGAACGCTTACTACTGATAAGTGCATGCACATGAAAAAGGGGCGCCCCAGGTCGCCCCTTTTTCATTTCAGGCTTTGAGCACACGTTTGCTGGAGGCGGGGAAACGCTCAAGCTTTTCGGCAGGGCGAATCGGGCGCTTTACCAGTTCGCCGCCGCAGTTTGGGCAGCGTAGCGCCAGCACGGATTCTGCACAGGAGCGGCAGAAGGTACACTCGAAGGAGCAGATCAAGGCGTCAAGACTGGCTGCAGGCAGATCGCAGTCGCAGTTCTCGCAATTGGGTCGCAGTTCAAGCATGGCGCTAAGCTCGGCACAGTGGGTCGTTGCAGCAGTCTGCAACCGCCGGAGATTAAGCGCAACGTGGCAAATCTGAGGGCGCACAAGGCGCCCCGAAAAGGACTTACTCTGGCATGCTCCACGGCGCGAGATCGAAGCCCTGGCGGCTCAACTCATCGCGCGAGCGCTGCAGTGCGTCTTCCAGCTGTTGCGGGTCACTGTAGGTAGCGCTGGACAGCTGGGTGCGGCCAAGCAGACGAGTGTTGGTGCGGTCGATGACGCTGATGCTGACGACGCCGGTGCCGTCCTGCGGAGCCCAGGCCACGCACTGGAACGGGCGGAAGGCGCGATCGGCAATCAGCAGGGCTTCGTTGAAACGCAGCGGTGTGTTCATGGGGTCGGTTTCTCCGAGTTGATCCCAACAATCAATGGCGGCCAACAGGTTATTGATGTTGGCCTTTCAATGTTGTTGATGAACTCAGTCGACCCATAAGTCACACATGCCTGAAAAAAGTTTTATTACCGCCGTAGTGTGTCTTGATAAAAACTTCTGGCGTCTCGCCGGCTACAACTTTCTACTGCAAAAGTTCCGCCTCTGTTTCTTGCGTAAGTGGCTGCGGCGCAGCGCTGGCAGGGGCTGGGGCGTTGCGCTGATGACGATAGGCGCTTACCGCCTCATATACCGTTTTGCGCAAACGGTTTATGCCACCGATAGGACGGTGTTCGGGAAGTGCATGCCAGGGGTTGAAGGACAAATTGTCGCAGAACAGGTTTTGTTCGCGGCTATCGAAATCCTGAGGGTGTACGGTAATACGCGCAACGCTCTCGAAGGGCGATATCTTTTCACTCCATTCGACTGTCGGATCTTCGATGGGCATGTAGTACTGCGCGTTCTGTTTTTGCACCTGAAGTTCAAAACAGGCCGGTGCGCGGTCCAGTGACAACTGCTGGTAGAGCGCATTGCGCAGGAAGTTGGGCAAGTCAGTGTTTTGTTCCGGCAGCGCGTAGGGGGGACAATTCTGCGGAGCCGGCACCACACGATACTTGATGTTCAACTCACCGAGCTTGAACGGCGCGATGGAGTTGTAGGTAGTAGCCACCGGGCTCTCTGGTGCGGGAGCGAGGGTCTTCAGGGCGATGATCAGGTGGCGTGCTTCCCAGGTGCGTGGGTCCCAGCTGGGGAAGAACGCCAGGGCCTTCTTGCCATCGGCCTGGGCGGCGAAGTTGGTGCGGTATTCAGCCACGTCGCGAACGAAGAAGGCCGGATGGTTGAACATCACGAAATCCTGCTCGCCAGCATGCGCCGGGCTTTTCATGAGCTTCTCGCCAGGCACATCGAGCAACTTGATGGCCATGCCGCGCGCATCGCGGGCACGGTCGAACTGCGGGTAGGCATTGCCGTTGGAGAGGCGCATCCAGGCCTGCCAGGTGTGCCCCGGTTCACTGAACACACCCTGGCGCAGTGACTCATCCAGTGTATCGAGCACTTGCACCTCGGCTTTGACACAGCCGTGGGCCTTGGCATGGGCATCGCGCAGCACGCGGGTGTTGTCGCGGTGCTGCTCAACGATGCGTACAGCATCTTCGATGATCAGTCTGCTCAATGCCGCTTCATCCGGCGCGATCTGCTCTTGCGTGGAGACCGGGCCGGAGAATTTCCAGGCGTAATAGGCTTCGCCCAATCCCCAGCCAACCAGGCCGACCAGGGCGACGGTGAGCAGCAGTTTGCCGAGCAGGCGGCCGAGCCAGAGCCAGAAGCGTTTCAACATCGTTGCAATCCTTGTTCTCGAACCTGTTGGTTGAAATCAGCCTTCGCAGCTCGGACCGGGCGTCCAGGCTTGTACCGGCACGTCACTGAGCCGGGTTTCCAGGTCAGCGTTACCGAGCACCTTGAGGTATTCGATCAGCGCCAGGCGCTCGTCCGGCGACAAGGCGCGCCCGATGATGCCCTCCTGGCGGCAACCATCGCGGAACTCATGGCCACCATTGCCGTTGCCGGTAACGCGGGTATCGAGCAGGAAACCACCTGGAAACTTGTCGCTGCGATAGCCCACGCGCACCGGGTCGAATTCGAAGTTGCCGACCCAAAACTGGGCCTGCCGCTCGTATACGGGAGAGAGCAGTTCGAACAGGTTGGGCACCGAACCGTTGTGCAGGAAGGGCGGGGTAGCCCAGATGCCGTCAAGTGGGCGGGCCTTGTAGCCGCGCTTTTCCTGTACGCCGATTGGCAGGCCATAGCCGTCCATTTCCTTGCGCTGGCGCGGCCCTATGCCGGCGTCCTGATAGGCGCGGTTTTCCACGTAGGCGGTGATATAGGCCAGGCCCTTGGCGCTGGAAATGCTCTTGAAATCGACATCATCGAGGCTGGAGCCGAACAGCTTCACATCCAGGCGCGATAGTTCAGCCTTGGTCCAGCCCAGACGACTGATGTCGAAACGATGGTCAGCGATGTTGTCGGCGGTGGTCGGGTCGGTGCCGACGATGCTGATCGGTACGACGCGCATCTTCCACTCAGGGTCGCGCGACGGTGCCAGGCGCTGGTCGCGCGGCTTGGGATCGGGGGCATGGCAATAGGCGCAATTCTCGGTGTAGAGCGCTTTGCCACGACTGGCCAGCGGCAGATCCACCTTGCCGAATACAGCCTCTGGCCACTTGGGTGGCTGCAGCCGTTTCAAGGTTTCCTCTAGGGTGTAGAGGTCATGCAGGCGCACGCTGGAGGCGTAGCGATCAGCCTCGGCGACACCTTTGCTATGTTCGTCGAGCAGATGCAGGCTGGCGCCGACGCCAAGGGCTTCGCCAACGTTGCGCGCCATCGGCTGCATGGCCGAGCCATTCCATTGCACCCAGTCGAATTTCCAGATATCCCAGAGTTGCGGGTAGCTGACCGGGGCATTCGCGACGCGGTAGTTGGCGTCATCCAGAACATCACCAAACACGGTATTGGCGATACGACCGAATGCATCGGTACGGCCAAAACCTTCTTCGGTCGGGTACAGGCCGCGGTGCCAGTCGTTGAGGGCGGTCGCCAGCAGCCGGTCGAGCACTTGCTTGAAATCTTCGCGCAGTTGATCACGGCCCTGTGGGTACTGATCACCCAGGACTTGCTGGGCAAAACGACGGAATTTCAGTGGGTTGTAATAGGTGAAGGCCATGCTCATACCCAGCGCCTGGCCAAAGCCGCCGCCACGCAGGGTCGGCACGGTGGAGGCCAGCGAGTGCAGGGCTGCACCACCGTCGATACGTACGGCCTGGCCTTTGTAGCGCAGTTCGCCGGTATGGCAGGCGGCGCAGCTGATATCGAGGAAGTGCTCGCCGCTTTCGCTGTCCTGGTGACGGGTAAAGCCGACCGGCAGATTGCCGGGATTCAGATCGCTTGGCCGCTGACCGGGATCGGTGAGAAAACCGAAGCGGGCCAGATAGTCGAGGCGGCTGAATTTCTCTGTGCCGAACGGCATTTCCAGCGCGCTGAACCAGTCATAACGCAGGCCTTTAACCGTGGTGCCCTGTGGCGTGTAGTAATAGGTCTGGCGGTGCTCCTCGCTCCACTGGTCCAGATAGTGCAGCTCACTAGGCTGCTGATAGGTCGGGAGGTTGGGGTTGGCCACGTAATACAGCACAACCGCCAGGCCGATCAGTGCCAGCAAAATGACGAGTTTCAGGGTGCGGCGCAGCAGACGCATCAGAGACTTCCTTGTAGCGTTCTTATTAATCGGCCTGTTATGCCAATACTGCAGGCTATTGGCAAGGTGCCATCGCCGTGATCATGAAAACTCTTCAATAACCAGCAGGAACAACGCATATAGAGAAATGATCCATGAAGCGTCAAAGTTCTTGCTAACTTTACGTTTGCGAGCGCCAAATTGTTGTTTTTATTGGAATTACAAAATAATGGCGCCAAGGATGGAGTATGTTGGAGGCTGTTTCCGTCGCATCCCGGCAATTACTCATGCTCGATCCTTTCGAGGCATGCGAAGCGCTGTTTCAGCCGTTGCAGGCCGCTGGCTGGACCGTGCAGCGCTGCACGCCAGAAACGCTCAACGGCCATGCAGGCGATGCACTCCTGCTTTACCTCGATCAGCAACCTGGTCATGTGTTGCTCAAGCAACTGCAACTGACAAAGCTTGGTTGCATCGTGCTGGCGGATGCCGAGCGATTGATGCAGGTCGGCAGTGATGAGCTGGTCGGCGAATGGTGCTTCGCCGCGCTTACATGGCCTGTGGAAATGCCCCGGTTACTGGAAACCCTGCAACAGGCGCAGGCAGCCACTCGCTTGCGCAGATTAAAAAATGACGGACGACATGCGCCGCAGTTTTTGGGCAATTGCGCTGCAGCTCGCAGTCTGCGTCGGCAGCTGGATCGCCTGAGTCATACCGATGGACCGCTGTTTGTCAGCGGGGAGCGCGGCAGCGGCAAGCATCTTCTGGCACGCTTGCTCCACCAGCGTTCATCTTTTTCAGCCCAGGCCATGCGGGCCATCGACTGCTCCGAGCCTCTCGACGGCGCTGCTCTCGCCGCATCGAGCATCACCAGCGTGCTACTCGAAAACGCGTCTCGGCTTTCTGAGATGGACCAGCAAAGGTTGCTGGACTACCTGCAGCGCAATCCTCAAGCGCATCTGTTGACCCTGGACCGAGGCGAGTTGGTGCAGGCCCTGCATCAGGGATGTTTCAGACGGGATCTGTTTCATCGATTGGCAGCGCAACAGCTGCAAACGCCGAATCTGCGCGAACATCCTGGTGATCTGTCGCTGCTGGCCGAGCATTTCGCCAAGCAGCACGGTGCAATGATCGGACGGCATCATCGGCGTTTCAGCGAAGAAGCGATAGACGCCATGATCAGCCATCCCTGGCCAGGCAATGTTCGCGAGCTGCGCAATCGCGTGATCCGCGCACTGGTGCGGGCTCAAGGACGACAGATTCTTGCAGCCGACCTTGGCCTGCGCCGGGCACAGGCCAGCATCGACGCCCCGGTGACGCTGGAGGACTACATACTGCGCGCCGAACGGCAGGCGCTGAACGACGTCCTGGGCCGCTACACCAACAACATGAGCCAGGCGGCGCGGACGCTCGGGGTGTCGCGACCAACCTTCTATCGCTTGCTGCACAAGCATCGCCTGCGCTGAGGCTCATGGCTGTAACGCTCGAGAAACACTGCTAAGGTGCTCGGCACACCTATCGCCAAGGAGATCGTCATGCACCCGTTCGACGCCGAGAAGCCGCCGCAACTGGCCGTGTTGCTGGGTTATGCCGGGCTGGTGCCATTCGTTGGTGGTGCGCTGGGCATCTGGGTGATTCCCATCGGCTGGCGGCCTTTCGTGCTGGATGCATTGCTGGATTTCGCTGCCGTGATCCTGGCCTTCATGGGCGCCATTCACTGGGGGTTGGCGATGCGTGCGGAGGAAACCGACGAGAAGGCCAAGCTGCAGCTGGGGCTTTCGGTGATTCCACCCTTGCTGGGCTGGGCTGCACTGGCTGGCGGGCTGCCGATGGGCTTGTCGCTACCGATTTTCCTTTTTGCCTTTATCGGTCTGTATCTCGCGGACATGCACGCGGTACGCGTCGAACTGGCGCCGCAATGGTATCCGGCACTGCGTACGCCACTGACGCTGGTGGTGTGCCTGAGCCTGTTAGTGGCCTGGGCCAGCGTCCTGATCCGCTGAGCCGAGCAGCGTTGCGACCTGCTTCAGCGCTGCCTGGCGTCGTTCGTCCCAGCCACCTGAAAGTTCGCAGAAACGCTGCCCGTTACCCTGCAGCCAGTCGCGGCTGGCCTGATGAAAGGCCTGCCGCTCTGCCAGCTGTGGCTGGCAACGCTGGCCATCTCCGATCCAGGGCACGCCAGCGGGGTCGAGCAACAGATGCTGGTCGTAGTGGCGCGCCAGCAACTCGGCCTCCAACCACTGTGGACAATCGCCGAACAGGCAACGGCTCCAGAGCATGTTGCTCAGCAGGTGCGTGTCGAGGATCAGCAGCGGCGGCCTGGCTGCCCGCGCAGCATCCTCCCAGGCCAGTTGACCGCGAGCGATCTCGTCGATGTCTGCGTAGCAGGTATCGCGCTGCTGCTTGTCGATGAAGTCGCGCACGTACTCGCCCACCACCACGCCACCGAAGCGTGCCTGTATTTGCGCCGCCAGCCAGCTTTTGCCGCTGGACTCCGGCCCGGTCAGTACCAACACCTTCATGGCGCGCACTGCAACGCGGGGTCGCGGCGCCAGCTCAGCCAACCGCTGACGGCCAAAGCGGTGAAGGCAGCGTAGAGACCCGCAGTCAGATACAGCTCGCTATAGAGGAAGAAGGCCACGTAGCAGAGGTCGACGATTACCCAAAGCCCCCAGCATTGCAGGCGTTTCTGCGCCATCCACAATTGTGCGACCAGGCTGAATGCGGTCAGCGCCGAATCCAGCCAGGGCGAGCTGGCGTCGGTGTAGGTCGCCATGAGATAGCCGAGCAGCCCGCTACCGAGCGCGCCGATCAGTAGCCCAGTCAGGACTGCGACCGCGCTCAGGCGGCTGACATTGCGCCCATCGTGGCGTTCGCCGCCACGGGTCCACTGCCACCAGCCGTAGAGCTGCAGCGCAGCGAATAACAGTTGCAGGAGCAGGTTGGAATACAGCCGCCAGTCATGGAACAGCCAGGCGTAGAGCAACACCATGATCAGGCCGATGGGCCAGCACCAGGGGTTCTGTCTGACGGTCAGCCAGACGGCGACGATGCCGAGCCCGGCGGCAACGAGTTCGAGCCAGGACATCCGGCGCCCTCAGATAAGGAAAGGGTGGCGATTGTACTGATGCAGGCGACTCAGCACACCAGGCTGTCGGCTTGTCGATAGAGCATCAGCAGCTTGCGGGTGATGGTTTGCTGGATGTCGTCGCGCTCGAAGCTCGACAATCGCTCCAGACGTGCCAGTTGCAGGCGATGCAGGTGGATATAGGGCATCTGCTGGTCGAATTCGCGCAGATCGCCCTTCATCAATACCGGCAAGAACAGATCACCAATTTTCTTCTGGTTGCTGATGATCTGCGCCAGTGCCGGTTTGAAGGGCATGGTCTTGGGCGCCGGCCCACCATCCTTGATCTGGGTGCTGAGCAAGAGCCCCGGCTTGCCCATGACCTTGCCCGGCAACACGCACAGGCCAGTCTTGCGGATGGCCTGGCTATCGATGCCGTGCAGGGTGTCGTGGAAGGCGTAGGGGTTGGGCAGCACCACCATCTTGCGCCCGAGATCGGTGGGGAAGTGCAGGCTGTAGTTGGTGTACAACTGCCCCACCGATTCGGAATAGACGCACAGGCGATTCTCGAACAGCTTGATGAAACGCTCGGCCAGCTCGCGGCGGGCCATGCTGTCCAGGTCCCAGATCAGGTCCTGGTTCTGTGGCCGACTAAAATCGACCTCCTGATGTTGCATGCTGCTCATGTCCATCTCATACGCGGAACTGCCCAAGCAGACGATTGAGCTGGTCGGCCAGCTGTTTCAGGTGCTGACTGGCCGCGCTCGACTGCTCGGCAGCCTCGGCGGTGTTGTGGGCCAGCGCTGCCGTCTGCGTGACGTTCTGATTGATGTCTTCCACCACGTGAGATTGTTGCAGGGTGGCGCTGGCGATCGAGGCGTTGAGCCCGGTCAGGTTGCGCAGCGATTGGGCGATCTGGGCGAGGCTCTCGCCAGCCTGGCTGGCCTGCTCCACGGTCAGTTGGGAAGCGCGGCTGCTTTCGTTGATCACCTTGACGGCGGCTTCGGAGTTGCCTTGCAGGCGCTCGATCATGCCCTGAATTTCGGCGGTGGACGTTTGCGTCCGCTGCGCCAGAAGCCTCACTTCGTCAGCGACCACGGCGAAACCACGGCCCTGCTCACCGGCGCGGGCAGCCTCGATGGCGGCGTTGAGAGCGAGCAGGTTGGTTTGCTCGGCGATGGAGCGGATCACCTCGAGCACGCTGCCGATCTGCGTGCTCTCGCTGGCCAGTGATTGAATCACCTCGACAGCCTTGTCGATGGTGCTCGACAACTGATCGATCTGGCGCAGGCTCGCTTCGATGTTTTGCTGGCCCTGGCTGGCCTGGTCCTCGGCGGTATGCATCTCGCTGGAAGCGTGCTCGGCGTTCTTCGCCACGTCCTGCACGCCGTAGGTCACCTCGTTGACAGCGGTCGCCACCAGCTCCATCTGCTGCGCCTGTTGCTGGCTGTGGCGCTGCGCTTCGCTGGAGATGTCGCCAAGCGAGCGGGCGGCCTGGTCGAGCGACCCCGCCGAATCGAGCATCTGCCGGATCACATGGCGCAGCTTCGCGGTAAAGGCATTGAAATAGGTCGCCAGGGCGGTCAATTCGTCACGCCCGTGGGTGTCGAGAGTGCGGGTCAGGTCGCCTTCGCCGCTGGAAATGCTGGCCATGGCGCCCACGGCTGCCTGCAACGGCTGCACGATGCTGCGAGTGATCAGCACCACCAGTCCAGTCAGGAGCAGGGCGATCAGCAGGCCGATGCTCATGGCTTTAACCGCCTGGGCCCTGAACTCCACCTGCACGTCATCGACATAGACGCCGGAGCCGATGATCCAGCCCCAGGGCTGGAACAGTTCGACGTAGGAGATTTTCGGTACCGGGTCAGTGGCGCCGGGTTTCGGCCAGCGGTAGTCGACCTGGCCGGCCCCCTGGCTACGGGTGATGGCGACCATCTCATTGAACAGCGCCTTGCCGTCCGGATCCTTGAAGCCGGAAAGATTCTGGCCCTCTAGCTTGGCATTCATCGGGTGCATGAGCATGACCGGGGTCTGGTCGTTGATCCAGAAGTACTCCTGGCCGTCGTAGCGCAAACCGCGCACCGTCTCCATGGCCTGCTTCTGCGCTTCTTCGCGGCTCAGGCTGCCGGCGCTTTCCAGGCTGTGGAAATGCTTGAGAATACCGGCCGCACTCTGCACCACATGCTCGGTCTTTTCCGATTTGCCGGCGTAAAGATCGGTTTGGATCTGGCGCAGCATGTAAGCGCCCTGCAAGATCAGCGTCAGAATGGCCAGCGCCAGGATCAGCCATAGACGGCGGCTGATGGGAAGACTACGTAAGCTGTTCATGGACGAATTCCTGATTGTTGTAATTGTCGGCTTCAGGGCCGCCTCGAAGGGCGCAGAGCAATACTGTCACATCGAGGCATTATTCACTCTAGTTGTCTGATAGCATTTCGGCAGCCCGGCGCAGAACCTGAATGAGTACCGGGCTAGACCGTTGCAAGGAACCTCCATGACGGTTTTGTGTCCCAGGGCCGGGGCCATGCTCCACGTTCTGAGTTTTACGCGTAGGTAGTTGCCGCGCTTTGGGGGATTTGATGGATTTATGGGTGGCCTTTCAGGCCCTGATTCTGGGCATAGTGGAAGGCCTGACCGAGTTCTTGCCGATTTCCAGCACCGGGCACCTGATCGTGGTTGGTGATTTGCTGGGGTTCAATGGCGAGAAGGCGACGGCGTTCAAGATCATCATCCAGCTTGGCGCCATCCTGGCCGTTATCTGGGAGTTTCGAGCCAAGGTGCTCGGTGTCGTAATCGGCTTGCCCAGCGACCCGAACGCGCAGCGTTTCACCTTCAACCTGCTGCTGGCATTCATTCCTGCGGTGATTTTCGGCCTGGCCTTCGCCGATCTGATCGAGCATTGGTTGTTCAATCCGATCACGGTCGCCATGGCGTTGATCATTGGCGGCATCATCATGCTCTGGGCAGAGAAGCGCGAACACGCGATCAAGGCCGAAACGGTCGACGACATGACCTGGAAGCTGGCGCTGAAGGTTGGCTTTGCGCAATGTCTGGCGCTGATTCCGGGTACGTCCCGTTCGGGTGCCACCATCATCGGCGGCCTGGTATTCGGTTTGTCGCGCAAGGCGGCGACCGAGTTCTCCTTCTTCCTGGCCATGCCGACCATGGTCGCCGCTACGGTCTATTCGCTGGTCAAGTACCGCGACATCCTGCAGATGAGTGACTTGCCGATCTTCGCCATCGGTTTCATCAGCACCTTCATCGTTGCAATGATCACCGTGCGCGCGCTGCTCAAGTTCATCACCAGCCACAGCTACGCGGTGTTCGCCTGGTACCGCATCGCCTTCGGTCTGGTGATTCTCGCTACCTGGCAGTTGCACCTGATCGACTGGAGCACGGCGCAGCCGTGATGGGTAACGAGCGCAAGGGGCGCCTGAAAAGCTGGGATGATGCCAAGGGTTTTGGTTTCATCCAGCCGCTCAATGGTGGCGCTGATGTCTTTGCGCACATCTCAGTGATGCGCGGTGATCGCCGCCCGCTGCCGGGCGACGAGGTGCTGTTCATCGAAGGACGTGACGAGCGAGGGCGGCCACGCGCCGAGCATTTGCGCCTGGCTGGCGAGCTCAGCCTCGATCACCAGGCGATCCGGCGCAAACCGAAAACCCCCGGCAAGGCTGTTCCTGCAGCACGCAAGGCTGCTGCCAAACCCGCACTGCGGTCATCCACTCAAGGCTCCATCCACAACTTCTCCAGCAAGGCTGTGGTGCTCGCGTTGCTCTGCGTCCTGCCATTGCTCGGCGCCGTAACTCTGTTCGGCAAGGGGGGGTGGTGGGTATTACCGCTCTATCTGCTGGCCAGCCTGCTGAGTTTCCTGCAGTACTGGCTGGATAAACGCAGTGCCCAGACGGGTGACCGACGCACAGCGGAAAATACGCTGCATCTGGTCGAGCTGGCGGGTGGCTGGCCAGGTGCGCTGATCGCTCAGCAGATGTTCCGGCACAAGACGCGCAAGGCGTCCTATCAGGCCGTTTTCTGGCTGATCGTCGCAGTTCATCAGCTGTTCTGGATCGATCTGCTGTTGCTCGACGGCATCTACGTCGCCCGCCACATACCCTTATTCGTCCAGTAGCAGGCCAGGTTGCAGGCGCTTGGGCAGGCGGCGCACCACCAGTTGATGCGAGCGAGTCAATAGTTGGCGCAGCTCATCGTCGCCCAGCGGCGGCCGGTGAGCGTTCATGCTGATCCAGTAGGCACGAGCCAGGTATGGGGCAGGGCGGATGCCAGGTCGGTCTACATGACCGAGAAACAGGTCGTTATCGACCTTGAAGGCCAGGTCCTCGCCAAGAAAATCGAGAATGGCGAACATCTTGTTGCCCGCCACCGAAAACACCCGGTTGCTACCCCATTTGAGGTCTTCGCGGGCGCCGGGCAAGGCGAGGCAGAAGGCGGCGATCTGATCCGGCGTCATAGTGGGTCTCCTTGCCTGTTTTGAGTGTCCAGGGTGACAGCTTGGGCTGGCCATTAAAGGTTCCTGGCTTTTTGGCATCTATTAAGCTTGTGTTGAAGCCTTAAGGTCTCTGATCATGCGCTGACCAGATCTCGGTCCGCGCTGCCCTCGAAATGTGCTCATGAATCGCCGACATCGTCTTCGGTTAATCCGCTGGTTGTTGTTGAGTTCGATGATCTGCTCGCTTGGCGCGTGGGCAGAAGATCGTGTACTCGATAGCGCACAGCTGAAAGAGGAGCCTTTGTCACTGACGACATGGGTAGGGCTCCTGGAGGATTCTACTCGTACACTGACGATCGAGACCGCTCGCTCGGCCGAAATGGCCGAGCGCTTCCATCATGAGCGCATCGCAAGCGCGTCGTTTGCTTTGGGTTTCACTCGTTCGGCCTACTGGTTCCGCCTGGCCATCGGCAACAGCAGCAACCAGGCACTGACCCGTTTGCTGGTGGTGGACAACCCGCGCATTTCCCAGGTCGACGCCTACGTGCCGGACGGGCAGGGCGGCTATCGTGTCTGGCGCACTGGTGCTGACCGACCGCAGACTGCCAAGGCCTACGACAACCGCAACTTCGTCTTCGCGCTGCAACTGGCCGCGAACTCGCAGCAGGAGATCTACCTTCGGGTCGAGTCGAGCATCGGTCTGTTGGTGCCGCTGCAGCTCTGGACCGTCGAAGGTTTTCAGGCCTATGCGCGTGAGGACTACATGGCGCGCGCCGGCTACATGGGCATCGCCGTCGCGATGATCCTGTTCAACCTGATGCTGTTCATCGCCCTGCGTGAGCGTATTTACCTGCTCTACGTGACCTTCGTGCTGTGCGCCGTCTGCGCCCTGACCATAAAGAACGGTATGGCGCCAGACTGGACGCTGTTCGGCCTGCCGCTAAACTCCAACGAGGCCTATTACTCGGGCGCATCATTGGCGCTGAGCAGCATGCTGCTGTTCATGCGCAGCATGTTGCAGACCGCACGTCTTCTGCCGCGGGTCGACCGCTGGTTGCTGGCGTTGGTAGCGTTGTATCTGATTTCCCCGCTGATCTACGCCGCCGCCCTGGCGCAGGTATCGCGCATAGCCATCGTGATCAATCTGCTGACGGCTTTCGTGATGATGGGCGTGGCCTTGGCCTGCGCCCTCAAGCGTCAGCGCAGCGCCTACTTCTTCCTGGCCGCCTTTGGCCTGCTGATTCTGGGGGGCGCAACCACCACCCTGCGTGCCATGGGCATCTTACCGACCAATGCCTTTACCGTGGATGGCCTGCAGATCGGCTCATCGCTGGAGATGCTGCTACTGGCCTTCGCCCTGGCCGACCGTATCAACGTCATGCGCCAGGAAAAGCTCCGGGCGCAAGCACGACTTTTGCAAACTCAGGAGCAACTGGTCGAAACCCTGCAACGTTCGGAGCGTGAGCTGGAGCACCGCGTCACAGAGCGTACCGAAGAGCTGCGAGTGCTCAACAGCCGCCTGCAGACACTGAGCCTGACCGATGCCTTGACCGGTATCGCCAACCGTCGACATTTCGACGAGGTCTTGATCAAGGAATGGCAGCATGCCCAGCGTGCTGGCTACCCTCTGGCGTTGCCCCTGGTGGATGTCGACTGGTTCAAGGCCTATAACGACCACTACGGCCATCTGGCTGGCGACAGCTGCCTGCAGCAGATTGCACATACCCTGGCTGCGACCATCAATCGCTCCACCGACCTGGTGGCGCGCTATGGGGGTGAGGAATTCGTCTTTCTGGCACCGTCTACCGGCCTCGATGGCGCGCAAAGCATGGCAGAGAAGCTGGTAGAAGCCGTGGCGGCATTGGAGCTGCCGCACGAACACTCGCCGTTGGACCATATCAGCATCAGTATCGGCGTCGCCTCGATGCGAAGCGATGCCGCAAGCCCGCCACAAAGCCTCCTGCAACGGGCCGATGCCGCGTTGTATCGGGCCAAGGCGCAGGGCCGTAACCGGGTAGCGAGTGACTCATAAAAAAGCCCCAGAGCATCGAACCCTGGGGCTGAGGAGGGTCGGCATGGCGCCGGCCGGGGAGAGTAGCTTCAGGCCTGTGGCTGCCAACCGCCACCGAGCGCCTTGTAGATCGCGACGATACCGCTGTACAGCTCGACCTCCGCCGAGGCCTGGGCATCTTCGGCGGCCAGGCGCTCACGTTCGGCGTCCAGCAGCACGAGGAAATCCACCGTGCCTTCGCGATAGCGAATCGCGGCCTGATCGGCTGCAGCACGACTGGCTTCGGCCTGGCGCACCAGGGAAACCAGGCGCTGCTGACGTTTGGCGTAGTCGCTGAAGGCGTTTTCCGATTCTTCCAACGCCAGCAACACCTGCTGCTCGTACTGCGACAGCGCGCCATCGGCCTCGGCTTCGGCGCCGCGCAGGCGCGCCCGCACACTACCGAGATCGAAGGCCGCCCAGCTGATGCTCGGCGCTACACCCCAGGCGCGAGCAGCTGACGAACCCAGCTGCGAGCCACGTCCGGCGGTAAAGCCGAGAAAGCCGGAGAGGCTGACCCGCGGAAACAGATCCGCCGTCGCCACGCCGACCTCGGCGGTGGCCGCCGCCAACTGCCGCTCAGCCGCCTGGATATCCGGACGACGGCGTAGCAGTTCGGCCGGGTTGCCGATGGGCAAGGCTTTGGCGATCACCGGCAGGGGCTTGGGCGACAGGTCGATCTGCAACTGCTCCGGGCGCTGGCCAAGCAGGGTAGCGATGCGATTCTGTGCACGCACCTGTTGCGCCTGCAGTTGCGGCAGGCTGGCTTCGGTGGCGGCCAGGCGTGCATCGGCGCGCAGTACGTCCAGCTCGTTGCCAACACCGGCATCGCGCAACTGCTCGGTGATGGCACGCGAATCCTGCTGATTCTTCAGGTTCTCGCGGGCGATGCTTTCGCGCAGTTGTGCGCCACGCAGGGTTCCGTAGGCGTCGACCAGTTCGGCGATCAGGCTGACCTGCAACTGGTAGTAATCAGCTTCAGCCACTTCGATGCGCGCTTCACTGGCTTCCAATTGGCGCTGGATACGGCCGAACAGGTCCACTTCCCAGGCCATGTCCAGGCCCAGGTCGTAGCGTTCCTGACGGATGCGTTCCTCGCTGACCGGCGGCTGCTGGGCCTTGCCGAACTCGCCGCTGGCGCGGCTGGTGACGGTTGGGAAGCGGTCGTTGGCCACGTCATCGCGGATCGCTCATGCTGCACGCAGGCGGTTGAATGCCACGCGCAGCTCGCGGTTGTCCTGCAGCGAACGCTGCACCAGCTGGTTCAGCGTCGGGTCGTCGAACTGCTGCCACCAGGCGGCTTCGAAGCGGCTGCGGTCGTAATCGGCCGCTTCCAGCGCGGCAATGCGCGCTGGGTCGGTCACGGGCGCTCGATAATCCGTGCCGACGGCGCAGGCCGACAGCGCAAGGATCAGGAGAGTGGGGGCAAGGGCTTTCATGCATGCGACTCCTGCAGACGGGCGGCTTTGCGGGCTTCGCGTTTTTCGACGAAGCCGCGGATCAGGACATAGAACACCGGCGTCAGCAGCAGACCGAAGAAGGTAACGCCGATCATCCCGGAGAACACCGCCACGCCCATGGCATGGCGCATCTCGGCGCCTGCACCACTGGACAGCACCAGCGGCACCACGGCCATGATGAAGGCGATCGAGGTCATCAGGATCGGACGCAGTCGTAGGCGGCAGGCCTCAAGCACGGCCGCGACACGATCGAGCCCCTCTTCCTGTTTCTCCTTGGCGAACTCGACGATCAGAATGGCGTTCTTGCACGCCAGGCCCACCAGCACGATCAGGCCGATCTGGGTGAAGATGTTGTTGTCGAGGCCTGCGATGATCACCCCGGTGATGGCGGTGAAGAGCACGATCGGTACGATCAGGATCACCGCCATTGGCAGGCTCCAGCTTTCGTACTGGGCGGCCAGCACGAGGAAGGCCAGCAGCACGCAGAGCGGGAAGATGAAGATCGCGGTATTGCCGGCGAGGATCTGCTGGTAGGTCAGATCGGTCCACTCGAAGGTCATGCCGATCGGCAGTTCCTCGTTGAGCAGTTTGGCGATGGCCGCTTCAGCCTGGCCCGAGCTGTAACCTGGCGCTGCAGCACCGTTGATCTCGGCAGTGAGAAAACCGTTGTAGTGCATCACCCGATCGGGACCGGAACTGTCATCGACCTTGACGAAGGTCGACAGTGGCACCATCTCACCACGGTTGTTACGCACCTTGAGCTGACCGATCTGCTCCGGCTCCAGGCGGAATTGCTGGTCGGCCTGGACGTTGACCTGGTAAGTGCGGCCGAAACGGTTGAAGTCGTTGGCGTAGAGCGAGCCCAGGTAAACCTGCAGGGTATCGAAGATGTCGCTGATGGCTACGCCATGGGTCTTGGCCTTTTCGCGGTCGATGGCGGCATCGACCTGCGGCACGTTGACCTGATAGCTGGTGAACACCGACATCGGGTTCAGCTCCGGCAACTGACGGGCCTTGTTGAGGATGTTCTGGGTCTGCGTGTACAGCTCTTCATAGCCCAGGTTTCCACGATCCTGAACTTGCAGGCGGAAGCCGCCAATGGTGCCCAGGCCCTGTACCGGCGGCGGAGGGAAGATGGCGAGGTAGGCTTCCTGAATCTCACCGAACTGGCCATTGAGCTCAGCGGCAATGGCACCGGCAGACATGCTTTCGTCCTTGCGCAGACCGAAGTCCTTGAGCGTGACGAAAACGATGCCGCTGTTGGGGCTGTTGGTAAAGCCATTGATCGACAGGCCGGGGAAGGCGACGGTGTTTTCCACGCCCGGATGTTTACCGGCGATTTCACTCATGCGCTTGATCACCACTTCGGTGCGATCGAGCGTCGCGGCGTCCGGCAACTGGGCGAAGGCCACCAGGTACTGCTTGTCCTGCTGCGGCACGAAGCCGGTCGGAGTGCTGGAGAAGCCCAGATAGCCGAGCACCAGCAAGCCACCGTAGACCAGCATGGCAATGCTGCTACCACGCAGCACACGACGCACAGTACCGACGTAGCGGTTGCTGGCGCGCTCGAACATGCGGTTGAACGGAGCGAACAGCCACCCACCGAACAGCTTGTCGAGCCCGCGCGAGAAGGCATCTTTCGGCGCGTGATGGTCCTTGAGCAGGATGGCCGCGAGTGCTGGCGACAGGGTCAGCGAGTTGATTGCCGAGATCACCGTGGAAATGGCGATGGTCAGTGCGAACTGCTGATAGAACTGGCCCGAGAGGCCGGAAATGAAGGCCGTCGGCACGAATACGGCGCACAGCACCAGAGCAGTGGCGACAATGGGACCGGTCACCTCCTTCATGGCCTGGCGGGTGGCCTCGACCGGTGATTTGCCCAGGGCGATGTTGCGCTCGACGTTCTCCACCACGACGATGGCATCGTCCACCACGATACCGATGGCAAGCACCAGACCAAACAGCGACAGGGCATTGAGCGAGAAACCGAACATGTGCATGACCGCGAAGGTACCGATCAAGGACACCGGCACGGCAGCCAGGGGGATGATCGATGCACGCCAGGTCTGCAGGAACAGCACCACCACCAGCACCACCAGCACAACGGCTTCGAGCAGGGTGTGCACCACCGCCTCGATGGAGCCGCGGACGAAAATGGTCGGGTCATAGACGACTTCGTAGTCCATGCCTTGCGGAAAGGACTTCTTCAGTTCGGCCATGCGCTCGCGCACCGAGTCGGAAATCTCGATGGCGTTGGAGCCAGGTCGCTGGAACACCGGGATGGCGACCGCCGGCTGGTTGTTCAACAACGAGCGCAGGGCGTACTGGTTGGAGCCCAGTTCGACGCGGGCGATGTCACGCAGGCGGGTGATCTCGCCGTTGTCGCCGACGCGGATGATGATGTTCTCGAACTCTTCCTCGGAGACCAGGCGGCCCTGGGCGTTGATCGACAGCTGGAAGCTGTTGCCGGCATCGGAAGGCGGCGCGCCGAGGGCACCTGCGGCGACCTGGCGATTCTGCTCACGAATGGCGGTGACCACGTCAGTGGCAGTCAGCCCGCGCGAAGCCACTTTGTTCGGGTCGAGCCACACGCGCAGTGAGTAGTTACCCATGCCGAACAGTTGCACGTCACCGACACCGTCCAGGCGCGCCAGTTCATCCTTGACGTTGAGCGCGGCGTAGTTGGACAGGTAGAGCATGTCGTAGCGCTGATCCGGCGAGGTCAGGTGCACCACCATGGTCAGGTCCGGGGAGGCCTTGTCCACGGTCACACCGAGACGCTGCACCTCGGTGGGCAGGGTCGGCATGGTGCGGGTGACGCGGTTCTGCACCTGTACCTGGGCATTGTCCAGGTCGGTGCCGAGGGCGAAGGTCACGGTCAGCGTCAGGCGGCCGTCGATGGTCGACTGCGACGACATATAGAGCATGCCTTCGACGCCGACGATGGCCTGTTCCAGCGGCGAGGCGACGGTTTCACCGATCACCTTGGGGTTGGCACCCGGGAAGTCGGCACGCACTACGACGGTGGGCGGCACCACTTCCGGGTATTCGCTGATCGGCAGCTGGAACAGCGAGATCGCACCGCCGATCAGGATCAGCAGCGACAGCACCGCGGCGAAGATCGGCCGCTGGATGAAGAATTGCGAGAAATTCATGGGTCTTTCCTCTGGTCGCGCGAGCTTGATCAGCCGCGCGGCGAGCGAGCTTCGATTTTATCGGCGGCGATGCGCGGGGCCTGGCTACCATCGACGGCCTGGCGCATACGGGCCAGTTGTTCGAGGGTGCTGTCATCGGCCATGGACACCGGTTGCGGATCGACGGTGGAGCCAGGCATGGCGCGCTGCAGGCCGTTGACGACGATCTTCTCGCCCTTGCTCAGGCCGCTGCGGACGATGCGCAGACCTTCAAGTTTCGGCCCCAGCTCGATGGAGCGATAGGCCACGGCGTTGTCGTCACCCAGCACCAGCACGTACTTCTTGCCCAGGTCGGTGCCGACGGCTTCGTCCTTGATCAGGGTGGCGGCGTAGGGCTTGCTGCCTACCAGCTTCAGACGGGCATACAGGCCCGGGGTGAAGCGGCCATCCTGGTTGTCGAACACGGCGCGTCCACGAATGGTGCCGGTGCGCGGGTTGACCTGGTTGTCGAGAAAGTCCAGTTGGCCCAGGTGTGGGTGGTCAGCTTCATCGGACAGACCGAGGTACACCGGGCTGGCGCCACGAGCGTCGGAACCGGACTGGCGGGCCAGCTCGACATACTTGAGGAAGGCGCGTTCATCGGCATCGAAGTAGGCGTAGACCTTGTCGGTGGAGACCACCGAGGTCAGCAGGCTCTCGCCGGCACCGACCAGGTTGCCTTCGGTGATTTCGGCGCGGCTGACGCGGCCGTCGATGGGCGCGGTGATGCGGGTGAAGCTCAGGTTGAGGCGGGCGTTTTCCAACTCGGCGGCGATTGCAGCGACCTGAGCCTGAGCTTCGGTGGCGGCGCTGGCACGAGCATCGGCCAGTTCGGCGGAGATGGCGTTGCTTTGACGCAGACGCTCACCGCGGCGTGCTTCGTTGGCGGCACGGGCCTGGCCGGCGCGGGCCTGTTGCAGCTGGGCTTCGAGGCGTTTGACTTCCGCTTGGAACGGACGCGGGTCGATCTGGAACAGCAGATCGCCTTTTTTCACCAGGGTGCCTTCGTCGAAAGCGACCTTGTCTATGTAACCGGAAACGCGCGGGCGGATTTCGACGGACTGCGGCGCTTCGAGACGCCCGGTGAACTCGTCCCACTCGTTGATCGGCTGTTCGATGACTTCGGCGACGCTGACCTTGGGAGCGGGCATTTGCGCCTGAGTTTGCGCAGCCTGTTCGCACCCGCTGAGTGCGAGTACGCCGGCGAGGGCCAGGGGGAATATCCAGATGTTCTTGTGCTGCTGTTCCATGGGTGACTCCGCCAGTCGGATTTGTGGATTGGCGGAGTCTGCGACGAGTCTTGAAGGGCTACGAATCGAATGCCATGAATTTGAATATCATCGGGAATGATAAACGATGCACTTATATCAATTTTGATCTACGAAGGTGCGCCAATGTTCCTGGCGGCACTTGGATGGTGCGTTTCCGGATGTTTGTCAGAGGCTGTCTGGGTCGCCGCAGAACATCTGGATGCGCGAGCGCAGCCAGCGCTCGGCCGGGTCGTTGTCCTGGGCGCCACGCCAAGCCATATGCAGTTCGTAGGTTTGCGCCTCTAGCGGCAGATCCTCGGCGCGCAGGCCGCCGGCTGCGGTCAAGGCGGCTGCAGTGTAGTCCGGCACGCTGGCGACGATATCGGTTTCTGCCAGCAGAGTCGCCAGGCCGTTGAACTGCGGAACGGCCAATACGATGTGGCGCTCGCGTCCAAGCTTGGCCAGTTCGTCATCGATAAAACCGGTGAGGTCCCCGGCGAAGGACACCAGCGCATGGGGACGTGCGCAGAAATCGTCAAGGCTGAGCGCGCCGGGTACGGTGTCGGCGCGCAGCAGCTTGGCCTTTGTGCGACGCAGCACCTTGCGCTTGGCGTTGGCCGGCAGCTCTTCAGTGTAGGCCACGCCCACCGAAATCTCACCAGATGCCAGCAGGCCGGGCATCATCAGATAGTTGGTGCGGCGAATCACCAGCACCACGCCCGGCGCTTCTGCGCGCAGGCGTCGGAGCATAGCTGGCAGCAGGGCGAACTCGACGTCGTCGGAGAGGCCGATGCGAAATATAGCTTTGCTGGTCGCGGGATCGAAATCGGCGGCGCGGCTGACAGCGGTGGAGATCGAGTCAAGCGCCGGCGAGAGCAGGGCGAAAATCTCCTGCGCGCGCGGTGTCGGTTCCATGCTGCGACCAGTACGCACGAACAGGGGGTCATCGAACAGGGTACGCAGGCGAGCAAGCGCCGCACTGATGGCGGGCTGGCCGAGAAACAGCTTCTCCGCGGCTCGCGTCACACTACGCTCGTGCATCAGGGTCTCGAAGACAATCAACAGGTTCAGATCGAGGCGGCGCAGGTCGTTGCGGTTCATCCGGGTACCATTCGAGGGATACGGGCCTTGTCAGCACGGCGCTGCAAATGAGAGCCTTTGCCCGGGCAATAGTACGGGCAGTGTGTAGCGGATTGAAAGTCGCTGAATCACTGACAGGCATGAAGACTATCGATAGAGTCTGATAGTGTCGCCGCCGCACAGCGGATAGAGTCCACAGTCATTGAAGTGTTAATCCGCGATCAAGCTCGAGGTAAGCGATGTCCCGCATGATCCGTTTTCATAAGTTCGGCGATGCCGATGTGCTCCAGTACGAAGAGGTTCCGACCCCTGTGCCCGGCCCTGGCGAAGTCTTGGTGCGCGTTCAGGCCGTCGGCCTGGGCTGGAAGGACGTGCTGTGGCGTCAGAATCTGGCGGCCGAGCAGGCCAAGCTTCCGGCCGGTACCGGTTTCGAACTGGCCGGCACCGTTGCGGCGCTTGGCGAGGGCGTGAGCGACTTCGAAGTCGGCACCGCCGTTGCAGGTTTCCCGGCGAGCACGCCGAACCGTTACCCGACTTGGGGTGATCTGGTGCTGATGCCCAGCCATGCCCTGACCCGTTATCCTGACGTGCTCAGCCCGGTCGAGGCCAGTGTTCATTACACCAGCCTGCTGTTCGGCTACCTGGCGCTGAACGATCTCGCTCACCTCAAACCCGGCCAGCATGTGCTGATCACCGAGGCCAGCCACTGCATGGCACCACAGACCGTGCAACTGGCCAAGGCGTTGGGTGCCAAGGTCATCGTTTCCACCAGCTCTTCGGAGGATCGCGAGTTCCTGCGTGGTCTGGGAGCCGACAAGGTGATCGCCACCGAGGAGCAGGACCTGGTCCTGGAGGTCGAGCGCTACACCGAAGGCAAAGGCGTCGAGGTGATTCTCGACCAGTGCGCCGGTCCGCAGATGAAACTGCTGGGTGATATTGCCGCGCCGCGCGGCAAGCTGATCCTGTACGGCATCAATGGCGGTAACGATACGGCTTTCCCTGCTTGCGCCGCATTCAAGAAGCACCTGCAGTTCTTCCGTCACTGCGTGCTGGATTTCACTGGGTGCCCGGAGCTGGGTATCGAGCCGAACAATGATGCCGTGCAACGCGCGCTCACGCACATCAATCAGATGACTGCGGACCGCCTCCTGACGCCGGTGATCGACAAGGTGTTCGACTTCGAAGATTTTGTCGAAGCGCATCGCTATATGGAAACCTGCCCGAACCGCGGGCGGGTGGCCCTGAAACTGGCCACGGATTAAAGTCCGTGGCCTTGCGGTCGCTATAACCTAGGTCTACGTTCGTTCTAAGGATAGGTACATGAGTCTGGTTACCGGCGACGCGCTATCGCTGTTGTTGTTTCGTTTGCATAGCGGCCGCCTGCTGGGGATCAACCTGCTCAAGGTCAACGAGATCATTCCCTGTCCAGCCTTGACCAAGCTGCCCAATCGTCACCCCAACGTGCGCGGCATCGCCACCTTGCGTGGCGCCGCGATGACGGTGATCGATCTGGCTCGCGCCATCGGCGAACGCGGTGCGGCTGACGAAGACGACGGTTGCCTGATCGTCACCGAGTTGAGCCGCTCGCGTCAGGGGCTGCACGTGAAAAGTGTCGAGCGTATCGTGCAGTGCTCCACCCGTGACGTGCGTCCGCCACCCGCCGGGGCCGGTAATCGTGCCTTCATTACGGGTGTGACCCAGATCGATGGCGCCATCGTGCAGGTTCTCGATATCGAGAAGGTACTGCACGACATTGCGCCTGCGCTGGAGGAAGCCCCCGTCGGGCACCTGCTCGACGGCCAGGATGCTCGCCTGCTGCAAGGTCGCCGCGTGTTGCTGGTCGACGATTCGCAAGTCGCGCTGCAACAGACCCTCAACGTGCTGCGCCAGCTGGGGCTCGATTGCACGGCAGTGCGCAGTGCCCAGGCTGCCCTGCAGCAACTGCACGAATACCATCAGGCTGGCATGCCATTCGAGCTTTTGGTCTCGGACATCGAGATGCCTGAACTGGATGGCTACAGCCTGGTTCAGGAAATCCGTCGCAGTCCCGATATTGCCGACACCTACGTGCTGCTGCACACCTCGCTGGACAGCACCATGAATACCGAGAAGGCGCGTTCGGTCGGCGCCAATGCGGTACTGACCAAGTTCTCCTCGGTCGATCTCAGCCAGGCACTGCTCGATGCCTTCCGGCAAATGAGCGGGCAGCACTGAGTCCGCCCCTGCAACCCCTTGCCGTTAGGCGGCAAGGGGTTGCCTCGCCTCCTTTCTAGTCGATTAGAAAATTCAACAATTTCAATTAGTTAAGTACGCCCTATAAGCTGGCATGCGCTTTGAATCTGTGCGCCTGGCAATTGCAACTCAGTCAAGGAGCACAGCATGAGCACGATTGGAGGTATTGGCAGTTACGGCGGCATATCCCTCACGGGATTTCGCAACAAGCAGAGTGAAGAGCAGGGCGAACTGGCCCAGTTGGCGCGCAATGTCGA
This sequence comes from Pseudomonas chaetocerotis, assembly GCF_015712105.2. NCBI lineage: Bacteria > Pseudomonadati > Pseudomonadota > Gammaproteobacteria > Pseudomonadales > Pseudomonadaceae > Pseudomonas > Pseudomonas chaetocerotis. The sequence goes on from NZ_JACFYX020000017.1 coordinate 121,477, forward strand.
GAAGACCACGCGTACGGCGAACGCCGAGTCCGAACGCGAGTTCCGCGCAAGGCAGGCTACGGAGGACGGCTTCGCTCGTTTGCGCGTCGCCCTGCAGAACGCGTCAGACGGCAAGGTCGAGACATCGGTCAGTTCAGGGCAGGTGGAAAAGCCACTGGGCGACGAGGGCGGTAACGCCGCGCTGGAGGCTTTCAAGGCCTATATGGCGATGACTCCGGCCGAAAAGATGCGCGACAGTATCCTCAAGGAAATAGGCATGACCGAAGAGGAGATCGAGGCGCTGCCACCTGAGCAGCAGGAGGCGGTCGAAGAGGAAATTGCCCAACGCATGGAAGAGCGAGCCAAGATGCAGGCCCAGTCAGAGGACAATGGTCATTCTTATGGGCTGATCTGATCAGCGTGCGCCTTGTTGAATGGGTATCTCAGGATTGAGCCTGTGAAAAACCGTGATGTAAATCACGGAAGATTCTCCGTCCTAGTGAATGACCGTTGGAATTTTCATGGGTTGAACTGTCTATCAATCGACGACGGTTCAACCCATGGGCTCTAACCGGTTGAGCCTTCACCAACGTAGAGAATCTTTATCAGGTCGTTACCAATATGGATGTTCTTTCCGAGTTCTTCGAGCGCACGAGCCTGCAAGGGCGACTGTTATTCGCCGGCCCGGTAGACGGTACCCTGGTGCTGGACAAGCCACCAGGCATGGCATTCATCCACGTGATCGAGCGAGGTGCACTGGATATGGTGCACGCCGACAAGCCTCGTATCGCGATCAGTGAACCCAGCGTTCTGTTCTGTCCCAGCACCTGCTGCTACAAGCTGCGTGCGCACCAGCCCGGCGGCGTCGATCTGATCTGCGCCTCGTTCCAGTTCGGGCGTTCGGGGCAGCAGCCATTCCCACTGGGGCTTCTGGAAACCCTGGTGTTTCCGCTGAGCGCCCTCGAGCAGCTCGGGCCGGTGATCGGCTCACTGGTCAACGAATTCCGGACGCCGGCACCTGGCCGGAGCAAGGCGCTGAACCTGCTGTTCGAATACGTGTTCGTCCTGCTGGTACGCCGCGCGGTGAACGAAGGGCGCATAACCAGCGGCCTGCTTTATGCGCTGCAAGACAGTCAGCTGGGGCCCGCGCTGATCTGCATTCACCAGGAACCTCAGCTGGCCTGGAGCGTCGAGCGCTTGGCAGCGTTGGCGAAGATGTCGCGTACCAAGTTCGCAGCGCTGTTCTCCGAGGTCATGAGCATGACGCCCATGGCCTATGTAACGGCCTGGCGCATGAAGGTAGCGCAGGATCTGCTGCGTGAGGGGGTGCCAATCAAGGTGGTCGCCGATGCCGTGGGTTACGCATCGCAAGCGTCGTTCTCGCGTACCTTTGCCCAGCAAGTCGGACAACCGCCAGGCGAATGGCTACGGGCTGAAGGGGAGGACCCGCCGGCGAAGCTGCAGGTGCAGATATACCGCGATTAACTCTGGCCAAGCCCAGGGCTGTCGGGCCCTGGGTATTCTTCACCGGTCAGGCGACGACCGGGATCAGCGGGTCGGCTGCAGCCAGGGCGATCTCGCGCTTGGCCTCCGGCGGGTAGATCCACTGGGTGTTGATCTGCGTTTTCAGCTCTTTGCCTTCCTTGCCGGTCAGCACCACCTTGCGCTCCCAGCCTTCGGTGAACACCGCGCCCCAGGCGCCCAGATCCAGGCAGGTGACGTACTTGGGTTGGCTGTAGGGAATCGGCTCGACACCCAACAGATCGGCTGCAGCGTTATTGCCGGAGGAGCGGCCGAGAGCGATGGCGTGCTGGCAGGTCATCAGTGCGTGGTTGCCAAGATCATCCACCTCGGCATAGGCGGTATCGCCGGTGGCGTAGATGGCGTCCTGGCCGAGTACTCTCAGGTTGCGGTCGACGTGCAGGCGGCCGAAGGCGTCGCGCTCGCCATCGATTTGCTGCGTCAGCGGTGAGGCTTTAACCCCGACGGTCCAGACTACGGTGCTGGCTTCGATACGTTCGCCGTTGTCGAGCTGGACGCCATGCTCATCGACCATCGACACCGGGCTGCCGAGCTGCCAGGTCACGCCCAGTGTGTCGCAGGCTTCGGCGATCACCGAGGCGATCTGCTCGTCCATGACGCTGCCAACCTGTTTGCCCATGTCGACGACGATCACCCGCACATCGGCCTCTTTACCCAGAATGGCACGCAGCCGCGCCGGCATTTCCGTGGCCGTTTCAATACCGGTGAAACCACCGCCGACCACCACCACGGTGTTACGGGCCTGGCTGGCCGGTTTGTCGCGCAGGTTCTGCAGATGGACTTCCAGTTTCTGCGCCGACTCCAGGCTGTCGACATCGAAGGCGAAGCGGTCGATACCGGCCAGTGGAGGCCGGGCGACCTGGCTACCAGAGGCCAGAATCAACCGATCGAAACTCAGTTCGGCCTGGGCGCCGCTCACGTCACGGTAGACCACTCGCTTGCCTGCGGCATCGATACGCGTAGCGCTGCCCTGGACGAACTGCACGCCAACTGCATCGAACAACGGGCCGAGCGGGGCAACGGTGGTGGCCAGGTCGCTTTCATAAAAACGCGGGCGTACGCGCAGTTCCGCTTGCGGAGCGAGGAGGGTAACGGCGACGTCCAGGCGCTGGTGCTGGTCCAGCAGGCGAACGGCGCTCAGCGCACTCCACATTCCGCCGAAGCCGGCACCGATGATCAGGATCTGCTGTTTCATATCGTGAATTCCCATAGTCGTTGAAGAAAAAGAAGTGTTGGCTGGCTACGGGACCGATTGTGTGGTTGTTTTGGATCAAGGTATTGATCCAGTATCTACAAAAATAACTAGTCCACTTCGAGGACCCCATGCCACTCGATAAAACCCCACCACAAGTGGTCTTTCTGCCACTGGGAACGCCGGAGGAGGGAGTCAGCCTGCAGGGATGGCTATACGAGTCGCTGCGCCGCGCGATTCTGGGCGGGCGCCTGCCCGCTGGCAGCAAGCTGCCCAGTACTCGCTCCATGGCCGAGTACTACGGCCTGGCACGCGGGACGGTGCAGGCTGCTTATCAGCAGTTGCTTTCCGAAGGCTATCTGCAAGCTCGGACCGGCAGTGGTACGCGCGTCAGCGAGGTATTGCCGGACCCGACGTTGAACGCGGGATACGTTCGGCGCAAGGTGGTGGCCGAGGTGGAAGTGAAGCGCACAGCACCTGACACGCCTTGGCTGAGGCGTCTGTCCGAGATCGAGCCCATCTTCTCTCGGCGAACGCTGCCAACCGGCGTGCGTCCGTTCTTTCCTCACCGTGGCGATATCAACGCCTTTCCCATCGACCTGTGGCGCAAGTTGCACACGCAGCAGTTGCGCAGCTCGCGCCTGACGATGCTGCTCGACGCCGACCCGGCAGGCTTGCCCGCATTGCGCGAGGCCATCGCCGGGTATCTGGCCATCGCCCGGGGGGTACAGGTTTCACCGGAACGCATCCTGGTGCTCGGCAGCGTGCAACAAGGCCTGGATATCTGCCTGCGCTTGCTGTTACCGGGCGACTCTCAGGTCTGGATGGAAGATCCGGGTTATCCCGGCGCGCGGCAGTTGATGGATATCTCCGGTATCAACCGCGTGGATGTGCCAGTGGATCAAGCAGGCATGCGAGTGGAAGAGGGCATTCGTTTGGCGCCTGGCGCACGACTAGCCTATGTCACCCCCTCACGTCAGGCGCCATTGGGTGGTGAACTGTCGCCTGCACGCCGCCTGGCCTTGCTGAAATGGGCGGCGGAGCAGGGCAGTTACATCTTCGAGGATGACTACGACAGCGAGTACCGTTTCATCGCCAAGCCCATTCCAGCTTTGCGCTCCATGCCGGGTGCCGAGCACTCGGTCATCATGGCCGGGACCTTCAGCAAGCTGCTGTTCCCCTCGATTCGCCTGGCCTATCTGGTGCTGCCTGAGCATCTTGTGGAGAGTTTCACCCGTGCTTCGGCACTGATGTCGCGGCATGCCAACAGCCTGGCGCAGGCCGTTCTGGCCGACTTCATCCATGAGGGGCATTTCGACCGCCACGTGCGGCGCATGCGCAAGATCTATGCAGCGCGTGCCGACGCCTTCGCCGAAGCCGCGCACAAGCATTGGCAAGGGCTGATCGAGGTGCCGGAAATTCGTGCTGGGATGGATATCGCCTGTCGTTTGCAGGTAGAGACCGAACAGGATGCTTTTGGCCGTCTGCAGGATGCCGGTATCGATGCGATACCGCTGTCATGTTATTGCGTCAATCCGCGAGGGCCGGGACTGGTAATGGGCTTTGCACCCTATGAGGAACGCGCCATCGAGGATGCCGCCAGGGCCGTTGCGAAAATCCTGCGCGGCTGAGAACTGCCCCGGCCTTGGCCGGGGCAGCGACCATCAGAGGATGCTCAGCGGGTATTCGACAAAGGCACGAATCTCGTTGAGATCCGGCCCTACGTCGGTGCTGGAGCGGTAGATGGAGTTGCGCAGGCGCAGGTGCAGATCCTTGGCCGCGCCACTCTGGAAGGTGTAGCCGATCTGGTTGAAGATCTCGCGTTCGGTACCGTTGTTGTCGCTACCGGTATCGATGTTGTCACCACGTACGTAGGCGAACTTGTAGCGAAGACCCGGCACGCCGTACTCGGCGAAGTTCAGCTCGTAGCTGGCCTGCCAGGAGCGCTCGTCCTTCAGATTGAAGTCCGAGTAGTAGGAGTTGGCCACATAGATCGTTCCGCCGCCGTCGCCATAATCTTTGGCAAATCCGGCATCGCCGCTGTTGCGCTGGTGAGCGACGATAAAGGCATGGGCGCCAATGCTGTATTTGGCCGCCAGGCTCCAGATGGTATTGCGGTCACCTTTGCCATCGCCGCCGTAATCCAGGGCTGCCACGGAACCGGTGTCGTACTTGGTGCGATAGATGTTGAAGTCGAAATTCAACGCCTGTTCGGCGGCCAACACCATGTTGTAATTGACGTTGGCGTAATAGCGTTTGTACATGTCCTCGAGGTCGGCGTGATAGAGCGCCAGGCTCAGATCGTCGCTGACAGCGTAACTGCCACCGAGCACGTCGATGCTCTTGAGTCGGTTGGGATCGCGTGCCGAGTCACCCATCGGGCTGTCAGCAGTGAAACGACCTGCATTCAGTTCCAGGCCTTCAATTTCGTTGCTAGTGACCAGCGTGCCGGTGAAAGACTGTGGCAGCAGACGAGTGTCGTCATGGGCCAGAACCGGCAGGGAAGGGAACTGGTTGCCGTACTTGATCACGGTATTGGAGATGCGCAGCTTCACCGCACCGCCAGCCTGGGACAGGTCGTCCACTGGGCGACCTTCGCTGTCGGTATCGAAGAAGGGGCGATAGTTGCGACCGCGACCACTGTCGAGCTTGACCCCGAGCAGGCCGAAAGCATCGACGCCGAAGCCGACCGTACCCTGGGTAAAACCGGACTCGAAGGTAGCGATGAACCCCTGACCCCAGGTCTTGGCGTCGTTGGTGTTGTCTTTGAAATCACGGTTGAAGTAGGCATTGCGCAGCAACAGATCGAGGCTGGCGTCCTCGACGAAACCATTGGCTTCAGACTGGCTGCTGGCATGGGCCAACTGCCCGCCAAGCGCGAGGCCGCAAGCCAGCGCGAGACAGTGCTTCTTGTGCATGAGTGCTCCGGTGTTGGTATGTTTTCTTGTCAGGCCTCGCATCGAGACAAAGCCCAGTCCAGACGGACCGCTCATAGATACCACCGAGACGGCGCAGGCACTACTGAAGGTGGTCGATGGTCACTATCGACTTCTTCGATGAGGTCTTGGCGGCGAACGGGGATAGGCTTCTCCTCGATGAAGATTCCTGGGGTGGCGGCTTTTGCATCTCTCCCGAAAGCTGACGCTCTGGCTCCACTTCATCTCCTTTGGTTAAGACGACTTGTAGCCGCCTGGTGATTCAGTGCGGCCTTTTTTTGTGTTCATCTTTCCTGGTCTGACGTGCGCGGCGATTGAAGTGGCGGATCAGTGAAAATCCCGACTGCGTATATACAGCCCCGTCAGCAGCGTCGTCATGTCCGTCAGGCGTCCGGCGATCACGTGGCGCACACCGTCGACGGTCTCCAGCTGGCCATCGACGCGCAGCATTTGCGACTGCACCAGAACTCGTCGCTGCCGCTCGGCCAGGTCGTGCCAGACGACCACATTGACCAGGCCGTACTCATCTTCGAGGGTGACGAAAATGACGCCGCTGGCGGTTTGCGGCCTTTGCCGGCCGATCACCAGACCGGCAATGCTGACAGGCCGACCGTGCTCGACTGCCTGTAGCTCCCGCGAGCTCTTGCAGCGTATCGCGCGCAACGCCTGGCGCAGCAGGGCCATAGGGTGTGGACCGAGCGTGGTGCCAAGCGTGACATAGTCGGTCAGCAGGTCTTCTCCTTGCGATGGTGCAGACAGACTCAGGACTTCTTCACTCGGCGCAGACATGCCAGCGAACAGAGGCAGTTGCTCCTTGACGCCAGCAACCGCCCAGCGCGCCTGATAGCGGTGGCCAACTAGGCCGGAGAGCGCGCCTGCATCGGCCAATCGCTCGCGCGCCGATGCATCCAGGCATGCACGTATGCTGAGGTCTTCGACATCACGGAATGCGCCGCACTGGCGCGACTGTTCGATACGGCCCGCATCGTCTTCACGCATGCCACGAATCATCCTCAGCCCCAGGCGGATGGTCGGCTCGCCATGTTCATCGGGCTCCAGGCTGCAATCCCAGTCGCTGTAGCGCACGTCCACAGGACGCACCTCGACTTCATGCCGCCGTGCATCCTGCAGCACCTGATCCGGGCTGTAGAAGCCCATCGGCCAACTGTTGACCAGCGCGCAGGCATAGGCAGCAGGCTCGTGGCACTTCAGCCAGCAACTGGCATAGGCAAGCAGGGCGAAGCTGGCCGCGTGCGACTCGGGAAAACCGTAACTACCGAAGCCCTCGATCTGGCGGAAGATCCGCTCGGTGAATGCCTGCGTGTAACCCTTTTCCAGCATGCGCGAGGTGAGTCGCTGGCGATGCGGTTCGAGCCCGCCATGACGTTTCCAGGCGGCCATGCTGCGGCGCAGTTCGTCCGCCTCGCCGGGTGTGTACTCGGCAGCGACGATGGCCAGCTCCATGACCTGCTCCTGAAACAGCGGCACCCCGAGCGTGCGCTCGAAGACCGGCTTGAGTTCATCAGAGGGATAGTCGATCGGTTCTTCGCCGTTTCGCCGACGCAGGTAGGGATGCACCATGTCACCCTGGATCGGCCCCGGACGGACGATGGCCACCTGGATCACCAGGTCGTAGAAGGTGTTCGGGCGCAGTCGTGGCAGCATCGCCATCTGCGCACGGGACTCGATCTGGAACGCGCCGATGGTGTCTGCACGACTGATCATGGCGTAGGTGGCCGGGTCTTCCTTGGGCAGGGTGGCCAGCGTCCACTGTGTGCCGCGGTAGCGCTCGATCAGGCCGAAACAACGGCGCAGTGCGCTGAGCATACCCAAAGCCAGTACGTCGACCTTGAGCAGGCCGACCCTGTCCAGATCGTCCTTGTCCCACTGGATGACAGTACGCTCGGCCATCGTCGCGTTCTCCACCGGCACCAACGTATCGAGGGCGTGCTCGGAAATGACGAAACCACCCGGGTGCTGCGACAAATGGCGGGGAAAGCCGATCAACTCGCCAGTCAGTATCAGCACGCGCCTGAGCAGTGGATTCTGCGGATCGAACCCCGACTCCAGCAGGCGCTCGGACGATGGCGGGCCGCTGCTCCAGCGGCCACAGCAGTCAGCCAGCGCATTGACCTGATCAGGCGGCAAACCAAGAGCCTTGGCGACGTCGCGTATCGCCCCGGCGCCGTGATAGGTGTTGACCACGGCCGTGAGCGCCGCCCGCGTTCGACCGTAGCGACGAAACACGTACTGGATGACGTCCTCGCGCCGTTCGTGCTCGAAGTCGACGTCGATGTCCGGCGGCTCGTTACGCTCGCGAGAGAGAAAACGCTCGAACAACAACCGGCTTTGCGTGGGGTCCAGCTCGGTGATGCCGAGCGCAAAACAGACGCTCGAGTTGGCTGCCGATCCCCGACCCTGGCAAAGAATATGTTGCTCGCGGGCGAAGCGGACGATGTCGTGCACGGTCAGAAAGTAGCTTTCGTATTCCAGCTCGGCGATCAGTGCCAGTTCGTGTTCGATCTGTGCGCGGGCCCTGGCCGGCACTCCCTCAGGCCAGCGTTCGGCAGTGCCACGCTCCACCAGAACGCGCAGCCAGGACGTGGCGTCATGACCTGCCGGCACCAGCTCGTGCGGGTAGTGATACTCCAGCTGATCGAGATCGAAGTTGCAGCGCTCGGCGATACGCAAGCTCTGTGCGAGCAGCTCGGGCGGATACAGCTCGGTCAGCTCCTCAACTCGGCGCAGATGCCGTTCGCCATTGGCAAACAGATAGGCGCCGGCCTCAGCCACGGGCAGATGATGACGGATGGCGGTCATGCAATCCTGCAGGGCGCGGCGGCCACGGGCATGCATATGTACGTCACCACAGGCCACGGCCGGCAGGTCGTGATCGCCTGCCAGCTCGAGTAGGCGCTGCAGGCGCGCGGTATCGTCCGCGCCTCGATGCAACTCAACGCCCAGCCACAGGCGCTTGGGAAATAGCGAGCGAAGCCAGGGCAGGGCGCTGGCATCACCGTCACTGAGCCAGATGGCCAGCAGGCCATCGAGCGGCGCCACGAAATCCTCGTGCAGCAACCGATAGGTACCTTTTACTGCTCTACGCCGCGCCCGGGTGATTAAGCCGCATAGCGCCTGATAGCCCGTCAGGTTCTCGGCCAGCAGCACCAGCTTCGGGCCTTTATCAATGAGCACCTCGCTGCCTACGATCAGCTTTACCCCGGTTTTCTTCGAGGCTTCCCAGGCGCGTACGATGCCGGCCAGGCTGCATTCATCGGTGATTGCCAGGGCACGGTAGTTCAGCCTTGCCGCACGCTCGAACAACTCCTGCGCAGTGGACGCGCCGCGCTGGAAGCTGAAGTTCGACAGGCAATGCAGCTCGGCGTAATCACTCATGCGAACCAGCCGTGCAGCAGCAATGGCCCATCACTACCGACTGTGCGATACGCCCAGCCGCGCTGACCCGCACGGGTTTGCACCACGTAATAGTCGCGTCGCACATCCTCGCCATCCCACCAGCCGGACTCGATGCGCTCCGGTCCGGAGAGGATGCGCAGCGAGGCCTCACGCAGCGGCTGGGGCTCGCTCAGCAGCCAGCCGGGGCGCGGACCGCTGGGAGGCAGCAAGGGGGGGGGTCGGTTCATGTTGCCAGGCATGCT
>NZ_JACFYX020000018.1:0-87291 GCF_015712105.2 Pseudomonas chaetocerotis
CTCAGCGCTGAGCAGGGGCAATGCGTCAGGCATCCTCCCGCGCCTTCTCGAGCAGCTCCGAGCGCAGAATGCTGACGGACGCAGGTGCATCGATCCCGATGCGGGCACGGGTGCCGTGCCGGCCGATATCGGTCACGGTGATGGTTATGCCGGAGCGGACCAGATCGAGGATGGCCTCGTCGCTCATGTCCCTTCCGAACGACAGGCGTATCGCCTGGCCCTGCTTGCGCTCAATCACTACGCCCATGTCGCGCTCCTTGCTGATGGTTGAGCCACGAGCGTAGATCATTTCCAACCAGCCCGCCGAGTGCGGGCTTTTTTGTGCCTGGAGAAATCATGACCCAACGTGAACAAGACATCGACGTGCTGGCCCGGACCATTTGGGGCGAGGCGCGCGGCGAAGGGCAGGGCGGCCAGGTCGCCGTGGGCTGGTGCATTCGCAACCGCGTCGAGATGGACCTGCACAACGACGGCAAACCGGACTGGTGGGGCGAAGGCTATGCCGGCGTGTGCAAAGCGCCCTGGCAGTTCAGCTGCTGGAACAAGAGCGACCCGAACAGCCCATACCTGCACGGCGATAAACCGATCCCGGCCGCGCAGTTCATGCAGTGCCGTGAGTCAGCTGTGGCAGTGATTGACGGACATGAACCTGACCCGACTGGCGGTGCCACGCACTACTACTCAACAACTATGAAGAAGCCACCGGCATGGGTGAAGGGCGCCACCCGAACCCGCAAGATCGGCCGGCACATTTTCTTCAAGGACGTGCCGTGATGGCCGCCTGGCTAAAGCTGGTGCCAGCCTGGGGGTGGGCGGTGCTGCTCGGTCTGATTCTGGCTGTGGGTCAGCAGATCCGCGTCAGCCTCCTGCAGGCCGAACTAGAGACAGAGCACACGGCCCGGCTTGATGACGCCGGCAAGCTCGCCGCCTGCCGCACTACGCGCACCACGCTTCTCGGCCAAGTGATTGAGCAGAACGGCGCTCTGGCGGATCTGCGCGCGGCCGAGCTGGAGCGTGCCACTCGTGCGCGCGACGTGCAGCATCATGCCGAGGGCAGGGCACAACAGGCCGACCAGCAGGCGCAGCAGGTGCTACAGGAACGAACTCCGGCCGGCGTCGATGCTTGCACTGCTGCAAGCCGGGCATTCGACGATGAGCTACGGCGGGAGCGTGCGCAATGAAGCGACTGATAGCTGTCCTGTGCCTGGCTCTGGCTGGCTGTGCCGGCCAGGTGGATGGGCCGTCCGAGCCGCAGGTAGTGCGGGTCGAGGTGCCGGTGCAGGTCCCGTGTCGCACCGAGCGCGTACAGCGGCCAGTGTTCGCCGTCGATGTGCTGCCCATCGGCGCCTCGATTGCCGAGCAGATGCGCGCGCTGCGTGCTGATCGCCTGCAGCGGAAGGGGTACGAGCTGAGGCTGGAGGCTGCTGTCGAGGCGTGTCGCTGACCGGCGCTACACCTCAAACTCCGCACTTCTCTGTATGATTCCCTATCTGGGAATCGATGAGCGCCTCAGCAGCGGAGCTCCATAAGTCCATCAATCAGTACATCGTCATAGGTGTGCGACTTCAAAACTGCCAAGATACAAGGCGTCCACGAGGTAAAGTGGGTTCCTATCTCCGGCACCATGTCCAGCAAAGGGTCAGCTTCGGCTGACCCTTTGTCGTATCAGCGCTGCAAATTCCCTGGCGCTGCTGTCAAAGCCGGTGTGATGATGATTTCGGCTCAGGCGCTTGACGTCTGGCCCTGACCCGCAGGGGAGGTGCTCATGTTCATTCGCTCGCTTGTACTGATTCTGGCTGCGTCGTTCGCCGGTGTTGCGTTCGCCGATCAGCCGCAGACCATTCGCGTCATCCCCAAGAGCTACGTCAGCCCCGGCGCCAGTGGCAGCGTCTCGGGTTCGTCGAGTTATCAGCAGCACAACCTCTACGGTGGGCAGCGTCTGCCGCAGGGCAGCGTGCGTCAGGAAAGCAGCTATGGCAGCCATTCCAGCGAAAGCCGTGGTGGCATCCGCCAGAGCATCGAATATCCGGGCGGGCTGATCATCGAGCGCCAGCCGGGCAGTGGCAGTTATCAGCAGCAGCGCAGCCGCTGACGCCTCAGTGGCTGGCGGCAGTCTTGTTTTGGCCGCTAGGGGCATCGGCGATCACCGCGCGATTGCGCCCCTCGCTCTTGGCGCGATACAGGCACTCATCGGCACGCTGCAGCCAGCTTTCCCAATGCTCGCCACTGTGCAGAATGGCGCCGCCGATGGAGACGGTCACCGCGCCGCCAGGGCTTTTCAGCTCCTGTGCGACCCAGCTGAGCAGATTCTGCGCCGCGGCCTGCAGGCCCGCCAGCTCGGTATTGGGCAGCAACAGGAGAAACTCCTCGCCACCAAAGCGGAACAAGCGATCTTCCTTGCGTGAACAGCGCTTGATCAGCTCGACGAAGGCCACCAGCACCTGGTCGCCAACGTGATGACCGAAGCGGTCGTTGATCTGCTTGAAGTGATCCAGATCCATTACCAGCAGGCCGTAGCTGTCGCTGTGGCGGCGATGGCTGGCCATGGCGATCTTCAGTTCTTCGTTCATCGCCCGGCGGTTGCGTGCGCCGGTCAGCGGGTCATGAATGGCCAGTAGTTGCAACTGGTCGCGTTGGTTACGGGTGCGGAAGGCGAAAATGAAGCTGAGCACGCTGGCCATCATGCAGGTGACCAGGAACGACACCATCTGGTAGTGGCTTTCGAACACGCTGCCGGGCACCAGCAGGGCATGGCTGACCAGGCTGACCAGCACCAGTGCAGTGGCCAGCAGGGCCTTGCCAGGCGTGACCATGAAGAAGTTGAAGAGGATCAGCGGGTAGATCCAGAACAGGCCGTTGACCCCCAGGTTGATGGCGATCAGCGTGGCGCCGACAGAGAACACGGCCGCCAGGTAAATACCGGGCTTGACCGTGTCGCGGGTAACCCAGGCATAGAGCACGGCGAACAGCGTGGACAGAACGATGATGGTGTCGGCGATGCCGACCAGATAGTTGCCCTGGAGCAAGCGGTAGATGGCATAGGGCGAGATGCCGATGACACCGAACAGCCCCATCAGGGTGATGATCGACAGCTGGAAATCGTTGCGCAGGCGCTTCAGCAAACGAGCGGTCTGGGTAGCCATAGCGTTTCTTTTCGTTGTTATGGAACAAGCATGCAGAGCTTTGACCGCGAATGGCAAGGGGCATTCCTGAGCAAAGTGCCAGTATTTTTGCCCAGGGCGACAGGCCGCTCAGTGGATGCGCAGCGAGATGAGCGATTTGTTGCGCTGATAGCGGGTCAGTCGTTCGGCCAGCTCGGCCGGCAGGCGTTGACAGTCCTCGAAGCCCAGGCGCTGATAGAAGCTGCGCAGTTCGGGATGGCAGAACAGCCAGACGGGTTCGGGATGCAATGCCAGGCTGTGGCTGAGCAGCGCAGCCGCCACGCCTTGACGTCGCAGCGCAGGGGCGACGAACAGGCCGGTCAGCCACTGCCCGCCCGCCAGTGGACGCAGGCTGAGGGCAGCGACGATCTGGCTGGCGCTTTGCGCCACCCACAGTTCATCTCCCGTCTGGCTGCGCATCGGCGAGCGGTGGTCGCGGTAGAACTTGTCGACCAGAGGTCGTAGCTGCAGGGGCAGATGGCGAAAGTGCGGTGTGATCATGGATTCAGTGGCGGCTTATTTGACCATCGCATTTTGGTTAACGGTTGCGCATTTACGACCTGGCGGGCGGTGACAGCTCGTTCGCGTCGCCGCATCATGGACAATCGCATTTTGCTCAAGGATTCGCCGCGTGTCTCAGCCTTTCCCCGTATCCGTGGTGTTCGCTGCGCAGAGCGTTGCCGGCCAGGTACGCACGCACAACGAGGATGCCCTGGCCTGCCGTCCCGATCTGGGGTTGTGGGCGCTGGCCGATGGCATGGGCGGGCATGAGCGTGGCGAGGTGGCCAGTGCCCTGGCGCTGGAGGAACTGGTGGGCGCCGTGCAGCAGGGCGAGGAGCTGCTTGCAGCGGTGCATGCCGCCCATCTGGCAATCGTAGCGGCGGCGCAGCCCGTTGCGGACGAGGCTGGCATGGGCAGCACCCTGGTTGCCGTGCGCCTGGACGGGGAGGAGTTCGAGCTGGCCTGGGTCGGCGACAGCCGCGCCTATCGCGTCGGCAGCGAACATATCGAGCAACTCAGTCACGACCACAGCTGGGTCCAGGCCATGGTCGATGCTGGCCAGATGAGCGCCGAGGAGGCGCGTGAGCACCCGCGTCGCAACGTGATTCTGCAGTGCCTGGGACAGGTCGGGCAGATGCCTGATGTCGGTCTGCTGCGCGCCCGGCTGGCGCCGGACGAACTGCTGCTGCTGTGCAGCGACGGGCTGACCAACGAGCTGGACGACGCGGCCATCCAGCACTGTTGCGCCGAAGCGGCCACGCTGGAAACGATGGTCGAGCAACTGGTGGGGCTGGCTAATAGCCATGGCGGCAGAGACAATATCAGTTGCATCGTCCTGGGCCTTGGCCCGGCTGCCGAGCCCCACGAAGCGCGGCCCCCCGGTCTGCTGCGCAAGCTGTTCAAGTCCCTCCAACCCTGAGCGCCAGTCGAGCCGCATGAGCCAGCCTTCCATCAGCGTACCCGGTTACAGCATTCATCATCGCCTCGGCAAAGGCGGCATGGCTGAGGTCTATCTGGCGACCGAGCAGGCATTGCAGCGCCAGGTGGCGCTCAAGGTGCTGCTGCATCGTGAAGACGCCGCCTTCACCCAGCGGTTCATCAAGGAAGGCCATACTGTCGCCTCCCTGCAGCATCCCTCGATCATCACCATCTACCGCATCGACCAACTGGACGATGGCCGCCACTTTCTCGCCATGGAATACCTGGCGGGCGGCGATCTGGCCCAGTTCAAGGGGCAGCGCCTGGAGCCGGCGCGTGCGCTGCGCATCGTCCGACAGATCGCCAGCGCCCTGGCGCTGGTACACGACAAGGGCCTGGTGCACCGCGATATCAAGCCCGGCAACATCCTTTTTCGCGACGATGGTACCGCCGTGCTCAGCGATTTTGGCGTGGCCAAGGAGCTGCGGCTCGACAGCGAACTGACCCAGTCCGGCATCGCCGTCGGCAGCCCGGCTTACAGCAGCCCCGAGCAGGCGCAATGTCAGGCGCTGGACGCACGCAGCGACATCTATAGCCTCGGCGTGATCCTGCTGGAGATGCTCAGCGGGCATAACCCCTTCCGCGGCGGCAACTACACCCGGACCCTGATGAACCAGTTGCAGCTGGAGGCGCCGCCGCTGCCGGAGCCTCTGGGCGAGTTGCAGTGGCTACTCGACCGCATGCTGGCCAAGGACCCGGAAGATCGCTTCGCCGACTGCCACGTGCTGCTGGCCAGCCTCGATGAGCTGCAGGATTTCGAGCAGGACCAGACCCGCCTGAGCCCGGCCGTCAGCCTGCCGCCTCGGCCTTCCCGGCGGCGCTGGCTGCCCTGGGCCGTGCTCGGTCTGTTGTTGCTCGGCATGGGCAGCGCGGGCGGCTACTACTGGCAGTTGCAGCAGCGCATCGCCGGGCTGCTCGCGCTGGCTGAAACGCGCTTGAGCGAGGGGCACCTGCTGACCCCGGCGCAAGACAACGCCGACTACTATTTTCGCCAGACGCTGGCCCTGGATGCAGACAACCGGCAGGCCAGCGACGGCCTGCAGCGCGTGCTGCAGGCACGCATCCAGCAGTACCTCGACCTGGCCGAGCAACGCCTGGGCGAGGGCTTGCTGATCCTGCCCGAGGACGACAGTGCAGTGCATTACTTTCGCCAGGTGCTCGGCTGGGAGCCTGACAACCTGCTGGCCCTGGCTGGCATCAATCGCGTGGCGCAGCGTTTCATCGAACAGAGCGAAGCGGCCTATGCGCGGCGTGAATACAACCTGGCGCTGGAACAGATCAAGCAGGGCCTCGAGGCAGAGCCCGACAACGAACGGCTGCTGGCCCTCTATGACAGCCACGAACAGCGCGTGCGCCAGGCGGCGAATCGCCCACGCAGCGCGCAGCCGGCCCAGCAGAACCCGATCAAGCGCTTGCTGAACAACCTATTCGACTGATCCGAGGCGACCACGATGCTCAGACTGCAGTTCCTGGATAACCGCCAAGCGCCGGTCTGGCTGACCGACGAGCGCCTGACCATCGGCCAGGACAGCCGTAACCAACTGGTGCTCGGCGATGCTGGAATCGCCAGCTTCCACGCGGAGATCCGTCAGGATCACGGCTACTACTACCTCAGTGATGCCGGCCAGGGCGCCACCTGGGTCAACGATCAGCGCGTCGGTACCCGTTTTCAGCTGCGCGACGGCGATCGCCTGCGACTGGGCACCGTCGAACTGCAGCTGGTCGACCCGGCGAAAAGCGCGGCCAGGCCCGAGGCCGCGGCGCCGCGCTGGTTTCTGCAGGTGATCCAGGGCGAGCACCAGGGGCGCAAGTTTCATGTGCACGGCTCGATGACCTTCGGCCGTTCGAGCAAGTGCGAGTTGTGCTTCAGCGATCTGGAACTGTCGCGCCGGCATTGCGAGTTCTTTCTCAAGGACGACGTGCTGGAGGTCAAGGACCTTGCCTCGGCCAACGGCGTGTTGGTCAACCAGCAGAAGGTCAGGACCGCCGTGCTGCAACCGGGCGATCAGTTGAAGATGGGCACTGTAACGCTGCTGGTGATCGGGCCGAAGGTGAGCGTGAGCGATGCACCCGACGAGGATGCCACCCAGTTCATGCGCGTGGCGGACCTGCCGCCTGCGCTGGCCGCCAAGGCGGCTGGCGGCGGCGCCACGCAGATCGCCCCTGTGCCGCAGGTGGCGCGCGCCAGTGCCAGGGCTGCGTCGGCGGCGGCCAATCCGCTGCGAGCGGCTCAGGCCAAACCCGCGCCTGTTGTCGTGGCGACTGCGAATAGTGCGGGCAAGCTTTGGCTGGGTGGCATCGTATTGCTGCTGATCGGCGTGGGCCTTGGCGCTGTCGCGGTGCGGCTATTGGGCTGAGCCGGGCGCGTCGCCCACCTTTGATGCGCTGCCCGCGTTGGTGCGCACCAGCCATTTACCGTCCAGATTGAGGCGCGCGTCGCCCGACAGAACCGGCATGGCGGGTTGCCCCCGCCCTGCGGGGTCGCGGTCGTGTCGGAGGGCGGGGGCACCCCGCCGTTGTGATCACGGTGGGGTGGTGCGCACGGCCTGGGTGGCCCCGCGACACCCTAAGGTGCCGCGCATCGCCAGTGCACCACTCGTAGGGTGCGCCGCGCGCACCGAATACACCGAGACACGCCACGTCTCAGGCCGGCGTCAGGCGCCGGCGTTCGGCGTGGATTTCCGGCAGGTCGCTGCGGCGCAGGTAGATGCGCAGCGGTTCGCTGAGGTTGACCCGGTCGTCGATGCGCTGTTCCTGCAGCCAGGCCAGGCGCTGGCGATCCAGACGCATCAGTTCGCCTTCGGCGCTGCTCCATACGTATTCGCAGGTAGGGGTGATGGTTTCGGCTGGCACGTCGAGGCCGAAGCTGTCTTCGGAAAAACGCAGCAGGTACTGGCCGGTCTTGGCATTGAAGCCGACGAAGCCCTGCAACTGGTCGGCGGCCTGGCAGATATGGGCTGAGCTGATACTCATGGCAAACCTCGGAGTCCTGTGGGGTTTGCACGCAAAACGAATGGTTCTGGTTATCGACGCAGCCTAATCGCTGGCGTTGTCACCCGCGTTGTCGTGGATCAAGAAACGGCCGGGAGCGGTTTTTGATATCGCTGGCGACGGCCCTACAGCGATGGCAGGCGCTGCAGAGTCGGCAGCACCTGATCACGCAGCAGCGGTGCCAGGTCATCAGGCAGGGGTAAGGTGGTATCGAGCCAGCGTAGCTCTTCCAACTCGGCGGCCGGCTGCACCGCGTGGGGCAGGACGGCGCGATAGATGTCCGCCTGCACCCAGGTGTCGGCCTCGTTGGCGGCGGGCGCCTGGAACTGGCCGAGCGGTTGCAGGGCGTCTGGGCCCAGTTGTAATTCCAGCTCCTCGAGTAGCTCACGCTCGAGCGCCGACAGCGCGTCTTCGCCCGGTTCACGCTTGCCACCTGGCAGCATGAAGAATCGGGTGTTGCGCTTGCGCACGAGCAACAGACGACCTCGTGCGTCGAACAGGCAGGCGGCGGCGATATGCAGGGTGGTTGTCATGGGGCAAGCAATGAACTGATGGCGTCTCTGGCGAAACCGGACAACGCACGTTGCCAAGCCTCGCCCCGTGGCGGTGCGCCTACGGGGCTGGAAGCCGTGCCTGACAGGGGCGCCGGATCAGGGCGCCCGGCGAACATCAGCCGGCCAGGCCGACGTAAACGTTCTGCACGTCATCGTGGCCGTCGATGGCCTCGAGGAAGGCTTCGACTTCTTCCATCTGCTCCGGCGTCAGGCTGCTTACCGGGTTTTTCGGGCGGTAGCCGAGCTTGGCCGAGTTGACGGTGAAACCCTGCTCCGGCAGCGCCTTGCACACGGCGTCGAGGTCGGTCGGATCGGTGATGAACAGGGTCGAGCCCTCGTCATCGGGCACGAAGTCCTGGGCACCGGCTTCGATGGCGGCCAGTTCCGGGTCGGAACCCTCTTCGCTGCTGGCTTCGATCAGACCAACGTGGTCGAAGTCCCAGCTGACCGAGCCGGATGCACCGAGCTGGCCCTTGCGAAACAGCACACGGATCTCGGCCACGGTGCGGTTGACGTTGTCCGTCAGGCACTCGACGATCACTGGTACCTGATGCGGGGCGAAGCCCTCGTACTGGGTACGCTCGTAGTTGATCACTTCACCGGACAGACCGGCGCCTTTCTTGATGGCGCGCTCGAGGGTGTCCTTGGGCATCGAGGCTTTCTTGGCCTGGTGCACGGCCAGGCGCAGCTTGGGGTTCATGTCCGGGTCGGCGCCGTTACGCGCGGCGAGCATGATTTCCTTCACCAGCTTGCCGAAGATCTTGCCTCGGGCATTGGCGGCGGCTTCTTTGGGTTTGGCTTTCCACTGGGCGCCCATCTGGGGTCTCCTGGCCGATAGGTGAGAGGGTGTCGCGGTGCGCAGAGGCGGCCGGACGATCACTTAGGCTGCGGATTCTAGTGCCTTGCGGCGCCGGCGGCACGCGCAATTTCCTGGAGGGTGTTGGCGGCGGTGGAGGGCCGACGCAGCGAGGCTGCGCCGGCAGGCTGGAACTCAGGCGTCCGGTGAGTGGCTGCCGAGCAGGGTCTGGCCGTGCTTTTTCTCGCGCTTGGCCATGCGTTTCTCATGCGCCGTTTTCAGCGGTTTCTTCTTGCCTTCTTTGTGTGAATCCATGCTTTTGCTCATGGTCGCGCCTCCGGGAAGCAGTTCATTGACTGGGGGGATGCGTTCGGGTCACTGCCACCTCCTCGGCCCCTGTAGCCGACTGCAATGCGATATCGCCTTTCAAGCATAGCTGGCGGGCAACACTCTGTTGCGAATCGTGGGTCGTCACGCTGTTCGGTTTTTCTATGCTTGGTCTTCGTCGTCACTCGCTCGAGGAACTCACCATGCCCCGTTTACTTCAGCGTTTCGCCGCCACGCTCGGCCTGCTGGTATTGCTGGGCGGCGCCCCAGTGCTGGCACACGCGGACGCCTTGCGTATCGGCATCATCGGCACCGGCAATATCGGCGGCGCGCTGGCGCGATTGTGGGTCGAAGCGGGGCATGAGGTGATGATTTCCTCGCGCAATCCCGAACGCCTGCAGCCGCTTGCCAGTGAGCTGGGCGAGCGTGCCCGCGTCGGCACCCCGCGTGAGGCGGCGGCCTTTGGCGAGGTGATTCTGCTGGCCGTACCCTACGGCGCGACGCCGCAGGTCGGGCGCGACTACGCCTCTGAGCTGGCTGGCAAGGTGGTGCTGGACGCCGGTAATCCCCGTCCGGGACGCGACGGGCCGATGGCCGAGGCGGCGGTCGAGATGGGCGCCGGATTGGCCTCGCAGCAGTTTCTGCCAGGCGTGCGCCTGGTACGCGCGTTCAATGCCATTTCTGCGCACAACCTGTGTAGCCAGGCCCATCGCAGCGGCGAGAAGCTGGCCATCCCGCTGGCCGCAGATGACGAGGCGGCGCTGGAGGTGGCGGCGCGTCTGGTGACCGATGCCGGCTTCGATCCGGTGATCGTCGGGCCGCTGGCCAGCGCCAAGGCCTTCGACTTCAACAGCGGTGTGTCGGCGCGCATGCCCACCGCGCGTGAGCTGCGCGAATTGCTGGGGTTGTGATGGCGCTTGCCTGGCTTGCTCGGGCCAGGGAACATGACGGCCCTGCGCAATCATCAAAAGGAGTTGTTCATGTCGCGTCGGATGCTGATCTCGGCTCTGCTGCTGGCGGCGGGAATGGTCCAGGCAGCACCCGAGCAGGTGCCGCTGTACCGGGAAATCAAGGATTGGGTGATCGCCTGCGACAACCTGCGGGCATGCCAGGCGCTGAGTGCCACGCAAGGCTTTGATTACACGCCATTGAGTCTTCATCTGCAGCGTGCTGCGGGTGCGCAGGCGCCGTTGGCGTTGTCGCTGCACTATGCGGGGCGAGGTGGATATGCACCGCTGCAGCTCGATGGTCACGCATTATCCAGTGCCGGGCGCCTGCGCCTGGTGGACAAGGATGGTGAAACACTGCTGGCGGCCGAGGGGGCCGATGCCCAGGTCGTGCTGGCCGAATTGCGTAATGGTGCGCAGTTGCGTATGGCAGGCGATGGCGAGCACCAGGCGGTGGTGTCGCTCAGTGGGCTGTCCGCTGCATTGCTGCTCATGGATGCCGTGCAGGGGCGGAAGGATACCCGCACGGCGTTGTACCGGTCGGGTACGCGCCCTGACAGCGAGGTGCCGGCGCCGCCGCAGGCGCCACGTCTGCGTGCCTATCCTGGCGCTGCGCCACTGAGCGAAGTCGAACAGCGTGACATCGCCCGGCACCTGATGGCCGCGACTCGCAACCAGTGGTTCGAGGAGGGCATGACAGACGAGCCTGAGGCCGAGGCCTTCGCACTCAACGAGCGCGAGGCGTTGGTCATCATTCGTACCTGGTGTGCGGCCTACAACTGCGATTTCGCGGTCTATCGCGTCAGCCGTCAGTCGCCGTATGTAGAGCAGGACATGCAGATCGATCCGCTGCCGTTGGGGCACGATGGGTTATCCGGCTGGGTCAGTTATCAGCCGCAGACAGGCGAGCTGGCATACCTGCACAAGGGACGTGGCATTGCCGATTGCGGCGAGTCGGGTAGTTGGCGCTTCGATGGCGAGCGTTTTCAGCTGGCCTCGTTCAGCTTCCTGAACCGCTGTGCGGGGCGTAACCCCGGCGAGTGGCCGCAGCTGTGGCGGGTGATCGAGCCCTGAACCGGCGTGGGTAGTTGGGCGCACCAGGGCTTCAGGCAGTATCGGGTCACGATCCAGAAAGCGGTGCGCACGGCGCACCCCAGGGGCGGGGGATCTATAGGTAGCGCCAGATCAGTTGCACACCCGCCATGAGAATGCCCAGCCGCGCGATGCGGTAGAACCACAAGTGGTTGACGCGCGATTGCAGCCACAGGCCGCTCCATACACCCAGCGGTACGATGGGCGCGAGCATCAGGCTCAGCAGCAGGTTTTCCTCGGTGAACTGGCCCAGCGCCGCGTAGGGGAACAGCTTGGCGGCGTTGGTCAGCAGGAAGAACAGGTTGATGGTGGCGACGAAGCGCACCTTGTCCAGTTGCTGCGGCAGCAGGTGCATCATCACCGGGGGGCCGCCCGCGTGGGCGACGAAGCTGGTGAAGCCGGCCAGGCTCGACAGCAGTGTGCCGCGCCCTTTGTGCAGCGGCCGTGGCGCCTGGCTGCCAACCACCAGGCCGAGCCCGACGAACGTGATGGCGATGGCGCCGATCAGCAGGCCGATGGCGCGTTCGTCGAACAAGCCGAAGGTCATCGAGCCGATGGCGATGCCGATCACTGCACCCGGCAGCATGACCTTGAGATTGGCCATATCCCATTTGCCCCAGTAGGCCTTCAGGCCCACCACATCGGCCAGGCAGAGAATCGGCAGCATCACCGCCACCGCCTGTTTCGGCGAAGTGGCCAGTGCCAGCAATGGCACGGCGATGCCGCCCAGGGCGCCGCCGAAGCCGCCCTTGGACAGCCCGGTGAGAAACACTGCCGGCAAGGCGAACAGAAGGAAATCGTGCAGAGTCATCGGCTTGGCATAACGCTACAAAAGCGCGCAGGTTAGCAGTCGTCAGTGGCTGTGTGGCTTTTTTCCTCGGCCTCTGTGTCTTTCTGCTGTTGGGGGGAGGCTGCTCTAATGCCGGCTCACTCAACCTGAGGTTTGCACTCATGACACCCAAGGATCTGCTGCTGGCGCTGCTGGTGATCGTCGTCTGGGGGCTGAACTTCGTGGTGATCAAGGTTGGCCTGCATGGCATGCCGCCGATGCTGATGGGCGCCCTGCGCTTCATGCTCGCAGCCTTTCCTGCGATCCTCTTCGTGCGGCGGCCGCAGGTGCCGCTGCGCTGGATGCTGGCCTATGGCATGACCATTTCAGTGGGGCAGTTCGCCTTTCTCTTCTATGCCATGTATGTCGGCATGCCGGCTGGCCTGGCGTCGCTGGTGCTGCAGTCGCAGGCGTTCTTCACCCTGTTCTTCGCCGCGCTGTTTCTCGGCGAGCGGCTGCGTCGCAGCAACCTGTTCGGGTTGCTGGTGGCGGCCAGCGGTCTGGTGTTGATCGGTCTGCAGGGCGGGCAGGCGATGACCCTGGCGGGCTTCGCCCTGACCATTGCGGCGGCCTCGATGTGGGCGCTGGGCAACGTGGTCACGCGCAAGCTGGGCAAGGTCAATCTGGTCGGCCTGGTGGTCTGGGGCAGCCTGATTCCACCGCTGCCATTTCTGGCCCTGTCGCTGTGGCTGGAAGGGCCGGAGCTGATCGGTCAGTCGCTGCGCACGCTCAGTCTGGACTCACTGCTGGTACTGGCTTACCTGGCGTTCGGCGCGACCATCCTCGGTTATGGGCTTTGGAGTCGCTTGCTTTCGCGCTATCCGGCCAGCCAGGTGGCGCCGTTCTCGCTGCTGGTGCCGGTGGTGGGTATCAGCTCCTCGGCACTGTTGCTCGGCGAGCGCCTCGGCAGCCTGCAGATGGTCGGTGCGGCGTTGGTCATGGCCGGGCTGCTGATCAACGTCTGGGGCGGACGTCTGCTCGATAGCTGGCGTCAGCGCGAGCCGACACTGCGGTAGGGGGCGCTGTGCGCACCGCTTTCTGAATCGTGACCCGATACTGCCTGAAGCTCTGGTGCGCACGTCGCACCCTACAACGACAGGCTCAGTCTTGCGGGCGTTTGCTCGATGGCTGGCGTCGACGTGAGTCGACAAGGCGTCACGAGATGCTGAACCGGATGAGCGCTGCGGTCACGAGCGGGGTACTTGAACCGAAGAGCCGCGCAGGCGACTCTTCGGTCTAGTCAGATCAGTCCTGGCGGCTGGTGACTTCCAGCAGGTGGTAGCCGAACTGGGTCTTCACCGGGCCCTGCACCACGCCGACCGGCGCGCTGAAGACGACGGTGTCGAATTCCTTCACCATCTGGCCGGGGCCGAACGAGCCCAGGTCGCCGCCGCTGCGGCCGGACGGGCAGGAAGAATTGTCTTTGGCCAGTTGGGCGAAGTCGGCACCGCCTTCGATGGCGGCTTTCAGTTCGTTGCACTTGTCTTCGCTGGCAACCAGGATGTGGCGGGCAGTGGCGCGGGCCATGGGAGTACCTCCTATCAATGAAGGTGCAGAGCCTAGCGCAATCGCTTCCACAAGCAAACGGTAGTCCGTTCGTCCATTTGCCTGGAGTTCTTAGGTGTCTGGCTTGTCCCATTTTCTATAAGTGGGCATGTGCCCTGAACTCGGGTTTCACTGAGGAGGCGTGCGGATGAACACCCTGAGCATCGACGGTTGGCGCAAGGCCGACAACGACAGCAAATCTATCCCCATCGGTACCCTGCAGTTCTATGTCAGCGAGGCGGAGCACCTGCGCCTGGAACGGGCCGAGGAAGAGCTGCAACGCAGCGGGCTCAGAGACACGATGATTGACGCCGACATGCAGACGCTGGAGTTGACCATGCCCAATGGCTTCGGCCCGCTGAGCGAATGCAAATGGCGCGTATACATCGGCGGCGAAGAGAGGCGGGGCCAGTTTCATCTGGTCGGCTACAGTGCCGAAGATGGCTGCCTGATCTACAGCAATGCGGTGATGGTCGACCTGTTGGGTTGACCGGCACAGGCAAAACCTTGCCCCGCGGTGGCAAGCCGCTGCCGCGAAAGGATGCGCAACCCGCGTAATCACGGGCCTGCAGTGGCTGGCCCGGAATCTGCTTTGCATGAGGCGAACGGATTTCGCGGAGGCCTCATGACCAGTATCAACAACAGCATGCCTGCCATGCTCAGCTACTACGGCAGTCAGCTCAACAATCGCTCGAGCGCAGGCAGTGGCGACACCGGCGACCAGGCCAGTCAGGACCCGCTGGCCGACCTGCGGCGTTTCGCCCAGCAGGTGGTGGCGCGCAGTGATGGCGGACTGCTGCGGGCGATGAATGGCGGCGCGGCGCAACCCCGCAACGCCGTGCAGCCCACTGGCGACAGCCAGCCGGCGACCCCTTCGGTGATTCGATTGCCGGACGTGATGCAACTCGATCGCGACGATGCAGCCACGCTGCTGGCGCAGGTACAGAAGATGGTGGATGCCGGCATGGAGGGCAGCGTGCGCATCTCCGGCTACAACGGCGACCAGCAGACCGACTCGCTGGAGACCTATCGTCAGTGGCTGCAGGAGAAGGGTGGGGTCAGCATCTACGTCTGATCCGCACCCGTTCAGTCCAGAACGGGCTCTACGTCCTCTCGGGTGATCACCCGGTTACGCCCGGCGCGTTTGGCCGCATAGGTGCGCCTGTCCGCCGCCAGCATCAGCTCGTCCAGTGATTGCCCGTCCCCCCCTAAGCAGGCCACGCCGGCGCTGAGGGTCATGCGCAGCGTGGTCTCATTCACCGCCAGCGGCTGTGCCGCCAGGCGTTCGCGCAGGCTTTCGGCGATTTCTCGAGCTTGCGTCGCCGTGCTGCCTGGCAGCAGTACGGCAAACTCCTCGCCACCCAGGCGGCAGAACAGATCGTTGACCCGCAAACGCTGCGCCAGCACCGCGGCGAAGTGAACCAGAGCGCGGTCGCCGACCTCGTGGCCGAAGCGGTCGTTGATCTGCTTGAAGTGGTCGATATCGACGAATACCAGTGAGAGCGGCGTGCCATTGCGCAGCGCATGGGCACGCTCGCGCTCGAATACCTCGGCCAGCTTCAGCCGGTTTGGCAGACCGGTGAGGGAATCGGTAGTCGCCTGATCGGTCAGACGCTGCTCGTTTAGAAGGCGGCTGCGCTCGTAGATGTGCGCAAAAATCATCACTGCCAGGCTGGCCAGGCCAAGATTGGCAATGATCTCGATGTTTTGCAGCAATTGATCAGAGGCAAACCGCCGGCTGAAGACGAACAGGCCGATGCCGACGAACAGCACCGAGCCGTACATGCCCAGACGCAGCCCCAGCAGCAGATAGCAGATGATCGGAATCGACTGTATCCAGGCGAACACCGCGAAGGTGGTGTGGGTCTGAGCCAGCGCCAAAATCATGATGCTGAAGAACGGCAGCAGGTAAACCGCGGTCAATAGCTGCAAGTTGTGCGTTCGGTCGACGATGGTCAGCAGATACAGCGACACAGCGGCGTAGCCGATCTCCAGACCGGCCAGCAGCCAGTTGTCGTGCAGCAGATTGACCACGGAGAAGAACAAACCACCGCCCAAGGTGATCCATAGCAAGGCCTTGAGCACCAGGCGACGATGTTGTTCGTTCTTGGCGAAGTAACCGGGCATCAGTGTTCTCAGCGGGAGAGGCAAGTGCGCAAATTGTTCGATGACGGCAGATGGCGTCATGCAGGAACCCTGCCGTTCGGCCGCGATGCCAGTGCATGCGGGCGTTCGATGGGACCAGGAAACCGGCCATGATCCTGCGCCGGAAATTGCGTCAGAATCACGACGTTAGTTGGGAGAGGACGGTATGACAACAATAAAGGACATATGCGGATGGCAACGCTGCCTGTTGGCGCTGCTGCTGATGGGCTTTTGGGGCGCGGCTCAGGCCGCTGAGGACCTTGCGCTGATCGAGACGATCAACAGCTATCGCAGCGAGGTGCAACGCTGCGGCGTGCAGGCCTCCGAGCCACTGCCGCCGTTGACCAACGACCCACGCCTGATCCTGCCTGCCAATGGCACTGGGGATCTGCAGGATTCGCTGAGCGCGGCCGGTTATCCGTTGGTCAACGTACAAGCCATCACGCTCTCCGGCCCGCGCAATGCGCAGGCGGCCATGCAGGCCTTGAGCGAGAGTTTCTGTCGTGTGTTGCTCGATCCGCAATTCATCGACATCGGTGTCAGCCAGCAGGATCGTGACTGGCGCATCGTGCTGGCAAGGCCGCTGCTCAGTGCGCGTCTGCAAACCTGGCAGACCGAGGGGGAAAGTCTGCTGCTGCTGATCAACTCGGCCAGCGCCGAGGCGCGCCAATGCGGTGACCAGCGCTTTGCCGCTGCCGCGCCGCTGGTGTGGAATGCCGAGCTGGGTAGCGCCGCCGAGAGCCACAGCCGGGCCATGGCCAACGGCAACTTCTTCGCCCACCAGGGGCGCGACGGCCTGACGCCGGGTGACCGCGCGGAGCTGGCGGGTTACGGCGGTAGCAAGGTCGGCGAGAACATCGCGGCGGCGCTGGATAGCACCGCCAGGGTGGTCGAGGGCTGGCTGGCCAGCTCCGGGCACTGCGCCAACATCATGAACCCGGCGTTCAGCGAACTAGGCGCTGCCTACGCCAACGATCCGCAGAGCGATGCCGGTATCTACTGGACGGCGCTGTTCGGCGGCGAGTGAATCCGTTTCGCACTTTGGCCATTTGCCACTGCAGCATCCACGGAGGCTACGTATAATCCGCGCCCTTCGATTGGCGCCTCGTGCCGAGGTGATCCATGTGGTTTGAGGGTGTTGCATGGTGCGTATGTTTTTCCAGGCCCAGCTGGTTGGCCTGTTGTTGTTCATGGGCGGTTGCAGCATTACCGAGCGCTCCGCGCTGGTCAGCGACCGTCTGAGTCCTGCGCCTGGGGAGCCGGCGGCCTATCTGGTTGGCGCCGTTGGCCCTGATGGGGTGATGGCCGCCACGGCGCAGAACCAGCGCCTGCTGTTTCGTCTGCGCGGCTCGGAAGAGGGCGCCGCTGCAGTCTGGATCGACAATGGCATACGCCAGACGCCGAAGGACATCCAGGACGGTTCGGCCAGCGCCAGCGTATTCGTGATGCCACTGAAACCCGGCGATTACGAGCTGTACGACTTCCAGTTCTTCTCCTCCACGAGTACCGGTTACGGCACCTACTACTCCTCGATGCAGGCGCGGGAGAAGTTCGTCGTGCCCATGCGCCTGGAGGCCGGCAAGGCCTATTACATCGGCGAGTACCGCTCGCGTTGCATCAGCGGCAGCCTGTGCCTGTTCGTGCAGCGCGAGCGTCTTGCGCGTGACGAAGCCATCGCGCGCCAGCAGTTCCCCGCATTGCCCGAGCTGCAGCTGCTGCCTTTGCAGCTGGAGCGGGCGAAACCGTTCATCCTGCCCGAAGCAGCCAATTCTTCATCCCGGACGAAGGACCGCCCCACACCATGAAACCGTCTCGTTACCTGCTGCTCGCCAGCGTACTGCTGTCGGGTTGCGCCGCGACTCATACCTTGCCGTCTACCGAATTGCGTTACGGCGAGTCCTACCTGCCGCCCATTCATGTGATGAGCAACGACCCTCTCAAGGGCGGGGAAATCCGCAACAGCCTGCGCGCCACGGGGATGTTCGAGGACGTGCTCGCCGGCCAGGCGCCGGGCGATGCCTACGCGGTGCGCGTCCAGGTCGCGCAGGAGCGTGACCATGCCGCTTTCCCGCTGGTACTGCTCAGTGCTGCGACCCTGTTCCTGCTGCCGCTGCCCAGCGACGCGGATACGCGCATGGACTTCACCCTGCTCAAGGGTGAACGCACGCTCAAACGCTACAGCTACGAGAATCGCACGCGCGCCTATTTCTGGCTGCTCGACCGAGGCGACGAGGCGAACGCGGAGCACCTGCGCCGCATCACCCGCTCCTTTGCCCGCGACGTCCAGCAGGACGATCTGATGCAGGCTGGGGTGGCGCAATGAGAATGTCCGACAAGGTTGTTTTACCGCTGCTGGTAGTGTTGTCGCTGCTGAGCGGCTGCTCCACCACGCTACCGCCGCTTGAGCATCGGCAGGTCGAACCGTTCGTGCCGGTCGGGCTGCGAGTGTCCATGCTCACCACGGGGCGCAAGGGCGACACCAGCAACCGCCAGGTGGTGCAGCGTCTGCAGCAGTCCGGCAGTTTTTCCTGGCTCGATGAAGGCATCAGCCGTAACGGCTACAGCCTGCTGATCGTCGAGCCGGCAGGCAAACGTGCCAACACGGGTGTCGTCCTGTTGGGGGCGCTGACCTTGCTCACGCTGCCGTTGCCGGTCAGCTACGAACAGCACCTGCGCGGTACCGTGTTCAAGGATGGCGTGCCGATCAAGTCCTACGACTATCGCCGCGATGGTTGGGGGGTATTGGCCTGGTACGTGCCCATGCCCTTTGACCGCAACAAGCGCGACATGCTCGACGAACTGCTTGGTGACATCGAGCGCGAGCAGACGATTCCCAAGCAGCGCTGATAGCACGGCGTATCAGTTGACGCCGAATACCTGGGCCAGGTGCTGCTCGTAGCGCACCACGTCGCGCTCGATGTTCGGCACCTTCATCACGTCGTTGCAGATGAAGGTGGGCAGGCCGCTCATGCCGAGGAATTCGTTGGCCTTGTGGAAGGGGAAGTACACCGCGTCCACGCCTTTGCCTTCGAAGAAATCGGTCGGGTCTTCGAAGGCCTGTACCGGGGCGTTCCAGGTCAGCGACAGCATGTACTGCTTGCCCTGGATCAGGCCGCCGCTGCCGTACTTCTGCGAGGCGTCGGAACGGGTACGGCCGTCGTTGGCATAGAGGCTGCCGTGACCGGCGGTGAACACCTCGTCGAGATACTTCTTCACCGTCCAGGGCGCGCCCATCCACCAGCCAGGCATCTGGTAAATCACCACGTCGGCCCAGAGGAATTTCTGCACTTCTTCCTCAGCGTCGTAGCCGCCGTCGATGAAGGTGGTCCTGACGTCGAAGCCGGCGCGGTCGAGGAAGGCCAGCGCCGCATCATGCAGGGTGTTGTTGTACTGGCCCTGGGAGTGGGCAAAGGCTTTGCCGCCGTTGAGCAGGAGGATCTTTTTCATGGGGGTCTCCAAAAATGTGGCGGCAGGTTATCCGGCCTCGCGCAGGCGAAACACCCCGGAACGGTCAAATGATTGTTGACTGAAAGTCATGAAAGGCTTGTCGAATACCGCGTTATGGTGGGGCATCTTCCCACATCGAGGAACCTGCTCCATGTACGGCTTCATCCTTCACGCCCACACCAGACCCGAACAGGCCGAGGCCTTCGAGCAACTGTTCCGTGCTTACGTCGAACCCAGTCGCGCCGAGCCCGGCTGCATCGAATATCACATGCTGCGCGACGCGCAGGACCCGACGCTGTTCATCTTCTTTGAAGTGTGGGCGTCACGGGAGGCGCTGGCCGAGCACACAGCCCTGCCGCACATGCGCGAGTTCCATGATCAGCGTATGGACTACCTGCGTCGTGATTTCGAGATTCGTGAAATCGAGATGCTCAGCCCGGCCCGTTGAGTGAGTCGCTTAGAACCCGCTGCGCACGACCTGGGCGGCCCCGCGACACGCTACGGTGTGCGTCGCCGTTGTAGGGTGCGCCGTGCGCACCGAGGCCAGGACGATGCAGCCGCAGGCCCGAGTACAAGCCGACAACACAAGCGTTGCGGCCGCTCAAGCCCGCTCGGCAGCGGCAGGGCGCTTTCGGCCCATCTGCTTGCTGGCCATGCTCATCAGGCGCTGAAAGGTGGGGCAGCTCAGGTGGTTGTCGGCTGGGCAAAGCGCCGTATGGCGCAGCCCGTCGCGAATGGCGGACAGGCGGCGAATGGTGTGATCCAACTGCTCTGCCTTGCGTTCCAGTTGCTCACGGTCGATGGCAGGACCGCCCTCGGCCGCCAGCATCTCGGCAATAGCGTCCAGCGAGAAACCAGCCGTGCGCCCGAGTGCGATCAGCGACAGGCGCTGCAGCACCGACTCGGCGAAGACCCGCTTCAGGCCATTGCGCCCGATGGAGTGGATCAGCCCTTTTTCTTCGTAGTAACGCAAGGTCGAGGCCGGCAGACCTGACCAGCGCGCGACCTTGCCGATATCCAGCTCTTTCATGCTTGACCTCAAGTCGACTTTAACTGGCAGCCTTGTTTTGAAGGCTTTCCAGATAGATTAGATGGAGGTGTGTATGGCAGTCGAGATCATCATGCTGGGTATTGGCGCAACGCTGTTGATGGACCTGTGGGCGCTGGCGCGCAAGCGCTGGTTCGGTGTGGCGGCGCTGGATTACGCCTGGGTCGGGCGTTGGCTGGGGCACATGGGGCATGGGCAGTTTCGCCATGCGGCGATTGGCAAGGCGCCCACCCTGCGCGGTGAGCGTGCGCTGGGCTGGGGCGTTCATTACCTGACCGGATTGCTATTCGCCGCGTTGTTCCTGGCCTGGGTTGGCGAGGCCTGGCTGCAGCGTCCAACGCCCGCACCGGCGCTGGCCTTTGGTGCGCTCAGCGTGGCCGCGCCCCTGCTGCTGATGCAGCCGGCGTTCGGCATGGGCATGGCCGCTTCACGCACGCCGCAGCCCTGGCGGGTGCGTGTGCGTGCGTTACTGACCCATCTGGTATTCGGCCTGGGCCTGTACCTGATGGGCCTGTTGGCTCAATGGCTGTAACCCGGCTTCTGGCGAATGGTCTTGAGCAGGTCGTCCGGGCTGATGTGGCCGACCACCTGGGTGGCGGCGCTGCCCGGTTGCGGCAGGTCGAGGATGTGGCCCTTCATCTTGCCGATCACGTGCATCTCGCACGGCTTGCAGTCGAACTTCAGGGTCAGTACCTCATCGCCATGTACGAGCTGCATCGGCGCCACCTTGGTGCGCACGCCGGTCACGCCCTTGGCCTGCTTCGGGCACAGGTTGAAGGAAAAACGCAGGCAGTGCTTGGTGATCATCACCGGCACTTCGCCGGTTTCCTCGTGGGCCTCGTAGGCCGCGTCGATCAGCTGCACGCCATGGCGATGGTAGAA
The DNA here is from genome assembly GCF_015712105.2 of Pseudomonas chaetocerotis. Classification (NCBI taxonomy): domain Bacteria; kingdom Pseudomonadati; phylum Pseudomonadota; class Gammaproteobacteria; order Pseudomonadales; family Pseudomonadaceae; genus Pseudomonas; species Pseudomonas chaetocerotis. The sequence goes on from NZ_JACFYX020000018.1 coordinate 21,244, forward strand.
GTCGCGCGCCTTCTGGTTGTAGACGTTGTAGAGGAACGACAGGTGCGACTCCGGGTACACCGGCGCCGGCTCGGTCTCGGCCTTGCGGCTACCGCGCGGGTGAGCGGCGACGCGCGCTTCGGTCAGCGCCTCGATGGCGTCACGGCGCAGTGCCTTGAGCTGCGAGTTGGGCACGAAGAACGCCTGCGGTGCATCCAGCGCCACGCTCTGGGCGTGGTAGATGGTGGTGCCGAGCTGGGTGAGCAGGTCGCGCAGGCCATCGAGCGCCTGCTCCGGCTTGTTGGCGACGCCGAACGGGCCGGGCAGGGCGACCTCGACGCTGATGCCTTCTTCGCTGGTGGCGACGAGTTTCAGCGCGTCCTCACGCAGCTCGGCCTTCCAGCTGACGCCGATACGGCGTTCGGCGCTGGTGCGCTGCAGCGCCTGCTGCCAGTTGTGGTCGAGGTTGCGGCTCAGTGGATGATTCGGACGCAAGCGGAACAGCCCTTCGGGCATTTCGTTGGGCTCGACGCGGTAGCGGTAGCGCTTCTCGCCGTCTTCCTCGAACTCCGCCTTCAGTTCGGCGATATTGGCGCGGAACCCCACCACCTCGCGCTTGACCAGCACGTTGAGGCCGTCGCCGTTGGACAGCGGCGCGTGAGTCACGGCGATCAGGTCGCGCTTGCCCACTTTCTCGACACAGCCCACAGACAGCCCGGTGAAGGTGGGCGAATCGAAGGCGCCGATGTCCACCTTGCGCTCGGTGACGAAGTAATCGGTGCTGCCGCGATGGAAGGTCTTGTCCGGATCGGGCACGAAGAAGTGCGCGGTACGGCCGCTGGAAGCGCGGGCCAGGTCCGGGCGGTCTTCGAGGATGGCGTCGAGCTCGCGGCGGTAGTGGGCGGTGATGTTCTTCACGTAGGCCACGTCCTTGTAGCGGCCCTCGATCTTGAACGAGCGCACGCCGGCCTCGACCAGGGCGCGCAGGTTGGCGCTCTGGTTGTTGTCCTTCATCGACAGCAGGTGTTTTTCGTAGGCGATCACGCCGCCTTTTTCATCCTTGAGGGTGTAGGGCAGGCGGCAGGCCTGCGAGCAGTCGCCACGGTTGGCGCTGCGCCCGGTCTGCGCGTGGGAGATGTTGCACTGGCCGGAAAAGGCCACGCACAGCGCGCCGTGAATGAAGAACTCGATGGCCGCGTCGGTGGCATCGGCAATCTGGCGGATTTCCTGCAGGTTCAGCTCGCGCGCCAGCACCAGCTGGGAGAAGCCGGCCTGGTCGAGGAATTTGGCCCGTTCCAGCGTGCGGATGTCGGTCTGGGTGCTGGCATGCAGCTCAATGGGCGGAATATCCAGCTCCATCACGCCCATGTCCTGCACGATCAACGCATCCACGCCCGCGTCGTAGAGCTGGTGGATCAGCGCGCGCGCCGGCTCCAGCTCATCGTCATGCAGAATGGTGTTGATCGTGGTGAACACCCGCGCGTGATAGTGGCGGGCGAACTCCACCAGCCTGGCGATATCGCTCACGTCGTTGCAGGCGTTGTGCCGCGCGCCGAAGCTCGGGCCGCCGATATAGATGGCGTCGGCGCCATGCAGAATGGCTTCGCGGGCGATCTCGACGTCACGCGCAGGGCTGAGCAGTTCCAGGTGGTTCTTGGGCAAGGACATGGTGTTTTCTTTTATCAGGCTGGCACACGGGCAAGGCGCGCATTGTACCGGGCTGACGGCCTGTGGGCACTGGCCAGATGCCGGACGGCTGGTAATACGCACCGATGGCGTTACAGTAGCGGCCTTTTTCAGGCGGAGGCGTGGCGATGGACAACAGAGGGTTGGAGAAGCTCGATCAGTGGCTGCTCAAGTACGGCAACGATGACTCGATCCTGTCCGCCAGCGAGCTGGACGGTTATTTCGCCGCCATCGTCTCCGGGCCGCGCCAGGTCGCGCCTGCCGTCTGGTATTCGGCGATCTGGGCCGACCAGCCGCCGCAATGGCCGAGTGACAAGGACGGCGAACGCTTCATGAAGCTGGCCGTCGAGCTGATGAGCGAGGCGGCCTACATGCTCAGCGAGGAGCCGGATGATTACGAGGCCATCTTCCTCGCTGACAACAACGGAAAGGGCGAGAAGCTGATCGTTTCCGAGTGGTGCGCAGGCTACCTGCGCGGCGCCGCGGTTGCCGGTTGGCTGGAGGAGGCGCTGCCCGAGTCGGTGCAGGCCGCCCTGGCGCTGATCACCCTGCATGGCGATGAAAGTGGCAGCGAGACGCTCAAGGCCATGTCCGACGCCGAATACGAGGCCAGCACGGCGATGCTCGAACCGGCTGCTGTCGAGCTTTACGAGTACTGGCAGGAGAATCTGCAACCCGTGTTGCCGGTGCGCCGTGATGACGCCAAGGTCGGGCGCAACGACCCGTGCACCTGCGGCAGCGGCAAGAAGTACAAGCAGTGCTGCATGCGCTGAGCGGTTGCCGTCACCCTGCCGGCGAGCGAGCCCCGATGGTGCGCTCAACCGCAGTGCGGGTCCTCGGTCATGGGCAGCAGTTCGGACCGTGCGCCGAAAATCTGCATCACGTCATTGACCGACATCCACCAGTCGTCGTGCCACTTGAGTACGCGCAGGCGCTTGTCTGCGGTATTCAGCTGGCGATAGCTGGGCGGGCTGGCGCTTCTTAACAGGTTCGGCAGCAAGACGTGGCAGAACCAGCTGCGCAGACGCTCGGCGCGTGAGCTGGTGCAGCTCAGGCTCAGGCGTAGCAGGTTTTCCAGGTCGATCATGGCTTGAGGCGCTTGCTCGTTGCCGAAGAGAATCCCCTCCGGCCGGCAATGCAGCAGCAGGGCGGCTTGTTCATCCGCCAGTTCCAGGGCCTGGCAAACGGCCTGCGCGGTGAACCAGAAGCGGCCGTCGGCGGCGCGCCGCACGGTGAGACGGATACCTTCGAAGATGGGATTGATCGGACTGGTCATGGCGCCCTCCCTGGTGCATGAAACAATGGCTTGTCGAATGCAATGAAACCATCAATTTCATTTAATATGCAACTGACTGTTCAATCAAGCATGGAAGCGGAACTTAACGTCCGCGTCCATGACCGAGAAAACCGAATTCGCCCAGCGCCTGCGTGGCGCCATGATTGCGGCTGGATATCCAGATCGCCCTGCTGTGCTCGAGCGCGAGTTCAATTCGCGTTACTGGGGCCGTTCCGTGACCTTCCAGGCGGTTTCCCGCTGGTTGCGTGGCGAGGCAATACCGTCGCAGGACAAATTGCAGGTCCTTGCCGAGTGGCTGCGCATCGAACCACAGGTACTGCGCTTCGGCGAACAGGCCGGCGCTGCCGTGCGCGGGCAGCGTGGCCGCTGGGAAGACCCCAAGTACTATCAGGAACGTGAGGTCATCGAGGCTTTTCTGGCGCTGCCGGCAGCACAACGCAAGGTGGCCCGCGAAGTGGTGATGGCCCTGGCAGTTGCGGCCAAGGCTGACTCCGGCAAGAAGCCTGGCTGAGGCCCTGCCTGAAGTCAGTCGTGGTGGTTATCAAGTGCTTTCCCGAGACGCGGGCCCTGGCGGACGCCGGCTGGTGAGGTCTCGAACAGGCCTGGTGCTTACCCCAGCAGCTCGGCAAACGCCTTGTCTGCCTCCAGCACCGCCGGCAAGGCTTCGAACAGCTTGCCCAGGTCGACTTCCTCGAATAACGGGCCTTCCAGGTTCTGCTTCGCGTGTTCGCTGACGCCGTCCAGCTCGATGGTTTGCGCAACGATCACCGACTGTGCGACCAGGCGCGCGTAGCGGCTGTCACCGGGTGCCTGAGTCGGCCGTGCCTGATAGGCAATGGCGTGCTGGATAAGCGCTGGCAGCTGCCAGCGGCGCGTCAGTTCAGCGCCCACTTCCGGGTAGCCGAAGCCCAGTTGCAGGGTTTCCTCGGCGGCATGGGCGGCGGCTTCACGCTTCGGATGACGGTTCATGCGCCTGGCGAAATCCGGTGCGCCGGTCTGGATCAGCAGTTCGCCAATGTTGTGCATCATGCCGCAGGTGAAGGCCGCGTCGGTGTCCAGCTTCAGCTGCTTGGCCAGGCTGCGGGCGATACTGGCGACGCGAAAGCTGCGAATCCAGAAACCCTTGAGGTCGAAGCCGGTATCGACCTGAAACGCACCCGTCATCGCTGAGGCCAGCACCAGTGTGCGCAGGGTATTGAAGCCCAGGCGCATGGCGGCGTCCTCCACGCTCACCGCTTCACGAGCCCCGCGAAAACGCGGCGAGTTGGCCAGGCGCAGGACCTTGGCAGCGATGACCGGGTCGCGCTCGATGTTGCGTGCCACGCTTTCCAGGCTGGAGGCAGGGTTGTCGAACTGTTGGATCAGATCCTGCGCAACCTTGGGAATACTGGGCAGGGTGTGCAGTTGGGCGAACAGGCTTTCTATATCCATGGTGACTCCGTCAGGTGCGAACGCCTGCTGGCGCTGGATGAAAAAATAGCCTTTTGAGCATAGTCGCGCCTTTCACCTCAGCCAGTCTCATCCCCGCCGTTCAGAGCCTTTTTCACATTCACAGGAAACACCCGCCCCGACGGGCTGGTGTGTCGGGGGAGCGCTTACTGACGCGGTGCGGTGCTGGTTTCGGCGGCTGCAGACCACACGCGATAGCGCACTTCGACATCCTTCGGCGCGTAGATCACCAGTGGCAGCTTGCTGTTGTAGCGCACCAGTTGCGGCTCACCGCCAACGCGTACGAAGGCCTGCTTGCGGCTGCCGTCCGGGCAGGCCATCAGCGTGCTCATGGCCGGGCCGACCTGGCCCAGTTCGTAGTAGCTGTAGCCCCAGCCTTCCACGGTCTTTTCCTGCCACTGGCCGCCCAGGCGTTGCGGGTTGCAATCCACTTCCAGGGTTTTGCCGGCGATGATCTCTACCTTGTGCTCGGCTTCGTTGGTTCGTGCGGGCAACTCGATCACATGGCGGGCGTAGCCGTCGGCAGCGGCGGGGTAGGGCTTGAGCGCTTCCGGGGTGGCGGCACAGGCGACCAGCGGCAGGGCGCAGGCGAGGGAGAGCAGCGGCAGTTTGAGTCGGTTCATGATGATTCCTTGCTGAAAGGCCTTTTGGGCCGTCCGTGATGAGGGAACCGCCTGATCGGCGGCGCAGCACTGACCGTTGTGAATAGGTCAAGTTCCTGCGCTTTTCAAGCCCCTGTGCCGCTGTCAGCTCAGCGTCAGGCGAATACGAAGTACTTGCGCACCGTTTCCACCACTTCCCAGGTGCCTTTCATGCCCGGCTCCACGACGAAGATGTCGCCAGCCTTGAGGTGAATCGGGTCCATGCCGTCCGGGGTGATGATGCAGTAGCCTTCCTGGAAGTGGCAGTACTCCCACTTCACGTACTCCACGCGCCATTTGCCGGGCGTGCAGATCCAGGTGCCCATGATCTTGCTGCCGTCTTCGCTGGCGTAGGCATTGAGGTTGACGGTGTGCGGGTCACCTTCGATGCGCTCCCACTGGCAGGCATCGACGACGGGCATCGGCCGGGTGTCGCGCAGAACGGTGATCGGTTGGTTGGCCATGGGGCGCTCCGGTGAGTGATCAAAGGGGCGTTCACCATAAAGCGGGGGCGGGGCGGTCGATTGCCTGGGGTCGACACGGGGCTGCTCATTCGCGCAGTGCGCGGGGCTTTCTATTCCTGAAAAAACCAAGGCCGGCTTATCAGGCCGGCCTTGTGGGGCTGCGCTTGCCATCGAGTCATAAGACGTTCTCGATCAGGTCATCAGGAAGGTATCAGGCAACGCGGTTCTCGATCAGACGATCGGAGCCACCTTCGGCAACGCGGTTCTCGATCAGACGATCCGAGCCGCCTTCGGCAACGCGGTTCTCGATCAGACGATCCGAGCCACCTTCGGCAACGCGGTTCTCGATCAGACGATCGGAGCCACCTTCGGCAACGCGGTTTTCGATCAGACGATCCGAGCCACCTTCGGCAACGCGGTTTTCGATCAGACGATCCGAGCCACCTTCGGCAACGCGGTTCTCGATCAGACGATCCGAGCCGCCTTCGGCAACGCGGTTCTCGATCAGGCGATCGGAGCCGCCTTCGGCAACGCGGTTCTCGATCAGGCGATCCGAGCCACCTTCGGCAACGCGGTTCTCGATCAGGCGATCGGAGCCACCTTCGGCGACTACAGGTTGGGCGGAAGAAGCGGCGAATACGTTGGCTGCCAGTACGGAGAGGGCGAAGCCGAGGATCAGTTGGCGTTTCATGGTGTTGTGCTCCAGCGGTGTTGTGGTTGGGTATGGAGCAGATGTTACGCACTGGATTTTTTCAGAGAACTTCATTGGCATGATGGTGAACATCGATGCGGCTGATAGCTGGCGAAAGCCCCGTGATAGAAGGCTTTCAGCTGTTTCGTGAGCGTCGCTGGGGCCCGTTCATGGTGAGCGTTGAGCTCGACCAGACGGCCGGCATTGCGACGGCAGCGATAGTGATTCTGCCCATTCGCGGCCTGAGCTATGATGCGCGCCCTTCGTCCTCGCGTCCCTGCCATCATGTCCGGCAATGCCCTCTATACCGACCTGTCGGGTTACTACGATCTGATGTGCGCGGACATCGACTACGCCGCCCAGAGCCACTGTGTGCACCGCCTGCACCAGCTGTTCGGCAACGGCGGCAAGCGTCACCTCGATCTGGCCTGTGGCACCGGCCCGCATGTGCGTCACTTTCTCGATGCTGGTTATGTCAGCAGCGGCCTGGACATCAACCAGCCGATGCTCGACCGCGCCGCCCAGCGCTGCCCCGAGGCACGCTTTGCCCGGCAGGACATGTGTGGTTTTCAGGTCGACGAGCCGCTGGACCTGATCACCTGCTTTCTCTACTCCATCCACTACAGCGCCAGCATTGATCGGCTCAAGGCCTGTATCGCCAGCGCGCACGGCGCCCTGGCGCCTGGCGGCGTGTTCTGCTTCAACGCCGTGGACAAGCAGTGCATCGACAACGCTTCGTTCGTTTCCCACAGCACGCGGCATGCCGAAGGGCAGTTCCGCTTCAGCTCCGCCTGGTACTACCGCGGGGAGGGCGATGCGCAGGCGCTGCGCCTGCGTATCGAACGCAGCGTCGCCGAGCAGACCGAGGTCTGGCACGACGAACACCCGATGGTGGCGGTGAACTTTGCCGAGCTGCAGAGCCTGCTGGCGCCGCACTTCGAGGTGCAGGTGCTGGAGCACGACTATCAGCGCCTGGCGCCGTGGGATGGCAGCTCCGGCAACGCGCTGTTTGCCTGCACCAGGCGCTGAGGCGAGGCAGCGTCAGCCTCAGCCTGGCCATTGCCTCACGCCGGCTCTGCGACGCGCTCGGTTTGCAATGAACGCTGCAGCTCGGCCACCAGCGCATCGACCTTGCCCAAGGCCTGTTTGACGGATTCGGCGAGCAGTTCACCGCCAACTTCCTGGCCTTCGATGGCGATCTGGTGCACGCGGGTGATGCCGATGAAACCGAGCGCCGTGATCAGGTTCGGCTCCAGATGGTTCATGTGCGCCATTTCGCCACCCACATCGAAACCGACACCACCGCGCGCCGTGAGGATTACCGCATGGCGCGGCCGGTCGGCCAGCCTGGGTACATAGGGATCGAGCGGGTTGCTCTCATCCACGTCCACGGTGCGTCCGGGACGTACCACCTGGTCGATCCACGCCTTGAGCGCGGCGGGCATGCCGAAGTTGTACAGCGGCGTGCCGATCACCAGCACGTCGGCGGCGATCAGTTCATCCACCAGGCGATCACTCTCGGCCAGCGTGTCGTGCATCCAGGCCTCGCGTTTCGGCTCCGGCGTGAAGGATGAGGCGATCCAGTCATGGCTGATGATCGAGGGCGGATTCTGGCCGATGTCGCGGTAGGCGACGACGTCCTGCGGGCGGCGCGCCTGCCACTGGCTGATGAAACGATGGCTGAGGTTGCGGCTGTGCGAGCCGTGCTGATCCTTGCCGGCGAGGCCGGGGCGGGCGCTGGCGTCGAGATGCAGAATATGGGTCATGATGAGTCTCCTGCTTGAATTTGAATTCATCTGTGTTTGGCAGCACACTCAGGCTAAGGTCGCCCTGTTCGGGCGACAAACGATCAATATTTTTCGCAATGGATGAGGAAAACTCAGGTATGAGCCGGCGCCGACTCCCTCCGCTTTCCGCCTTGCGCGCCTTCGAGGCGGCTGCCCGCCACGCAAGCGCCAAACAGGCCGCGCAAGAGCTTTCCGTTACCGCCACGGCGATCAGTCACCAGATTCGCGCACTGGAAGAATCCCTTGGTGTCGCGCTGTTCGTGCGCAAGCCGCGTCAGCTGGAACTGACCATGGCCGGGCGCGAGCTGCAGCAGGTGCTGGAAAGCGCCTTCGACAGCATCGGCGCCGCGGTCGAACGCCTCAGCGCGACGCCCAGCCGACAGGCCATCACCCTCAGCACCACGCCGGCCGTGGCCGTGCGCTGGCTGCTGTCCTGGGTATGCATGCTGCGCGACTCCCATCCCACTATCGACCTGCGTATCCACGCCTCGCACGAGCCGGTGGCGCTCGATGGCGTCACCGCCGATATCGCCATTCGCTACGGCGACGGCCGCTGGCCCGGCCTGGTCGCCGAGAAACTGTTCGACAACACCTTTGTCCCGGCCTGCAGCCCTTTGCTGGGGCTGCACGATGCTGCTGAGCTGCCCAGGCATACGCTGATTCACTTTCGTAACCAGGCCGCGATCTCCTCGCCGATGGACTGGGCCGTCTGGCAGAAACAGGCTCAGGTGCCGGGGCTGGATGTCAGTGCCGGGTTGGTATTCTCCGACGAAACCCACGCCGTCTCGGCGGCCGTCGGCGCCCAGGGCGTGGCGCTGATGAGCCGGCAACTGATCGAGGATGAGCTGAAAGAGGGACGACTGGTGCAGCCCTTCGGCCCGGAACTGGAAGGCAAGCCGTTCTTTCTGGTGTACCCGGAGAACCGCCGAAACGATCCGACCATCCGCGCGGTGCGGGAGTGGATCATGGCGGTGCCGGGTGGGTTGTGCTCGATCTAGAGGTAGCGGCCGGCTTTTGCCTGGCAAATACCGAACCCGCTAGGTGCCAGGTCGGGACTCATATAGTTTTGTCATTACCGCCCATCGCAGAGCTGGCGCCTCCTCCAGTGTCAACGCCCCAACGTTGAGTTGAACCTGTGTCGGGTCGTTGCCGGCGTAAGCGACTGCCTCGTCGATGGCGAGCTTCCAGTCATCCTCTGTGAAACCCGCGCCGACCAGGATGGCGCTTCCGCTTGCTGCGCGCTGGTCGGCCGCGAGAAGGCGTGACATGTACCAGAAATCATCGGACGCGCTGAGAAGCAGCTTGCCGCGGTTGTTGTTGGCGAACGGTACTTTCAGCTCGATGTAGTGGTAGCCATTGCCTGCGGCATCGCGCACCCACAAGTCGCATTGCTTGGTTGCGCGATCCATCTGCCCGCGTCGCTGATCCAGCCAGACCTTGTACTCGACGCCCACATCCGTCTGAGGCTGCAGCCCGAAGCGTTCGGTCAACCAGAGGTATAGCTCGATCTTGAGCCAGCCCTCGAATCCATTGCGCAGTCTGGATAGCTGGGGTAGGGCGGGTGCGCGATGCGCTTGCAGGTCGTTCAGAAACGCCTGGAAGGTATCGGCGACATGGATAATGCCGGGCATCTGAACTCCTGAACGCTCAATAATAAACATCTTCTGCGGCATGCTTTCTCTGCCGCATCAGGGCAAAGAACGACAGGCCCAGTAGCAGGAGGATCGCCGTCGAACAGCCCATGAAGACCTTGGCGTCTGCATCGCTGGTGTCGTAAGCGGCTTGCGTCATCTTGAGCGACGATACCCACGTGGAGTGGATCAAGGGGATCGTGTCGCCCATGGCATATGCAGCAGGGTCGTGTTGTCTGTTCTGCGTATAGGTAGCCGTGAACGCTGTGCCGTCGGCGTCATAGCGGTAGGTGATTATGTTCAGGTCGGGGTTGGGCGTGTTGTGTATCTCGGTGATGCGGGCTTGCGCCTGCTGATTGCCGAGCAGCATGAACAGCGCGGTCGCGCCGTGATTGCTCATGAGCGCGAGAATGGCTAGGGGCACGATCGCGATCAATGACAGGGTGGCGAGCGTGGTGAGGAAGTCTCTTTTTTCTTCCCGTGGGTAATACATGCGATGGCATCCGTTGTGTCGACGTGAGGTCCAGCGAGCGTTGAACCGCCAGTTTCAATCAGTGTTCAGTGGGCTGAAGGTAATAGGTATCCCATAGCGTGTTGCGGAATTTGTTGGTGGGATCGAAGCGCCTTTTCAGCGCGAAGAATTCCTCGGCGCGAGGGTAGGCAGCGAGAAATTGCTCACGGCTGGCGTGGATCTGATAGGGCAGGTAGTAGCTGCCCTGGTGGGCGATGGCGAGGTCGATCAGCTGTCGTGTCCAGTCGCCTACGGCGGCGCGCTCGCTGGGCGAGACGCCCTGTCGGTAGTAGATCACCAGTGCGAAGGTGTCTTCGCGGGCCCAGGCCAGCAGCGTACCCGGGTCGGCCTTGGCATGGCGGATGGAGATATTGGCGACCTTGACCTTGTGCGCTTTGAGCACGTCTCTCATGCCCGCGACGAAGTGCTCCAACTGGGCCTCGGGCACGAAATACTCCTGCAGCACATAGCTGTAGTCGGGGCCGGAAATGGGCTGCAACTCGCGCACATCCAGGCTGGCCTCATGGTTGCGCCACTGCACCTGCGGTCGCTTGAGTAGCAGCGGGTCGACGACGTTCTCGCGCACCTTCGCGCCGCCACTGCTGCTGGCAACCGCCAGCGCGGCGCGCATGGCCTTGTAGTCGCGGTCCAGCGGTACCAGGCGCTGCGTGACGGTCAGCGGCGCGGCCGTACGCAGGTAGGACACGGCGCGCACGCTGTCGTAGTCGTCCGTATAGAGAATGCCGTTATGCATCACCATATCCGGGTTATCGGCGACCTGGCTGGCGAAGAAACGCGCATAGTCGCCGAGCGGCATGAGCTGCGTCTGACGCACCAGCTTGCTGTTCTCCACCAAGGGCAGGGTGGCCTCGACGATGACGCCCAGCCCGCCGTAACCGCCTATGGCGCCATGGAACAACTCGCTGTTGTGCGTCGGGCTTGCCTCCACCACCTGACCGTCGGCCAGCACCAGGCGTAGCGAGCGAACGCCGAGCACCAACGGCCCCTGGCCGACGTAGCGGCCATGGGCGTTGACGCTCAGTGCGCCGCCGACGGTGAAATTGGCGTAGGACTGCATGATCTGCGGCGACAGGCCGTGCGGGTCGATGTATTCGAGTATTTCGCGCCAGGTGATGCCGGCCTGCACGCGGATTTCCCGGTGCTGCGCGGAAAACTCCAGCACCTTGTTGAACTGGCGCATGTCCAGTTGCAGAGCCTGCTCGGTGGCGGTCTGCCCGCCCATGCTGTAGCGCCCGCCACCAATGGCGATGGGGCCGGAATGCTCGCGCACTGCCTCGACGATCTGTTCCAGTTCGGTAGGCGCCAGCACCTGGGCTACCTCGATGGGATTCATGCCGGTGATGTCGTTGACGGTCTCGGTGGCGTGCGCGCAATGGCACAGAAACAGCAGTAGGACGAAGGCGAGGCGCATGGAGCTTCCTTGTTCGCAGCGGAGAACGAATTGCTTGGGCGATAGTGCGTCGTGGCATGTTCAGGTGGCAATCGCCAATGGCTATTCAAGGTGCTTCATTTTCAATGGGTCGAAGAAAGTATTAGCGCGTTCTGTCGATGTTTCTTTTCGATTGAATGGACAAGGATGACCCCACTCCACAGAGAGTGATGACGATGAAACCCATGATCAAACACCCGAGTCCTTGGCTGTGCGTGCTGCTGTTCACTGCCATCGCCGGGTGCGCAAGCCAACCCATCGAACGAGTTAACCCCATGACCCAACCATTGGTATCCCTTGCCGTACTCAAGGCCAAACCCGGTAAACAACAGGCGCTGAAAGAAGGCTTGCTGAGCCTGATAGAACCCACGCGAGCCGAGCCGGGCAATCTCGATTACGTGCTGTTCGAAATGCGGGATGAGCCCGGTACGTTCTACATGCGTGAAGCCTTCAAGGACCAGGCTGCCCTGGATGCGCATTTTGCGACGCCCTATTTTCAGGCATTTGCAGCCACAGCTGATGAACTGCTCAGCGAGCCGTTGCAGCTGATTTTCCTGGAGCAGGTGTCGGACTGAGTGGGACCTGTGCTCGTTGTTTAGTGCATGGGAATGCCCGTTGGCTCGCTGATGGTCGTTCCCGCGCTCTGCGTCGCGTGTAGCAGCGCTCGATCTCCATTCATGACGTGAGCGGATATGAAGATGGCAAAGAAATACTTCTAGATTTCAAATGAAAAGAATTATCATGCGCGCCCGTTAATCAATCGCTATTGTCTGGATGCGTGCTGAGATGTTCTTCCTTTCGCGACTCACCCCCGTTTCGCTGGGCTTTTCCGTTCTACTGACAGCCGGCTTCGCCTGTGCCGACCCGGCTAACCTGCCTGAGACCGTGGTCTATGGCGATGTCGACGAAGACGCCGATAACCCGCGCGTCAAGGAGGTCAGTACCGCCACCCGCACGGCCACGCCGGTGCGTTACGTGCCTCAGGCCATCGACGCACTGAAGACGAGCAACGTGCTGAACTATGGCACCAATGATCTGGGCAAGGCGCTCAGCGGCCTGCCCAACGTCAGCAGTGGGGCGGATACGCGCTTCGACAGCCTGCGCATTCGCGGCTTCGATGCCAGCAACGACTTCTACCTGGACGGCGTGCGTGACGACAGCCAGTACGTGCGCGACCTGCACAACATCGAGCGCATCGAAGTGCTCAAGGGACCGGCAGCCGTGCTCTATGGGCGTGGCAGCCAGGGCGGTATCGTCAACCGCATCAGCAAGGCGCCCGAGGCCGGGCGTCGCTCCACGCTCGAGGCACAAGGCGGCAGCGAAGACCTGCGCAGCCTGTACGCCGACCTCAGTGCCGACCCTACGGACACCATCAGCCTGCGCCTGAACATGGGCAATGAGGACAGCAACAGCTTCCGTGATGGCGTCTCCAGCCATCGCCAACTGTTCGCGCCGTCCATGAGCTGGCAACTGACGCCTGAGCTGAACTGGCTGGTGCAATACGAATACAGCCGTTTCGACCGCACCCCGGATCGCGGTATTCCCGGCGTTGGCGGGCGCCCGGCGGACGTCAAGCGCGGCACCACCTATGGCGATGACCGCGATTTCATCGACGACAAGACGCAATCACTGCGCTCCAGGCTCACCTACGAATTGAATGACAACTGGCAGCTGCGTCATACCGCCAGCCTGTTCAAACTCGACAGCGATTTCGATAACACCTACCTGACCGGCTTCAACGCCGCCACTCAGCGCGTGACCCGGCAACGCTGGCAGCAGGATCTGCGCACGCGCAACCTGTTCAACAACCTGGAGGCCGAAGGCACGGTCGATACGTTCGGTTTCGAGCATCGCTTGCTGACCGGTGTGGAAATCGGCAGCCAGCGCCGTGACCCTAAACTTTACAGCGCAGGTCAGGCCGTACCCGCGCTCGACCTGTACAACCCGGATCGCAGCCAGAGCCACCGGGGCGCCATGGCCCTTTCCAGCAACAACCACACCGAAGTCGAAAGCCGTGGCCTCTACGTGCAGGATCAACTGCGCCTGAATGATCAATGGCAACTGCTGGCCGGCCTGCGTTACGACGAGTTCGAGGTGGCCACCACCAACAAGCTGCGCAACCTTAAGGAAGATCGCAACAGCTACGGCCTCAGCCCCCGCGCCGGTATCGTCTGGACGCCGCTGCAGCATCACTCTTTCTACGCCTCCTGGAGCAAGACGTTCTCCCCGGTCGGCGGTGGCCTGATCGGCATCACCCCGGGCGCCTCGGGCAATGGCAACGAACTCGAGCCCGAACAGACCCGGCAGAAAGAAGTCGGCATCAAGAGCGACTGGCTGGACGAGCGCCTGAGTACCACCCTGGCAGTCTACGAGCTGGAACTTTACAACCGCCGTACCCGCGACCCGAACGATCCGACCCTGACCCTCCTCACCGGGCTGCAGCGCTCGCGCGGCATCGAACTGACCGTAACCGGTCAACTGGTTGGCAACTGGTATGTGCGCGGCGGCATCGGGCTGCAGGACGCCAGCATCGTCAAGGACAACAACGGCCTGGAAGGCAACCGCGTCAGCAACGTCGCCAAGCGCAACGGCAGCCTGTTCATCACCTGGAAGCCCGAGCTGGGCTGGTACGCCGAAACCGGCGTGACCCTGGTGGGTGAGCGCTTTGCCGACAACCAGAACACCACCGTACTGCCTGGCTATGGCGCCTGGGATGCCCTGGCCGGCTACCGCCACAAGGACTGGGACATCCGCGCGGCGCTGAACAACATCACCGACCGCACCTACTACAGCTCCGCCACCAGCGCCGGGCAGATCCAGCTGGGCGAGCCGCGTAACCTGGTGGTCAGCGCCAGCTACTCGTTCTGACCGGGCCAGAGCCCCTGTCGTAATGCTTTATCCGCGTTGGCGGGCGTTGAACGTCCGCCAACTGCGCGTGTGCATGCGCGATGTTGGCTGCCCGCCACAGGTGATGGCGCTCGGTGTTTCGTGAAACCCTCACGCCTGGCGTGGGGCATCACCTCAATGCAGCGCGCGTGAAGGCAGGCGCTCGTCGACCAACTGCTGAGCCTGCAGGGCGAGCGCGTCGAGGTGCGCGTCACGCTGTTTTTCCGCCTGTTGCATGGCGCGCTGGCCGTGCTGCTTGAGCAGGTAAGCGTGAATCTGCCTGACCTCCGTGGAGGCAAACACCGGCGCCAGGTCGGCGACGGCCACCATGCCGCTGGAGCGGTAGTCGCGGCTGCTCATCACCACCAACGCACCTTGAGCGGCCAGCACCTGCAAGCCCAGAGCCTCGAACAGCGGCACCTTGTCTGCCACGCAGGCCAGCTCCAGGTGCGGACGGTGCTCCAGCACGCGTTGCAGCAGCGCCCGGCCGATGCCTTGGGCGCGCTGCTCGCTGTGCACCGCCAGATAGGCGAGGGTGCAGGCGGCAGCATCGTCCGGGCTCGGCAGATACAGGGCAAACCCCAGCACATGGGCCGGGTCTTCGTCGTCCAGCGCCAGTAGCAACTGCACGGGACCTTCGGTCTCGCCGTTCATGGTTTGCAGGTGCAGATGCAGCTCATAGCCGATCACGTACTGGTACAGCTGATACAGCGGATTGCTCGGCAGCAACGGTACCGCGCTGACATCGGCGAAGTAGTCCACCACCATCTGCTGCACCTGGCTTTTCAGGGACTCGGGCGGCGGGCTGCTGAGGTGGGAAAGGGTGAACATCGGTATGTGCGGTCCGCTGGAGAATACGTGGGCCATGGATTGTAACCTGCTCGGGCGCCATGATCGCTCCCGCGCCCGGCGTTGCCCTGCGTCGCGGATGCCGTGTTCGACCTCCATCCATCTGTTCCCTCTGGCCGTTGAATGCCTCGGTTAAGATGGCGGCGCAGTGAACTCAGCCCCAGAAGAACCTTATGCCATCGCCGAAACGAAAATACTCAGCTGTTGAGCGCGAACTGATCCGCACCCTGACCCTTGCCTGCGAAACGGCAAAAAGCGAAATCGTCGGCTTCCAGTGGCTCACCCACGAAGTGGACTACGCGCGGTTTCCGCAGAGCCTGCGCGTGATCTGGATGTTCGACAGCGAAGCGAGCAAGGCGCGGGCACTCGCCAGCCCGGACAAGGCGCGAATGGTGGAACTGACCCAGGCCGCTTTCGATGACGTGGGCATCAGCGTTTCCGGCATCGTTGAACACGTGGCGTTTTCGGTCGAGCAGCCGGCGAGGGGCACGCGTGGCCAAGGACATTGAAAACCCCTGCGTGTCGCTGTGCCAGCTCAACAGCGAGCTGTGCGTCAGTTGCGGACGCACGCGCGAGGAAATCCGCAAATGGCGCGGCATGAAGCGCCCCGAGAAAATGGCCTGCGTGCAGAAGGCCGCGGCGCGGATGAAGGCGATCGCCAAGAAGAAGGGCAAAAGTCAGTAGGGTGGATGACGCTCTTTTCATCCACCATTTGGGCTGCGTGGGTAATCGGGCCACTTGTAGTGCCGTGAACGATGGTGGACAAGCTTCGCGTTGTCCACCCTACGGTTCGATTTCACTCGTAGGGTGGATGACGCTCTTTTCATCCACCGTTGGGTGACGTGGCTAATCGGGCCACTTGCTGTGCCGTGAGCGACGGTAGACAAGCTTCGCGTTGTCCACCCTATGCCCGATTTCACTCGTAGGGTGGATGACGCTCTTTTCATCCACCAGCGGGTGTTTTTGCCGGATAGCTCACTCACCATAACCACCCTCGTCCTTTTCCGGCATCCCACACCAATCTGCTGCATAGATGCCTGTCGCCACCGCCCGATGGAAGCTCGAATAGGGCCAATCCACCAACCGCTCGACGTGGCCATGTTTGAGCGGGTTGTAGTGGATGTAATCGAAGTGGCGCTGGTAATCACGCTCGTCCCGAATCAGATGCTCCCAGTAGCGCCTTTGCCAGATACCGCGCTCGCGCCTGTTCTGCTGGTTGGCGCTTAGCACTTCGGTGGCGGGCAGACGTTTGCTGAAGGCGAACTTGATGACCTTCCAGCGCAGGGCGAAATCGGCGTTGCCAGGTGGAAGGGTCCATAGACAATGCATGTGCTCGGGTAGCACCACCCAGGCATCGATATGGAAGGGATGACGGGCTTTGGTTGCACGCACCGTCTCGCGCAGCAAGTCGATTTCGCGGATCAGCAGATCGCTTGTGCGATCGCGCAGGTTGACGGTGAAGAAGTAGGTGGCGCCAGGCACGCGGGCGCGTCGGTAATTGGACATGGCGGCTCGTCCTTGAGCGATGGTTGTATCTGAACCATGGTGGACAAGCTTCGCGTTGTCCACCCTACGCGAGCAGGTCTGCGTAGGGTGGATGACGCTTTATTCATCCACCGTCAGCGGTTGTCCAGGTTGCTCGCTATGCCGTGAACCATGGTGGACAAGCTTCGCGTTGTCCACCCTACGTTCGATTTCACTCGTAGGGTGGATGACGCTCTTTTCATCCACCACTGGGCAGCGTGGGTAACCAGGCCATTTGCCGTGCCGTGAGCGACGGTGGACAAGCTTCGCGTTGTCCACCCTACGTGAGCAGGTCTGCGTAGGGGGATGACGCTTTATTCATCCACCATCAGCGGTTGTCCGGGTTGCTCGCTATGTCGGTCGGTAAGGCATCCAGGTATCGCCTTGCCAATGCAGCAACGACAGCCCCTGGCGGTTCTCGCGCCTTGGGCGGTGCCCGGCGGGTTGTTCGGCTTCGCGCAGCATCGGCACCACGTCGGCGGTGATCCAGCGGCGGATGCAGCGGTTCTCCGGGTGGTAGTAGTGGATCAGTGCGGCATAGACGCCGGATTCGCTGATCAGCCGTGTCGTCTCCGGTTGGCCGTGGGTGTTGAGCACCACGGCATCGATTAGCTGGTCGGCATCGAGCGTGCGTGCAGCGCGTTCGTCCAGATGGGGCTGGCCGATCAGCCGACCAAGATCCGTGGCGCAGAACCAGCATTGCCGTTCGATCAGCAGCGCGCGCAGTTGGCGGCGGTGGCGGGTGAAGGTGTGGGGGATCAGGATTTCGCCGGCAAGGGCGGGGATTGCGGGGGATGCGGATTGGGTAGGCATATCCATTACCTCAATGGAATACACCGCTGCTTTCGGGAGCAGTATTGCCGCTGCGTGAAGCGTTTCTTAGGCGCCGACGGCTAGGGTAGGGATGCGAGCCGAGGCGGTCAAGGACGGCGGGTCTTGTAGGGTGGATGACGCTCTTTTCATCCACCATCAGAGGTACTCCGGGCTTCTCGTTTTTAGCGTCTGGCCTACGGAGTTAACCCGCCGCTGATGTGGTGATTTGGATACCGGTTCCATGATCGTACCCACGCTCTGCGTGGGCACGTCATCCGAGGACGCTCCGCGTCCTGTTCTTGATCTGTGGCAGAGATTTGTTGACGTGCTGGATCTGGCATTGATCGACGCAGAGCGTCGAGGGCTACATTCCCACGCGGAGCGTGGGAACGATCAACGCTCTTTTCATCCACCATCAGCGGTTGTGCGGGCTACTCGCTACGGAGTGATCCCGCCGCTGATGTGGTGACTTGAATACCGGTTCCGCCCTTACGGCGGGTCACTTCTGGCAAACGCCCCAGAAGTAACCAAGAGGGCTTGCCCCTGGCATCCGGCCCGACTTCGTCGGGTTGATTCGCTTCGCTCACCCTGCGGGCCAGCCTTCGGCTGTTACTCCGCTTCGCTACGTTTCCTCGCTCCATCGTTGCTCCAGGGGCCCGCCGCGAAGGGCCATCCCTGGCCCATCGCGGCTCTCGCGGCATCCATGCCGCTCAACCCCTTGACTCGCTTCGCTCGCCCTTCGGGCCAGCCTGCGGCTGTTACTTCGCTGCGCTTCTTTTCACAACGATTCCACTCGGCCTCCTGACGGGGCGTTTGGCGTCGTCTGTGAGATCGGCGATCCAGCACCAAACATAGCGAGAGCATTGCGGCTTGGCCGCAATGCTCTC
Source organism: Pseudomonas chaetocerotis (assembly GCF_015712105.2). Classification (NCBI taxonomy): domain Bacteria; kingdom Pseudomonadati; phylum Pseudomonadota; class Gammaproteobacteria; order Pseudomonadales; family Pseudomonadaceae; genus Pseudomonas; species Pseudomonas chaetocerotis. Next base: position 39,789 of record NZ_JACFYX020000018.1, read on the forward strand.
GCTTTAAGCTCTGCTTTTGCTTTTTTGCTCTGCCTTCCACAACACGTTCAAACACCGCGGTCCCCGAATCCCGTCAGGAGGCCGAGTGGAGGTGCTGTGGAGAGGGGCGTTTGGCATGGATGCCAAACGAGGAGTGATGGGCCAGGGATGGCCCTTCGCGACGACCCTCGGAACAGCGCCGGAGCGAGGGGAGTTTCGCGCAGCGAAACCCGGATGCCGGGCGCGCTTTCTCTTTGGTTACTTTCTCTTTCGCGCGAGCAAAGAGAAACGGAGCGCAGCGGAGTAACAGCCGCAGGCTGGCCCGAAGGGCGAGCGCAGCGAGTCAAGTGACTCGCCGTAAGGGCGAAAAGGGGCATGGGTGGCGTCGGTAAATCGTTGTCTGTCCCCGATTGTTTTCGCTCCGCGTGGGAATGCAGCCAAACCTGTTCCCTTTTCCTGTGTGCGGGCTACTTCAGAGCATCCTTAGGTGCCGTGCTCTTGCCTTTAGGCCTAGTTCTTGAGGCACTTTTGGCTGGTAAGACTTGCTCTGTAGAGGTTTTAGAAGATTTTGCCTCTATGTTAAGTATGGCTCGAAGTTCATTAATCCATTGTGGTTCAATATCAGTGTCAGGGTTGTGCTTGCAATTACTCACATACATCTCTGCTAGCTGATACTTTAATCCGGTAGTTTTTAATGCATTTTTAAGCATCTCTTGTTGTGATGCTTTTAGATCTAGCGCTTTAGCAGAGATTTTGGCATTGGGAAGTATTGCGTCTGAAAAATTGATTTTAGAAATATCATCATGCTTAAGCGCTTTCAGGGACTCAATATAGATGTTTGGATTTAGGCTGTCTTCAATTTCAGTGCATGGGGAGGATAGGGGATCTTCTATTTCAACTAGTACTACGTCGTCGTCTTTAAGTATTAGTCTTTTTACGTGAAGGCTTTTTACAGCCTGATCCTTGTTAAAGTCTTTTGAGTCTTTGTCAGTGTCAATTAGGCATAGAGCCATGCCATTAACTGGCATGCTTTTGTCTTGGAGAGGGGCCTGTAAGTATTTTGCAATACGTAGCACCTCTGGAGCCCCACCTGCTGGAAGTATTCTCAGTTTATGGAGGCTTATTTCTTTCTTTAGATAGTGTTCTAGATATATTTTTTCGGAGCTGCCCTCGCATACAATCCAATTGTATCCATTTTGCATGGATGCAACCATGGATTGAGTAAGGTCATTATAGCTCTTCATTTGTATAGAATAAGGTAGCGGGCCTTTGATGAGGTCTTTCTCTGCATTGATTTGTTCACGATAATTGGCTAGGTTAAATGCGTGTTTTGCTATTTCCTCATCGTTCTTTGTTATAAGTATGGATTTGCCGCTGGAGGAAATCGGCAGGTGTCCATACCAATGTGTTGTTATTATCAGTTGTGTGTGCTTTTTTGTGACTTCGCGTAATTTTTCGAATTGCTCGAAGCATGCTTCGATGTGCAGTGATGTCTCTGGCTCGTCAATTGCGAGGATTACGTCCTTTCGTTCTTCTTCGCTGTTAACCAGAAATGAGTAGGCAAGATCAACTAATGCTCTCCGTTTTTCTCCTGAGCTGAGGTGCTGTATTGCGATATCGGATGCTCCAATAGTTTTGTGCAACACCTGAATGGAGAAATATGCCTCGATGGTTTTTTGTACGATATCTAGTTTTGTGAGCTTTTTCTTGTTTCCGGTTGCTTTGTAGGTGTACTGAGGAAGTGTTTTTTCGATTTGTTTGACGAATGCGTCTAGGTCTGAGTTTATTCCTCGGACTATCGAGTCGTTGATTGCTTTTCCTACCTCTGTTTGGATATTTTTATCCATTAGGATTTGCATGTCAGCTTCTTCTAGTTTTGAAAAAGTGCTGACATTAGTTTCGACAGGTATGTATAGGTAGGTTGTTGAGTCTATTATATGCTGTAGAAATTCGTTAGCCGTTGAGGTGAAATCTACTTCGGCGATGGTGTCTATTGCTTTTCTGAATTCGTTTTCAAATCCGAAAAAGAAAGCATCTTTTTCTTCGTGGCGCTTGCCAATCATTATTATGTGGTGGGTTTTGTCAACACCCAAAAATTTTAAATGTTCTAAGTGCTTATGGAAGTCATCAGTTAGGATTTTTTTGGGCGCGTTCCATAAAAAGACACTGATTGTCTCTATGAATATCTTCAGGTTTTCTGGGAAGATATCTGCTTCATTTTTTGAGATTATGAATACAGGGCATATAAATGGTGCCTTGTCTTTTGAGCTTATGCCGCCTTCTTGACGGGCTTGTTTGTTTATAACCCAGTCGCGAGAATCTCGCTGATTAAAGAATTTGTCTAGGGAGTCTAGGACTGAGCTTTTTCCTACTCCATTTTCACCTATCAAAGAAGTAAATTTTTCACCGTCCGATAAGGGGATGTAATTTATATTTTTATATATGCTGTAGTGGCGTAGAAAAAGTCCTGCAATCATAATTTACTCTTTAAATAAAAAGCCCCGCACTAGGCGGGGCTTTTTATTTAGCTTCAACCCCAACATCCTTGGCAGGTGTAGGTTGAATCTACCGTGATTTCAATGGGCCATCAATCCCAGCTCAACGCCCCACCCGTCTGATACTCGATCACTCGCGTCTCGAAGAAGTTCTTCTCCTTCTTCAGGTCCATGATCTCGCTCATCCACGGGAAGGGGTTGGTGGTGCCCGGGTACTCTTCCTTCAGGCCGATCTGGGTCAGGCGGCGGTTGGCGATGAATTTGAGGTAGTCCTCCATCATCGCGGCGTTCATGCCGAGTACGCCGCGCGGCATGGTGTCACGCGCGTATTCGATCTCCAGCTGGGTGCCCTGCAGGATCATCTGGGTCGCTTCGTCCTTCATCTGGGCATCCCACAGGTGCGGGTTCTCGATCTTGATCTGGTTGATCACGTCGATGCCGAAGTTCAGGTGCATGGACTCGTCACGCAGGATGTACTGGAACTGCTCGGCGGTGCCGGTCATCTTGTTGCGGCGGCCCATGGAGAGGATCTGGGTGAAGCCGCAGTAGAAGAAGATGCCTTCCAGTACGCAGTAGTAGGCGATCAGGTTGCGCAGGAACTGGCGGTCGGTTTCCGGGGTGCCGGTCTGGAACTTGGGATCGGAGATCGAGCGGGTGTATTTCAGGCCCCAGGAGGCCTTCTTCGCGACGCTCGGGATCTCGTGGTACATGTTGAAGATCTCGCCTTCATCCATGCCCAGCGATTCGATGCAGTACTGGTAGGCGTGGGTGTGGATCGCTTCCTCGAAGGCCTGGCGCAGGATGTACTGGCGGCACTCGGGGTTGGTGATCAGGCGGTACACGGCCAGCACCAGGTTGTTGGCAACCAGGCTGTCGGCAGTGGAGAAGAAGCCGAGGTTGCGCATGACGATGCGGCGCTCGTCTTCGCTGAGACCGTCTGTGGATTTCCACAGCGCGATGTCGGCGTTCATGTTCACTTCCTGCGGCATCCAGTGGTTGGCGCAACCATCCAGATACTTCTGCCAGGCCCAGTCGTACTTGAAGGGTACGAGCTGGTTGAGGTCGGCGCGGGCGTTGATCATCTGCTTGTCGCCGACCTGTACGCGCGCGGAGGCGCCTTCGAGGTCGTCCAGGCCTTCCTGGATGTCGAGGTCGTTCAGGGCTTTCTTGGCGCGGGCCACGGCCTCGGAGTCATTGGCGTCGACGGCGCGGGCCTGCTCGACCGAGCCGGCAGCTTCGCTGTCGAGCTTGTCGAAGTTGGTGCCGGCGCTCTGTGCGTTGGCGTTGCTTGCGGCGGCTGCTTCTGCGCCGTCTTCCTTGTCGAATTCATCCCAGCTCAGCATGGTTTTGCTCCTGCGTGAGGGCCGGCGAATAAACCGGCCTGTATGGATATACAGATAATTTGAATTATGTTCCGTTGCGTAATGCGCGCAAGGGTAAAACGGGTACCACTGGTCAGCAGACGGTGGATGGCTGGCTGACCCTTGCCCCTCGACCCGGAGGAGGAGGGGCGGGAATTTGGTGGGGAGGGGTGCCGGTTTGGCCTGGGCTTTGGGTCGCGGCTAAAGCCCCTCCCACATGTACAAGCCGAACCGCCTTGCCCTCTCCCTAGCCCTCGGTTCGGGCTTCCTGCTTCACCCTACCTCCTGCATCCCTGCAGTCGTCTCCCGCAAGCGGGAGAGGGGACTGACTGTTGCTTTGCTTTAGAACTGCATCAGACCTTCGAGCGTGTAGCTGAGCGAGTGAGCGCTAGGCGCCTGGTAGGTCGGAGCCCCTGAGCGTACGCATGTACGTGATGGGGGCCGGCCTACCAGGCAACGACGCGGGCGCCGCTCAGATCCACGCGAAAGCCTTACTGACAAGCTTCGCAGTCGGGTTCGTCGATGGCACAGGCTTTTGGTACGGGCGCCGGGGCCGGTGCAGCTTGTTGCGCCGGAGCCTGGGCCTTGGCCGAGAAGCCGTCGTCACCACCAGCGGATACCGCGTTGAGCTTGCCGGTGTTGATGGTGGACTTCTCGGTGCTGGTGGCGGCCAGGGCACGGAGGTAGTAGGTGGTTTTCAGACCACGGAACCAGGCCATGCGATAGGTCACGTCCAGCTTCTTGCCCGAGGCGCCGGCGATGTACAGGTTCAGCGACTGTGCCTGGTCGATCCACTTCTGGCGGCGGCTGGCAGCGTCGACGATCCACTTGGTTTCCACTTCGAACGCGGTGGCGTACAGGTCTTTCAGGTCCTGCGGGATGCGCTCGATCTGCTGCACGGAGCCGTCGTAGTACTTCAGGTCGTTGACCATGACGCTGTCCCACAGGCCGCGGTTCTTCAGGTCGCGAACCAGGTAGGGGTTGATCACGGTGAATTCGCCGGAGAGGTTCGATTTCACGTACAGGTTCTGGTAGGTCGGCTCGATGGACTGCGACACGCCAATGATGTTGGAGATGGTCGCGGTCGGGGCGATGGCCATGATGTTCGAGTTACGAATACCTTTCTTCACGCGCTCGCGGATCGGCGCCCAGTCCAGCGACTCGGACAGGTCGACGTCGATGTACTTCTGGCCACGGGCTTCGATCAGGATCTGCTGCGAATCCAGCGGCAGGATGCCCTTGCTCCACAGCGAACCTTCGAAGGTGCTGTAGCTGCCGCGCTCTTCGGCCAGGTCACAGGAAGCCTGGATGGCGTAGTAGCTGATGGCTTCCATCGACTTGTCGGCGAACTCGACGGCAGCGTCGGAGCCGTAGGCGATGTGCTGCAGGTACAGGGCGTCCTGGAAGCCCATCAGGCCGAGGCCGACCGGACGGTGCTTGAAGTTGGAGTTACGTGCCTGGTCGACGCTGTAGTAGTTGATGTCGATGACGTTATCGAGCATGCGCACAGCGGTCTTCACGGTGCGGCCGAGCTTCTCGATGTCCAGCTTGCCGTCGGTGATGTGGTTGACCAGGTTCACCGAACCCAGGTTGCAGACGGCGATCTCGTCCTTGTTGGTGTTCAGGGTGATCTCGGTGCACAGGTTGGAGCTGTGTACCACGCCCACGTGCTGCTGCGGGCTGCGCAGGTTGCACGGGTCCTTGAAGGTCAGCCACGGGTGGCCGGTCTCGAACAGCATCGAGAGCATCTTGCGCCACAGGTCTTTGGCCTGGATGGTCTTGTACAGCTTGATCTTGCCGTACTCGATCAGGGCTTCGTAGTACTCGTAGCGCTCTTCGAAGGCCTTGCCGGTCAGGTCGTGCAGGTCCGGTACTTCGCTCGGGCTGAACAGGGTCCACTTGCCGTCTTCGAAGACGCGCTTCATGAACAGGTCCGGAATCCAGTTGGCGGTGTTCATGTCGTGGGTACGACGACGGTCGTCACCGGTGTTCTTGCGCAGTTCGAGGAATTCCTCGATGTCCATGTGCCAGGTTTCCAGGTAGGCGCAGACCGCGCCCTTGCGCTTGCCGCCCTGGTTGACCGCGACGGCGGTGTCGTTGACCACTTTGAGGAACGGCACGACGCCCTGGGATTTGCCGTTGGTGCCCTTGATGTAGGAGCCCAGCGCGCGCACCGGGGTCCAGTCGTTGCCCAGGCCGCCCGCGAATTTGCTCAGCATGGCGTTGTCGTGGATGGCGCCGTAGATGCCCGACAGGTCGTCCGGCACGGTGGTCAGGTAGCAGGAGGACAGCTGCGGACGCAGGGTGCCGGCGTTGAACAGGGTCGGGGTCGACGCCATGTAGTCGAACGAGGACAGCAGGTTGTAGAACTCGATGGCGCGGTCTTCGCGGTTCTTCGGCTCTTCGATGGCCAGGCCCATGGCCACGCGCATGAAGAACACCTGCGGCAGTTCGAAGCGGATGCCGTCCTTGTGGATGAAGTAACGGTCGTACAGGGTCTGCAGGCCCAGGTAGGTGAACTGCTGGTCGCGCTCGTGGTTCAGCGCCTTGCCCAGTTTCTCCAGGTCGTACTCTTTGAGTTTCGGGTCGAGCAGTTCGAACTGCGCGCCGGCTTCGACGTAGGCCGGCAGGGCCTTGGCGTACAGCTCGGCCATCTCGTGGTGAGTGGCGCTGGCGGTGATGTTGAGGAAGCTCAGGGCCTCGGCGCGGATGTTGTCCATCAGCAGGCGGGCGGTGACGTAGCTGTAGTTCGGCTCACGCTCGACCAGGGTACGGGCGGTCATCACCAGGGCGGTGTTGACGTCTTTCTCGGCGACGCCGTCGTACAGGTTCTTCAGGGTTTCGCGCTCGATCAGCGAACCATCGACTTCGGCCAGGCCTTCGCAGGCTTCGCGGATGATGGTCTGCAGGCGGCCCATGTCCAGCGGCTGCAGTTCACCGCCAGCGGTGGTGATGCGGATGCTCGGGTGCGGCTGGGCGATGTCGCTGCCGGCATTGGCGCTCTTGCGCTTGTTGGCCTGGGCTTCGCGGTAGATCACGTAGTCGCGGGCGACTTTCTGCTCGCCGGCGCGCATCAGGGCCAGTTCGACCTGGTCCTGGATCTCTTCGATGTGGATGGTGCCGCCGGACGGCATGCGACGCTTGAAGGTGGCAGTGACCTGCTCGGTCAGGCGCGCGACGGTGTCGTGGATACGCGACGAAGCGGCTGCAGTGCCGCCTTCTACTGCGAGGAAGGCCTTGGTGATGGCGACGGTGATCTTGTCATCGGTGTAAGGGACGACAGTGCCGTTGCGCTTGATCACACGCAGTTGGCCGGGGGCGGTAGCAGCCAGATCCTGGGAGGATTCAGCGGCCTGCGGCGCCACGGCCTGCGGGTTCTCGCGAGTAGTGTCGGTATGCATGGAGATCTCCGTGTTCTGTAATTTTTGGTTGGACGTCACGATTGGAAACCGTGCCTTGTCCGCCGTTCATTCCATTAACAACTGAGCCGCACGCGGCAGCAGGGCCGGGTACGGGGTGTTGCAAGAGCGGGCAGGGTGGGCACGACTTCAATTGCCGTCCTGGCGCATAAGTCACAGCGGGGCATTACCACACCCCGCCTACTACATATAGTGGTCGACTGGCGGATAAGACCGCTGTCTGACCGGCTCACGCGCGACGTCTGGCGTTGCTGCGTGGCTGTAACCCAGGCCAGGCCTGGGTCAGGGCAAAACGGTTAGCCGGATCATCTGGCAAACCCTGTGAAAAGGGCTTGCGCGATTCGTTCTTTTTGTATCTGGTTTTCTGTGGCAACCCAATATCTGGTGTGTGCCGCTCGATGGGGATACAAGATAGTGCGCTGTTGGAGGCATTGCAAGGCGCTAGAAAAGGAACTGCCTGTGGATAAGCTGTGAGTGCCTTGTGGGTGTTGATAGCCTAGCCCGCGTGTTCTCTGGCTCTGGCTGCTGATAACCGTTCGTCGCCCCTGGCAGAAGGTTTTCAGCGACGTGGCGAAGCTGTTTGGCGGTGCACAGAGTACTACTATATATAGTGCTCTTGGCATGTGCTGTGCTTAACCCGACGCCAGTTCCACGCGCGGGTTTGCCGCTCGCGCCGAGACGCGCTCAGCCCCTAGAATGGCCGCTGTGTTTGCGGCGCTTGCCGGTATGCAAAGGGGAAAGGGTGTGGAACAAGAAGCGTGGCAGATTCTGATCGTCGAGGATGACCAGCGCCTGGCGCAGTTGACCCGCGAGTATCTGGAGGGCAACGGCCTGCGGGTGTCCATCGAAGCCGATGGCGCGCGTGCGGCAGCGCGGATTCTCGCCGAGCAACCGCACCTGGTGATCCTCGACCTGATGCTGCCCGGTGAAGACGGCCTGAGCATCTGCCGCAAGGTGCGCAGCGGCTACAAGGGGCCGATCCTGATGCTCACCGCGCGCACCGACGACATGGACCAGGTGCTGGGCCTGGAGATGGGCGCCGATGACTACGTGTGCAAGCCGGTGCGCCCGCGTGTGCTGCTGGCGCGTATTCGGGCGCTGTTGCGCCGCCGCGAAGGCAGCGAGAGCGAGCGTGACGAGGGCCAGCCACGGCGTCTGCAGTTCGGCGCGCTGGCCATCGACAGTGCCATGCGCGAGGCGTGGCTGGGCGAGCAGGGCATCGAGCTGACCAGCGCCGAGTTCGACCTGCTCTGGCTGCTGGCGGCCAACGCCGGGCGCATCCTGTCGCGCGAGGAAATCTTCAACTCCCTGCGCGGTATCGAATATGACGGTCAGGACCGTTCCATCGACGTGCGCATTTCGCGCATCCGCCCGAAGATCGGCGATGACCCGATGCATCCACGAATGATCAAGACGGTACGCAGCAAGGGCTATCTGTTCGTCGCCGAGGCCGCCGAGGCGCTGCCGTTCGGTGATGCACCGCCGGCCCTGCGCGATTGATCGGGCGGCCATGAACTCGATCTTCCTGCGCATCTATGGCGGCATGCTCGCCGCGCTGGTGCTGGTGGCGCTGCTGGGGGTCGGCACCCTGCACCTGGTCAACGAGGTGCGCGGTGATCAGTATCGCGAAGGGCTGGCGCGCGGCACCTTTCGCCTGATGGCGGACAACCTGCTGCCGATGAACGAGGTGGAGCGCAAACGCGCCCTGGTGGTGTGGTCGCGCCTGCTCGGCATCCCGCTGGAGCTGCAGGCCCTGAGCGAAGTGTCGCTGGAAAGCAGTGAGCGCAATCGCCTGCAGCGCGGCCATGTACTGGTGCAGCAGACAGGCCCGCATTCGGCCAAGGTCTATGGCCTGCTCGATGGCAAGCAGCCGCTGCTGTTGACTGGCGAGATCCAGCAGATCAGCGAGCAGCTGGCGCGGGCCACCAACTACCTGCTGATCGACGAACTGGTTCGCTACCCGGTGCATGAGCAGCCGCAGCGTCTGGCCGAGCTGAAGGCGGCCAAGCAGTTCGGCTTCGACCTGCAACTGGTGCGACTCGAAGAGGCCACCATCGACCTCGACCAGCGTCGCCGCATCGACGAGGGCGATACGGTGATGGCGCTGGGCAAGGGCGGTGACTCCATCTACGTGTTCTCCGGCATCGTCGATACGCCCTGGGTGCTGGAGATCGGCCCGCTGTACCAGATGAACCCTTATCCGCCGCAGCTGCTGGTGCTGATCGGCGCGCTGGGCCTGAGCCTGATTGGCCTGATCGTCTATTTGCTGGTGCGCTCGCTGGAGCAGCGCCTGCGTGTGCTGGAAAGCGCGGCCACACACATCGCCAGCGGTCGCCTGGATGCGCGGGTGCCGGCGCGCGGCGCGGATTCGGTCGGGCGCCTGGCCAGCAGCTTCAACGCCATGGCCGAGCACCTGCAGACGTCCCTGAGCACCCAGCGTGAGCTGGTGCGCGCGGTGTCCCACGAGCTGCGCACGCCGGTGGCGCGGCTGCGTTTCGGCCTGGAGATGATTGCCGACGCGCCGAGTGAAGCTGCCCGGCGCAAATACATGGACGGCATGGACAGCGATATCCAGGACCTCGACAAACTGGTCGACGAGATGCTGACCTACGCGCGCCTGGAGCAGGGTTCGCCAGCGTTGAATTTCCAGCAGGTGGAGCTCAAGGCGCTGATCGATCAGGTGATCGACGAGCTGGCGCCGCTGAGCAACAAGGTGCGCGTGGAGTGTGGGGCGGTGCTCAGCGTGCAGGCCGAGGGCGCCTGTTGGGTCGAAGCCGAGCCACGCTACCTGCATCGGGCGCTGCAGAATCTGGTGAGCAACGCTATGCGTTATGCCGAAGGCAAGGTGCTGATCAGTTGCCAGGTCGGCTACAAGCGTTGCCGCATCGACGTCGAGGATGACGGGCCGGGCGTGCCGGAAGAAGCCTGGGAGCGCCTGTTCAGCCCCTTCCTGCGGCTCGACGATAGCCGCACGCGAGCGTCCGGCGGGCATGGCCTGGGGCTGTCCATCGTGCGCCGGATCATCTACTGGCATGGCGGCCGGGCGCAGATCAGTCGCAGCGACAGCCTCGGCGGCGCGCGTTTCAGCCTGGTGTGGCCACGGCGGCAGGGGGAGTAAGGCGCGATTGCGTGTGGGGCCTGGTGCGCATGGCGCACCCCACTGTTCCCGGACTTCATCCGGGCTACGCCGCGACCGCCGCCTGACCGATCCACCTTGGTGCCTGGGTGGTGGATGGGAAAAGCGTCATCCACCCTACGTAGCGCACTGTGCAGTGACCGTAGGGGGCGCCGTGCGCACCGGGTTATCCACCTGTGACGGGGTGTCCCGTGGTCATGCCGCCACGGCCACCAGGCTCAGCACCTTGTTGTCGAATAGCACGAACTGGCCATCCAGCTCGGCGCCCTCGCGCCAATCCGGGTGCAGGTCGATCAGCAGACGCAGGCGCGCGCTGTCGTGGTCGATCTCCAGCAACTCGGCGTCATGGAAATAGAAGCGCGTCAGGGTCAGCGGGTAGAGCGCCTTGAACAGGCTTTCCTTGAGCGAGAAGGTCAGGCTGATGCGTGCGGCGCGGGTCTCGTCGTCCAGGTCCGACAGGCGTTGCAGTTCAGCTGGCGTAAGGATTTCACCCTGCAGACGCTGGGCGCGCTCGGCCGGCAGCAGGCGCTCGACGTCCAGGCCCAGGGCGCGCCATCGATGGTCAGGCGCGACCAGCGCAGCCGCCCAGTTGTCGCCGTGGGTGATGGAGCCGACCACGCCACGCGGCCATTGTGGCGCCCGGTCTTCGCCGACTGCCGGCACGCTGGCTTGGCCGGTCACGCGGCGCAGCGCTTCGCGGGCGCACAGCCGCCCGGCCAGGTACTCGGCCTGACGCTTGGCCACGCCGCGCACCGGGGCGATGGCGCAGCGCTCGAAGTCATCCTCTGTGAGCAGGGCCGGATCGAAGTGCGTGCTGATCAACTGCGCGCCGGCAAGCGCGGTTGGCAGCGGGTTGTGCGTGTCGAGAGGGCTGCAGCAGGCGGGGTGGTGAGCGTTCATGGATGCGATTGTGCCGCGCGGCGGACCGTGCAGTCATCCGCCGTTTACATTTCTTTGCAGCCAGGTAACAAAGCTAAACGGACGCTTGCCCTGGCTTTTGTCAGACTGCGCTGGCATTCCCCAGGGAATGCAGGTGAGGTTGTAGTCAGTGCGAAGGCACTGACGTTTTCTCCGAGTTCGAGAACGGTAGCCCGGTTGGGCTACCGTTTTTTTTTGCGCTGCGTCATGTACGGCGTGCGGATTCTGCAGTGCGCGCGGCGCACCCTGCGGGATGCCGAGATACCTAGGGCGGATCACGCTGCACCGATCCATCGCTCTGGTGGATGTAAAAAGCGACATCCACCCTACGGGAGGGTGGCCAGGTTTCGTAGGGTGCGCCGTGCGCACCGCGGTTTCAGGGGCGTCTTGGTGCGCGCGGCGCACCCTGCGGGATGCCGAGATACCTAGGCGGATCACGCTGCACCGATCCACCGCTCTGGTGGATGTAAAAAGCGACATCCACCCTACGGGAGGGTGGCCAGGTTTCGTAGGGTGCGCCGTGCGCACTGCGGTTTCAGGGGCGTCTTGGTGCGCGCGGCGCACCCTGCGGGATGCCGAGATACCTAGGGCGGATCACGCTGCACCGATCCACCGCTCTGGTGGATGTAAAAAGCGACATCCACCCTACGGGAGGGTGGCCAGGTTTCGTAGGGGGCGCCGTGCGCACCGCGGTTTCAGGGGCGTCTTGGTGCGCGCGGCGTACCCTGCGGGCTGTATCGCCAAGGCGTTCGCATTTGTCCTGTGGCTTTCGTGGGTGGATTTGCAGTCAAATGCCTGTGCGGGCAAATCTACCCCCGCGAGGACCATGGACGATGACCCAACAATCGCAATTCGCCCTGCTCGGCAAGAAGCGTTTTCTGCCGTTTTTCGTGACGCAATTGCTCGGCGCCTTCAATGACAACATCTTCAAGCAGTCGCTGATTCTCGCCATCCTCTTCAAGCTCAACACGGGCGCCGACCGCGATCTGCTGGTCAATCTATGCGCCTTGCTGTTCATCCTGCCGTTCTTTCTGTTCTCCGCCCTCGGCGGGCAGTTTGGCGAGAAGTTCGCCAAGGACGCGCTGATCCGCAAGATCAAGTTCGCCGAGATCGGCATCATGCTCGCCGGCGCTGCCGGGGTGCTGTTGGATAACCTGCCGCTGATGCTCGCCGTGCTGTTCGCCATGGGTACGCAGTCGGCGCTGTTCGGCCCGGTGAAGTATTCGATCCTGCCGCAGCATCTCAAGGAAGAGGAGCTGGTGGGCGGCAACGCCCTGGTGGAAATGGGCACCTTCCTGGCGATTCTGGCTGGCACCATCGGCGCCGGCATCATGATGGCCAGCAGCAGTTATGCGCCCATCGTCGCTGGTTCGGTGGTCGGTGTGGCGCTGCTCGGTTACCTGGCCAGCCAGGGCATTCCGCGCGCGGCAGCGGCCATGCCGATGCTGCCGCTGGACTGGAACATCTTCCGTCAGTCCTGGGTGATCATGAAGCTCGGCCTGGGCCAGCGTCCGGCGGTGTCGCGCTCGCTGGTGGGCAACTCCTGGTTCTGGTTTCTCGGCGCGATCTACCTGACGCAGATCCCGGCTTATGCCAAGGAGTGGCTGTACGGCGACGAGAGCGTGGTGACGCTGATTCTCACCGTGTTCTCGCTGGGGATCGGCCTGGGCTCGATGCTTTGCGAGCGCATGAGTGGGCACAAGGTGGAGATCGGCCTGGTGCCGTTCGGCTCCATCGGCCTGACCCTGTTCGGCATCCTGCTGTGGTGGTTCTCCGGTGGCTTCCCCGAGGGCGCTGCGCCACATGACTGGCTGGCGTTGCTGGGCTACGGCCAGGCCTGGTGGATTCTCGGCTGCATTCTCGGCATCGGTCTGTTCGGCGGTTTCTACATCGTGCCGCTGTATGCGCTGATCCAGTCGCGCACCGCCGAGCACGAGCGGGCGCGGGTGATCGCGGCCAACAACATCCTCAATGCGCTGTTCATGGTGGTCTCGGCCATCGTCGCGATCCTCTTTCTCAGCGTCGCCGGGCTGTCGATCCCGCAGCTGTTTCTGGTGGTGTCGCTGATGAACATCGCGGTCAACAGCTACATCTTCAAGATCGTCCCCGAGTTCAGCATGCGCTTTCTCATCTGGCTGCTGGGGCATTCGATGTACCGGGTCGAGCACAAGGGGCTCGACGCAATTCCCGACGAGGGGCCGGCGGTGCTGGTGTGCAACCACGTCTCGTTCGTCGATGCGCTGCTGATCGGTGGCGCGGTACGGCGGCCGGTGCGCTTCGTCATGTACTACAAGATCTACGACCTGCCGGTGCTCAACTTCATCTTCCGCACCGCCGGCACCGTACCGATTGCCGGGCGCAACGAAGATCTGCTGATCTACGACGCCGCGTTCAGAAAGATCGCCGAGTACCTGCGCAACGGTGAGCTGGTGTGCATCTTCCCCGAAGGCAAGCTGACCGCTGATGGTGAGATCGATGAGTTCAGGTCGGGGGTCGAGCGCATTCTCGAAGAAAACCCGGTGCCGGTGATCCCCATGGCGTTGCAGGGCTTGTGGGGCAGCTTCTTCAGCCGCGATCCGCACAAGGGCATCTTCAAGCGCCTGTGGTCGCGGGTGCGCCTGGTGGCCGGAACCCCGATTGCGCCTGAGCAGGCCAAGCGTGAGGCGCTGCAGGCACAGGTGGTGGCCTTGCGTGGGGATTGGCGTTGATGAAGGTGCGCGCGGCGCACCTTGCGGATCACCTGATTTCGTAGGGTGCGCCGTGCGCACCGAGGTTTCGGTGGCGTTCTGGTGCGCATGGCGCACCCTACGGATTATCTGGTTTCGTAGCGCACCCGCTTTTCTAATGGCTCATCTTGAGCCCGATCAGCCCGCAGACGATCAGCGCCACGCTGGCCAGGCGCAGCAGCGCCATGGATTCGCCGAACAGGATGATGCCGGCGATTACCGTGCCCACGGCGCCGACGCCGGTCCAGATGGCGTAAGCGGTGCCCAGCGGCAATTCCTTCATGGCCAGGCCGAGCAGGCCCAGGCTGACCAGCATGGCGCAGACGGTGAGCAGAGTGGGCAGCGGGCGGGTGAAGCCTTCGGTGTATTTCAGGCCGATGGCCCAGCCGACCTCGAACAGGCCGGCGAGAAACAGAATGATCCAGGACATGTGACCTCCAGTAGGTGCTGAAGGGGCCGTCCCCGGATGAGCCACCCTGGCGTCAGGGTGCGGAGGTCGTCCTCGCGTGCGCCATTATTGTGCACATCGGCGCATCCGGGGCAAGGCGCCCCGGATTGGTGCGAGGTGTCGGGTCAGTTGGCGCCTTTCTCCTGCCCCCGGTCCATCCGCCGATAAAGGGTCGCCAGCAGTGGACCGGACAGGTTGTGCCAGACGCTGAACAGGGCGCTGGGCACGGCGGCCAGCGGGCTGAAGTGGGCGCTGGCCAGGGCGGCCCCGAGGCCGGAGTTCTGCATGCCGACTTCGATGGACAGCGTCTTGCGCTGCGCCAGCGACATGCCGAACAGGCGTCCTGCCAGGTAACCCAGGCCCAGGCCGATACCGTTGTGCAGGATCACCACGGCCATGATCAACAGGCCCGATTCGGCGATTTTTCCCTGGCTGGCGGCGACCACCGCAGCCACGATGGCGACGATGCTCACCACGGAAATCAGCGGCAGCACCTCGACGGCGGTTTTCACCCGTTCGCCGAGCAGGCGCTGGGCGATCAGGCCGAGGGCGATGGGCAGCAGCACCATCTTGAGGATGGAAATGAACATGGCGCTGAACGACACCGGCAGCCATTCCGAGGCCAGCAGCCAGATCAGCGCCGGGGTGACGAGCGGGGCGAGCAGGGTGGTGACGGCGGTGATCGACACCGACAGCGCCAGGTCGCCACGGGCGAACCAGGTGATCACGTTGGAGGCGGTGCCGCCTGGGCAGCAGCCCACCAGGATCACCCCAACGGCGATTTCCGGCGGCAGGGCAAAGGCCTGGCACAGCAGCCAGGCGGTGCAGGGCATGATGATGAACTGGGCCAGCACACCAAGCAGCACCGCCAACGGGCGCCGGGCGACTTCCTGGAAGTCCGCACCCTTGAGGGTCAGGCCCATGCCGAACATGATCAGCCCGAGCAGCGGGACGATCCAGGCCGTCAGCGGCAGGAACCAGCCGGGCTGGAAGAACGCCATGACGGCGAACAGCAATACCCAGATGGCGAAGGTGTTGCCGATGAAACGGCTGAGGGCAATCAGTGCTTGCATGGCGGATTTCCTGGCAGGTTCGGAAAAACCGGCAAGCCTACCAGAAGTGTCCAGCGCACCAGAACTGAAGGAGCCGGCTTGCCGGCGATGCCTTTCCGAGGAACTCCGATACGACGGATCGCCTGCAAGCTGGCTCCTGCTGAAGTCTTACAGCGGTTCTTCATCCGCCGGGTAGCGACTGGCGCCGAGGCTTTCCTTGATCTTGCGCAGGTGCGGCTGGAAGTCCACGCCACGGCGCAGGGTGACGCCGGTGGCGAGCACGTCGAGCACGGTGAGCTGGATGATGCGCGAGGTCATCGGCATGTAGATGTCGGTGTCTTCCGGCAGCGGGATGTCCAGGCTCAGGGTGCTGGCCTTGGCCAGGGGCGAGCCGGCGGCGGTGAGGCCGAGCACCGAGGCGCCGTTCTCGCGGGCCAGGCGCGCCACTTCCACCAATTCGCGGGTGCGCCCGGTGTAGGAAATGATCACGAACAGATCACCGGTGTGCGCCACCGAGGCGATCATGCGCTGCATCAGCACGTCGGAATGCGCCGACACTGCCAGGTTGAAGCGAAAGAACTTGTGCTGCGCGTCCAGCGCCACCGAGGCCGAGGCGCCGAGGCCGAAGAAATGGATCTGCCGCGCCTGGATCAGCAGGTCGACGGCGCGGCTGACGTGCTGCGGGTCGAGGCTCTGGCAGGCGGTGTCCAGCGAGGCGATGGTGCTGCCGAAGATCTTCCGGGTGTAGGCCTCGGGGCCGTCGTCGGCGGACACCGCGCGGCTGACGTAGGCGGCGCCGCTGGCCAGGCTCTGCGCCAGCTGCATCTTCAGTTCCGGATAGCCGTTGGCGCCGAACGAGCGGCAGAAGCGGTTGACCGTCGGCTCGCTCACGCCAGCGGCCTGGGCCAGCGCGGCGATGCTGAAGCGCGTGGCCTGCTGAGGATCGTGCAGGATCACTTCGGCGACCTTGCGTTCGGCCTTGTTCAGGTCGTCAAGGCGGCTCTGGATCTGTTCCAGCAAGTTGCGCACACGGTCCATAAGGGCTCCTAACAGGCGGTTGAACGGGCTTGGCGACAGGCGATGGGCGGTAAGACAACCGGCCTATCCTACTGATGCCGCCCCAAGGTCACCACTGACTTATCGGATGTCGTGAATAATGTTGTTGCTATAACAACATTTTTCCTTGATAAAAGCAGTATCACCCGGTATTTCTAGTGCATCTTGATAAAAGAACAAACTCATGCCCGCGATGAAGCTTGAATCCTGCACCTTTGCCTTGTTCGGCGCGCTGGGCGATCTGGCCTTGCGCAAGCTGTTTCCTGCGCTTTACCAGCTCGATCGCGCCGGTTTGCTGCACGATGCCACGCGCATCCTCGCCCTGGCCCGTGAGGCGGGCGAGCCGAGCGGCCACCTGCGCGCCATCGAGCAGGCGTTGCGCCTTTACGTGCCGGCGAAGGAAATGGTGGAAGCCGACATGGCGCGGTTCCTGGCGCGTCTGAGCTACCTGAGCATGGATTTCCTCAAGGCCGAGGACTATGCGGCGCTGCTCGAACAGGTCAGCCCGCAGGATCAGTTGATCGCCTACTTCGCCACGCCCGCCTCGGTGTATGGCGGCATCTGCGCCAACCTGGCCGCCGTCGGACTGGCCGAGGGCACGCGGGTGGTGCTGGAGAAGCCGATCGGTCATGACCTGGCGTCCTCGCGTGCGGTCAACGATGCCGTGGCCCAGGTATTCCCGGAGAACCGCGTCTATCGCATCGACCATTACCTGGGCAAGGAGACGGTGCAGAACCTGATTGCCCTGCGCTTCGCCAACAGCCTGTTCGAAACCCAGTGGAACCAGAACCACATCTCCCACGTGGAAATCACCGTGGCCGAGAAGGTCGGTATCGAAGGACGCTGGGGCTACTTCGATCAGGCCGGGCAACTGCGCGACATGATCCAGAACCACTTGCTGCAGCTGCTTTGCCTGATCGCCATGGACCCACCCAGCGACCTGTCCGCCGACAGCATCCGTGACGAGAAGGTCAAGGTGCTCAAGGCGCTGGAGCCGATCAGCGTCGAGCAGCTCGGCCAGCGCGTGGTGCGCGGCCAGTACGTGGCCGGCAGCAGCGATGGGCGGCCGGTGCCGGGCTATCTGGAGGAAGAGAACTCCAATACCCAGAGCGACACCGAAACCTTCGTCGCCCTGCGCGCCGACATCCGCAACTGGCGCTGGGCCGGCGTGCCGTTCTACCTGCGCACCGGCAAGCGCATGCCGCAGAAGCTGTCGCAGATCGTCATCCACTTCAAGGCGCCGCCGCACTACATCTTCGCCCCGGAGCAGCGTCAGTTGATCGGCAACAAGCTGATCATCCGCCTGCAGCCGGACGAGGGCATCGCCCTGCAGGTGCTGACCAAGGATCAGGGCCTGGACAAGGGCATGCAGCTGCGCAGCGGTCCGCTGCAGCTGAGTTTTTCCGATACCTACCGCAGTGCGCGCATCCCCGATGCCTATGAGCGTCTGCTGCTGGAAGTGATGCGCGGCAACCAGAACCTGTTCGTGCGCAAGGACGAGATCGAATACGCCTGGCAGTGGTGCGATCAACTGATCGACGGTTGGCATCGTCTCGGCGAGGCGCCGAAGCCGTACACAGCCGGCAGCTGGGGCCCCATGGCGTCGGTCGCGCTGATCACCCGCGATGGCAGGAGTTGGTATGGCGATCTCTGAACTGAAACTGCCGCCAGGCGTGCAGGCCTGCCCGCACGATGGCGCCGAGCAACTGGCCCAGGCATTGGCCGTGCGCGTGGCCGATGCGCTGCGCCAGGCCATCACCAGTCGCGGCAAGGCCACCCTGGTGGTGTCCGGCGGTCGCAGCCCGGTGCCGTTCTTCGAGGCGCTGGCGCAGCAGCAGCTGCCCTGGGCGCAGGTGCTGGTCAGCCTGGCCGACGAGCGTTGGGTGCCGGTGAATCACGCCGGCAGCAACGAGGCGCTGGTGCGCCGTCACCTGCTGCGTGGCCCGGCCGCCGAAGCCCGTTTTCTCAGCCTCTACCAGGTCGCTGGCAGCCTCGAACAGGCGGCCGAGCTGGCCGATGCTGCGGTCGCCGAACTGACGCCGATCGACGTGCTGGTGCTGGGCATGGGCGACGACGGTCATACCGCCTCGCTGTTCCCACACAGCCCCAATCTGTACCAGGCGCTGCAGCCGGACTGCGCGCGCCGCGTGCTGCCGATGCTCGCCCCGAGCGAGCCGGCGCAACGCCTGACCCTGACCCTGCCGGTGCTGGCCAGCGCACGGCTGCCGCTGCTGGCGATCCAGGGCCAGGCGAAACTCAACACCCTGAGCGCGGCGCTGCTGCCGGGTGAGATCGCCCAGCTGCCGATCCGCGCGTTCCTCAATTCTCCTCTCGAAATCCATTGGTGCTCCTGACATGACCAGCCTCGACCCAAGCCAGCGTGTGCGCATGGCCGACAAAATCGCCGAGATCGACCGCATCTGCGCGCAGGCGCGGATCATGCCGGTGATCACCATCGCTCGTGAAGCGGATATCCTGCCGCTGGCCGATGCGCTGGCCGCTGGCGGCCTGCGCGTGCTGGAAGTGACCCTGCGCTCGGAGCATGGCCTGGAGGCGATTCGTCGCCTGCGTGCCGAACGTCCCGAACTCTGCGTTGGCGCCGGTACCGTATTGGATGAGGACATGCTGGCCGCAGCGACCGCTGCCGGTGCGCAGTTCATCGTCACGCCGGGCAGCACGCGCGAGCTGTTGCTGGCCGCGCTGGACAACCCGCTGCCGCTGCTGCCCGGCGTGAGCAGCGCATCGGAGCTGATGGTCGGCTACGCCCTCGGTTATCGCCGCTTCAAGCTGTTCCCGGCTGAGGTCTGTGGCGGTGTCGCGGCACTCAAGGCGCTGTCCGGGCCTTTCGGCGGGGTGCGTTTCTGCCCGACCGGCGGCATCACCCCGGACAACCTGCAGCGCTACATGGCGCAGCCCAATGTCATGTGCGTGGGCGGCACCTGGATGTTCCAGCGCGAGTGGGTGGAAAACAGCGATTGGGCGCGTATCCAGCAATGCAGCGTCGAAGCGCTGCAACTGCTTGGCTGATACGCGCGTGGCGGCGCCAACGCTGGCGTCGCCGTTGCAGAATATCGCTCCCGCTTAAAATCTGTGCCGTAGCGGTCGCCTGGTACGTCAGCTGATCCCTTGTGCTGGCTTCAACAAAAACAATTCTCCAGCGAAACCTGAAACATCCGCAGTTGGAGAATTGTCATGAACACCTGGTTCGCTAATCTCAGCGTTACCCGCAAACTCGCGCTCGGCTTCGGCCTGGTACTGGTGCTTACCCTGGCTCTGGCCTGGACCGCCTGGAGCGGCCTGGGCAGCGTGATCCAGCGCAGCACCTGGATGAGCGAGATCACCCAGCTCAATGCAACGCTGACCAACCTGCGTATCGCCCGCCTGCAGTTCATGCTGGCAAAGGGCGACGCAGCCAGCACCGAGCGTCTGCTGACCAACCTGAACGTCTATCTCGAGCAGCAGAAGAAGCTGCTGGGGACCTTCACCAATCCGGTCAACGTCAAGCTGCTGCAGGAGCAGTACCGCTACAACCAGGACTACCAGCGTTCACTGGCGGGTATGCGCGCAGCCTACACGGCCGTCGAGCAGGCACGTGGCCAGGTCAGTAGCGAAGACCAGCAACTGGGCGAGCTGCTGGGCGCGATGCGGCGCAGCGTGGAGCTGCTGCCGGAATACGACGGTCGTCGCTTCGAGCAACTGCAGGCGCTGACGCTCACTCATGGTGAGCTGCTGCGTCTGCGTTATCTGCTCGAGCGCTATGAAAGCGCACCTGATGCACAAACCGAGCAGGCCCTTGCCGAGCGCATAACCACTGCCCGCGACAGTCTCGATGCACTGGAGCAGGTTTTCGGTAGCGCCCAGCAGGATGCGGTACGGCGTATTTCCACTGCGCTCGGCCAGTTCGAGCAGACGGTGCAGGCGTTCAAGGCTGCCACTGCCGACATCGCCCGCACCCGCCAGGAAATGACCGATCAGCAGGGCGAGATCGTCCGTATCAGCGAAACGCTGTACAGGTTCCAGATGGAGCGCATGGCCATCGAAAGTGCCCAGGCGCGCAGTCTGCAGATTGGCGCCACGCTGCTGGCTCTGCTGTTCGGCATTCTGGCTGCCTGGATCATCACCCGTCAGATCACCCGCCCGCTGCAGGACACCCTGGGCGCGGTGCAGCGCATTGCCGATGGCGATCTGACCGCCAGCGTGCGGGTCGACCGCCGCGACGAGATGGGCCAGCTGCAGCAGGGTATCCAGCACATGGCCACGACCCTGCGCGAGCTGATCGGCGGCATCCGCGACAGCGTCACCCAGATCGCCAGCGCCGCGGAGGAACTGTCGGCGGTGACCGAGCAGACCAGCGCTGGCGCCAACAGCCAGAAGAGCGAGACTGACCAGGTGGCCACCGCCATGCATGAGATGTCCGCCACTGTTCAGGAAGTGGCGCGCAACGCCGAGCAGGCTTCGCAGGCGGCCAACGACGCGGACGGCCAGGCGCGCCTGGGCGACCAGGTGGTAGGCGAGGTGATTTCGCAGATCGAGCGTCTGGCTGCCGAAGTGGGGCGTTCTTCCGAGGCCATGACCGGCCTGCAGCAGGAAAGCGACAAGATCGGCAGTGTGATGGACGTGATCAAGTCGGTGGCCGAGCAGACCAACCTGCTGGCGCTCAACGCCGCCATCGAGGCAGCGCGTGCCGGCGAGGCGGGGCGCGGCTTTGCCGTGGTCGCCGATGAGGTGCGTGGCCTGGCGCAGCGTACGCAGAAATCCACCGAGGAGATCGAGGCGCTGATCGCCGGCTTGCAGAGCGGCACCCAGCAGGTGGCGGCGGTGATGCGCAACAGCCATAAACTCACCGACAGCAGCGTCGAGCTGACGCGCAAGGCTGGCGACTCGCTGGGCAGTATCACCCTTGCGGTGTCCAACATTCAGTCGATGAACCAGCAGATCGCCGCCGCAGCCGAAGAGCAGAGCGCCGTGGCCGAGGAAATCAGCCGCAGCATCCTCAGCGTGCGCGATGTCTCCGAGCAGACTGCCACTGCCAGCGACGAAACGGCCAAATCCTCGGCCGAGCTGGCGCGCCTGGGTGGCCAACTGCAATCCATGGTCAGCCGCTTCCGCGTTTGATTTGAGTTGGAGTCGGTGCGCGCGGCGCACCCTACGGGAACTGCGCCGTTCTACCTGTAGGGTGCGCCGTGCGCACCGAATGCGCCGAGATACGCCACCGTAGGGTGCGCCGTGCGCACCGAATACGCCGAGATACGTCACCGTAGGGTGCGCCGTGCGCACCGAATTCGCCGAGATACGTCACCGTAGGGTGCGCCGTGCGCACCGAATGCGCCGAGATACGTCACCGTAGGGTGCGCCGTGCGCACCGAATACGCCGAGATACGCCGAGATACGCCACCGTAGGGTGCGCCGTGCGCACCGAATACGCCGAGATGCGTCACCGTAGGGTGCGCCGTGCGCACCGAATGCGCCGAGATACGTCACCGTAGGGTGCGCCGTGCGCACCACCGACTATCCTGAATCTGCCGGCAAGGATTCAGGAGACAGGGAATGTCCAACTACCGCCGCGCTCGCGATGCGGGTGCCTGCTATTTCTTCACGCTGGTAAGCCATCAGCGCCTCCCGGTGTTGACCGATGCGCCATTGCGCGCAGCCCTGCGCCGCGCCATCGAACGCGTCCGTCTATACCGTCCGTTCGTCATCGAGGGCTGCGTGCTGTTGCCAGACCACCTGCATTGTCTTTGGCGCATGCCTCAGGGAGATGCAGATTTCGGGTCGCGCTGGTCGATGATCAAACGCCTGACATCCCAGGCAATCGCGATGCCTGGAGCGGTCAGTTTGAGCCGTAGCCTGCGCCGCGAGTCGGGGCTGTGGCAGCGGCGCTTCTGGGAGCATCGCATTCATGATGAAGACGATTACCAGCGGCATATGGATTACCTGCATTTCAATCCGGTGAAGCATGGCCTGGTCGGTCGTGTGGCGGATTGGCCGTGGTCGAGCTTTCATCGGTTGGTGGCGGAGGGCGTATATCCGGCCGATTGGGGCGGTGATGCAGTGGTGGACAACGGTGAGTACGGCGAATGACGCGGTACGCACGGCCTAGGCGGCCCCGCGACACCCTACGGATAGCGGCAGTTTTCGTAGGGTGCGCCGCGCGCACCAATTTTTTTCAATGGGCCTGTCGATTCTTCCGTCGCCTATTCGACTACTGCATAGAACCCCACTCTGGGTTCACTGTCAGCCGTAGGGAGACACCCTGCGCGCGACTTCGACTCGAACAAGGAGAAAGGCGATGCGTTTCATGGTGATTGTCAAAGCGACTGCGGATTCCGAAGCCGGCGTGATGCCCAGCGAAGAGCTGCTGACGGCCATGGGTCGTTATAACGAGGAGTTGGTCCAGGCAGGGGTGATGCTGGCCGGCGAGGGGCTGCACCCCAGCTCCAGGGGGGCGCGGGTGCGCTTCTCGGGGGCGCAGCGCTCGGTGATCGATGGTCCGTTCATGGAGACCAAGGAGCTGGTCGCCGGTTTCTGGATCTTTCAGTGTGAATCGCTGCAGGCCTGCATCGACTGGGTCAAGCGTTGCCCCAACCCCATGCCTGGCGAATCCGATATCGAGATTCGACAGATCTTCGAGGCCGAGGATTTCGGCGCCGAGTTCACCCCCGAGTTGCGTGAGCAGGAAGACCGTATTCGCGCGCGCATGAGCAGTGAAAATCAAGGAGCGTAACGATGAAGATGCATGCCTATCTGATGTTCGACGGCCAGTGTGAGGCCGCTTTCAACCGCTACGCCGAGATCTTCGGCGGTAACCTGGAGATGATGCGCTACGCCGACAGCCCTGAGGATATGCAGGTGCCGGACGAGTACCAGCAGCGTGTCATGCACGTCTGCCTGACCGTTGGCGATCAGTTGCTGATGGCCTCCGACAATCTGCCGCAGTACCCCTATGAGGGGATCAAGGGCTGTTCCGTTTCCCTGCAGGTAGACAACGTGCCGGAGGCCGAGCGCCTGTACGAGGCATTGTCGGAAGGCGGTTCGGTGCAGATGGAGCTGCAGGCGACCTTCTGGGCGACGCGCTTCGCCATGCTGACCGACCGTTTCGGCGTGTCCTGGATGATCAACTGCATGGTCGATAGCCAGCAGGGTTGAGCCTGTTCCATCCCTGTTGCCACCCAGATGCCTGAGTCCGCCTTGGTGCGCACGGCGCACCCTGCGACGGGAGCGGATGCAGTGCTGGGGAAGGGGAATGTGCCTTCGCGGCTGAAGCCGCTCCTGCCGAGTGAATGAACTCTGTAGGAGCGGCTGGGCGGCATTGCGTTTCAGCCGCGAAGCGCTTTTCAGCTCGCCAGCGTCAGCGGTGTGGACGTTTCCTGCACCTGCACGCCGGAGAGGAATTCCTCGCCCCAACGGCGAATGTCGTTGTAGCAGACGATATCGAACAGCTCGCGCAGGCGCGCCTGGGCTTCGCTTTTCGGCAGGTTCAGCGCCAGGTAGCAGGTTTGCGCCAGGTCGGCCGGATCGTGCGGGTTGGTCAAAAGCGCGCCCTTGAGCTCGGCGGCTGCACCCGCGAACTCCGACAGCACCAGCACGCCGCGCCCACCCAGCAGGCCCTGGGCGGCGACGAATTCCTTGGCCACCAGGTTGAGGCCATCGCGCAGTGGGGTGATCCACATGACGTCGGCCATGGCGTACCAGGCGCTGACTTCCTCGAACGGCAGGCTGCGGAAGAAGAACTGCAAAGGCGTCCAACCGATGCGGGCGAAGCGCCCGTTGATGCGGCCGACGGCCTGTTCGATCTGGCTTTGCAGTTCGTCGTAGATGGTCATTTCCTTGGCCGCCGGCACGCAGACGGTAACCAGGGTGACCTTGCCAATCAGCTCGGGGTTGTCGGCCAGCAGGCGTTCGTAGGCGTTGAGCTTTTCCAGAATGCCTTTGGTGTAGTCGAGCCGTTCCACCGAGAGGATCAGCTTCACGCCTTTCATTTCCTCGCGCAGCTGACCCATCAGTTCCTTGATCTTCGGCGCTTCCAGCGCATTGCGGACGCGCTCGATGTCCAGCCCGACCGGGTGCGCACCGAGCTTGACCTGGCGGGTGCCAGTGTCCAGCGCGGTGGTCATGCGCTCCAGGCCCACGGCGCAGCCATAGGTGATGAAGCGTGGCGCGCAGTTCTGCCGCTCCAGGGTCTTGAGCGGGAACACGCCACGGGCGACGTCGACGAAGTTTTCCACCTGCCGTGGGATGTGAAATCCGATGTAGTCGCACTGCAGCAGGCTGCCAACGATCTGCCGGCGCCAGGGCAGCACGTTGAACACGTCCGCCGAGGGAAAGTAGGTGTGGTGGAAGAAGGCGATGCGCAGGTCTGGGCGCAGCTCGCGCAGGTAGGCCGGGACCATCCACAGGTTGTAGTCGTGCAGCCAGACGATGGCGCCCTCGGCGGCCTCCAGCGCCGTGCGCTCGGCGAAAGCGCGGTTGACCTTGAGGAACACCTGCCAGTCGTCCTCGTTGAAGGTGGCGCGCTCCCAGAAGGTGTGCAGGGTCGGCCAGAAGGCTTCCTTGGAGAAGCGCTTGTAGAAGATGTCCACTTCTTCCTTGCTCAGTTTGACCCGCGCCGCGGTGAGCTTGGGATAGCGTTCGGCGTCCACCGTGGTGTGGCTGTCGAACGGCTCGTCGCCATCCTCGTGCACCGCCCAGGCCACCCAGGAGCCGGGTCGGCCATCACCGAAGAAGCTGAGCAGGGTAGGGATGATGCCGTTGGGCGAGGTCGGGCGACGGCGCTGCAGCTTGCCGGCGGCGTTGCGGTATTCCTCATAGGGCAGGCGGTGATAGACCATCACCAGCTCGGCCTTGCCCGGCTGCGCGGCCTGGCGGCGTTCGGCGGCGATGCCGTGCTCGCCGAGGAAGCCGAAGTGGGCGAAGGCTTCGAGAATGCCGCCGCAGCCAGGGCGAGTGGCGTGCAGGGTGCGCGAGTGGTGGGCGGTGGCCTCCAGTAGGGCGGTTTCCGACTGCCCGACGCACACACCGTGGAAGCTGGCGCTGAGCATGGACAGGTCGTTGAGCGTATCGCCGGCTGCCAGCACCTGGTCGTGACCCAGCTCCAGCCAGTCGGCCAGGGCCTGCAGGCTGCTGCCCTTGTTCACGCCCCTGGGCAGAAAGTCCAGGTACAGCTCGGCGGAGTAGAGCAGGTCGCAGCCCAGCTCATCGGCGATCTCGCGCAGCGCCGGGTTGGCCGCCTGTTCAGGTGTGCAGAAGTAGGAGCAGCGGCGCGCCTGCGGCACGTCCTGGCGCTCAAGGCCGAGCGGCTCGATGGCGCTGGCCACCTGGGTTTCGCCGGGCCAACGGGCGTCGACCACGCCTTGTAGCTGCTGGATCGGCTGCAGGCTGTCGCCATGCACCAGCGTCGCGCCGACGTCGGCGATGATGTAGTCAGGCTGAGGCAGCGTCGGATCGGCCAGCAGCGGCAGCACCGCCTCCAGGCTGCGCCCGGTGACGTAGGCGAGCTTGATCTCGGGATGAGCGGCGATGGTCTGATAGAGGCTCAGGCGATCCTCGGGATCGCCAGCGAGAAAGGTTCCATCCAGGTCGGTAGCAAGTAGCATCGTTGTTTCTCCAGAAGTGGCCGGTGCGGCTCGGCGCGAATGCGCGCGGCCGACGGGCCGGGTTTCTGGCTGCTTGGGGTAGGCTCAAGGCCTTGCCGAAACAGCCTTTAAGAATCTGTCCCAGGACTGCTGCGCGTCGGCCATGCTGCGTTGAAGTCGAGCATCAGAATGCTCATCTACAGCACGTAAAGTCGAACGCGACTCCGATCGCTTCTTCGCTCGACTTCGTGGGGCCGCCATCGGTATTGCCTGGCTATAGCTCGCGAGTCTTTGAACAGGTTCTATGACTTCAGGACTGAGTTGTCTCCTCCGTCGAATCATGGGGCGGTGCATCGGGCATCAGCTCCAGCACCGTGGGGCTGGTCCGCAGCATGGGCACGAAATGCGCGGCGTCGCCGCTGACCAGATCGCTGACATGGCGCAGCCGGTAAAAGGTGTAGGCGGCCAGCAGGCCGAGGGTGCTGGCGAAATACAGCGGCAGTGCGCCGGCGCCCAGATGTTCCATCAGCACGCCGGCCAGCAGCGGCCCGCATACCGAGCCGATGCCGTTGACCATCAGCAGGCTGGCGGAGCCGGAAAGGATCTCGTCGCTGTGCAACTGGTCGATCAGTTGCGCCACGGCGATGGGGTAGATGGCGAAGGCCAGGCCGCCCCAGATGAAGATGGCGCCGAGCAGCAGCGGGCCGGCTGGCAGCAGGCTCATGATCAGCGCCAGGGCGACTGCCAGTATCACGACCCAGAGCAGCACCTGGCGCCGGTCGTGGCGATCGGAGTAGATACCGATGGGCCATTGCAGCAGGGCGCCGCCGAGAATGGTGGCGGTCATCAGCAGACCGACGCCGGACGTATCGAAGCCGGCCAGGCTGGCGTAGACCGGCGCCATGCCCCAGAAGGCGCCGAGGGCCAGCCCGGACAAGCCCGCCGCGACGATGGCCAGCGGTGCGATAGTCCACAGCTGGCGCAGGTTGCTCGGCGGTGTCTCGGGCAGGCTCGGCTGTGCCTGGCGGGTGAGGGTAATGGGCATCAACGCGGCGCTGATGAGGATGGCGGCGATGGCGAACAGGGTGAACTGCACTGGGTCGGCCAGGTGCAGCAACTGCTGGGCCAGCGCCAGGGCGCCGAGGTTGACCGCCATGTACACGGCGAACACCTGGCCGCGCTTTTCGTTGGGTGCCTGGGCGTTGAGCCAGCTCTCGATGACCATGTACAGCGTTACCAGCCCCAGACCGTAGAGCACGCGCAGAAGCAACCAGACCCAGGGATCGATCAGCAGCAGATGGAGCAGGGCGGCGATGGCGGCCAGTGCAGCACAACAGGCGAACGCGCGAATGTGCCCGATACGTTTGACCAGCGGAGTCGCCAGCCAGGTACCGAGGAGGAACCCGACGAAGTACCCGGACATGATCAGTCCGAGCATCGTGGTGGAGTAGCCTTCGGCGACGCCACGCAGGGTCAGTAGGGTGTTGAGCAGACCATTGCCAAGCAGGAGTAACGCGACCCCGCTCAGCAACGAACTGATGGGGGCAATCAGGGACCACATGCGAACTACCCTAGGGAACTGTGCCCCTGATGGCAAGCATGAAGTACGCCATGTTTTTTGTGATCGGTTTATATCTGTTTGATTTTTAAAGGTTATTTTTACTGATGAACGGTCATGCAAAATTTTGGCGGCAAACTTGGCACCATCATGGTGCCTCCGTCGCGATTTGCAGGGGCGCCAGCGGCTGCTCCGAGTCCTGTAACGTGCGGTTGAGGCGCGCGATGAAATCGTTGATTTCCTCGCGCTCGCGACGCTCGGTCAGATGGCGCCCGGCGGTATCGCGCACGCTGCGCGCGTGACGCAGCAGGTCGGCGCGTTGCTGCGTGCTGGCGGGGCGATACAGCAGGTTCTTGAAGGCCTGCAGCAGGCTGACCAGTACGCTGACATCCGCCGCACCGTAGGCGCGTATCGGCCCCAGCAGTTGCAGCAACAACTGGTCCAGCGACAGTTCCTGGTAGCACAGCCGGGGTGGCTCGTCAGGCAGGCTGGCGAAGTCTCGCTCGGACAGCGCCAAGCGCCGACTCAGCAGCACGCTGAGCAGATCCACCGTCTTGATCGCCGTGCCCGGATCGTTGATGCCGGGGCTCAGTGCCTTCACGGCAATTTCCGACATCTGCCGGCAACCGAAGAAGTAATGGCTGCTGGCGTACTCTTCGATGAAGAAGTCGAAGCAGTCCAGCAGTTGCTGGCAGACGTCCTCGTCCAGCGGGCGTTCCAGGCGAAACAGCGGATGACCCTCGCTGACGAAGAAACCACGGTGGGCGAGTACCGTCATGCGTACCTGATGGCGACGCAGCAGCGTGTTGACCTCTTTGACGTTGAGTTCCTTGAGGTAGCCGTTGCGCTGCGCATTGACGGTGACCCAGCCGCTGTCGTCCGGCCACTGTGGCGCGGCGTCGCGCGAGGCCGGGCCGCCGCTGCAGGCATCGAGCTTTGCCAGGCTGGCGTTGTAGAGGTTGCTGAGGATGTGCTCGACCTGAATCGACTGCGAGATCGACCGGATGAAGTGCACGAACAGACCCAGGCAGGTGATGCCCTGCACCAGGGTGATCAGCACGCCGAGGCTCGGCACACGGTCGCTGTTGCCCTGTTCGATGGTGGTGATCAGCAGCAGTGCGTAGAGGATGCTGCCGAGGTAGATGCCCAGGGTTTTCTGGTGGCCCTTGCTGCTGATCAACCCTGGAATCACCCGTGGCGAAAGGGACGCGGCAGCGTTGTTGAGCACCACCATGACCATCGAGAAGCTGAACACCATCAGCGACAGAATGCCGGCCACCAGGGTGCCGAGAATCAACCTGGCGTTGTCGGCGTTGCGCACCAGGCCAAGATCGAAATGCCCCTTGAGCGCCATCATCCAGGGCTGGTATTCGATGGCCATGGTCAGCAGGCACAGCAGGAAGAAGCCGATGGCGATCAGCGTCGGGTAGAAGGCCAGGCTGTGGATGATGCGCTGGTAGGCGCGAAACAGGATGTTGCTGGGTACGGCCATTGGCGAATCCGTCGTGAATGGCGATGACCGCACTATAGCCGTGAAGTGGGCAGGCGGCGGTCTTTGAGACTACCGCCTGCGGACTCAGTTCACGCAGACCCGGGCGATGGCGTCGGCCAACTGATCCAGTCGGCTGGCGTCCAGCCCGGCGACGTTGGCGCGACCACTGCCGACCATGTACACGCTGAATTCCTCGCGCAGGCGTTGCACCTGCAGCGGCGACAGGCCGGTGTAGGAGAACATGCCGCGTTGCTCGGCTATGTGCGCGAAGCGCTCGCTCAGGCCATGCGGTGCCAGCGCCTCGACCAGGCCGTGACGCAGGCTGGCGACGCGCAGGCGCATGCTTTCCAGCTCGTCCAGCCACAGCGCCCTGAGTTCTTCGTCGCCGAGAATCTGCGCCACCACGGCGGCGCCATGGGCCGGTGGCGTCGACCACAGGTTGCGGGCAATGGACGCCAGCTGGCTACGGATGTCGACGAGCTTTTCGGCGTCGCTGGCGCAGACGATCAGCGCGCCGGTGCGTTCGCGGTAAAGGCCGAAGTTCTTCGAGCAGGAACTGGTGATCAGCAGCTCCGGCAGTTCGGCGGCGAACAGGCGCAAGGCCCAGGCGTCCTGCTCCAGGCCATCACCGAAGCCCTGGTAGGCGAAGTCGATCAGCGGCAGCAGTTCACGCGCCTTCACCACTTCCAGCACACGCTTGAAGTCGCGCGGGGTGAGGTCGAAGCCGGTGGGGTTGTGGCAGCAGGCATGCAACAGCACCACGTCGCCTTTGGGCAGGTGGGTGAGGGCGGCGATCATGGCCTCCACGTCGAGGCGATTGTCGGCGCCGACGTAGGGGTAGTGACCGACCTTGAGCCCGGCTTCGGCGAACAGGGTTTCATGGATCGGCCAGGTCGGATCGCTCAGCCAGATACCGCGCCCCGGCAGGCAATGGCGGATGAAATCACCCGCCAGGCGCAGGGCGCCGGTGCCACCTGGCGTTTGCGTCGCGCCGGCACGCTGCGCGGCGAGCAGGGCCGAGTCAGCGCCCAGCACCAGTTGGCTCTGCAGCGTGCCGAACGCCGCGTCGCCGTGACCACCGATGTAGGTCTTGGTCTGCTCGATATCGATCAGGCGCTGCTCGGCCAGCTTCACAGCACGTGGGATTGACGTCAGGCCCTGGGCGTCCTTGTAGACCCCGACGCCGAGGTCCAGGCGCGCCGGGTTGCTGTCGAGGCGATAGGCTTCCATCAGGCTGAGGATGGGGTCGCCCGGCACGCGGGCGACCTGGGCGAAATGGCTCACTTGCGGCCCTCGGCGCTGGCAGCCAGCACATCGGTGCGCGCGGCCATGATGAAGTCGTTGCGGTGCAGGCCGCGCATTTCGTGGCTCCACCAGGTGACGGTGACCTTGCCCCATTCGGTGAGCAGGGCCGGGTGGTGGCCGACTTCCTCGGCGATGGCACCAATCGCATTGGTGAAGGCCAGGGCATGGCGGAAGTTCTTGAACAGGTACACGCGCTCCAGCTCCATGTGGTCGCCGCGTACCTCGATGTTCCAGTCGGGGATCTCGCGGATCAGCTCGGCCAGTTCTTCATCGGATACTTTCGGCGCATCGGCGCGGCAGGCTTCGCATTGGGCTTGGGCAAGGCTGGTCATTTCAGGCTCCTTGAGTATTCGAGGTCAGAGCATAGAAGGTAAGGGATAGCGAACAGCTCCCTCTCCCGCTAGCGGGAGAGGGTTGGGGAGAGGGCGCTGATAGCTTCTACCCTCTCCCCCGAACCCTCTCCCATAAATGGGCGAGGGGAGCTAAAAGGTTACGCCGCTTTCGGCGGAAACTTCGGTGCGTGCAGGCCCAACTGCATGGCCTGATGCACCAGCGCCATGATGTCTTCATGAGCCAGCTCGAACAGGCGCTTGAGCTCGGGCAGGACGAAGTACACCGGTTGCAGGATATCGATGCGATACGGTGTGCGCATCGCCTCCAGCGCATCGAACGCCTGGTGCTCGGGGGCGTCGGACAGGGCGTAGAGGGTTTCCTTCGGCGACGAGAGGATGCCACCGCCGTAGATGCGCCGGCCGGCCGGGGTGTCGAGCAGGCCGAACTCGATGGTCAGCCAGTACAGCCGCGCCAGGTAAACGCGCTGCTCTTTCGTGGCCTTGAGGCCCAGCTTGCCGTAGGTATGGGTGAACTCGGCGAACCAGGGGTTGGTCAGCATCGGGCAGTGCCCGAAGATCTCGTGGAAGATATCCGGTTCCTGCAGGTAGTCCAGCTCCTCAAACGTGCGGATGAAGGTGGCGACGGGAAACTGCTTGCTGGCCAGCAGCTCGAAGAAGGTCTGGAAGGGGATCAGCGCCGGCACTCGCGCGACGCGCCAACCAGTGGTGGCTTCGAGCACCCGGTTGATCTCGGCGAGCTGCGGGATGCGCTCCAGCGGCAGGCCGAGCTGCTCGATGCCGTCCAGGTATTCCTGGCAGGCGCGGTTCTGAATCACGTCCAGCTGACGAGTGATCAGGGTGTTCCACACCTGATGTTCGCTTTCCGGGTAATGGATAAAGCCACTTTCGTCCGGGTCCCGGGCCAGGTACTGCGTACTCTTCATCGCTGCCTCCTTGAGGGGGCTGTTGTTCTTGTCTTGACCAGAGCATGCCGCCGATTGTTCGGGATGAAAGGGTGCCCATGAGCAGCGCTGCCCGGCATTGCGCTCAGAAACTGTAAAATTTTGATTACGGTTTTGCCGAAATGGCGGTTTTCCAGCTTGCTGGTTGGTTTTGCTGTCACATATTCTTGACGGAAATAATGCCGCCATTGTCGATTTGTGCGACTCGGCGGCCACAACAACAAGATCAAGACGCTGTTCACGGCCTCGCGAGCTAGAGCGATACAAGGCGAAAACGAGAGAGGAAGCGGAGTGTACTTTTGTACATGAGCATTCCGAGCTCGTTTTTAACGCAGTAGCGCCGACGCGCAGCAGGCCGTGGATGGCGTCTAACAAGAGCCCGAGCCATGCGTATCAAGGTCCACTGCCAGAACCGTGTCGGCATCCTGCGTGACATCCTCAACCTGCTGGTCGACTACGGCATCAACGTTGCCCGTGGCGAAGTCGGTGGCGAGCAGGGCAACGCCATCTACCTGCATTGCCCGAACCTGATCAATCTGCAGTTCCAGTCGCTACGGCCGAAGTTCGAAGCCATTGCCGGCGTTTTCGGCGTCAAGCGCGTGGGGCTGATGCCCAGCGAACGACGTCATCTGGAGCTCAATGCGCTGCTCGGTGCGCTGGATTTCCCCGTGTTGTCCATCGACATGGCCGGTAGCATCGTCGCCGCCAACCGCAGCGCCGCGCAGTTGCTCGGCGTGCGGGTGGACGAGGTGCCGGGCATGGCGCTGTCGCGCTATGCCGAGGATTTCGACCTGCCCGAACTGGTGCGCGCCAACAAGACGCGGATCAACGGGCTGCGGGTGAAGATCAAGGGCGATGTGTTCCTCGCCGATATTGCACCGTTGCAGAATGAACACGACGACAGCGAAGCACTGGCTGGCGCCGTGCTGACCCTGCACCGCGCCGATCGCGTCGGTGAGCGCATCTACCATGTGCGCAAGCAGGAGCTGCGCGGCTTCGACTCGATTTTTCAGAGCTCCAGAGTAATGGCGGCGGTGGTCAAGGAAGCGCGGCGCATGGCGCCGCTGGATGCACCGCTGCTGATCGAAGGCGAAACCGGCACCGGCAAGGAACTGCTGGCGCGCGCCTGCCACCTGGCCAGTCCGCGTGGGCAGTCGCCGTTCATGGCGCTCAATTGCGCCGGCCTCCCGGAATCCATGGCCGAGACCGAGCTGTTCGGCTACGGCCCCGGCGCCTTCGAAGGGGCGCGACCAGAAGGCAAGCTTGGTCTGCTCGAACTGACGGCGGGCGGCACGCTGTTTCTCGACGGCGTTGGCGAGATGAGCCCGCGTCTGCAGGCCAAGTTGCTGCGCTTTCTGCAGGATGGCTGCTTCCGCCGGGTGGGCAGCGACGAGGAGGTGTACCTGGACGTGCGGGTGATCTGCGCCACCCAGGTCGATCTGTCCGAGCTCTGCGCCCATGGCGAGTTTCGCCAGGACCTCTACCACCGCCTCAACGTGCTCAGCCTGCACATCCCGCCGCTGCGCGAATGCCTCGACGGCCTGGCGCCGCTGGTCGAGCACTTTCTCGATTCCGCCAGTCGGCAGATCGGTTGTGCGCTGCCGAAACTGGCGCCGCAGGCCTTCGAGCGCATGGCCCATTACCACTGGCCGGGCAACGTACGGCAACTGGAGAACGTGCTGTTCCAGGCGGTTTCGTTGTGCGATGGCGGTACCGTGAAGGCCGAGCACATCCGCCTGCCGGACTACGGCGCGCCGCAGCCCTTGGGCGAGTTTTCGGTGGAAGGCAGCCTCGACGATATCCTCGGACGCTTCGAGAAGGCGGTGCTGGAGCGGCTGTTCCACGACCATCCCAGCAGCCGCCAGTTAGGCAAGCGCCTCGGTGTTTCCCATACCACCATCGCCAACAAGTTGCGGCAGCACGGCCTGGGCAAGGAGTAGGGTGCGCCGCGCGCACCAATGCTCCGTTGGCCCTGGTGGATGCCCGCCGTTCTCGGTGCGCATGGCGCACCTTACGTCTGCAATTTTCGGTGCGCACGGCGCACCCTACGCTCGACGCCCGCCGCGCCAGGCTGCGACCACGCGCTCGCGCATGGATCGGCGGTCTTGCAGGCCGACGATGACCTGCTCGGCGAGATGCAGCCAGTAGGTATCGGCCGTAGCCCGAACCACTGAAAGGCCGGAGGCGAGGTTGGCCCAGGCCGGAGGCAGGCGCCCGTGGCGCAAGGCGAAGCCGCCATCGCGGTCGCGCGCCAGGTAGCGCACGCGAGTGATGCCGGCCAGCAGGATACGGCCGTAGCACATCAGGCACGGTTCGAGGCTGACATAAAGCGTCAGGCGCCCCCGGTCGATCTGGGCGTGCTCGGCTTCGAGCTGGTCGAGCACCTGCATCTCGGCGTGAGCGGCGCTGCTGTACGCCGCAGCAAAAACTTGATTCCGACCGCTGCACAACAGCTCACCTGCGTCATCCACCAGCAATGCGCCGACCGCATAACAGCCTTCCTCAAGCGCCAGCAGGGCCTGTTCGCAACAGAGTCGGGCCCAGGTGTCATCGACATGAGTGCTGGCGGGTGCCTGCTGCAGCAGGGCGAGGTACTCCGGGTTCATGCGTGCCTCCAGGGCCAAAAAGGCGTCGCGGGAGTATGGCCTGCCCTGTGACGGGTGCCCTACGACCTTGGTGCAATAGGCAGGGCAAGGGGCTACGGCGACACTGAGGCCGTCCCGATCATCCTGCGTGATTTGGGTGCAAGCGTTTCCGCATTCCTTTCGAGGAATGCCTTGAATGGGCGGGCGACCAAATTGGTCGCCCTTTTTTTTATCCGTGATTTCGCCTGGCGCTATACACCCTGGTTCAGCCGGTCGATCAGCGCGCGCACGCTGCCTGGCAGCGCATCCAGCTCACGCACCAGCATGCTGCGTTCGCGCACCGCCCAGGCTTCGTCCAGCTGCAGGATGGCCAACTGCATGGTGCGGCTGTGCCGACGTGCGGCCGACTCGGGGATGATGCCGATGCCGACGCCGCCTTCGATCATCCGGCAGATCGCCTCGAAGCTCGAGACCTGGATACGCAAGGCCAGGTTGCCGCCGAGTTTCTCCACCTGTTCGCGCAGGAAGCTCAGCAGGGTGCTGCCCTCGTGCAGGCCGATGTGCTGGTAGGCGAGGGTGTCGGCGAGGCTGACCGTCTGCCGCTGCGCCAGGGCATGACCCAGCGGCACGGCCAACACCAGGCGGTCGGTGCTGAAGTGCAGTACCTGCAGACCGGGTGCCTGCACCGGGCCGGCGATGATACCCAGATCCGCCGCGCCATCGAGTACGCCACGCACGATGTCGCGGCTCAGGCGCTCCTGCAGGTCGACGGTGACGCCGGGGCGTTCGGCGAGAAAACCGGCCAGCACCTCGGGGAGGAACTCGGTCACTGCCGTGGTGTTGGCGAAGATGCGCATATGCCCGGCGGCGTCGGTGCCGTATTCGGTGAATTCACTCTTCAGATAATCCACCTGGCGCATGATCAGCCGCGCATGCTGCAGCAGGCGCTGACCGGCCGGGGTCAGCTCGACACCACGGCTGTCGCGGTACAGCAGGCGGCTGCCGAGCTGACCTTCCAGTGCCTTGATCCGCGCGCTGGCAGCGGCCGGCGAAAGGAATGCCTTGCGCGCGCCCTGGGTCAGGCTGGGCGACTCGGCGATATGGATGAACAGGCGCAGGTCGGGCAGATCGAAGTGCATGGTGGTCTCGGTGCAGGTATGGACGCCGGGGGGGTGATCCGTTTCAGCCGCGACAGTTTTGCGTCATGACGAAAAGCTCGCGGCTGAAGCCCTCCCACAGGTGCGAATGGGCGTAGTGTGTTCAGCATAACCGAACGCTGGTTTAAATAAATGCGGATTCTCTGAACGCAAGCGGCGTCGCATGCTCCAGCTCACACAAGAACCGAGCTGGAACCTGCCCCATGAGTGATTCTGCTTTTTCCGCCTGGATCGGTCGTCGCGAAGAAGTTCACGACCAACTCAGTCGCAATCTGGTCAAGCGCATCGCGGCTACCTTTGGCGAAGTCACGCCGGCCCATGGCGAGGCGCTGCCGCCGCTGTGGCATTGGGCGTTCTTCCAGGAGCCGGTCGCCGAGAGCGGCCTGGGCGAAGACGGCCATCCGGCGCGCGGTGGCTTCCTGCCGCCGGCCGACAACCGCAATCGCATGTGGGCCGGCGGCCGTATCGAGTTCATCCAGCCACTGCGCGTGGGCGGCGAAGCCAGTCGGGTATCGACCATCAAGCACATCGAGGAGAAACACGGCCGCACTGGCGCGCTGCTGTTCGTCACCGTGCAGCACGACTACCTGCAGGACGGCCAGTTGGCCATCCGCGAGGAGCAGGACATCGTCTACCGCGAGCCCAGCCCGCCCAAGGCCAGCAGTGGCGAGCCGCTGGTCGCTGGTGACTGGCGCGAGGCGGTCACGCCGTCCAGCACCCTGCTGTTTCGCTACAGCGCAGTGACCTTCAACGGTCACCGCATCCATTACGACTGGCCCTATGTCACCGAAACCGAAGGCTACAGCGGCCTGGTGGTGCACGGCCCGCTGATTGCCACCCTGAACCTGCGCGCCTTCTGCCGCGCCAACCCGCAGGTGCGCCTGCGCCGTTTCGCCTATCGCGGCCTGCGCCCGCTGATTGCGCCGCAGCCGTTCGAGGTTGGTGGGCGTATCAGCGGCGAGGGCCTGGCCGAACTCTGGGCGGGCAACGAGGCCGGCCTGGCGCAGCGCGCCGAGGTGCAATTCGACTGATTGTGTAGCCCGGATGCAATCCGGGAAATCGCTCCCGGATTGCATCCGGGCTACGGCTTACCGAGGAACTGTGATGAACGCCTACAACAACGAAGAACTCAATGCCATCCGCGAAGGCGTGCGCGCCCTGTGTGCGGAATTTCCCGCCGAATACTGGCGCAAGATCGATGAGGAGAAAGGGTTCCCGGAAGCCTTCGTCAGCGCCATGACCGAGGCCGGCTGGCTGTCGGCGATGATCCCGGAGGAATACGGCGGTTCGGGCCTGGGCCTGGCCGAGGCGTCGGTGATCCTCGAGGAGGTCAACCACTGCGGTGGCAACTCCGGCACCATCCACGGGCAGATGTACAACATGTTCACCCTGCTGCGTAACGGCAGCGAGGAGCAGAAGCGCTACTACCTGCCCAAGCTGGCCAGCGGCGAACTGCGCCTGCAGTCGATGGGCGTCACCGAGCCGACCACCGGCACCGACACCACCAAGATCAAGACTACCGCCGTGCGCCGTGGCGACAGGTACGTGATCAACGGCCAGAAGGTATGGATCTCGCGCGTCCAGCATTCCGACCTGATGATCCTGCTGGCGCGCACCACGCCACTGGCCGAGGTGCAACGCAAGTCAGAAGGCATGTCGATCTTCCTGGTCGATCTGCGCGAAGCCATTGGCAACGGTCTGACCGTGCAGCCGATTGCCAACATGGTCAACCACGAGACCAACGAGCTGTTCTTCGACAACCTGGAAATTCCCGCCAGCAGCCTGATCGGCGAAGAGGGCAAGGGGTTCCGCTACATCCTCGACGGCCTCAATGCCGAGCGCACGCTGATCGCCGCCGAGTGCATCGGCGATGGCCGCTGGTTCATCGAGAAGTCCGCGCAGTACGCCCGTGATCGTGTGGTGTTCGGCCGCCCCATCGGACAGAACCAGGGCGTGCAGTTCCCCATCGCCGAGGCGCACATCGAGATCGAGGCCGCCGACCTGATGCGCTGGCGCGCCTGCGAGGAATACGACGCCGGGCGCAATGCCGGTGCCGCCGCCAACATGGCCAAGTACCTGGCGGCCAAGGCCAGCTGGGAGGCGGCCAACGCCTGCCTGCAGACCCACGGTGGCTTCGGCTTCGCCAACGAATACGACGTCGAGCGCAAGTTCCGCGAAACCCGCCTGTACCAGGTCGCGCCGATCTCCACCAACCTGATTCTGAGCTACGTGGCCGAGCACCTGCTCGAGCTGCCGCGTTCGTTCTGACTGTAAACGTAGGGTGGAGCGGGCGCGTAGCTGTCGCTTTTACATCCACTACCTGCATGACGGAAGACGCATCGCGGTTTTCCGCCCGACGAATTGGAGAGCATCAAGATGAGTCAGCACACCCAGGCATTGGCTGGATTTCTCGCCAAACTGTCCTACGAGCAGATTCCCGAGCACGTGCTGGATCGCACCGAAGACCTGTTCCTCGACTGGCTGGGCTCGGCACTGGCCAGCGAGGGCGCGCGGCCGATTCCGCTGTTCGAGGCCTACGCGCAGAAGATGGGCCCGGCCGATGGCCCGGCGCGCATCCTGGTCAACGGTCGCGGCACCTCGGCGTACTTCGCCGCGCTGGTCAACGGCGCTTCTTCGCACCTGGTGGAGCAGGACGACCTGCACAACAGCTCGGTGCTGCATCCGGCCACCGTGGTATTCCCGGCGGCCCTGGCGGCCGCGCAGGACCTCGGCAAGTCTGGCCGTGAACTGCTGCTGGCGTCGGTGGCCGGCTACGAGGCGGGTATCCGCATCGGCGAATTCCTTGGTCGCTCGCACTACCGCATCTTTCACACTACGGCGACGGTCGGCACCTTGGCCGCTGCGGTGGCCGTGGGCAAGCTGCTGGATTTCGATCAGCAGCAGTTCATCCATCTACTTGGCAATGCCGGCACCCAGGCCGCCGGGCTGTGGGAGTTCCTGCGCGATGCCGCCGACTCCAAGCAACTGCATACGGCCAAAGCGGCGGCCGATGGTTTGCTGGCGGCGTACTTCACCGAGCAGGGCCTGACCGGCGCGCAGAACATTCTCGAGGGCGAGCAGGGCATGGCCGCTGGCATGTCGCGCGATGCCGACCCGAGCAAGCTGTCGGATCGTCTCGGCCGGCGCTGGGCGCTGGTGGAGACCTCGTTCAAGTTCCACGCTTCCTGCCGTCATACCCACCCGGCGGCTGACGCGCTGCTCGATCTGATGCAGCGCGAGGGCCTGCGTCACGAGCAGATCGAGCGCGTCATCGCCCGTGTGCATCAGGGCGCCATCGATGTACTCGGCCGCGTGGAGGTGCCGCGGACGGTGCACCAGGCCAAGTTCTCCATGGGCACCGTGCTCGGTCTGATCGCCGTGCATGGCGGCGCGCAACTGACCGAGTTCGCCAACCTGGCGTTGCAGGACCCAGCGGTGGCCGCCTTCCGTGACAAGGTGCTGATGCGCCTCGACCCCGAGGTGGATGTGGCCTACCCGCAGCGCTGGCTGGGCCGCGTCGAGGTGATCACTACCGATGGCCGCACTCTGCGTGGCGCCATCGACGAGCCCAAGGGCGACCCCGGCAACACCCTCAGCCGCGCCGAGCTGGAAGACAAGTTTCGCCGCCTGCTTGCCTTCGCCGGCAAGCGCAGCAGCGATGAGGCGGGTGTGCTGATCGAGCGGGTCTGGCGCCTGCGCGAGACGGCTGACTTGAGCCAGCTGGCCTGACGGCGAGCTTCGATTTTCCGGTGGATCGATGAAGCGCGATCCACCCTACGGATCAGGGATCTGCACATGAACGACACACCACAACCGCGACCACTGGATGGCATCACCGTGGTCAGCCTGGAGCACGCCATCGCCGCGCCGTTCTGCACCCGCCAACTCGCCGACCTCGGCGCACGGGTGATCAAGGTCGAACGCCCCGGCAGCGGTGACTTTGCCCGTGGCTACGACGAGCGGGTCAGCGGCCTGGCCTCGCATTTCGTCTGGACCAACCGCTCCAAGGAAAGCCTGACCCTCGACCTCAAGCAGGACGATGCGATGCAGGTGCTCGGCAGCCTGCTGGCCAGTGCCGACGTGCTGGTACAGAACCTGGCACCGGGCGCCGCCGCGCGCATGGGCCTGTCGTTCGAGGCGCTGCACGAACGCTTTCCCAAGCTGATCGTCTGCGACATCTCCGGCTACGGCGAGGGCGGCCCGTACGAGCAGAAGAAAGCCTACGACCTGCTGATCCAGAGCGAGGGCGGCTTTCTCTCTGTTACGGGTGGGCCGGGCGAGGAGGAGATGGCCAAGGCCGGCTGCTCCATCGCTGATATCGCCGCTGGCATGTATGCCTACACCGGTGTGCTTTCGGCCCTGATGCTGCGCGGCAAGACCGGTGTCGGCAGCCGCGTCGACGTGTCGATGCTGGAAAGCCTGGTGGAATGGATGGGTTACCCGCTGTACTACGCCTACGACGGCGCCACGCCGCCATCGCGTGCCGGTGCCGCACACTCGACCATCTATCCCTACGGCCCGTTCCCGGCTGGTGACGGCGGCACGGTGATGCTCGGCCTGCAGAACGAGCGCGAATGGGCGGCGTTCTGCGACAAGGTGCTGGAGCAGCCGACGCTGGCCAGCGACGAGCGCTTTTGCGCCAACTCCAAACGCTCGGCCAATCGCGGTGAGCTGCGCGCCCTCATCGTCGAGGCCTTCTCGCGCATGAGCGCGGCGCAGGTCATCGAGCGCCTGGAGCAGGCGCAGATCGCCAATGCCCAGGTCAACGACATGGCTGGCGTCTGGGCCCATCCGCAACTTCAAGCGCGGCAGCGCTGGCGCCAGGTCGACAGCCCCAGCGGCAGCCTGCCGGCGCTGCTGCCGCCAGGGCGCAACAGCGCCTTCGAACCGCGCATGGACGCCATCCCGGCGCTGGGCCAGCACACCGATGCACTGCTCGCCGAGCTGGGCTACGCCGCCGGTGACATCCAGCGCCTGCATCAGCAGGGGGCCGTATGAGTCCGGCCGTAGCCCGGATGCAATCCGGGAATTTCTTGGCTGCCATCAGACCGCTCCCGGATTTCATCCGGGCTACGCGCCGCAAGTCGCTACGTAGGGTGGACGACGCTTTTTTCGTCCACCAGTCGCTTGCCAACCGCGCAGCGCAAACGCCCGCGTTTGATGAGGACAGATCATGAGCAATCCGATCATTCGCAGCGCCCTGTTCGTGCCGGCGAGTCGCCCTGAGCGTATTCCCAAGGCGCTCGCCGTCGGTGCCGATGCGGTCATCGTCGACCTGGAAGACGCCGTGCAGGAGAGCCTCAAGATCGAGGCGCGGGCCAATCTCGATGCCTTCCTGGCGACCAATCCTGAAGCACGGCTGCTGGTGCGCATCAACGCACCGGAGCACGCCGGGCACGACGCCGATATCGAGCTGTGCGGCCGTCATGCCGGTGTCGTTGGCGTGTTGCTACCCAAGGTAGAAAGCGCTGCGCAGGTGGCGCGGGTGGCGGCCTGTGGCAAGCCGGTGTGGCCGATCATCGAGAGTGCGGCGGGGTTGCTGGCGCTGGCGGAAATCGCCCACGGCGAAGGCGTCGAGCGCCTGTCCTTCGGCGCCCTCGACCTGGGCCTGGACCTTGGCCTGAGCAGCGGCAGCGCAGCGGCCGAACGCATTCTCGATCAGGCTCGTTATGCCTTGCTGCTGCATTCGCGCACAGCCGGCCTGGCAGCGCCGCTGGACAGCGTATTTCCCGCCATCGAGGACCGCGACGGTCTGGCCCGTACGACGCGCGATGCGCGCGACATGGGCTTCGATGGTTTGCTCTGCATCCACCCGACCCAGGTGGCGATCGTCCACGACGCCTTGCGCCCGGCGGACCAGGAATTGGCCTGGGCACGTCGCGTCATGGCGGCGGCCAGCAGCGGCGAAGGCGTCTTCGTGGTGGACGGCCAGATGGTCGACGCACCTGTGCTCGGTCGCGCTCGTCGCCTGCTGCAGCGGGCGGGGGAGAAGCTTCCCTGAAAACCGGCCGGTGGCTGCGCGTCACCGGCCATTTTGTCCCACGTACCGACCTACAAAAACAATGAGGTAACGTCATGTTCAAACTCACCGCCAAGGCGCTCGCCTGCGCCGCCATCCTGTCCTGTGCCGGCCTGGTCCAGGCTGCCGAGGAACCCATCCTCATCAAGTTCGCCCATGTGGTGGCGGACAATACGCCCAAGGGCCAGGGGGCGTTGCTGTTCAAGCAACTGGCTGAAGAGCGCCTGCCAGGCCGTGTGAAGGTGGAGGTCTACCCCAACTCCTCGCTGTTCGGCGATGGCAAGGAAATGGAGGCGTTGCTGCTTGGCGACGTGCAGATGCTGGCGCCGTCGCTGGCCAAGTTCGAGCAGTACGCCAAGTCGGTGCAGATCTTCGACCTGCCGTTTCTGTTCGACGACATGGCCGCGGTCGATCGCTTCCAGGCCAGCCCTGAGGGGCGTGCTCTGCTGACCTCCATGGAAGACAAGAACATCACCGGCCTGGCCTACTGGCACAACGGGCTGAAGGTGATGTCGGCCAACAAGCCGCTGCGCGATCCGGCCGATGCCCGTGGCCTGAAATTCCGCGTGCAGGCTTCCGCTGTACTGGAAGAGCAGTTCAAGGCGGTGCGCGCCAACCCGCGCAAGATGAGCTTCGCCGAGGTTTATCAGGGTCTGCAGACGGGCGTGGTCAACGGCACCGAGAACACCTGGTCGAACTACTACAGCCAGAAGGTGCACGAGGTGCAGAAGTACATGACCGACTCCGACCATGGCCTGATCGACTACATGGTGATCACCAACACCACATTCTGGAAGGGTCTGCCGGATGACGTGCGTGCCGAGCTGGAAACGATCATGGCCGAGGTTTCCGTCGAGGTGAACAAACAGGCTGACGACCTCAACCGCACGGCCAAGCAGGATATCGCCAAGGCCGGCACCACCGAGATCATCGAACTGACTCCAGAGCAGCGCGCCGAATGGCGTGAGGCGATGCGCCCGGTGTGGCAGAAGTTCGAGAAGGAGATCGGCGCCGAGCTGATCCAGGCGGCGGAGAAGTCCAACCAGGGCTGAGCGCTTACCCTGAATGAAAACGCCCGGCTTGTGCCGGGCGTGTTCGTGTCGGATGAGGGCGTCGCGGCTAAAGCCCCTTCCACAATATCGGAAGGGCCTGGCCTTTTGGGTCAGGCGATTGGGTATGGCTAAAGCCGCCCGTTACGTAGGGTGCACCGCGCGCACCAATCACGCCATCGCCGGTACCAGACCTTACAGTCCCGCTTCCTGCATCCACTTCGGCTTGGGATAGCGGCGATCCGCTTTGCCCGCCTTGAGGATGGCGCCTGGCACCTCGTGGCCGATCAGGCCGGGCAGGGAAGCGGCAGCATCGAGCAGGGCATCGAGGTTCACGCCGGTGTCCAGGCCCATGCGCTGGAACATGTGCACCAGGTCTTCGGTGCAGATATTGCCGCTGGCGCCCGGTGCATAGGGGCAGCCGCCGAGGCCGCCGAGTGAGGCGTCGAAGCGGTCGATACCGGCATTCAGTGCCGCCAGGGCGTTGGCCAGGCCCATACCACGGGTGTTGTGGAAGTGCGCGGTGAATACCGCCTCGGGCCAGCGCAGCAGGGCTTCGCGGCAGATGCGCTCGACCTGCGCCGGGTCGGCCATGCCGGTGGTGTCGCACAGGGTCACGCCCTGCACGCCGATCTCCAGCAGACGCTCGGTCAGCTCATATACGCGGGCCTCGGGCACCTCGCCCTCGAAGGGGCAGCCGAAGGTGGTCGATAGCGAGGCATTGATGAATACGTCGCTGCCGCGGCTGACCTCGATGATCTCGCGAAACTGCGCCAGCGACTGCTCTGGCGTCATGCGCAGGTTGGCCAGGCCGTGGGTGTCGCTGGCGGACATTACCAGGTTGATCTCGTCCACTTCGCACGACAGCGCGCGTTCGCAGCCCTTCACGTTGGGTACCAGCACGGTGTACTCGACGCCGGCCACGCGCTGAATGCCGCGCATCACCTCTTCGGCATCGCGCAGGTTGGGGATGGCCTTGGGCGAGGTGAAGGAAGTCACCTCGATCTTGGCCAGGCCGGTGCGGGACAGGCGGTCGATCAGGGCGATCTTGTCTGCGGTGGGCACGAAGGCCGCTTCGATCTGGAAGCCGTCGCGGGTGGCGACGTCCTGGATGTAGAGGCGTTTGTTCATGGTGTGATCCTGGTTGTTGATCGTTCCTCACGCTCTGCGTGGGAATCCATCTTGCGACGCTCTGCGTCGGCTGTTGTTAGGGGCCGACGCAGAGCGTCCTGAGCGTGGGAGCTATCGGTCGTTCTTGATCGTTCCCACGTCGAGGCGTCGAACCGTCCGCGTGGGAACGATCTGCAGCCATCTGGCTAGATGATGCCGCGCTCGCGCAGGCCGGCGACCTGTTCCGCGCTCAGGCCGAGGCCGGCGAGGATGTCGTCGTTGTGCTCGCCCAACTGCGGGCCGCCGGTGCCGATACGGCCCGGTGTACGGCTCAGCTTGGGCAGCACGCCCGGTACCTTGAGCGGACCGACACTGGTCTGCACCTGCTCGATCATCTGCCGCGCCAGGTAGTGCGGGTCCTGCACGATGTCGGCGGCGGTGTAGGGATAGCCGGCCGGTACGCGCGCGCCCTTGAGCGCTTCGATCACTTCATCGCGGCCGCGCTGCGCGGTCCATTCGGCGATGGCACCGTCGATCAGCTCGGCGTGCTGGCTGCGCCCGTCGTTCTGCGCCAGGCGCGGGTCGTTGCCCAGGTCGTCGCGGCCGATCAGGCTCATCAGGCGCTTGTAGATGCTGTCGCCATTGCCGGCGATCAGCACGTAGCTGCCGTCGTTACAGGGGTAGGAGTTGGACGGCGTGATGCCGGGCAGGGCGCTGCCGGCCGGCTCGCGGACGTAGCCGAAGGCGTCGTATTCGGGGATCAGGCTTTCCATCATGGCGAACACCGACTCGTAAAGCGCCACGTCGATTTCCTGGCCTTCGCCGCTGCGCGCACGCTCCTGCAGGGCCAGCAGCACGCCGATCACGCCGTACAGCGATGACAGCGAGTCACCGATGCTGATGCCGACGCGCACCGGCGCCTGGCCGGGGTAGCCAGAGAGGTGGCGCAGGCCGCCCATGGCTTCGCCGATCACGCCGAAACCGGGCAGATCGCGGTAGGGGCCGGTCTGCCCGTAGCCGGAGATGCGCAGCATGATCAGGCGCGGGTTGATTGCCTTCAGCGCTTCGTAGCTCAGACCCCAGCCTTCCAGCGTGCCGGGACGGAAGTTCTCCACCAGCACGTCGGCCTCACTCACCAGGCGACGG
Source organism: Pseudomonas chaetocerotis (assembly GCF_015712105.2). Lineage (NCBI taxonomy): Bacteria > Pseudomonadati > Pseudomonadota > Gammaproteobacteria > Pseudomonadales > Pseudomonadaceae > Pseudomonas > Pseudomonas chaetocerotis. Next base: position 84,666 of record NZ_JACFYX020000018.1, read on the forward strand.
ACGATGTCCTGCGCTTCGGCCTGCTTCAGGTCGAGGGTCAGCGAGCGCTTGTTGCGCGACTGCACGTGCCACCAGAGCGAGGTGCCGTCCTTGATCTTGCGCCATTTGCGCAGCGGATCGCCGACGCCCGGCGGTTCGATCTTGATCACCTCGGCGCCGAATTCGCCGAGCAGTTTGCTGGCGAAGGGACCGGCGATGAGCTGACCCATCTCGATCACCTTGAGCCCCTGCAGGGCCATGTTGCTGTTATTGCTCTGAGTCATGGCTGCACCTGATTTGCCTGTGCGTTTCTCGTGGTGCGCAGAATGGCGCAGCGCAGCGGTGCCGACAATTGCCCAATGGCCAAGCTAGGCTTCGCGTATCGCGAAGTGGCATGCTGTTAATCAGGTATCTGGCAGTTTCACTTCGCCAGACACGAAATGGAGACCCTCATGCGCCGCATCGATTTCGTCACCCTCAAGCTGTTCGTGGCCATTGCCGACGAGCGCAGCCTGACTCGCGCTGCCGAACGCGAGCATCTGGCCCTGGCAGCGGTAAGCAAGCGCGTCAGCGACCTGGAAAACCAGCTCGGCATCGCGTTGCTCTATCGCCAGCCCAAGGGCGTCGAGCTGACCCCGGCCGGCCACGCGCTGCTGCACCACGCGCGCAACATGATGGACAACCTCGAACAGCTCAATGCCGACCTCAGCGAATTCAGCGAAGGCGTCAAAGGCCATGTGCGCATCCACGCCAACACCTCGGCGGTGATCGAGTTTCTGCCCGAGGATCTGGCCAGCTTCAGCCGCCTGCACCCGCAGGTGAAGATCGACCTGGAGGAGCGCGTCAGCAGCGAGACCATCCGCGCCGTGCGAGAGGGGTTGACCGATATCGGCATCTTCGCCGGCCACGTGCCGGCCGAGGACCTGCAGGTGTTCACTTACCGTCATGACCAACTGGTGCTGGTCACTCCGCGTGAGCATCCGCTGGCCGAACGCGACGGCCTGTTCCTGCGCGAGGCGGTGGGCTACGACTTCATCGGCCTGCAGCAGGACGCGTCCTTGCACGGCCTGCTACAGCACTCGGCGCACAGCCAGGGCGTGGCCTTGCGCCTGCGCATCCAGGTGCGCAGCTTCGAAGCCATCTGCCGGATGATCCACACCGGCATGGGCGTCGGTGTGTTGCCGGACCTGGCGGTGCGTACCTATTTGCCGGCGCTGGATGTGCGGGTGATCCCGCTGCACGATCCCTGGGCCCGGCGTGAGCTCAAGGTGGCGGTGCGCAATCAGGACAACCTTTCGCTGACCGCGAAGCAGATGCTCGATCACCTGAGAAACAGTGGCGCGGCAAGGGAGGGTTCTACGCTGCCTTCGTGAATGCCGAAGGCTCAGTTGTCCAAATGTGAATTTCAGCTTGTGGAAGGGCGCAGTAGAGTCCGGGCCAATCGAAGGGGGTTCTCCCTTGACGCTCAGACAAAAACAACAGGAGCTTTCCATGAAGTTTTCTTTCGTCCGTCGTGGCCTGGCCGGTGTGCTCGCCGGTTGCGCACTGCTTGGCGCACTCTCGGCACACGCAGCCGATCCGATCTTGATCAAGTTTTCCCATATCACCGCCGACAGTACGCCGAAGGGCCAGGGCGCGCTGCTGTTCAAGAAACTGGTGGAGGAGCGCCTGGCCGGCAAGGTCAAGGTCGACGTCTACGCCAACTCCTCGCTGTATGGCGATGGCAAGGAAATGGAAGCCCTGCTGCTCAACGAAGTACAGATGCTGGCGCCGGCACCGTCCAAGCTGGAGCAGTACACCAAGCAGCTGCAGCTGTTCGACATGATGTTCCTGTTCGATGACGTCGCCGCCGCGCAGCGCTTCCAGTCTTCGGACAAGGGCAAGGCGCTGCTCAAGTCGATGGAGAGCAAGGGCATCACCGGCCTGGCCTACTGGCTCAACGGCATGCGTCAGCTCACCGCCAACAAGCCGCTGGTGGAGCCGGCCCATGCCCGTGGGCAGAAATTCCGCGTGCAACCGTCCGACCTGCAGGCCGCGCAGTACAGCGCCCTGCGCGCGGTGCCGCGCAAGATGGCCTTCGCCGAGATCTACCAGGGCCTGCAGACCGGCGTGGTCAACGCCCAGGACAACCCCTGGTCGAACATCTACTCGCAGAAGTACTTCGAGGTGCAGAAGTACATGACCGAGTCCAACCATGCCATCGGCAACTATCTGCTGATCACCAACACCCGGTTCTGGAACGGCCTGCCGGCGGATATCCGCAGCGAACTGGAACAGATCGTCGACGAGGTGACCGTCGAGGTGAACAAGCAGGCAGAGGCGCTGAATACCGAAGCGCGCCAGGCCATCGTCGCCACCGGCAAGAGCGAGATCATCACCCTGACGCCCGAGCAGCGTGCCGTCTGGCGTGACGCCGTGCGCCCGGCGTGGAAGAAGTTCGAGGCCGAGATCGGCAGTGATGTGATCGAAGCCGCGCAAGCCGCCAACCAGCCGTAAGCCTTACAGCCGCCCCGGGCCCACGCACCCGGGGCGGCCTCTCATTCGCCGTCGCCTAAGACGGCGTTTGCCAATGACGAATATCGCGCCGGTCCTGGCTCGGTTAGATTCGCCTCACTCCTTAAAATCACAACAATGCTCGGAGATGCCG
>NZ_JACFYX020000019.1:0-71628 GCF_015712105.2 Pseudomonas chaetocerotis
TACACGGACAGGCATCACGCGCCGCCTGCATAACCCGCAACCCATCCCAAGGCCCGCCGAGTGCGGGCTTTTTTGTGCCTGGAGAAATCATGACCCAACGTGAACAAGACATCGACGTGCTTGCCCGGACCATCTGGGGCGAGGCACGCGGCGAAGGGCAGGGCGGCCAGATCGCCGTTGGTTGGTGCATCCGCAACCGCGTAGAGATGGACCTGCACAACGACGGCAAACCGGACTGGTGGGGCGAAGGCTATGCAGGCGTATGCAAGGCGCCATGGCAGTTCAGCTGCTGGAACAAGAACGACCCGAACAGCGCCTACCTGCGCGGTGAAAAGCCCATCCCGGCCGCGCAGTTCATGCAGTGTCGTGAGGCTGCGGTGGCTGTGATCGATGGCCATGAGCTCGACCCGACTGGGGGCGCTACGCACTACTACTCCACGACGATGAAGAAGCCGCCGGCGTGGGTGAATGGTGCTACCCGTACACGCAAGATCGGTCGGCACATCTTCTTCAAGGACGTGCCGTGATGGCCGGCTGGCTGAAGCTGGTCCCGTCCTGGGCCTGGCCGTGGATCGCTGGGGTGGTGCTTGCGATGGCGGTCGGCGGCGTCCAGCAGGTGCGCGTAGCGGGCCTGCAGGCGGCCCTGGCCAACGAGAGGTCCGCCCACAGCAACTACCGCGCCCAAGTAGCTGAGCGCGACCGGCGTGCGGCGATGTTCCTCATTCAGGAAAACCAGCGGCGCCAGGCCGCTACGGAGAAAGCAGATGCAGAAGCCAAGAAACAACTGGCTGCAGCGCGTGGCGATGCTGAGCGTGCTGGCAGTGCTCTTGAGCGGCTCAAGTTGCGCCTCGCAGCCGCTGAGCAGCGCAGTCGTGACGCCGGCAATTCCATCACTGCCCAGCTCGGCCAGACAGCCGAAGACGCCGCCAGAGTGCGAACCGACATGCTCGGCCGGCTCGGAGAGGCTGTTCGACTCTATGCTGGAATCGCCGACCAGCGAGGAATAGCCGGGGCTGCTTGCGAGAAATCGCATGACGGTTTGAGGGGAGAGTAGTTGCCCAGGACGGGCGAGGCGGGATGATTTGTCGGCGCAAAACCTGCGCTGCAGGCCGCATGAAATCGTTTGCATTGATGCGTTATTGGCTTTAGTTTGCCTAGCCGTATATGAGTGGTTTTCTAGTATAATCAGTAGCTTACGTGGCTAGTGGCGCATGCATGGGGTGCAAGGGGTCGAGTGTTCGAATCACTCCGTCCCGACCAAAAAACCCTAAAAAATCCAGTCACTTAGCGGTGACTGGATTTTTTTATGCCTAGTGATTTTGCGATGCCTTGGATTTTTGTGCCACTTTTTGTGCCACCGCTGAAGAATGGCGCGGCGGGAAGGCGTAAAGGACCTTAGCTCTCCTACTGTAGGAGATGAGTTTGGTTTAGAGCGCTGGCGGCTAACGGCCAAAATTATAGGGATCAGCTGATAGTGTCAGCAGCTCCAGGCACTCATTTGGTCAGGTCTCCGGTAGCATCTATTGTGTACATTTTGGGCGCTGGGCTTCGTAAACAAGGTGCTGCAAGGATGCGAAATGAATGATTTGGTGGTTTTGCCTACCCCCAGCAATCTCTTTAGGGCATTGCTAACAGCTACTGGTTACCGCCCCTTTCTGGAAAGCAAAGGATTGGGTCGGGATATCGATCATCTAGCCCTCGAAGAACGTCCGGCTGGTAACTTCAACTTATTGGAGAACTGCCAAGCTCAATGGCTACGGGCCATTCGGGATGATGCTGGGGCGGACTGGAGCAATCTGATCGAGTCGGCCTGGACCAGGTACGGCAAACTGCTGCGCTCACTGGCGCGAAAGGTAGATACCACCGGGATGATTCAGGATCGCGCACGGTCTGCCATCTTTAGGATGTTGGTAATCCCTGAGATCTCGGGCTTTGTTCGCCGCATACATCAGGAATTACCGTTACCGGATATGCGGCAGTGGTGGGATTCCCCCTTTGCCTCCTGGCTTATCGCTGCACAGCAAATAAGCTCACTTTCTGCACAACAATTGTTGGCGCGGCTTGCCAATCACGCGGATCTGGACGAGCGCACTCTAGAACGCTGGCAGCAGGGTAACGCTATCGGTAAAAGCCTGTGGCCGTACCGCGATACGGTTATGGCACTCGTCGGCGAGTGCCAATTGCCCCGCCAGCAGATAGAGCGACTATCCGGTTGGCTGATCATGGTGGTCGCAATACAGTCATTGCCCGCCGATCTGCGCGACACAGTCAAACGCGACTTTTTTATGCAAGGCCAGCTGCCTCTAAGGACAGAGGAGCAGTTCATTGTCTTACTGAAGCGTGAGGCAGCAGACTGGCATAGCCTGCCTATACGTGACCAGATTGCTCCTGTACTCAACGCCATCCAACGTTTGTTTGCCAATGCAGTGGAAAACCACAAGGCCATCCGTGATCGCCTTGACTGGCTTCGCTCGCTCTGTGAGCGCACCTCACCTGAGGTCTATACGGCCCATGAGTATCTTTGGCGCTGGTTCTCGGCAAGGTTGGCCGCAAATCTTGGCGAGAAGGACAATGCGCTAAAGCTCTACGCAAGCGCATGCCATGCGGCTTGGTGGCGGGCTGGGTCACACCAGCATCCGCTTATCCATGAAGCTTTGTGCTACGCCGTTGGCGTGGGTGATCAGGTTCAGGCAAACCACTACTGGGACAAATGTTTTTTGCTGGGTTTGAACAACCCACCCAAGCGAGAGCTGGATGAACAGGCAATGCGCCTAATCTCCTTTGAGTTTGAGCGACTGTTTGCGCCACAAAAGGCTACGCAGCGAATCCCGCCGGCCATGCGTTATGTAGTTGGTCCGTTTGTCCTATCACCCAAGGATCTGGCAAACCCAAACCGAAAGCGCGCCCAGTCCGATGGACGCGTCCGCTATACGCCGTTGATGGATGCAGTCCTGATGGGGACGCTTGAAGATGTCAAAGAGCTTGCTCTGGCAGGCGGGGATCCAAATGTTTTCATCCCGGAATCAGGCGAAAACGCCCTGATCATGGCGCTGCGTCGAGGACATGACCGAAAAGATCCCGAAATTCTGCAGTATCTGCTGAGCTTGGATATCGCTCCAGAAACTGCAAACCGGTCAGCTTCCAGCAAGCGGGAGACGCCATTACAGATCGCCATGAATATGGCTGATGCAAAAGTTGTTGGGCGACTCATATCGCTTGGCGCTGATATGGAGCTGCCTTGCTTCAACTCCCCAAGCGCTCTGGTTTATGCCATGGCACTGCTTCATGACAGTGTCCATGTAAATGATCCTGCGCAGTTGAGAGCCTACCTGGAAGGGCGCGTTCCGGCCGATTCTTTCGATGCCAAGAACGGTGCCATTCTGGATTGTGAGCTACCGGCTCAACGCCTTGATGTGCATGCGATGCTCGTTGACCCGCAAAAGAAGCTCATTTTCGAGGCTGTAAAGCAGCATTACAGCCGGACCACCGATGAGCGTCGTGAGGTGGTCATGACATTATTGGACAAGAAAGCAGATCCAAATCGACGCTACCCAGACTTTAACGGCCATCGCGACCTCTGGACGCCTACATTGTTCGCAGCGCAGTTGGGTGATCTTGATGTACTCAAAGCCATGATCGCGGCTGGTGGAAACCCTTGGCTTTCACTGGACGAGGACCGCCCCGGTGATGAGAGGAATGCGCTTTGGGTCGCAGTCAGTTACAAGCGGCAAAGGGTGATCGAGTACTTGCTGACGCTGCTGCCTGAGCACGCCACAAACTGACGATACATTTTTTGATTTTTCTTTCGGCTGGCTGTCGGGCTTCGAAAGTCACCTCTGCTGCATCGTGCGCACAAAGCCACGCACCAGAGGAACCACCATGTACTTCAGTAAGAACAAGGACATCAACAAACTCGTATTGGACCTGCTTCAACTTGGCTGGAGCTATGCAAAAGGCCGGCACTATAAGCTCTTTCCGCCCAATGGCTGCGGCATGGTTATTGTGCCTAGCACGCCCGGAGATTGCCGCGCATTCCAGAACTTCCGCCGTGATGTAAGGCAACGCTTACGTGGCCACGCTGAGCGATACCGGCACGCCAGCCAGGAGCTGACGCCATGAGGCCGGTAATCTTGGTTTCATTGGATTGGCGTCGGCCGCAGGACGGTAAAACCGGATTAGGGATCGCTTCTATCGCTGCGGCTTTGCGCGCAGCCGGTGCGTCATTTCAGATTGTCGACGCACAAGTGAACAGCACTTCCTTCTCACTGGCACAGGTGCAGGCCCGTTTGCTGCAGGCCATTAGACAGGCCGGCCCTGGCTGCCTGGTTGGCTTCGGTACCTTTGTCTGGAACGACGCAGAGGTTCGCGTCCTGGCTCATTCGATTCAGGACACTGGGGCAGAGGTTGTCCTTGGCGGACCGCAAATTTCCTATATGGCCAAGGGCCAATTGGAAAGCAAATATCCGCTAGTAAGGTATTTCGTTCGTGGCCAGGGCGAGATGGCCATGGTTGCACTGGCCAGCGGTACCACACCCGATGACTGTGGCATCCATATCGCCGGCACCACCGATCTGGGCCGCAAAGCAGATCACGATCTGTTGACCTTACCCTCACCGTACCTGCTGGAAACAGCTGATTTACAGAGCAGTATTCGTTGGGAGACTCAGCGCGGCTGCCCGTTCAGGTGCTCGTTCTGCCAGCACCGCGAGCCAGGCATACGCCTCAAGCACCAATGGTTTGATGGCCATCGGCTGGAGAAAGAGCTCGCGATGTTTGCTGCTGCGAAGGTAAAGCGCATCTCGGTGCTGGATCCGATTTTTCACAATGATGCCAAGCGAGCCATTCAGATCCTAAACAGCGCTAAAGCGGCGGGTGTAACTGCGCACCTTTCTCTGCAATGCCGCTTCGAGACCTGTACCCCGGAATTTCTGGATGCGCTTGAGGGACTCAATGTCACCCTGGAGTTCGGTCTGCAGACCACCGTAGAGGCCGAGTACCGGGCGATCAAAAGGCCCAACCGTCTGGATATCATCTGCAGCCGAATCCGTCAGTTACATGAACGGCAAATAGACTTTGAGGTTTCACTGATTTACGGCTTGCCCAATCAAACATTAGACAGCTTCCGTAGCAGTGTTGATTGGTGTGTGCAGCGGCGGGTGCCTCGGATAAGGGCCTGGCCACTGATGTTGCTCAGGGGGACACCACTATACGAGCAGAAACAGCTCTATGGATTCAAGGAAAGCGATGACCAGGCTATTCCCATTGTAGTCGCCAGCAATAGTTTCTCTGAAACGGAATATACCGAAATGGCTCGTATCGCCAAGCTGCTGGAGGAGAACTGAAATGGCTGGGTTTGTTGCTATTGAGGGCCTCGACGGCGTGGGAAAATCTACGATTATGAACAGACTGGCCGAGCGTTTTTCGGGCCACGCAATGAGTACCCCTGGACCCGCATTGCGTAGTGGCCGCCCAGCTATTCTGGAGGCATTTGCCCATGATGAACTTGCCAAGGCGCTGTTCTATGCGGCCAGCGTTTCCAGCGAAGGGAGGCATGCACGCAGCCTGGTTGAACGTGGCGAGTGGGTGTTTATGGATCGCTACTGGGCCTCGACACTGGCCTACGCAAAAGCTCGTGGCGTATCGGCTGATCTGGGTGCGCTGAGCAAGAGCCTGCCCCAGCCAGATATCACTATCCTGCTTGTGCTCGACGAGCCTGAGCGACAACGACGACTAAGCGCTCGCGGCGCAACCGCAGAAGACATGGAAACACTTGATCCAGGCTTTCGTGAGTGCGTGCTTGAAGAGCTAAGGTCGCATGCAGACATTTCCGTTGATGTTACTTCCTTTACTGCGGAAGCTTTGTCCGTCGAGTTGGAACAAAGAATTAGGCAACTGCCGTTCTGCTTATCTGACAGACCTGAATAGCCCCTGCAATTGCCACCCTGCGAAAAGAGCTTGCTCAATCGATACGAATATTGCAGTGCTACGCTAGATCTTGTTGACGCGGTCTCACTCGGAAGTTTTGTTGATGTGGCTGACTTTTGTCACGTGTTTTGTCGATTTCGCTTGAGGGTATCAATTTGCTTTAAAAGCATCTCAATGCTAGCGGCTTGTTTGGATATTATCCCCTGTAATAAGCCAGTGTCGTTTTGTGCGGATAGAAAAATGTCGCTTGCGTTTGGTTGGGGTTTGATTTCGACCCTTTCTAATGTTTTGAAGTGATCCAGAAGAGGTGTTGTTTTTGGCTTTATTATATTTGTTGAGATGATTTCAGTTTGTCTGCAGTGGATAAGGGATATCATAACTTCAATGGTGTCTTTCAGCTTGTGCTTTCCCTTTAACTCCATTAGTTTTTCGTGAGAATCATGAGAGATGCTGCATCCGATGCTTTTTGAGTGCTTTCTATTTAAATAGGAAGACCATCGACTTTTTAATTTGCTGAACTCTTTGTTGGTTAAGATTTTAATTTCAAATTCTATCGCAATCCAGGCAGCCTTCTCTTTTTCTTTTAAAGATTTCTTTTTTATATCTAGGTTGAGATTTGTAAAAGAGGTTCTATTGTTTTTTTCCTTTTTGATCTCTTTAGCAACTGAGTCAATTTCGTCTAGATGAAGTTGCATTTTATAATCACGTAGCAGCCACTCCATTAGCTCGCCTCTCTTTTTTCGTTGGCTGTCGATCCAGGCTAAGCGTTCTGTTTCCTCAAGCATTTGCATCTCCTTAATTTCATAAATCTATTTTATTTATTTTTTTAATTAATTTTTTCTATTGAGCGTTTCGCTTGAGAATTATAGGTCACAAGTGAAATCACAAGTGATTTTTAGGCAGCGTTTATCCTGATATTAATTGGGGTATAGTTCAAGCTTTTTATAGATGTTAAATCCAGGATAAAGTACTGTCTAAATTGATCCGATTTTCTGCAGGAGAGCAGCATGAACGCTAGGCTTTATCAGGTTTTTTCGGCCTTAAGAGGAGTGGAACCCAAGGCGCGTTACCTTGCCTACCTCATGCTTGAAAGAGGACTGGTTGCCGATGGAGAGGTGTGGGACGGCGGGGTGGCTAAGCTTGCTGAGGCGGTCGGATATAGCAAGACCGGAGTGAGCCAAGGCCTTAAAGCCTTGGTGAGCCATAGGGCCTTTACTAAAGGTAAGAAGAAGACGCTTGGGCGTCCGGTAGAAACTTACCGATTGAACATAAAATTTAAGGCGCCGAAGGGATTGGCTCTAAGTGAGACGGTCTGTCTAAAGATTCTGAGTTCAGAGTCAGGAGTGTTTAGTCAGTTGTCGGTTACAGAACGATGTCTGCTGGCACAGCTGTGGGTTGCATCAGGGGAGACGAAGGGCCGACCTTCAACATTAGTGGGGGCGTCGGTGCTGATACGTGTAAGCGCTGTTACTCTGGCTGAAGATGTTGGCCTTCATGAGTCTACCGTGCGACGATTGCTTTCAATGTTGGATGATGAAGGCTTCATTTCTTGTGTAAATACGGATTTTCCGAAAGGTAAGATTTTATCTAAGGAGAATGTTTATTTTTTACTGGGTCCATCAACAATTAAAGATTTTTCTGTTGAGCACGTTTCAATAATGGATATTCCTGGGGTTTTAGGCTGGTTTGCCGGGAATGGTGGCTCAGGTTTCGATGAGTTGAGGAGAGTGTGTGGATTTAATATGAGTAGTGCTAAACATCGTTATGCTGACTTACAATTGCTGAGGCTAGATGATGCTGCGTTTAGGCGCTATCTCTTTATCTGTCTATGTGTTGCGCTATCGAGTGAGATAGCTGAAGTAGAGGGGGAGCTGAAAAGAGTTATTGGGGGTGTGCTAAGAGAGTTTTTTCACATGGATGACATAGACTCTGTTATACCGAGTGAGGGCGGTTTAAAAGATTCTAGTTTGATTGAAGTGCTTTTAGAGCGGGTGGCGATTCAATTGCAAGGCGAGGTTTTGCAGCTGTTTTCCACGAAAGGTATTTTTAGGGAGGAGTCACTTCTTGGGGTGAGTTGCTATCCGGTTGGGCGCCCGGGGATGGTAAGGTTACAAGTTAATTCGATATACTCAAGTCACTCCGCTTTAAGGGAGTGACTGTTGGTTTGCTGGGTTGAGTGGTGTTGATAACTTCAGAGTGAAAACTTAGACTTTATTTGTCTGTTTTATACGTCAGGCTTATGCCTGCTCTGTTATGGCGGTCAGGCGTATGATGGGCAACGTTGGTTAGTTAATATTTAGTAGTGACGTATGAGCAAATTAACGCTCTACAGATAAGTCGGTTCTTGTGAGACTAATCACAGGGACACGCCTCATGTTCAAGACACCTCCAAAAAACTCCATCGAATGGCTAGGCCTGCCAATCCAGATGGAGCATGACCAATTGCACTTACACTACCTGAATCGTATCCATCATTTGCTTATGTGGTGCTTAGCTGAGCACCCTAGATGGACTGTCATACGTGTTGACCTACACAGCCCAAAGAGTTGCAGCATTTCAGAAAACGCGATTACACGTTTCATCGAGTCTATAAAGGCCCAGCTTAAGCACGCTCAAGGGGTTAAACAATCTGCTGGTAAGCGAGCTTATGACCCAATGGTGCGTTACGTCTGGGTGCGTGAATGGAACGAAGCTGACCAACCACATTTTCATTTGGCCATATTGCTCAATCATGACGCCTATTTTTCGCTAGGAAATTACGGGCGCTTGGGTGATGGGGATCGGGACTACGACGAGATGTTGTCTGGGCGTATCTGTAAGGCGTGGGGTGTCGCGCTGAGTATCGACTGGAGGCAAGCACGGACGGGTGTTCACTTTCCGGAGTGCCCTACTTCTGCGCTGATGCGCCGTGGGCCGCGATCAAGTCTACAGCTCTATGGTGTCTTCTACCGTCTCAGTTATTTCGCCAAGTTGCAGACTAAACGGTACGGCGATGGAGAGCGGAACTTCGGCATGAGTCAATTACGCCGCATTCAAGTTACACAGGAATGAGCCATCTCATGGGACAAACCAATGGAGTTTCAATCATGAGACTGATTCGACTGAAAGAAGTAATGCAGGTAACGGGGCTGGCTCGCTCGACCGTCTACAAGTACATCGCGGAAGAGGCCTTTCCGAAACCAGTCTCCTTGGGGGAGCGATGTGTCGGCTGGGTAGACGATGAGGTGCAGGACTGGGTTGTTGCTAAAATCCAAGAGCGCAATTTGGCAAAGAGTGCTGCAGGGCGGCCAGATCGGCTGAGGTTGGCTGGCTAGATACCATTTGACCAATGGACAGATTGCCAAACGGCCGTCGTAATTGAAGAGTCTCTACAGCTTGGCCTCGAAGCTATGCGGTCTGACGCAAAAAAAATCCCTCAGGAGAGCTGAGGGATTTCAGAAGCTTTCAAGTGCTATTGGCTCTTTACGACAATTACATAAACAATCCAAGCCAGTATTGGGTCAATTATCATCCCGAGAATGAACCAGATCCAGAATGACCTTCCGTTTGCTTTGGCGGTAAACCCGAGCACTATGGCCAGGGTGATCCAAAGTATGACTATCAGCATTAGTTACACTCCATTTTTTAATTATGCCGATGTTTTTTCATCTGCATGATTGAGCATTTCGCCTCAGCAAGTGAGGTAAACATCTGGCACTTTCTGTGACGAAAGGGGGGCGGTACTGGGCGGGTTTTTTCCAACGAGCAAGCCATTTGAGATGAATGGCAACCCTTAAGGTTGAGTCTCGACTTTATGGGTCCTTCATGTCAACAGGTTGTGACACGACCATCTGGGATGACTGGAGGGTGTGATGTCAAAGACCGAATCGAAAAGGCTGGCTGATGTAGTGGGACGGGCGATTGCTCGGCAGCGCCTGCAATCCGGACTCAGCCAGGAGCAGGTTGCCGAGCGACTGGGGATAGGCAGCGAAGCGGTGTCGCGGATTGAGCGCGGCGTGGTCATGCCCAACATCGAGCGACTGGTGGAGTTGGCTGGTGTCTTCGGCTGCGAAACAGCTGAACTCCTGACAGAAGCGAGTGACCGTCCAGAGGACCAGGCGCGTCGTCTCCATGCTTTGCTTTCCTCCCTGGGTGGAGACGACAGGCAACTGGTGATGGAGGTTGTAGAGCGTTTGGTTGAAAGGCTGGCGCGTAGTTGAGCTAAGCGCTGGATTGGGGGGCATCGAACAATGCTCCGCAGCGCAAGCAAAGACACGTGTGCCCCATGAACTGATACTTCTGCATGTCCTGAATCCAGGTGTTGATACCCTCCCATTCGGACGAGACCGCTGATGTTCCGTCAGTGATCATATTCAGCACTTGCGCCAGTGGCTGAGGGGCTGCTGGGCTGGCGCTGACGGTAGCTCGCTGAGTGCCCCTGATGAAGCTTTCCGCGATTCCAAGAGTGCGTGCAATGGCACTTGCAGCATCTAGGGTCAGAACTACCGAGGAGCTGCATATCAAGCATTTCATGATGGTCTCCTCACAAGTAGCCAGACTCGGCTAGAGATACACAGCCTTCTTTGCCTACCACGACATGATCGAGCGTTCGTACGCCAACCACGTTCAACGCTTCCTGCAGCCTGTGCGTCAGGTTGCGGTCCGCATGGCTTGGCTCGGGATCACCTGAAGGATGGTTGTGGACCAGGATGATCGCTGCCGCGTTGTGCGCCAGTGCCATCTTGACCACCTCTCTCGGGTAAACGCTTGCGCCGTCCAGGGTGCCTCGGAACATTTCGTGAAACGTGATCACCCGGTTCTTGCTGTCGAGCAAAAGCAGAGCAAAGACCTCGTGTTCGTAATCGGCGAGCAGTGCTTGCAAATGGATAAAAACCTCCCGTGGAGAGGTCAGTGCCCGCCCCCGACGAAGGCGTTGATTGGCGAGTTGCCTAGCCATTAGCAGGATGTCAGCTTCAGTGATTGGCGATTCAACCAGGTAGGTTCCGCTTGGCTCACTGGCCTTCAGTTTGTGCAGTTTCATGATGGTGTCCTTAGTTCTGAGGAGAGGGGGCGCTGAGCCGTTGAGCCTTTGATTCCAATTTCTCGCTCAGGCTGGTTCTCGGTGCGGCTTGGCAGGTGCTGGTAGGGCTGCCGCTGTCGGTGGGGTAGAACTCCTCAACAATGGCGCCCGCGTCTTCCTCACTGTCTTCGAAGGCGCCATTGGCAAAGCCTCGACGCGCGGCGTCATCCAGCGCAGCCTGATCGAAGCCAGTTGCTTGTCGTTGTGCATCGAGCTCATGGGTGGCCTGCAGCGTTTGGGTCATGTCCGTGCTGTGGCGTACTGTCAGGTCGACGTAAAAGATCGGTGTGCCGTGGCTCTGGCGAGTGGACTTGCCACGCAGGCGCAGTTCCAGTGGCAGGCAGGCCAGGCGATTGCCCGAGATGGCCTGGAAGTAATGCAGCCGAGCGGCGATGGTGCGGATGCTATTGAAGCCGGTGGTACGGAAGACGAAGCTGCCCAGCGGATCCTCGTCCCCAATCACCACGTTGAGTCGGCCATAGGGCTTGCACGCTCCGCCCTTGGCCAAGGAGCAGGCATCTGGGGAAGGGCAGGGTAGAGATTGCATGCCGTCCTGCGTGACGCGCTTGCAGGTATCACCGTTGCCGACACACAACGGACGCCCAGACTGCCGATCGAACAGGGTGTAGTCGGCGCGGAAATTTAACTCTGGTTCGTTGAACAACAGGCGTATGGGGATGCTGCGTAGCTTGTCGCCATCGCTTTGGCGCAGTTCGTCATTCAGTGGGTGCAGGAGCCAGCCATCCTTGCCCTGCACCTGAGAGGTAATGGTGAACTGATCATCCTTTTCCGGCAGACGCTTGCCGTTCTTCTCGATGACCTTGCCGATGGAAATCCGCCCGAGTACCGGCGGGGTGATAGCCAGACCTTTGAGCATGGTGGTTCTCCTGGAAATAAAAAAGGCCAGCCACGCAGTGCGAACTGCATGGACCGGCCAAGGGGGAAGGGCGTGAGAGGGTGAGGGAGTCAACCGACGAGAAAGCGCCGTGCTCCGGTTTTCAATAGCGGGTACTTGGCCTGCAGGTATGGCTTGTCCTTGAGCAGTTGGGCGACATCGAGCCCTACGCTGTCCTTGGCCTTGCGCCAACTGACATAGCCATTGGAGAACTCCGCCCGGCTGGCGTCGCCCATGGCCTGCTGCAGCATCTGCTTGAGTTCGGCTTCGCGCTTTTCCTTATCAGCAATCGACTGCCGAACGGCTTTCAACTCGATATAGGCCGCGGTCAGGCCGGCATGCTGGCTGAGGTCGACGGTCTGTCCACTGTCCTCTGGGTAGAGGCAGCGCAGGGCAGCTTCAGCGGAGGCCGTACCATCGGCTGGAGGTGGCGTGTCGCTTTCCACGTAATGCCAGAATTGGCGCTCCAACTCGATCAGGCGAGCGATCATCTGCTCGTCCCGCTCGATGCGATGGATCTCCAGCGTCTGGCCACCCAGCAGCACAGCCACATCAGCAGCTTGCTTGCCAGTCACGGCGAGTTGGTGCATCACCTGTAGCTGTACATACTCCGGCACGCCCTCTTTCCAGAGGCGTGCTCCATTTATGCCGGCGGTCTTACATTCGAGGATTTGCACCTCGTCCGTGCCGATCACCTCTCGATCAATGTTGGCCAGCATCCAGGGCAGCTCCGGATTGGGATGCTGCAGCACGGCGTTGATCCGCCGTACCTTGTGCTTCGTGCGCTTGCTGTAGTGCCAGGCCACGATGGGTTCCAGGACGTTACCCCAGTACATCGGGCTTTCCTCATCGTGGGGATCGGTCTTCGGTAGTTTGCTGTCGCGGCCGGTCTTTTCCAGCCACAGCTCCAACTGCGATTTGTACGGGTTCAGACCTACTGCAGCGGCAGCATCGGAGCTGCCAATGCCTTGTTTGCGAATCGCTAGCCAGTCCTCGCGAGGCAGCTCCTTGGTACTCACCAGGCGCAGAGCAGGGCGGGGCTTGCGAGTGTTGCCGTTCAATGAAGTGGCTTTCATGTGCATACCTCACAGACATAAAAAAGCCCGGTCAGCGCGAAGCTGACCGGGCGTGGTTTTAGAGGGTAAGAGGTGGGTGTCTCTAGATGACTTTGCCGTTGTAGACGACGGTTGTTGCCCCTTCTTTCTTAACGCTTAGCTTGTTGTTTTCAGCAAAGGCTTCGACGGTTTCAGAGCAGCCATCAATGCTCGTTTTGCCATCGACAATTTCGCTCTTGGTGTCGTAGCTAAGGACGTATGTGGTTGCCGGGCAGGAGTTGCCGTTTTCGCCGGTTGAGACAACCAGAACGAATTTGTCCGGACCAAAGGCATAGGCTTTTTCGATTTTGACGTAGCCGGTGGATTCGGGGTCTTGCACAACCGACTCCATGAGGTTGACCGCCCCTGCTCTGGATTGGTAGTTGAGTGCAGTGCCGAGATCCATGTAGGCGATGCTGAAGGGGCCCGCTGCATCGTCTGAAATCAGCAGCGCCTCGTAGGCAATGCTGGGGGCAGCTGGTGCAAGTAACTCAGGTTTTGTAGCTGCGGTAGGCTGCGATGTAGGGGACATGCACTGTCCGCTTTCGCAGATGCGGTCGCCTTTGCAATCCGTATCCTTGGCGCACATTGCCGGAGGTTGATTTGTCTGTGCGGTTTCTTCTTTGGGTTTGTCGCATCCGCTGATGGCGAGTGCGAGTAACGCAACGATAGCTATCTGTTTCAACGTGAAGATCCTTCTAGATGGTGGTGTGTGATTATTGACGAACTTCTGTCCGAGGTCGAACAGCCACCCAGCCCGCTTGGGCTGGGTAGGCTTCAGGGCAGGGGTTAGGCTGCCAACCTCAACGCAGAATCCAGCGCGCGTTGCTTGATTTGCGCACCCTGACCGAACCAGGCCGAGTCCATGCGGTACTCGTTGCTGCGTGCACGGCGCTCGTGGTCGACGTACTCGGTGACGGCATTGAGCAGGCCCCAGGCGGTGCCGCGTGCCGAGTCCAGCTGGCTGCCACGACCACGACCTTCATACAGTTCCTGTACCTTGCGCAGGGCGCGCTCGTTGGGCAGTTGTTCCGGAAGCGCACCGGTCGGGCTGGTCTCGCACATGACGTTCATGAAGAAGCCCAGTGCCTCATGCCATTGCACCTTACGCTCGGCCAGCGCGCGCATGCGGTACATGAAGTCGTCCCATTGCGAGACGGCAATACCGAGTTGCTTCTTCACTACCGTTGGATCGAAGCGGGTGTTATGCGGCACCTTGATCGCTCGGCTGGTGCCGTCCAAGGCGATGGTCAGTGTGTTATTGCAGACCACGCGCACTGTGGTCGGCGTTGCGGTGGTAGCCAGGGTTCCGTCGCAGGAAGTGGCCAGTAGTAGGTAACCGTTGACCTGGTCGTTACCCTTGAGTGCCGCGCCTTGTCCAGTACGCGCTAGCGCCCAGAACTTGCGCCCGCCTTTGAGTACGCCTGCGGTTTCCAGCTCGTAACCGGAGACCTCGGTCAGATCCCTGTAGAACTCCAGCACTTCGCGCGGTTGAACGATGTGATAGCGCTGGGAGACCACCGACAACGGAGCTTTGGTATCCGAACGGAACAATACCTTCTGCTCGGGGAACGAGTGGATCGCGCCGAGATGGCCAATCGCGTCTGACTTGAAATGCACTGGACTTTCTAGGATCTGCCAGTCCATACCGGCTTCGCGTTGCCAGATTTCAAGGGGCTGTTTTTGCGTGAGTTGATTACCCAGGCCATGCCAAGGGGTTGCACCGACATAGGCCATATGCTCGATGAGATGAGCCATAAAGATTTCCTTGCCAGAGAAAACTGGCTATTGCCCGGCAGTCTTGTGCCGGGTGGGTGGGAATCGGATTGAATGAAGGCGCGTGGCGCGCCTTGTAGGAGGGCTACTGGTCGAGGGAAAAGACGTGGCCGCAGGCATGGCACTCGAAGTTATCGAGCACGCGGGCATCGATTTCTTCACCCATGCGTGCACCGGCGAGGCTGCCGACGGCGCCACCAGCCAAGCCGCCCAGGATGGCACCAGCCAGGCCACCCAAGGCCGCCCCGATGGGGCCCGCGACCGCGCCCAGAGCCGCACCGCTTTGTGCTCCGGCGGCAGCGCTCGCCGCGCCGGTCGCGGCTCCACCTACAGCGCCGGCTGCACCACCGATTTTGCGGGCATGGTTGCGTGCTGTGACGCGAGCAGAGTTACAGGAAGGGCAGTTAATCGACATCGTTCAGGCTCCTGAGAAGGGAAGGGCTGAAGAGGGCAATACGCACCCGTCTTCCCTTAAATGATTCAGGTCTGAAATTTCGTTATATCTGATCGCTGCAGTCAGTAGCGGGGCCCGTCACTGCGGAGAAAACATCAGCAGTTTCATTTTGCACCCTTCATGCAGATCCGTGAGATGAAGCACTGGGGCGATTTCACATCCCAGTACTTCCGCCAGACTGCCGACAATCTGTGCGTATTCGCCGAGCGTAAGCGTAGGCGTGCCTTCAACGACTAGCAGTGCCTCCTGTGCACGATCTGACTGGTGCAGTCGCACGCGGTTTCGTAAATGCTGCAATGCTTGAAGGGCGGATTTCGCTTGAGCTGAGACGTACCTGCCGATCAGTTGTTGCGGATTCCAGGTGGCATAACTGGTCCAGTCCAACCCAAGTAAATTTGGGTTGTCCAGGGCAGTGTACAGGGCATGCCAGAAGTCGAACATGTCTTGCTCTTTCGTCCACTGATAGACGCGAATGCCGAAGGGCCTCGCTACAGGAGCTGGTCGGAGGTAATGTACATGGATGATGTCGGCGATCCCCTTGAGGCGCTGCAGATCGGCTGGCGAGGCCCTGTGGCTGCATAGCCAGTGAACCTCGTGGAATCGCTGCGTTGGCCAGGTGGCATCCAGAGCGATTGCGTGGAAGTTGTGGCGCGATTGCCTCTGCTTGTGGCGTTCGTGGGGACTGCTACCTCTCTCAAGGAATTCCTTGCATGCTCGAAGTGCCTCCTCTTCAGTAGCGGCGAGCAAGGCAATTTCGTAGCAGCCCTCTTGAATCGGGGGCCACGACTGCTGCGCAACGAGTGATACGGCGATTTGCGGGTCATCACCGCTGCCCAGCAGGTAAAAGAGGTAATCCCGAGGTCGCATGACGGGGACAGTTACCGCACTTGCACTGGAGCGTTGATGCATTTGTATCCAGGGTACTGAGCTTCTGCTGTTACCCGTGCCATGGCCGAGTTCACCGCTTGGACGGTGATCGTGAAATTGGCCCGCGGCCCAGCATTCGCCACGACACGTTGTAAAAAGGCGGAGTAGGTTTTCATCAGCAGGTCTCCATTTTTAAGGTGGAGATATGGTGCTGCCGAAGGGCGACGTCCTGTGTCGCAATCACTCGCCGGCGTAAAGAGACGCCATGCGCTTAGCCGACGCTGCGATTTGCGCACGAAGGGCGGTGGGCTCGAGAACTTCCAGATGTTCACCTTGGCTCAGTAGCCACAAGTCCAAACCCTGGCTGAGGTGGATGCTGCCGCTCATAAGCCACCAGTCCGTCGTTTCCGGTTCCAGAGTCTGGTCTTCAGTGAGTGGGTTCTCCTGCAGGCGCTCGCTCAAAGTGTGGCTGACGCGGAGTCGTATCTGGACAGGATGATCCGTTCTCAGACCCACCAGGCTGCGCATTGCGGGGACTGAATTGATGTCGTAGTCCTCTGGCGCAGCGATATCCTCGAACATCGTGCGTGCGGTTCTGAAACGATGCAGGGGCAGCGCAGCAATACTGCCTTGAGGCAACCCCTTGAAGACGCACGAGAGATAGATGTTCGAATCTTGATAGGACAGCCCCAGCGGTTTTAGTTGGAGCAGCTTGGGCTCGTCGGCGCCACGCTTCTGGTAGAGCGCTTCGATTGACATGCCGTCCAAAAGCGCTTGCTGAATGACGTCCAGCACCTCTTGTTTGACCACGCTGGGCTGCAGGGTAATGAAGCGCGTGTTGCTGGTGATCTTATTGGAAACATCCTGACTGGGCCGGTTGCCTTTGAGCAGGGAAACAGCGTAATCACGAAGCGGGGCCAGTCGTTCGACTTGCGCAGCCATCCCAAAACGCGTGGCGTGATCCATGATCATGGCTAGGTTCATGGCATCTGTGGGAAGCATCGACAATCGGGAAAGGGACTTTTCCGCCCACCACAGCGTCGAGCGTCCGTCTTTTCTGCTGTGTACATGAGGGTATTTTTCCTTCAGATCGCTCAGGTCTCGCTGGATCGTCCTCAGGTCGACATTCAGACCTTGTCGAGCTACGCGCTCGCGAATGGCTGTGCTGCCCAACGCGTTTTCCTTGCCGGGAAGAATTCCCAGAATCAGGTCCTGGCGAAATAGCTGATCCACGTTTGCATCCTTGTGCTCAACACGACATGAGGTGTCGCAAGACTCACGGAAAATAGCCCTGCGATCAACGATAGGGCTGCAGCATGAGCAAATCGGTCTGTGTGTTCAATCTGCTGGAGTCATTGCTCCCGATGCCTGAGCAGGTTGCGGTTGTCGAGCCTAGTGAAATGCAGCGCCTCTACAGCGGAGTTGGGATTCCATCCTTGCGGACAATGGAGCTGGCAGGGCAGGCCAGGTTTGTAAGTCTGCATGAAGTCAAAGCGGCCAATTCCCTGCTAGGACTGGTTGACCCGATCAAGATTCACCAAACATACGTTTGCCTGAGGGCCGCGGCCATTGATGGCGACCCCGATGCAATGAATGATTTGGGCTGGTTATGGCTAAATGGAACGCGCTTGGCATCTGACCCGATATTGGCCAGGCGGCTGTTCAAGCTAGCTGCTGTCGAGGGCAATGGCGAAGCGTTATTCAACCTGGCCGAGCAGGCTTACTACGGCAAGGGGATGGTCACGAATCCTGCTCTTGCCATCGACTACTACGAGCAAGCATTCGAGTATGGTGTGCCAGGGGCTGCGCTGGCGCTGGGAGCAATCTACGAAGAGGGTGACGAAGGTGTCATGGTCGACCATGGCAGGGCCATGCTCTGGTACAAGCGGGCGGTCGAAGAGGGGGATGTGCTGGCAGGTTTTTATCGTGGACGGCTGGCACTGAATGAATCATCGACAGAGCACAACATGGCCTCCGGGGTTTACTGGTTGCAATGGTCCGCAATGCTCGGTGAGCGGTGCGCGAGCGAAGCGCTTGTTGAACTCTACAGTTCTCCGTTCAATTCACCACCTGATCCCGAGCGTCGGCTGTACCGCTTCTGGCGTGATTTCGCTATCGACCAGGGGAGTAGCACAGCGATCGCGATGAGGGGTGCAGATGAGGTTTCTAGCTTGCGCCTTGCTGAGAACAATTGACTTATTCCAAGCCTCAGACTTTGATCTGGCGCAGCAACCAGGTTGATTCAAGATTATTTTCAAGGACGTCACGAATGGAAAAGAGCACCTACCTACAGACTCCCGCCGTAGCGAATTTCGTCAAATGGATGAGTGAGAACCTCGACGGCGATACCTTCGCGCATCAATACACGAACCGTCGTTTGGGATGCATCTGGCGCTGCGACAGCCTTTATGATGCTTATGCCCAGTATCACTGGCCGCACCCGGGCAATCAGCGTCTCGGAGAGCCGACTGGTACCACTTTCGAATCCAGCGCAGCCATTCTTCAGGCGCTCAGTCAGGATCTTCAGAGCGCTTTGGGATCCCAGGGAAGCGATCACACGGTTGTAACTGCTGCCGTCGACGTCATGACATGGGGTGGAGTACGTGCTGGCAACGTACGTTGGCTGCATGCGAACCAAGCCAATCTCCCTCAGATTCTATCCAGCACCAGGCAAGCCTTGGATGCAGGAAGCACCGATCATCTTCTGCTAGTTGCCAAAGATCTCAGGTTCAATGCCGGGATGACCAAGGTCTATTCACTCATTTGCGACGGCTTCGTTATCTATGACAGCCGGGTTGCTGCTGCGCTGGGTTGGGCCGTGGTGAAGTTTTGCCAGGCCGCAGAGCTATCGGAGGTGCCACAAGAGCTTCGTTTCCCGTGGGCTCCTGCAAAGAGCGCAGCTAATGACCCGTCCCCTAAACGGCGTAACCCAGGCCAGTCAGAATTTTTCTTTCCGAGGTTAAAGTCAGGGGCTAACCATGCTGCCTGGAATCTGAAGGCCAGTTGGCTGCTCAGTGACGTGCTGGACCAGGCTGCGGCGCAGAACAGTCGATTCAATCAGATTGAGTGTTTTGATACTCGTCTACGGGCGCTCGAGGCGGCGCTTTTCATGATTGGGTATGACCTGGATGCTACTCAGGCAGACGCATCCGCGGCGATTCCCGAGCAGGTCATGGACCGCGCCCAAGAAGATGAGGCCGATAGTTTTTGGAACGACTGTCAGACGCTAAGCAAGGGGAATCCCTTTCGCTACAAACTGACGGACAGTGGCATTGCTATCGAGGGTGGTCCGACCTTTACCTTGGCGGACATCTCTTCAACCTTGATGCAGCTCTGGACTGACTTTGGCTCGAGTGCGTTCCCCCTTGCAAACAGCGCTACCGATGTTCGTGATGGCACTGCCCCAAAAGGCATGGGGGCAGCCTACTTTCAGGTGACCGGCGCCAATCCGCCCAATACCAGTAAGCTCGCTGCTGTTTTGGAGGAGCTGGGGGCGATTGTTCCTACAGCGGGATATTCTGCTCGATCGCTGAGCTGGACACTCGATTTGCGCCGGCTTGGGCTCGATCAGGGCGCGCGTACGATCGATATCGATTCTTTCTGGGCTGAGGTGCTACGTGCTGAGCAGGAAGGCTGAGTTTTTGCACGTTAGGCATTGCACGGGCTCATCGGCCGCTGGTCAGGTGGCTCTAGCCTCCGCTGCTATTGCCCCGGAGATTGCTAGTGGGGCCTAACTTGCGGTGCAGGGACTACTACCAGACGCAGTTCGCAGGGTATGTGCGCTACCTGGCATGCGGCGTTGCGCTTGATGAGTGTCTGCATGACTTTCTCGATCAACGACCAAGCGGAAAGTACACCCAGAGGCATCGCGCCTCTGGGCTGGCTGACGCCGATTTCTGGTGGCAGCCCGCAAATGTAGAGGGAGCTGCTCTGGCCAGTCTGGCGCTTGCACGTGTACTGCATTTTGATGACGTGATCAGTACTGAGCTGTTGGATCACCTGGCAGTTCACCACCCTGATCAGCTGCGCTGGGCCATTCGCTACTCCAAGCTTTTTACGCGCGGGGATTCGCCTCTCTGGGTTCATCTGCAAACCCGCTGCACTTGCGAGGAGTGGCAGACCTTCTTCGGAGTTTGCGAGCGTCTGCTGCTGCAGCTGGAACCCTTTGAAGCCATGATTAAGAGCGCTGAGCGCCAACTGCAGTCTCTGAAGCTTCTGGAGCTGCTTTCCTATCTCAGCGTATTGGCGTATGCCCGTCTCGGGGAGGCTGGTGACGATCCAGCAGGCATGGATTGGCTTGCTTACGAGCGGATCATCCTGCGCAAGCTGAAGACTTGCAGCGAGTCTGACTTTCGGCTTTCTACGGATGTGCTTGGCCGTTCGTTGAGACAACATTTGTCGCCAATGCTGTTTCCGCAGCCTGGGGAGGGCGCTGAGTGCGTTCAGAACCTGGAAGCGCTCGGCGTGATGATCGATGCAACGCGCGAGCTCATTGACTATGAGCGCTCCATCGACTGGTTTTGCTTC
The DNA here is from genome assembly GCF_015712105.2 of Pseudomonas chaetocerotis. Lineage (NCBI taxonomy): Bacteria > Pseudomonadati > Pseudomonadota > Gammaproteobacteria > Pseudomonadales > Pseudomonadaceae > Pseudomonas > Pseudomonas chaetocerotis. The sequence continues at coordinate 20,598 of NZ_JACFYX020000019.1, forward strand.
GATAGTGAATGCGATTACCAGCTTCAGCCTGGACAATCAGTCATTTTCAACAAAACAGACGAGGGTACCCTGCGCTGGCAGCGTACTGAGCGAAAAAGCCAGCTGCTATGGTGCTACTGGATGTGCCGCGCGGTCGATGTCTTTGCGGCTTCTGAGCTGGCGGGGCAGGTCATCGGTAGTGCTGAAAACCATGAGGCCAACCAGCTCGCGTACATCAAAGCGATTCGCAGCCAGCTCTATCTGCAGGTAGTTTTTGGTCTCGGCGAAAGTATCAGGCTCAACAATGGGGCGGAGGTCACGCTGCATCACGCCATGCTTGCCAGTGAGCTGACTAATGCCTTTTTCGAGCAGGCCTATCTGCAACCTTATCGGCGATACCTGGCTGACTCCGGTGATCCCATAGCGGCACTGGGGCGTTTGGCTTTTGAGGGGCTGCTGCAGGGAGAGAATCGCTTTCCCATGACCTGGTCGGAGTTGCCGGAGAAAGTGGCGCGGATCTGTGCGTGGACGGTCAGTGATGAGCATCCCATGGGGGATCCTGAGGCCGCCAAAGCCATTCTGCAGTTTTGGACCAGTGATCTTCAGGCGCTGTCCGAGCAGATCAAGCAAGCGCCTAATCAACCGACGCCAAGGCTATACGAGCGGCCGTTCTACAAAATCGGCCGCTTCAGCTTTCAGTTTCCTTGGGTTGCGGGAAGACAGAACAGCCTCACGGCCGCGGTAAACAATTTGCGTCGCGTAGATCCGCGCAGACCTGAGCTTCGCTCCGAAACAGAACGTGTCGAACACGAACTGGCTGCGTCTCTTCGGCAGCGAGGTTTCCGGGTGGTGGTGGGCTACCAGCCGCCTCGCATGGATGAGGGCGATGTAGGAGAGATTGATGTGCTGGCGTGCCTCGAAGGCGTGTTGCTATTGCTCGAGGTCAAGTCAGGTTTTATCCGTTCCAACGGTCACGAAGTCTGGCTCCACCGCACGAATACGTTACGCAAGGCTGCCAGGCAGCTGAAGCGTAAAAGCCCAGCGGTGCTCCCAGCATTGCTAGCGGACTCTGACTTGCGTGACGCGCTGGGGCTGGCGATTTCCGATCCGTCGCCGGCCTTGCACACCTGGGTTGTAGACACCTCGATTGAGCTGGATGGGGAGGTTGTTGATGGCGCTCTGGTGGTATCCCGAGAAGTCCTGGAAGTCGCGCTATGTGATGAGCAGCATTACCTGAGGGCTTTCGATCAGGACGCGGAGGAAGAGGAGGCGATCGCCACACTTTATCCGGACGGATTCAGCGTTCAGGCGTTTATCCGAGTGATCGAGCGAAGCGAGGTTTGGCGGGGCTTACTTTAAGCGGCGTCTACCTGGCGTAGGCCTTGGCAACAGGACTTGTCTTAGGCACTGACGGCAGCATTGGTCTGAGCATAACTTGCTCATCAATCCAGCGCAGCAAAGCTTGCTATGGTTCTAAATAATGACCAAAATTAAGGTCTTATTGGAGGGCTTGGATATGCAGAGTATCTTGGCTGACGTCGCTGTCAGCGTTTCTGAGTTGAAGAAAAATCCGTCGGGCATCCTGGCTGGTGCAGGTGGTATGCCTGTCGCCGTGCTCAACCACAATCGCGTCATGGGATACATGGTGCCGGCAGAGCTCTATGAGCAGATGATGGAGCGCCTAGATGATCTGGAGTTGGTCGAAATAGTGAAGGCTCGCTCGGGCGAGGAGTCTGTCCCGGTGCGTTTGGATGACCTATGAGCTGGAGTTCCTGCCCTCAGCCCTGAAGGAGTGGCAGAAGCTCGGCCATACGGTGCGCGAGCAGATCAAAAAGAAACTGCGCGAGCGCCTGGATAATCCCAAGGTTCAGGCCGACGCCCTCAGGGATATGCCGGGGCACTACAAAATCAAGCTGCGTGCATCGGGCTATCGTCTGGTATACCGCGTCGAAGATGAGCGCGTGGTGGTCGTGGTGGTTGCCGTTGGCAAGCGCGAGCGTGGGGCCGCTTACCAATCTGCCAAGGGCCGTTAGTGACTGGAGGCTAGTGCAGGTTCGGACGTGTCCGAAACCTTTACGGGCGGAAACTTTACGTGTCGCGGCTCGTGGGGATCGAGGTTATGGTCATCTCGTTACTACCGAGGAGGCCTTCCATGATCATTCTGAGCTCACTGAGTGAATACCTCGTGCTGCTGGGTTCGATGCTGCTGATGATTGGCTTGGCACGGATCGCTTACGGCGGCCGTGCAATCTGATTGAGTTCGGCCGGATTCAAGTGATGTTGGGCAGCTGCCGTCTATCTGCGTGATAACGGGCCGTCTAATTTCATGATTCGGATCCGTCCAAATTGATGGTGCGAGGCTGTCATTGTTGAAAACCGGCGCTCTGAAGGACTGAAATTTGGCTTCGAGAGGGCTGCTAGTTTGCTGGCCAAGTTGCCTAGCCCCAGAAGTTGTTGCAGATCCGTTGCACTGCCGCGGCAGCTGCGCGGCGATCAAATAGCTCTGCATCGAAGCTGCCGCCTGCCCATTCCAGTGCATTGCGGCCTTCGTCGCTGTCAGGGAGCTGGATGTTTTGCAGGAAGTGCTGATAACCCGGAACCCCACCCACGTCCTCCGGTGGGCAGGCACGGGCGCCGTCTAGCACTTCGCACCAGGTGCCGCTGAAGTCACAGGGCTCGATGGCCTCCACTGCGATCACATGTTGCCAGCTGTCGCCGAAATCGTAGAGATAGCGCAGGCGGTCGCTATCTTTCAGTACCCGACGCAGTTTGATTTTGCGGTCATCCAGCGCGTCTTCGAACATGCCGGCGAACTCGGCGTCCAGTGGCATGTAGCGATTAAGTCCGTCGCTGAATTCATGTAGATGACTGCTGGTCCAGCCAAACGCAGCTTGAATGAAGTGGTGGAGCTTGCGCAGCGAACAGTCGCCCGTTACCTGGATCCGCCTCCAAATCGGCGGATCGAACTGCAGCGGCTCCAGCTGGATATGCAGGGTGTATAGCGAGGTCTGAACGGCCATGGTGGCTCCGATATTAGTGGTACAGCCAGGGCTGCAGTTCATCTAGGTTGGCGACCACGATCTGCTGCGCCGTTGCCTTGGCGTGCACCTTAGTCGGGTCGATTTGGTAGCGCTGCAGGACGTACTGCACCAGGGCGCCGCGCGTTTCGATCACCAACTGACCCTCGCGCACCCCGTAGTCGGTCTCGATGATTACCTTCTGCTCCGGCTTAAGTCGTGAGTCCGGTTCGATCACTACCGCCACCTGAGTGTTCCAGCCCGCATCCTGGTCGCGTCCATTGGAGGACGGGTCATCCATGAGCTCAGGCACGCCGCGGAAGCGACTCAATACGAAGTCCCGATAATCGCGATTCTTCTCACAGTACGCGCGTACGTGCCAGCGCATGCCGGTGTAAATCAGCGTGTGCGGAGCGATCAAGCGTGTCTCTGCGTCCGGCGTAGTAAAGGACACGTACTCACACTCCAGACGTAGCCCCTCGCGGCAGGCGCGTAGAAGCGGGCGCAATAGTTCCGGGCGTACCGTGCGATCCGGCACCTGCAGCACCTCGGTGTGCGCATAGGCCAATGCCAGGCCCTCGATGTGCGGGGCACGGTCGTGATTCTGGTTGAGCAGGTGCAGATAGGCGCTGGCGCTATCGCCGATGAACAGTGGCTTGAATTGCCTGCTGGGTACGTACCCCTTCAGATGCTTGTCGTATTCCAGGTTCTTCGGCGCGTAATCGGTGATGTAGGAGTTGATGTCTTTCGACGCCTGTTGGCGGCTAATGCCGAAGCTCTGAATCAGGTGATTGGTGGTCAGACGGCCTTCCCACCAGGCCACCGTCTCGATCAGGCGGTAGCGCAACGCCAGATCCCAGCGCACCGATTCGATTGATTGCTTGCGTTTCATGGCCTCTCCATCTGCTCGAAAACTTTACCTGTACGCGTAAACACTCTAGATGCGTCGTCTCAAGTTACATACCTTGAGGTGGTCATTCAAGCTGCCCGTTGGGCTGGCGGATAGAGGGGGTGTCGAAGTATGAACATGATTGGCTTGTCGTGGATGGTAATCAGCGGCAGTTTGTTGCTGGTTGTGCTGGCGGGTGTTGCAGCTTACTGGCAGGTCTTGCGCCGCCTTGAAGCGGTTACAGCCTTGCAGATCTGTCAGTCGCAACTGGAGCAGCATATGGTTGCATCTCACCAGAAAGACGATGAGCTCCGCGAGCTGAGTGCTGGTTTGCGGGCGGAAAAGGCTCATGTTGAGCAGCTTCAGCGGCAGGTCGAGTTTGCTCAGCAAGAGGCTGGACGCTTGCGCACCGAATATCGCGATCAATCCGCTCAACTGGTCGAGGTGCAGAGCGCGGCCAGCGCCGCTCGTGCTCAATATGGCCAACTGCTTCAGCAGCATGATGAGCTCAAGCAGGCGAGTACCCGGCTGCAGCAAGTTCACGATGTTCTTCAGGATCGCTTTGCAGCCCTGACCAAGGAGCATGCCACGCTGAGCAGTACGCTCGATCAGAAGCAGCAGCACTTTGCCGAACAGCAGCAACTGCTAAAGGAAAGCCGCGACCAGCTCAAACTGGAGTTCGAGCAGCTCGCTGGCCAGATTTTCGAAGCCAAAGGCCAGGTGTTCTCGCAGCACAGTCAGCAATCACTGGATGCGCTGCTTAAGCCCTTCCGCGAGCAGATCGAGGGTTTCCGTACCAAGGTTGAAGACATTCACCACAAGGATGTACAGCAGCAAGCAGCATTGACCCAGGAGCTGCATCACCTGAAGGAGCTGAATCGACAGATCACCCAGGAGGCTCAGGACCTCACCACAGCGCTGAAAGGGCAGAAGAAGGCGCAGGGCAATTGGGGTGAGTTGATTCTGGAGAATGTCCTGGAGCGCTCCGGCCTAGTTAACGGTAAGGACTTCAAGCGGGAGGTCAGCTTTACAGGCGAGATCAATCGCCAGCGTCCCGATGTGATCGTTTACCTGCCTCAAGGCAAGCACCTGATCATCGATGCAAAGGTCTCGCTCAACGCGTACACCCGTTACATCAATGCCGAGGACGATGCTGAGCGACGCATGGCGCTTGCCGAGCACGTGACGGCCGTTGGGCAGCGTATCAAAGAGCTTTCTGATCGTAGCTACTTTGATTTGCCGGGGCTGAATGCGCCTGAGATGGTCTTTATGTTCGTGCCCATCGAGTCGGCTTTCGTCGAGGCGCTGAAGGCGGACGAAACACTTTTCCAGAAGGCCATCGAGCAGAACGTGCTGGTGGCTACGCCAACCACGCTGTTGACAAGCCTGAACATCGTGCGCCAGTTGTGGCGTTTCGAGGATCAGAACAAGCACACAGCCGAGTTAGCCGAGCGTGCCGGCAAGGTATACGACAAGCTGCGCACCTTTCTCAGCAGTATGGATGCCATCGGCCACAGCTTGGACAGAGCGCAGGATGCCTACAAGAAAGCCTGCGATCAGTTGGTCAGTGGCAAGGCTAACCTGGTCAAACAGGTCAGCGACTTCCGTCAGTTGGGCGTAGCGGTCAAAGGCGAGCTGAATGAGGTCTGGGTCGACCGGGCGGATTTGGAACTAAACCTGATCTCTCAGATGCCCGCTGAGCAGCAGGCCTGAACCCTGCCGCAGCACGCAAGTGAATTGCAAGGAGCAAAACAGGATGAAGAAACCAGCAACGGTACAGGCGCTCGAGGACCTGGGGCGCGTCCGGCTATCCAAGCACTTTTTCATGCGGGATTTCCTCTACTCGGAAATCAGCCAGATCGAGGGCATCCCTAATATTCCGGATTATCCGGACCGCGCCATCGAAGCCGGGCGAGGACTTTGCGAACAGTTGTTGGAGCCTCTGCAGGAGCGCTTTGGGCGGATTGTCATTCGCTCGGCTTACCGAGCGCCGGCAGTCAACGCCAAGGGCGCCGAGAACAACAACCAGTACAGCTGTGCCGCCAACGAAAAAAACTACGCAGAGCACATTTGGGATTATCCGGACGCCGAAGGACATCTGGGCGCGACTGCCTGCATCATGGTGCCGGCATTGTTGCCCTGGTATGAGGAGCGCAAGGACTGGACGCCGCTGGCCTGGTGGATTCACGACAATCTGCCGTACGCAAGCCAGTTCTGGTTTCCCAGACTTGCGGCATTTAACCTTCGGTGGAGCGCAAACCCGAACACGTTACCCAGCATCAGCACCTACGTTACCAACCCCCATACCGGTGACAAGACAGCGTTGGTGAAGGGCGGGGTGGCCACGCTGAGCTTGGATGAGCGCAAGGCGATCGTTCGCCCATGGTTGGCGAGTCTCAACTAGATTGCAGAACGATCAACCGTTTAAGTGGCCTGCGTGCTAAGACATCTGCTTGAAAACTTTACCTGTACAGGTAAACACGCTAGATGTATCTCGAAAGGCTACATATTTTTCGGGGTATCCGCTGCGGCAGCGGCTTTTGGGCAGCAATCATCTGGAGTGTGAATGCAATCTGTTACCTACCGTCTTGATCAGAGTCCCGTGACGCCATTTCAGTACCAGCAGGATGCCGAGAAGTACGCGGGCAATATCGAGTGCTCAGAGTGCGAGGCCAGTGCCTGGTTTGTAAGAAGTTCAGTCAGTGGCGGTCGGGAGCGTGTTGCTTGCTTCGCCGCGCACCACCAAGACGGTTGCCAGATCAAGACGGTGGTACTGGTTGTTGACGATGAAGGGGTTGAGCCAGATGAGGGTACAGACACGACGCGCATCAATGTCGATTTAGATAAGCGCAAACCCCAGGAAATCCTGGTTCCAGAGCCCAAAGAACGGCAGCCCGTCGATTCTCCATGGGGCGTGTTACAGCGGAAATACGCAAACGCTGCAGACTACCCGATCAACAAATCACTCCGGCAGATCCTGTCGTGCCTGATCAAGAACCCTGACTACCCAGAGGATGATGTTTCGATCCGGATCACCACCGACGGTGGTCGAGTCGCTCTGGAAGGGGAGGTCCGTAAGTTGCTCTCCCATCAGCGACAGCTTGCTGGCATCGAGCTCGGTACGGTTCGCTTATTCTGGGGGCTGGTCACCAACGTCAACCGGAAGGATGGCGAGGTCTGGCTCAACTGTGGGGATTACCGTACCGAACCAAGCCTGCTCGTCAGAGATGAGAACCTTGAAGAGGAAATGCTGAAGGCGTTCCGCCTCAAAAGTCTGGATGAGCTCGAGGGGGCCTATTTCCTTGTCATGGGATGGCTTGCCGGCTCGGAGCGCAAGCCCATTATCAACTTCGGCTTTGCGAAGTACATCGCCTTCGTTAAGTACCGCGTCAAGCATGATGAAGAAGCTTAAGTCCTGACAGGCTAGCTTTCCTGATTTGTGTACCAGTGATTGCCTGCAAATGGCAGAGCCCGCAATGGCCGTACTCTGCACCACTCCACCGTCAGATCACAGGTGGTGCTGCGCCATCGCGCTACGTAACGACAATTCCGTTATTCGAAAGCTAGAGACTCGACACCTCTACCGGGTTGAACCATGTGCGTCATCAATCCGCACGGGTTCCCCGGCAGGCTGCCCCGTTTCTGACCGAAAGCATCCTCAGGAGCTGCCAACCTGCCTGAATACTTGACCTGTATGAAAGCCCATTATTGGTGCGTCCAGTTGCGCGACATATCCTGCAGCTATGCCCACTGGATGGGCTGGATGGAGCCACTGGCCTGGAGGCCTAACTCAAACAGGATGGATGGTCACGGCGCAGAGGAGACGGGCAATGGAGTACACCACACATGCCATACAACGATGCAGTCAACGCGGTATTCGGCAGCAGCAGGTCCAGTGGCTTCTCGAGTTTGGATGCCATACCTGGAATCGTGGAGCGCAGGTGTACTTCTTCGACCGAGCGCGCTTGAAGCGGCTGTTGCTCAAGCTTTCCTCGGCTGAACGGCAGTTGGCCGAGAAGGCCCAGAGCGTTTATGTGGTTGTGGTAGATGGCGCAGTGGTGACTGTTGGGCATAGAAGCCCTGACTTCTGCGTCAGCAAGCCTGGCGCTCACCACCACAGACGTCGAGCGCAGCACCAAGCAGCTTGAGCCGCGGCAGATGACAATTCCTGGCTGATTAGGCAGGATGCGGGTTAATGTCGAACTGATATCAAGTTTGACGATTAATGGATTGAAGCAAGACCAACATTGGATAGTCAGAGATAATGGCAGCTTTGCAGATCATTCCTTCCCTCAACCCCCGTTCAGCGGGTGCTGTGAGCTGGGAACCCACAAGTGATGCCATGACTAATCAGCAGTCTTTGATCAATTTCGGCTTCAAGTTTGGCAGAAGCGGGGCGCATGACTCCCGCACCATGATGTTGCCGGAGTTGCGCAGCCTTTTCGCATGCACGCAGTCCAGCGATGGCCGCCCGCAGTATCGTGAGCAAATCACGGAGTTGAACTGCCTGGACAAGCCCACCAGTCGAGCGCGCAAGCTGACGGCTGAGCACCTGGCCGATCTCTACGGCCTGTCGCCTGATATTCCACTGTTTCGCGTTTTTCGCCTGCTTTGGGATGTGCGCGTAGAGGCGCAGCCATTGCTTGCGCTTCAACTCGCTGCAGCTCGTGATCCTCTGTTCCGTGTGTCTGTACCGCTGATGCTGGAGCTGCAGCCTGGTGAGCCTCTGCAGCGAGAACAAACTGAGGCGGTGCTGGCTGCTCAAGATCCCAATCGTTTCAGTCCCGCGTCGCTCAAGTCCTATGCGCAAAACATCAACGGCAGCTGGACTCAGGCCGGATTTCTGCGTGGGCGTGTCAAGAAGAGTAGGGCGCAGCCACAGGTAACCGAGGTGAACGTCGCCTATGCCCTGTTTCAGGCTTATCTCAACGGTTTGAGCGGGCAGCGCTTGTTCTCCAGTGAGTGGTGCAAGCTGCTGGATTGCCGAGCTGAACGCCTGATAGAGCTTGCACGTACAGCATCCTTGCGGGGGCTGATCACATTCAAACAATCGGGTGAGGTCATTGAAGTTGGGTTCCCCGACTTCCTCACCGCCACTGAAAAGGCCTGGCTCCATGAGTAGTCGCCTCAATAAGCTCATCAAAAACTACGCTCGCCATATCAGCCTGCCTTGGCAAGCGGGCCTGGCAGATGAGCAGCGAGTTCTGTTTGCCGTTTATCACAAGGAAGACGAGCTCAAGCTGCGTGCGCGAATCGAAGAATTCAAAGTGGCCACGGAAGGCGCAGGCCACCCCTGGCTGGTGCTGGATATCACCAATGCATTTCCCGAGTGGATGGCTGCAGAAGAGTACCGGGATGCCTATTTCACTGACCCCAGCGATCTGGTTGGTAACTACCCCGATTTCATTCAGGACCTGCTAGAGCGACTGGAGCAGCAGCTGGGTGACCACGCGAATGAGAAGACCCTTGTAGCGCTGATTGGCGCTGGTGCCTTGTTTGGTTTTGGCTCAGTCGCGGGCTTCGTCAAAGCGCTCTCTGCGCATGTGCCCGGTAGGCTGCTGGTGCTCTTCCCGGGCGAGTACATCGACAACACCTATCGCTTATTGGACGCCCGTGACGGCTGGGGCTACCACGCCACGCCGCTGACGGCTGACAACTGACTGTTTTGCTTTAAGGGACTGACATGCTTAACCGCGAAATCTACCTGAACGATCCGCTGGAAAACCGCCTGGCCAACAACGGGGTCGCCGAAGTGAAGGACGATCTGTCCGAACAGGCGCTCAACACCCTTCGTTATGAGCTCAAGACTTTCGTCTGTGAAGGTGAGTACCAGGCTGGTATGGACAAGATCCTGTCCACCTACCTGCGCAACCTGAGCAGCAATCATGAGCAGCCGGGTGTATGGATCAGCGGCTTCTTCGGTTCGGGTAAGTCGCACATGGCCAAGATGCTGCGCACCCTGTGGGTCGACCAGGCTTTTCCGGACGGCCTTACCGCGCGCCATATTGCCAACCTGCCGCAGAACGTTGCAGACGCATTCAAAGAACTGAGCATTCAGTCGCGTCGCTATGGCGGCCTGCATGCTGCATCCGGCACGCTCGGTGCTGGTGCGAACAACAATGTGCGCCTCGCCCTGTTGGGCATCATCTTCAAGTCGGCGGGCCTGCCGGAGCAGTACCACCAGGCTCGTTTTGTCCTCTGGCTGAAAGAGCAAGGCTACTTCGATGCCGTTAAACAGGCAGTAGAAGATGCCGGCAAACCCTGGGAGCGTGAGCTGAGCAAGCTGTACGTCTCGCCACTAATTGCCAATGCTTTGCTCCAGACCTACCCGGACATGGCCAGCGACACGCAAGGTGTGCATCAACTGCTCAAAGGTCAATTCCCGACAGTCACCGATGTGACCAACGACCAAATGGTCCAGGCTATCGCCGATGCGCTGGATCGCGAAGGCCAGTTCCCGCTCACCCTGGTTGTGCTCGACGAAGTCCAGCAATACGTGGGTAACGATGTAGACCGTGCGCACATGATCCAGGAGGTTGTAGAGACCTGCTGCAAACATTCTGCTTTCGGTAATCGCCTGTTGTTCATTGCGACCGGCCAGAACGCGCTTTCTGGTATGCCGAACTTGATGCGTCTGATGGGCCGTTTTCAGATTCCTATCATGCTCAGCGACACCGACGTGGAGTCGGTCATCCGTAAGGTCATCCTGCAAAAGGTCGAGACCGCTCGTGCCGGGCTGCAGGCGCTTCTGACCAAGCACCTAGGCGAGATTTCTCGTCATCTGCGGGGCACCAAGGTGGAGTATCACCAGGATGACGAGAAGGTCATGCTGGCCGACTACCCATTGTTGCCCGTGCGCCGCCGTTTCTGGGAGAAGGTGCTGCGTATTGTCGATACCACTGGCACTGTTTCACAGCTGCGTAACCAGCTCAAAGTCATCCACGAGGCCGCCAAGGCCACGGCCGAGAAAGAGCTGGGCAATATCGTTCCCGGCGACTTTATCTATCAGCAGATCGCGCCCAATCTGTTGCAGACCGGCGTTATCTCCAAGGAAGACTATGAGCGCATTGCCGAGCTGTCCGCTGGTAATGACGACCAGCAACTGCAGTCGCGTCTGCTCTCGCTGATTCTGCTGATTGGCAAGCTGCCGACAGACTCGATTGCTGACTGTGGTGTCCGCGCCACCGCCGACATGCTGGCTGACCTTCTGGTAGATAACCTCAACCAGGGCAAAGACGAGCTCCGTGCGCGCATCCCGGTTCAGCTGGAGGCCATGGCTAAGAATGGTCAACTGATGGCCATGGAGACCAGTGCCGGTGTCGAGTACCGTCTGCAAACCCAAGAAAGTGCTCAGTGGTACGACACCTTCCGCCAGCAAGAGGCCGACCTGCGCGGCAATATGCAACGTGTCGAGAATTTCCGGATCGACCTGCTGCACAAGCAAATCAAGTCCGAATTGGCCAAGGTCCGTGTCACCCAGGGGGCGTGCAAAGAGAACCGCCAGGTTATCGCCTGCTTCGATGCAGAGGTGCCCAAAGATGCCAACCAGAAAATCTACCTCTGGGTACAGGACGGCTGGAGCCTGAACGAGTCATCCTTCCTTGCAGAGGCGCGTAAAGCCAACCCCGATCTGCCGACGCTGTACCTCTACATCCCCGCGCGCAATCGTTCCGAGCTGAACAACGCCATCATCCACCAGGAAGCCGCCGATGCGACTCTGAGCCTGCGCGGCATGCCCAATACCGAAGCGGGCAACGATGCCCGCAAGGCGATGGAGACCCGCCAGCGCGATGCGCAGAAGCAGGTCGACCAGCTCCTTAAGGAAATCCTTTCGGGTGTACAGGTACTGCAAGCCGGAGGTGCGGAAGTCGACGGCAACAGTATTGCCGAGCGTATTCAAACCGCTGCTCAAGCCTCTGTAGTGCGTCTCTACCGCGAATTCGATATGGCCGACAGCCCACATTGGGCCAAGGTCTACGACCGTGCACGCAAAGACGGAGGTCAGAACGCCCTGGAAGCCGTGGGTTTTAGTGGCGATACCGAAAAGCACCCGGTCTGTGCCTCGCTCCTGCGTTACATCGGCGCCTCCAAGAAAGGCAACGAGATCCGCGATCAGTTTGCTGCAGCCCCCTACGGCTGGCAGCAGGACACTATCGATGGTGCGTTGTTCGCCCTGGTTGCAGCGGGTGTACTGCGTGCCACCGATGCAAGCGGCAATGCGCTGACGGCGCAAAGCCTGGAGCGGCAGAAACTCACCCAGAGCACCTTCCGTCCGGAGACTGTGACGATCCGTCCGGTGGATCTGATCAAGATCCGTGGCCTGATCAGCTCGTTGGGTATCGACTGTCCACCAGGTGAAGAGCAGGCCCGTTTGCCTGCACTGATCAACCTGGCTCGCGAGCTGCACCATGCGGCAGGCGGTGAGGCGCCTGCGCCTGCGCGTCCGGACGCCAGTTTGATTGATGAGATCGCCAAGGAGAGTGGCAATACCCAGCTCAAGTTGGTGCTGGATAACAAGGATGCCATCAAGCCGCTGCTTGATACCTGGCGCAGTCTGGGTGAGCAGCTGCGCTCTCGCCGCAGTGATTGGGACCTGCTGCAAACCCTACTGCGGCTCAGCAAGGGGCTGGCCTTTGGTGAGAAGCTCAGTGGCGAGGTGGATGCCATCAAGAGCAATCGCAGCTTATTGGCCGAGCCTAATCCGCTCGAGAGCCTTATCAGCAACACCGTCAGCCAGCTGCGTGAGGCAATTAATCACCACTTCCGCGCCTTCCAAACCGAATACCAAAAGCGTCAGGCTGAGCTGGCAGCAGACAGTCACTGGCAGCAGCTCTCTGCTGCCCAGCAGAATGAGCTGCTGGCTCGTCGCGGCCTGGCTGAGCCTGAAGAGCTGAGCCTCGGTAGTCGTGAAGAAGTCATCGATAGTCTGGAAACCACCAGCCTGGAACAATGGACTGATCGCAAAGATAGCCTGGCTGCCAAGTTTGAAAGCGCCCGCCAAGAAGCGGTCAAGCTGCTGCAACCCAAGGTTCAGCATGTCAGCTTGCCTAAGCGCACCTTCGAAAACGAAGCGCAGCTACGTCAATGGTTGACGGAAATCGAGGCTCAGCTGCTGGCCAAGCTGGCGGAAGGCCCCGTGATGGTCTGATGACACCCGCAGCATAGTGGCCCGTAGGGTGGGTTAGGCGCAGCGCGGCGTAACCCACCCAAACGGAGCCAACAAAATCGAATGAATGATTACTTGGCTTGCGGGTTGATAGGGCAGGCCGACTGAATACCCCAGCACTGGCTGTGGCAAGGACGTACCCATGCGCGAGTTCCTCGACAAAAAGCTTCGCAAACAACTTGAAACGACGGTAATTAGGGCGCGCGATATTGCCGAACAGGCTGCGCAAGAGGCACTCACCCGGCTCAGTGTTGGCGACGCCAGCGCGGCCAGTTACCTGGATGACGAGCAGCGTGCATTGCGCAACCGCTTGCGTGCCCATGGTCGTCAGCTGGGGGATCTGCGCGATGCCCGTACCGGCCAGCAGGAAACGCAGCGCCTTTGTGTGGAGATTGCCTACGAGCACTGGCACCGCATGCTGTTCGCGCGCTTCCTGGAGCAGAACCACCTGCTGATGTACGACTCGCATACCGCGCTTACCCTGGAAGAGTGCCAGGAGCTGTCAGCGGATGAAGGCTGCGCCAATGGCTGGGAACTGGCCGGCAAGCTGGCATCGCGCATGCTGCCTCAGGTGTTTCGTGCCGACTCACCCGCGTTGGCGGTGCCCCTGGCCTTTAACCACATACGTGCATTGGAAAAGCTGATTGCTGACCTGGACAAGGACACCTTCCACGCAGCCGATAGCCTGGGCTGGGTTTACCAATACTGGCAAGCCAAGAAGAAGGATGAAGTGAACGCCTCGGGCGTGAAGATCGGTGCCGACGAGCTGTCGCCCGTAACCCAGCTTTTCACTGAACCCTACATGGTGCAGTTCCTGCTGGATAACAGCCTGGGCGCCTGGTGGGTGACCCACTACCCGCAGCACCGTGATCTGCTGCCACTCACCTACCTGCGCACGGTGCCGGCATCTGCCGAAGATGATTCGACCGCAAATGCACAGGTTCCCGCCGCAGGCACTTTCGACGGTTGGCCGCAAAACCTGATTCAATTCAAGATGCTGGACCCGTGCTGCGGCTCGGGCCATTTCCTCGTCGCCACCCTGTTGATGCTGGTGCCGATGCGCATGACGGCCGAAGGCCTGTCAGCGGATCAAGCCATTGATGCGGTGATCAGCCAGAACCTCCATGGCCTGGAGTTGGATCAGCGCTGCGTCGAGCTGGCGGCCTTTGCGGTGGCTTTGGAGGCTTGGCGTTATCCGAGTGCTGGCGGTTACCGGAGCCTGCCGGCGCTCAATATTGCCTGTGTTGGGCAACAAATTCAGACACCGCGTGAGCAGTGGCTGGCTTTGGCGGGCGATAATCCTGAGCTCAAAGCCGGTATGGCCCGCCTCTATGACACTTTCCGTGATGCGCCGATTCTGGGTTCCTTGATTGATCCTGCTCGCAGTCTAAAAGGCGATTTGCTTACGGCTGATTGGAGTCAGGTGCAGCCTCTTCTAAGCAAGGCACTCACAGTCGGAGATGCAGGTGAGGACGACCTTCAAGAGGCGGCCATTACGGCGCAAGGGTTGGCAAGGGCTGCTGAACTGCTAGGGCAGCGCTATCAGTTGGTGATTACTAATGTGCCATATCTGGCGCGCGGTAAGCAGTTTGACCTCCTCAAGGATTTCTGTGAGCGCTACTACGAGACGGCTAAGAATGATCTAGCTAATGTGTTTCTTGAGCGCTGTTTGGAACTGGCCGCGGCAAAGGGCACGATACAAATCGTAATGCCACAGAACTGGTTGTTTTTAACCAGCTACAGGAAGCAGCGGGAAAACCTGTTGAAGGCGGTGAGCTGGAATTTTCTGGCTCGTTTGGGCTCAGGGGCTTTCGATACAATCAGTGGAGAGGTGGTTAATGTCATTCTACTCACTCAGACCAATATCAAGCCTGCGGAGAGTTTTTTGCTGCGTGGTCTGGATGCGAGCATGCCACGTTCTGCTTTGGAGAAGGCGGAGGCTTTGCAAAATGATGAAATTGTAGACATTAGCCAACACGGTCAGCTAAGGAATCCAGATACTCGAGTCGCTTTTGGGGAGGGGAGCGATCTCCCGCTGCTGAGTAAGTACGCAGAGGGATTGGTTGGTCTGCAAACGGGTGATGATCCATTTTTTACTAGTAGATTCTGGGAGCTTCAAGCAATTTGTAAGCGGTCATGGGAGTACATGCAGAACACTCCTGATGACCTCGTCGAGTTTGCGGGTATGACCGGGGTGGTTAGATGGGAGCAAGGAACGGGGGCATTGCTCAACTCTGAGTCTGCAAGGCCTACACAAGGGTTAAAAGCCGTTGGGAAAACAGGCGTGGCAATACATCGTATGCAGAGGCTTTTTCCGTACCACTTCGCGACTGAGCGTTTTCATCAAAATGTTGCCGTCCTAGTTCCCAAAGATGAACGCGATCTTCCCGCAATATGGTGCTTCTGTGCCTCTGTTGAATACACCGAAGCTGTTCGCCGACTTGATCAAAAGCTGAATGTGACAAATGCCACCTTGGTCAAAGTTCCTTTTGATCTTGCTCAATGGCAGCAAGTCGCTGCCGAGCGGTACCCTGACGGTCTGCCAAGACCATACTCCGATGATCCAACCCAATGGATCTTTCACGGCCATCCAAAGCCTTCCAACGAACCGCTACAGGTTGCTGTCGCCCGTTTGCTCGGGTACCACTGGCCGGCTGAGTTGGACGAAGAGATGGAGCTCTGCGATGAGGCTCACGCTTGGATTGCTCGCTGTGCTCCGCTGAATGCCCTTGCCGATGACGATGGCATCGTCTGCCTTTCACCTTTACGCGGCGAGAAAGCGGCTGCTGATCGTCTGGAAAGCCTCATGCACGCAGCGTTCGGTACGGATTGGACTCCCCAACTTCGCAACCAGCTATTGGAGCAGGTCGACGCCAAAAGCCTCGATGCCTGGCTGCGCGACAAGTTCTTCGAACAGCACTGCAAGCTGTTCCATCACCGCCCCTTTATCTGGCAGATCTGGGATGGTCTCAAGGACGGCTTTAGCGCCTTGGTCAACTACCACAAGCTCGACCGTAATAACCTGGAACGGCTGATCTACACCTACTTGGATACCTGGATCAGCAACCAGCAGCGTGCCGCGAGTGAGAAGGTGGACGGCGCCGATGCCCGCCTGGCTGCAGCGCAGGATCTGAAAGCCCGCCTGGTGCGTATCCTCGAAGGCGAAGCCCCTTACGACATCTTCGTACGCTGGAAGCCTCTGGAGCAGCAGCCCATTGGCTGGAACCCCGACCTCAACGACGGTGTGCGCCTCAACATCCGCCCCTTTATGACCGCAGAAGTCCTGCGCCACAACAAAAAGCCCAAGCTCAATATCGAGTGGAAAAAAGATCGCGGTAACGACGTCCCCAGCGCCCCCTGGTACACCTTGGGCCTTGAGTACGGCGAAAAAGAAGGCGCCCGCATCAACGACCATCACCTGACCTTGGCCGAGAAAAAAGCCGCACAAAAATAAAACTGCAGCCCTGTCAGCTTTTCGCTGGCAGGGCTTATGCACCGCAGGAGGCGAAAGATGAAGCAGCTCTGGCAGCAACTGGAAAACCACCTAAGCGCTCACAACCCCGAGCTGCTTGCAGACCTTAACCCCCCGGCTACCGATGCCCAGATTCGCGAGCTCGAAAAGACTATAGGCGTGCAATTGCCTGCCGATTTTTTCGAGTTTCTAAAAGTGCATAACGGACAAGCAGGGCGAGCAGAACCCTTGTTCGAGGGGTATCGATTTCTCTCCAGCGGTGAAATTGCAAAGGAGTCGAAGCTCTGGAGCAATTTGCTGAACACCGGTGCCTTCAAAGGGTTCAAGCCTGAGCCGCAATCTGGTGTTACAGCAGCCTGGTGGAGTGATTTGTGGATTCCCTTTGCTGCAAATGATGAGGGGGATTGTATTTGCTTGGATCTGGAGCCAGCTGCTGAGGGCGCTAAAGGGCAAGTTATCCAAGTTTGGCATGATGATAGTAGTAGAGAGATTTTAGCCGAGTCGTTTGGAAAATTCGTTAGCGATACCTTGAGGTAAGCCATGGAGCGGACGCTTGTAGAAATGCGCGAAGAGCGCTTGCAAAAACTATTCTCCGATTGCCAGCAGCAGGTCATATCTCAAATTATCGGCCCTTTTGGCTTATCTATGGCCATGTTTGAGGATCGTAATGGCGGCAACGTAACGACGGTACATAATTTCGGGCGAGAGCCGGATGCGGGTGATGGTAGCAATAGCTACGTAGCTGAGAGGGATCAGGCGAGTTACTCAAAGTCTCGAGAAGAGTACTCGGCGAACAAAAAAAAATTGGGATCCATACCTGCGTCGACGATTGAGAAAGTTGAGACGGCTTCGGGCGGCATAGACGGTTACACAAATAAAGAACTCGCTCCAAGTACTTCGACAACCGACAGGCAGTATGACGCCGATATAGATCATGTTAACTCCAAGAAAAGTGTCTGGAAAAATAAGGCAGCACACCTGGCCTTTGAGACTGGTACTGATCTTGATCGAATGAAAGAAGTGGTTCACTCGAAAGAGAACTTGGTTGTTACGGATAAAAGTCTAAATCGGTCTAAGGGAGAGCATTCCCTTGAAGACTTTGCACAGACGACTAACGACGGCGTGACAAACGCTGATCGCTTTGAGCTAGATCAAGAGTCTTGTGCTACAGCACAAAGTCGAGCTGACCAGCATCTTAATTCCAGCATCAACAAGGATCTGCTTCGTAAACAAGGTACGGAGCTACTTCAAACCGGCGGCAAGCAGGCTGCTCTTATGGGGCTCAGGCAGTCGTTGGGATTACTGCTGACCGAGCTAGTCAATGGCCTTTTTAACGAATTCAAAGTACTGATCAAGGCTGGCGTTGAAGCAGGAAAGACGCTGTTTGAGGAAATCAAAGAACGGCTTCAGCGTGTGATCGCCTCCGTAGTCAAGAAAATCCCCGCAGCTGCTTCCCAAGCCTTTCAGGGAGGTGTCAGTGGCTTTATGAGCAACCTGATCACCTTCTTGATCAACAATTTCCTTTCGACCGCCAAGCGCTTCGTTACCATCATACGCGAGGGGTTGCTGGGGCTGGTCAAAGCTTTCAAGATGATCATGTTCCCACCTAAAGGCATGACATCCAGTGAGGCACTGCAGGAAGGATTGAAGGTCCTGACCGCCGTTGTGGTGACCAGTGTTGGCTTTTTGCTGCAGGAGAGTGTGGCGACCTTTCTAAAGACTCTACCTTTTCTGATTCCTGTCGCCGATGCGGTCTCCGGGGTGTTGATTGGCATCATGACGGGGCTGCTGTCCGCGTTTCTGGCTTACCAGCTGGATAATCTCTTCGAGCGTTATCGTTACGCGTATGACGAGAAGCTCTTGGACTCCATTGCCGCTGACGCAAAGCTCTCCGATAAATTTGCCAGCGATATGGTTAGCCAAGCAGAGGCCTCGCTTGCCGCTATTGCTAAGTATGCCGAGTCGATCAAGAGCTATCAGCGGACAGGTGAGACGCTTGCTGCTGCTGGTATGGCCTCACAGGCAACAGCTTTTAGCCTGGATCATGTTGTGTCGAGTGCTGAGGCACAGGTTGAAGAAACGAAAGAGGCTATTTCGTATCTTGATGAAACTGAGGCTATGCTGGACGATTTTTTAAATAAAAGGTAGATCTATGAGCAGTTTGACAGGTAAGGAACTCCAGATTGTTAATGCCCTATCCTCCGCAGATCTGCCAGAGAGTTTGATTGGGGAAAGTTGTGTTAAGGAATTGATTTCGGCAGTTATCGGTGCTCAACAAGAAGCTAGTAGCGCCGCCGACCGTTTGCATTGGGCAAGAATGGCCAAAGCCAACAGTAATGCTATTAGTAATTGGTGGAACAACAGTGAGGATACTGTCAAGGATGCTCAGCTAAGGCTAACCACCACAGTGGCGAATCTGAATCGCCATTCTTCACAGCTCTTGATATTTAACACTGCTATTTCCAAGGTGCTGTGTGACCAGCAAGAAGTCTTGTTGCGCCAGCAGAAAATTCTTGAGGGGCAGGCGGAGCAGCTTAAGCAGCAAAATCTGGAGATTCTTGAGCATCAAAAGAAGCTTGAAGTTCAACAAGAAGCAATACGTGAAGCCAACCAAGGACTTATGGAGGCTAAAGGCGTCACGGCCGATCAAGCTCGTAAGTTGGTTGGATGCGTCCAGCGTGTTGAAGCCACTGAAGAACGAGTTGCAGAAGTCAATCGACAGCTCCTGCGGGAAATTGAACAGCAGCTCCAACAAGTTCGTGATGAGTCCGACGCATCCCAGGCCAAGATTCTGCAGGGGCTTGAAGAACGCTTGCGGCAGTTTGAAACAACTCTTCCGCAACTAGTTGAGGTGACTGTAAACAAGCAGATGGTTGCAGTATTACAGCGTGCTGAAGCTATGGAGCTGCGTTTGAACGAGCTGGGCTTGCAGCATTCGGTTCTGAGCAAACGCATGGTCATTGGTATGAGCCTGCTTACCATTGCGTTGGCGGGGGTAGGGGTTGCAGGTTTTTTACTGTGAAATACGATTAATTTTAGAAGCTGAGTAGCTCGAGAAAAGAACTGTATCTTGGGCAGACTTTCAGCTGGATCCAATGACTATTTTTTCCTGTAAAGCCTGGGATGACCTGAGAGTTTTAGATGAGCAAAAAAATTAGTGGTGCCGAGTATCCGCTGTCAAAAATATTTAGCTCTGAATTCGACTATGTCATCCCACCTTATCAGCGCCCTTATGCTTGGACAAAAGATCAGGTGGGTGAGCTATTTGATGATCTCTATGATTTTTTTAGGAATGAGGCCGAGGATAGCTACTTTCTGGGATCGATTGTTCTTATCAAGGATGAGGGCAAGCCCGCAGCTGAGGTTATTGACGGACAGCAGCGTTTAACAACCCTAACAACTTTGCTTTCAACCCTGACGTCCCTGTTGTCCGGGGACAACCATACGTCCTTTTATAGTTTTATTCGTGAACCAGGTAACGTGGCGTTGAAGCTGAATCCAAAGCCGCGTTTAGCCTTGAGAGAAAAAGATCGAGAGTTTTTCGCTCAATATGTTCAGGGGTTGCGATTTGCTGATCTGGTGCAGATTGATCCTGCGCAACTTGCGAATGAGTCGCAGCGAAACATTCAGGGTAATGCTCGCCTGTTGATCGAGCGGCTTCAGGAAAAATTTCGAGGTGAAGAATCCGCTCTGGTGAACTTCGGCTCATTTCTCCTGATGCGTTGCTTTCTGGTGACAGTCACCACCCCGAGTCAGCAATCGGCATTCAGGGTCTTCTCGGTTTTGAATAATCGAGGTTTGGATCTTCTACCGACAGATATCATCAAAGCGGAGGTCATCGGTAAGCTTCCGGAAGACAAGCGTGAAGCTTTCAATGATCGCTGGGAAGACCTTGAGGTCGCGACCGGCCGCGATGGCTTTAACGAGCTCTTTGGCCATATCCGGATGATTTATGCCCGCTTTAAGGCTCGTCGCATGCTGCTTGAGGAATTCAAGGATCACGTGCTGAGCCAGGTGACATCCTCTGAGGCCCTGGTCGATGAGGTGGTAGCGCCTTATGCCGAGGCCTATTTGATCGCCAAGCAGTGCCGGTACGTCTCGACATCCTCGGCCGATAAAATTAATGAGCTTTTCACCTGGCTGAACAGGATCGACAACTCAGACTGGCTGCCTGTAGCGATAGCCTTCCTGGCGCGAGAAGGCAATGATGCGGCGGCTGTGTTGGACTTCATTTCTCGGCTTGAACGCCTGGCAGCCTTCTTGCACCTGACTGCCAAGAATGTGAACCAGCGTATTGAGCGTTATGCCCTGGTCATCGAGGACATTCTGAAAGGGGTTTACGTCGACCGAGTCGAGCTAACACCGGGTGAGTGCGCTGAGATGTTGCGAGCTCTGGATGGGAACGTCTATGAGATGACCGCCCGACGTCGCAACTATTTGATCCTGCGCTTGGACTCATTTGTCTCCGCGATGGCGGCGAACTATGCACCGAATGTCCTGACAATCGAGCACATCCTGCCTCAAACTGTCGATCCTGCTAGCGAGTGGGCAACCACTTGGCCGGACGCCGTTGTGCGGATGAAATGGTTGCATCGCTTGGCGAACCTGGTGCCTCTGACGCGTGCTAGAAATTCCAAGGCCCTGAACTATGACTTTGCCAAGAAAAAGTCCGCGTATTTTGCGGGTAGCACTGGTGTGACGCCGTATGCTTTGACGAGCCAAGTGCTGCACCAGCATGAGTGGGCACCAACGCAGGTTGAAGCCCGCCAGAAGGATCTTTTGAAGGCGCTTTCTGATAGCTGGCGTTTGGCGTAGCTACTCAGGCATTTTCAGTTTTTGATTGTGAGCTAATTGATGAACGTACTTGAGGCTTTGGCTGCGAGCCTTCGTACTGCAGCGCAGTACAACGCCAGTTCCCAGGTTGCACCTACAGCGATCCTTTGGCCTGACAAGGAACGCGAGTGGTTGCCTGTGCTTGGTCAACTCCAAAGCGCGCTTCCGGAGCTTTTTTCACTCGGAAGCTATAAGCCCGATCACCGACAAGGCCCGGCCATATGGCTCAAGTGTGTGATCGCAGATGCGTTGCCTGAGATTTCCCTTCCGGTTGGCCAGACCCCGATCATCTATTTGCCAGGGGTGAGCCGGCAGGATTTGAGGGCGATCACAGCATGCCCTGTGGAGCTGCAGCCCTTGGCCGAGTTGCAGTATCGCGGCGTGCTGTGGAGCCAGGTGAACGCTAAGGACTGGACCGTCAATGCGTTTCTGATTTCGCGCACTGGTGGCTTGGGGTTGGATGTTGCGCAGGACGCCAAAACCCAGACAGCAATGCTGCGTGCGCTTGAACCATTGCTCGATACTGACGCTTCACAACTCCATGGGCGCCGACTGGAGGCCAGTGACTTCAACCAGCTTCTCAGTACCGACAGCGTACGAGATGTGCTGACCTGGCTCAGTGACAGCAAGGCTGTGCAGGCCAGTTGGGCTGGAGCCCGTTGGGATGCCTTTGTCGGCATCTGCCATAGCGAATTTTTAGTTCATCCCGAGAAAGATGGCGATCTGGTCGCGGCAGAGAATCTTTGCGCCCGGTTGGGGCCCTGGGCACGCGTCTGGGAACGGTTCATTGAGAACACCGCTGCTTTTTCAAGGTTGCCGAGTGTCTTGATGCGCTGCCAGCCAGATCTAGCAGCGGATGTCTCGACCTATCCAAGCTATAACCAGCAGCAGGAAAACGATCTGCTGGCGCAGCTGCGTTCGTTTTCCACTTGCGGTAGCAACGAGCTGCGTAAGGGGCTTATTGACCTTGATGCCCACCACGGTGTGCGTCGGTCATGGGTATGGGCCGAGATGGGGTTAGCGCCTATTGCCCAGTTGCTCGAGCCGCTGGTGCTGATTGCTAAAACAGTTGCTGACAGTGGTCTGTCCGGCACTACCCCCGAGGAAATGGCCGAGCATTATCGGAGCCATTATTGGGTCGTTGACGATGCTCAGCTCCGAGCCCTGGCGATGGCCCGAGAGCCGTCAGTTCAGTTGTTGGTGAGGGATATCCTTAACAGCCTGTATACGCCCTGGCTGCACGAGACGGCGCTGAACTTCCAGCAGCTGGTGAGAGCGAAAGGCTACCCAGGGAGCGACGGTGTCAATGAAGCTGTTGCCACCTATCAAACCTCCAGTGAGGTCGTTTTCTTTGTCGATGGACTGCGCTATGACGTAGCGCAGCGTTTGGCAGTTCGTCTGCAAAGCTTGGGTGATGTTAGGCAGCGGACAAATTGGGCTGCGCTGCCTTCGGTGACGGCCACGGCTAAAGCTGCCGTGATGCCGATTCATCATCAGGTAACGGGGCGTACAACCGATACTGACTTCCAGCCCAGCTTGAAGGCTGAGGACAAGCCGCTGAGTGCTCATTACTTCCGAAAGTTAATGGAAGAGGGCGGTTGGCAAGTCCTGGGGGCTGAGGAGAATGGTGATCCGCAAGGATTGGCCTGGGTGCAAACTGGCAATATCGATGAAGCAGGCCACACAGACAATCTGCGTCTGGCAGGCCGGATTGATTCTCTGCTGCAGGACGTATACCTGCGCGTTGAGGAGCTGCTGCAGGCCGGCTGGCGAAAAATCCGTATCGTCACGGATCACGGTTGGCTTTTGACACCACAGCCGATGGCTAAAGTCGATCTACCCAAGCATCTTGCAGAAGTGCGCTGGGCTCGCTGTGCTGAAATCAAGGGCACCGTCCAGACCACTCTGCCCACCGTCAATTGGCGCTGGAATCCAGAGCAAACCATTGCCGTTGCACCTGGGGCCAGTGCCTTCCTTGCTGGGCGTCACTATGATCACGGCGGCTTGAGTCTGCAGGAGTGTTTGACGCCGATCATTGAAGTGCTAAGTACATCTGCGCCGTTGCTGAAGCTGAGCGCTGCGGCTATCACAAAGGTGTACTGGTTGGGCCTGACCTGTCGTGTCGAGGTACAAAGCAGTGCTACCGATCTGATTGTCGATCTGCGCAGCAGCCCTGCGGATCCGGCAAGCTCGCTTGTGCGTGCCAAAAGCCTCAAGGCGGGCAAGTGCAGCCTGCCGGTGGAGGACGATGACCGGAAGGGGGAGGCAGTCGTAGTAGTTGTTCTAGACAGCGCGGGAAATGTGCTTGCTAAGCAGGCGACCTTGGTTGGAGATGAAGCGTGATCGAACTGGATACTCTTGACTCGAAAGCCGCGGCAGCCTTTGAGGGATATATCGTCCGCAAGGATCTGGTTAGGACGTTTGCCAGGCAATTCCCTGTGCCGACCTATGTTGTCGAGTTTTTGTTGGGTCGATACTGCGCCAGCACCGATCCTGATGAGATCGAAGAGGGTATCGAGATCGTAGAGCGTCAGCTCTCCTCCCGGACCGTCAAGGCTGGCGAGGAGGAGCTGTTCAAGGCACGTGCATACAAGAACGGCACGGTGAAGCTGATTGACCTTGTGAGTGCACGCTTCAGCCAGAAGGAAAACGGTTACCTTGCAAGCCTACCTAGTGTGCAGCTCACAAACGTTCGCATCGCAGACAAGTTAGTGGACGATAACGAGCGCCTGCTCACTGGTGGTTTCTATGCGGAAATTACCCTGGAGTATGACCCCGCAATAGCGGAGGAGCGAGGCAACCCGTTTGGCGTTCAAGATCTGCGACCCATTCAGCTGTCGAAGCGCGACGTGCTCGACACCCTTGGCGAGGCGCGAAAGTCTTTCAGTAGTGAGGAGTGGAAGGATTTTTTGCTGAGATCTATCGGCCTCGAGCCTGAGAGACTGGATGCCCGAGCCAAGGATGCGCTACTGCTCCGCATGGTTCCGTTCGTTGAACGGAACTACAACTTGGTTGAACTGGGGCCGCGCGGTACGGGTAAGAGTCATCTGTTTCAGCAGGTCTCCCCCTATGCGCACCTGATCTCAGGTGGCAAGGCAACCATTGCCAAGATGTTCGTCAATAACGCCAGCGGCCAGAGAGGTCTGGTGTGCCAGTACGACGTGGTCTGTTTTGACGAAATCAGCGGCATTTCCTTCGACTCGAAGGAAGGCATCAACATCATGAAAGGGTACATGGAGTCTGGCGAATTCAGCCGCGGTAAGGAGAGCATCCGTGCCGATGGTTCGCTGGTCTTCGTGGGAAATTTCGATGTAGACGTTGAGCACCAGCAGCGAGTGGGGCATCTGTTTGGGCCGCTGCCTCAGGAAATGCGTGATGACACCGCCTGGATGGATCGGATTCACTGCTTCCTACCTGGCTGGGATGTGCCCAAGATGAATCGCGATCTGACCACCGATCATTTCGGGTTAGTGAGTGATTTCTTCTCTGAGTGCCTGAGCCGTCTTCGCTACGAGAGTAGGGTCAGTGCGCTGCAGAACCGAGTCCATCTCGGCGGCGCTTTGAGCGGCCGAGATACCAATGCGGTGAACAAGACGGTCTCCGGACTTCTCAAGCTGCTCTATCCCGATTCATCTCAGACGATTTCAGATGAAGACCTTGAGTGGGCAGCGCGCCTTGCTCTTGAGGTGCGCCGCCGGGTCAAAGAGCAGCAGAAGCGTATTGGTTCTGCTGAGTTTCGAAACACCCACTTCAGCTACTTCATTGGTGATGACGGTGTCGAGAAATTCGTTGCGACCCCTGAGCTGCGTGCTGATAACGAGATTGGGGACGACCCCCTCGAGCCTGGCCAGATCTGGACAATCAGTGAGGGTGGGGCAGAGATCGATGATAACGCGGGGCTTTACCGGATTGAGGTCAACGAAGGGCCAGGTTCTGGGGTGAAGATCCTCAATAATCCAGTGCCGCCAGCCTTCAAAGAGTCGGTGCGTTACGCGGAGCAAAATCTCTACGCTCGCGCCTCCCAGCTGATTGGTGATCGCGATCCTCGCGCACATGAGTTCACTGTACAGTTACGTGCTTTTGACGCCGCCAAGCGCGGTTCCAAACTCGGTGTAGCGGCGCTTATCGCGATGTGCAGCAGTCTGCTGAAGAAGTCTGCTCGGGGCGGGTTGATTGTGGTGGGAGAGATCAACCTGGGTGGGTCTATCGAGCCTGTGCTTAACCCAGTGAGCATCGCCGAGTTGGCGGTAGAGAAGGGGGCTAGTGCCCTACTGATGCCGGTCACCTGTCGGCGCCAGCTCTATGACCTGTCTGATGACATGGCCACTAAGATTGATATCCAGTTTTATCAGGATGCTAGGGATGCGTTTTTGAAGGCGATTGTTGAGTAGATTGAGTTCACTGGCCTGGTGCTTATACGTGTAACTCGTCGAGCAGCACTTATAACGCCAAGGTTAACTTTCCTAGACGTAGATGGTCGGCTAATAGCTCTTAGTGGTAACGTCACAGAACTCACAGGGACCGCCCCTCATGCCCATCCTGCTAGAGCTTGTGCGGCTACCCGATTTCAAGTGGTATTTCTAGCTATGCAGGGATGTCATGGTGCGTATATCTAGTCCATCCAACAAGGGTGGGCCTGCGGCAAGGCAAGGCTTCAAGTATCAAGATCACGTTGCAGTCAGCTTCATTTTCAAGATGCTTCGCGACAGCACCTACGTACAGGTCGAGTGCGAGACAGCCGACGACATCGTTGCCGTGTTCCAGTACTCGGGGCAGAATGTCTACGAGTACATCCAGGTCAAAACCACTGAGGGTAACCACAAGTGGAATTGGAAAGAGGTGACCGATCTTGAGGGCAAGAAGGCGGAGTCCTCCCTGTTGCAGAAGTCGCTTAAGTGTGATGTTCGACCAGGCATAGCACGCTTCCGGATAGTGACTAAGCGGGACGTCGCTACCATATTGGAAGGCTTCAAAACAGAGCTGGGAAAGCGAGTCTTGCCTGACGCTACCACGGAGCGTGGTGCGGCACTTCTCAAGAAGTTCAAGAAATCCCGCTCTCCTCAAAACCGAGACTTCTCCTACTGGGCGGAGAATTTCGTGTGGCAGGTCTACGGCGAAGTTGATGCTCTGGCCGCGATCAACGTCAACAAGCTCGCGAAGCTGGCCGAGCACTATGGCAATCGGCCCAACTACAACCAGCTAAAAGCCATCTACGATGAGTTCTTGGAGCTAGCTGACAAGGCCGCGACTGCCGATGTAAAGACCGATGCCGCGACCAAAATCATTCATCGCGAGACTACGTTGGCCCTCCTAAGGCAGCGATTGGACGAAGCCGATGCGGTTGCAACCTCTACTTCAAAACCCTATAAGGCCCGGCCTGACCCGTTTCTGGTGGAGTTTCACGCCAGTACTGAAGAGGAGTTACTCCGTTCGGTCACCGCTTTCGACGTGCGCTATTCATTGAAGAAATGGCGATGTGATGGCCTGGCAAAGCACCTTATCGAATGGTTACCAGAGTTCTCGCTCAAGGCCAGCGAGATTGTGAACATCCAAGCGCACAATGCCGAGGCCATCATTGCACGGTCGATCTGCGCTTTTAACGATAATGATCTGCCGCGAGACAGACTCGTTGCGGAACTCATTCTCCACGCCATTCTGCGAGGCCGAGCAAATAGCGAGCCTATTGCCTGTAAGGTCTTCTACAAGGCTGCAGGCAAGCTTTCCGAATTCGGCAATGCCCACATTGTCCAGGAACCTGGCCAAGACGACCAACTGTGGCTTGGACTTGCGCGGTTGATTCAGGCCGGCAGCATGGACTCTACTCTGAAGCAAATCTGCGAAGTCCTGGACGCTACCATCTCGGATGCCGCTCTGTCCGCTGAGCGCGAGATCATCATTGCGCTACGCGAACCTCATCACCACCTGCCCAAAGCCGAAACATTCAATCAGGCGTTGCATCGAAACTCGCCTGTGGACGATATGCTCAACGTCCTGTGCTTTCCCATCCTATTGACCTACGACAGCGTAGCGCTCGCCTCTGGCTGGCTGGCCGACTACGTAAACAACCTCAAGAGTGAGATCGTTGACCACTACAGTGCCCTGAAGGCACAACTCCCTGAAAATCTTGAACAGGTAAAGATTGCAGTCTTCCTAGTGCCCATGGAGAGCGTTGCAAAGTTAATTAAAGCCTTCAACGACCGCTGCCAAACACTTGAAAATTTACAGACGCTGAGCTGACGGTTCGCTGCTAGTAGCTGTGCGCCAAAGGGATAGAGGTTATGGGAAACGTTATGAGCGTAGCCCCCTGTGGGGCCCAAGGAATGAAGCGGTCATGAATTACGAAACAGCCAAAGAAAACCTGGCTCATCTCAACGAGAACAGCTCATTCAGGGTCGATCTGCTACTGGCTATTAACAGGTTGGTCAACAGAGGTGATCCGGAGTGGGAGGGGCGTGACCTGGTCATCCGCGCTCTCGATAAATTCGACCTTTTCGATGTCGTCGAGCAATCGTTGTTGCTCAATATGGTGCGCACGGTAGGCCTATTCCCCTACATCACACCTTATTTAAGCAGCATCGCCCTGTCCGACCGTCTAGCTTACGAGGCGCATCGGGTTGAGGGGGTCGAACAGGGGATGGTGTTCCATCACCTACAGGCGCATGTCTTCAGCCTCATCATGCAGGGCAGGAACGTGGTGCTTAGCGCATCGACGAGCGTTGGGAAAAGCCTCGTGGTCGATGCTGTCCTAGCACAGCGCTGCTTCAAGAAAGTCGTTGTGATCGTTCCAACCATTGCGTTGATCGACGAAACCCGTCGCCGCCTGGTCAAACGATTCAAGCAGTTCAACCTGATTACCCATCCCAGTCAGGAAGCAGAGGCGGGAACGACCAATGTCTACCTGCTGACCCAAGAACGAGTCATCCAGCGCAAAGATTTAGATGATGTTGAATTCTTTGTTGTCGATGAGTTTTACAAAATCGACCTGACCAGCGACAAGGACGAGAGTACCCGTGCTGTCGATTTGAGCTTAGCTTTTCACAAGCTCGCCAAGACCCGCGCCCAGTTTTACATGCTTGGTCCGCACATTCAGCGGATCACCGGGCTTGATAGCTATGAGTACAACTTCATCCCGTCCGACTTCAGTACGGTCGCAGTCGACATACAGAACTTCAGCCTGGGCATGCGCTCGGAGGAGCGGAAAGAAAAACTCCTTGAGCTCGTCAAGACACTTGATACCCCAACGCTGATTTACTGCCAAGCGCCACCCAGTGCCAATCGAGTTGCTCAGTACCTAATCGAGGAGGCTGGGCTGTCGGAGGTGCCGGAGACGCAGGAGATTGCTGCATGGATCGCCAAGCATTACCACCCTCAGTGGAACGTCGCCAAGGCAATTTCCTTGGGCGTCGGTATTCACCATGGAGGAGTCCCGCGCGCCTTACAGCAATACATCGTCAAGCTGTTCAACGAAGGTGTCATTAAGTACATCATCTGCACGTCAACGATGATCGAAGGGGTAAACACCTCTGCTGAAAACGTCATCATCTATGACCGACGGCTGAAGGGCTCCAATTTCGACTACTTCACGTTCAAGAATATTTCCGGCCGCGCTGGCCGAATGAATAAATACTTCATCGGCAAGGTATTCATGCTCGAAGCCCCGCCAGCGGAGAAAGGCCTGACCGTCGAGTACCCCATCGGTCACCAGAGCGAGAGTTCTCCAATGGGGCTGTTGATGCAGCTGGAGAATGAGTACCTCACCGACATCTCGCGTGGGCGGCTTCAGGAGGCGTACGCCAACCCTGTACTGTCCGCTGCAACCCTGATTGAGAATCGGCATATCCCCATCGATCGACAGCTGGAAGTTGCGAATACTATCGTTCGCGAGTTAGCAGCAAGCCGTCAACTACTCACCTGGAAAGGCATTCCAGAGCAGCCACATCAGCTCAACTATCTCTGCGAGCTCGTTTACGGCTTGGAAGGCGGCAACCTGATGGACTATGGGATTTCATCAAGCTCCCACTTGGCCTGGCACATCAATGAGCTTCGCGCGCAGAAAAATCTGGCCTCCTACCTACAGCACGCTGTGGAGAATCGCAGGGCAGATGATACCCCCAGTGAGGCGATCAACCTGCGGCTGAAGTTCATCAGGAACATGGTTTGCTTCCGGCTACCGCGGGACATCATGGCCATCAGCAAGATCCAGGCGGACGTATTCACCCAGAAGGGTATCGAACCCGGGGATTTCAGCTTTTTCGCGGAGCAGTTGGAGAACCTGTTCCTTGACCCATTGCTCACTGCTCTTGACGAATATGGCATTCCTACTCAGGTATCCACCCAGATCAAAGGGCTGATCCTGCCTTCAGAGCACCTGAATGATTTGCTTCGGAAACTCCGGGCATTGGCACCACAGGTAGAAAGGATGCAGTTGAGCAACTTCGAGAAGAGCTTGGTGAGCTGGGCTATCGCGGAGATGTAGTTTTCTTTTGGCCTCATTCTTAAACCCTACCGTCCAGCATGTTCGATGTTGGCTGGTGCTGGGATATTGCAAGCAGTGCTTTGGGGCTTTTTGACCTGAAAACTGGTTAGTCAGCCAAAGGTGCGACCATGATAGTACTCAGCCTCTCTCCGAGAAGCCGCCAAGCCTCGGTCTTCTCCTTCGCATAGTCATGATGCAAATAGTGTCGTCGAACCTTGGATCCGCCCAGCAGGTGATTCTGGCAGCGATCGATGATCTCCAGCGTGACGCCGAGCTCCTGCATCATGGTTGCACCCGTCCGGCGAAGGTCATGCGGAGTCCACTCACCCTTGGTACCTTTGCTCAGTACTAGCGAGTCGTCGTGATGGCGCCCCGTCAGAGGTTTGCTGCGGTTCTTGAATCGGCATTGGCGATCGCCAATCAGCTTGCTTACCGTCTTGGTATCGACATGACTATCGCCGTCCTTGCTGGGGAAGCAGAACGGTGTATGGCTGGTTTCTTTGTGCAGCCGTTTGAACTGCTCAAGGGCAAAGGCTGAAAGAAATACGTGGTGATCCTGGCGCTTACCCTTATGGCCCTTGGTCGATTCGGCTGGAATGAACCAGGTGCCTTTATCCAAATCCACGTACCGCCATTCAGATTTGAGTAGCTCGCCGATGCGGCAAAGCGTACTCAAGCAGATCCATACAGCGCACTGAACACGCAGGTTGACCGGGCGAATGCCGGAGTACTTCTGGCCGGCAGGTAAGTCCTCGTAATCGCGCTCTAGGCGTTCGAAGATATCGCGTAGTTCGCGGATTTCTGCCGGCGAAAGCAGTCGGTCGCGCTGTTCTTCGTAGTCATGGTCGAGCAGCTTATTGACGTCGATCAGGTCGGCAGGGTTTCCGTCAGCCATCAGGGTGCGCCACGGCTTACGCTTTTCTCCCCAGCGCAGCATTTGGCCGATGTCCTTGCTGCGGATTACGACGGTACGATTCAGGCCGCGCGCTTTGACCGAGCGTAGAACGGTGAGCAGGTCTTTCTCTGTCAGACTGCGCAGCGGCTTCTTTCCAATCAGGGGGAGCACGTCCTTTTTGAAGCTTCGCACCAGTTCGGCATTGCCATCCTGCCGGGAGACGCCGTCGCGTATCCATTCGTCAAACAGGTCAGCCACTGTTTTGTTTTCGGCGGCCTCACGCTCTGCTTCAGCGATAGTGTTGGCAATCGCAGCTTGTGCCTCGATCCGCGCTGCTTTTGCGGCAAGGGTAGGGTGCAAGCCTTTCGTGACGAGTGCTCGGGACTCGTCTCGCTCAGATCGAATTTGCGCCAAGCTTTTCTTCGGCCAGCTCCCAAGTCGCTTTCGGGTTCTGGAGCCATCCAGTTTGAATTCATAGCTGAACTGAACCGTGACTCCGCGTATTCCGGCTCGTACCTCGGCCACCAGCCCACCATCCTCTCGGTAGACCTTTCCGTGGTCTTCAGCTGTGAAAGACTCCAGTTGCTTGATTGTCAGCTTGGCCACTCTCTACCCCTAGTAAAATTCTTCGGCCTCGAATTTTGTGCCACTTTTGTGCCACCGAAACGCTTGGCTGGTGGTGGACGGGAGTGGACGCTATGGGAAGGTAAATTAGCCTGAAAGCCCCGTAATTACTAGGGTTTGTGTTGTTTGTGGATGTCTATGAAGATCCATGGAAATCCACCAAATAACCGTATGGGGTGCAAGGGGTAGAGTGTTAGAGTCACTCCGTCCCGACCAACAAATCCCTACATTAGAGCCTGGTCAGTGATGACCAGGCTTTTTTGTGTCAGGGACTTTTGCGGGACTTTTTTCATCCTGCCATCCTCCTCAAAATTGTCAGGGCCGGCCCGCGCGAATCGGTGGCCGAAGTCCTGTTGGCTTCATCGATCAGCTTGCCCAACTCGGCGGCCGAGTAGTGACTGGTGATGCTGCCGTTCTTGTGGCCCAGCAGAGCCTTCCTGCCTTCCTCCGTTATCCCTGCTGCCCGAAGTCTTCGACCGAAGGTGTGCTTCAGGTCGTGAATGCGGATCGAAGCAAATCCAGCCGGGGCAGGGCGCAGAAAGCACTCCTGGAACTTCTTCGCTGCTCTGACCCTGGCCTTCTTCCATGCCGAATCGTTCATCCGGTGAACTGGAGTGGCCTTTCCGTTTCGATCGGGTTGTCCGTAAGGAAATACCCAAACCGGATCAAGCCCACGCTGCCACTCGATGACCGACTTGGCTACGTTGTTGAGCACCACTAGCTGTTCGTCACCGTTCTTGATCCCGGAGCTTTCGTGTAGGCCTCCAAAATCCGCCGGTATGAGAAAGACGCTGGCATTGAACTCAGGAATCGGTATCTCCCAATCCCAGCGAAGCTTCACAACCTCCTGTTCGCGTGAGCCGCTGTTGTAGTGGTCAACGAGTCCCGGGCAACAGGTTATTTTTTCGGCCACCGCAGGCAGTAGCCCTTCGTTGAATTGATGCGGCCTGATACAGCCGTAGTGGTGCATTACCTCGTTGCTGGCGGGTCTATACAGCGCTTTGATAATCAGCTGTGCATCCGGCTGGGCGGAAAACGAGCAGTCGATTACTCGCCTGGCATGCAGTTCCAACACCGCGTCAAGTAATGCCAGCGACCTTGTGCCCGGATGTAAGTGATGACGCTGCATCGAACCTTGCTAGGTCATTAGGCATTGAATCCGCGGTTTAGTCGGCTCGTGATGTCTGGCCGCTTACGCTTGGCTCACTCGTGAACCCGCACGCCTTGTTGGCTTGTTGACCAAGCCCGGCTCATTCATCAATCCACATTCACGGAGGCTGCCGACGCTCGCACCGTTCATACGCAGTATGCCGAGAAAGCTGCGGTTGCTGGCGCAGCCTCGAGTTGGCTTGAGCGGCGATGCAGAGCAAAGCTGTTATCGCTCGCCGGAACCTGGGAGACCGCACGCCGTTGCTTGCCCCTCAGGTAAGTCTCTGTCGGCATTTCGCCTGAATGGCTGTTCGGGAGCACCACCAGCAGCGTGGTCATGGGTACGAGTTCGAGTTGGCTGACGCGGTGGTACCAGGCTGCTTTTCAGAGTTTTCTCATAGTGTGATGCGGGAAATTGCCTCAGCCTAACGGGATGACCTACAGGCAATTGACCATGCTTCATGAAGACTCCCTCTCGACGCCGAATGCCGCGCGCAAGCTTCTGCGTCTGCTCGCATGCTCGGTCGTGGTGTGCCTTGTCTTTGCTTGTGGGATGTTCTTTACGGCCGTTTTCAATCATGAAATCTCGCAGCTGCGCAGGCAGATGAATGCGGCCATGTATGAGGCGCAGGCCTATATCAATTCCCGCGAGCTGTTGCTTGAGCATATCAGTCGTGATGTCACGCACAGTGCTTATGCAGTGCCGGCTGACCCCTTGCCGCCAGGGCTGCACGACAGGCAGGTGCATTTCACGCTGGGCGACTCATCCTCTCCCATGCGTCTTACCCTGGCTGTCGAGGACCTCGAGGAGCTGGAAGCGCGGCGCATGAATTTGATTTACGTAGCCTGCGCCGGTGAGCACCTCAAGGCCTGGCGGTTGGTCGGTCCATCCCGCAAGAATGCGGCGGTGCCGCCGAGTGTCATGGCGCTTCTCAGCCAGCCTGGAACTGACAAGGAGGAGCAGCATGTCCGATGGCTGACCGATCCGGCAGACGGCCAGTCGCGGCAGTACCTCTTTGCGCGTGTGGAGCTCGAAGGAAACAAGGGGTGGTTGGGTGCCGAGATCTTCGCGGCGGACATCAGTGCCGAGTTCAACTCGACCTCCGCCGGGCATTATGTGCTGCTGGATCAGCAGCACCGCATCGTTCTCGGGAGTTCCGTATCCGCCAGCCTGATCTCGGCATTCCGTCAGGTGTGGGACCACGACAACTTCACGCTCGTCGGAACGAGCTGGTTTCCCAGTCATGTGGTTCTGCTCAAGCACCTGGGTAGCTCCGATTGGTCGTTGATCTACTACGAAGAACTACCCCAGCTTCTTCTACCGCTTCTGCCGCAACTGATCATCTGTGCGCTGCTGCTGATCATGGCCTGGGTGGGCATCGAGCATCGGAGCCTGAGAGCGCCGGTCTCTACCGCTTCGACCCAGATGCCCAGGATGCCGCTGCGCAATCCCACGGCCTGGCTGATCGCACTGTTCTTCGCCTGCAACAACCTGGTGTTCTACGCACTGATTGCCTGGTTGGCACCGATGTATATCGAGCGTGGCGAGAGCGCCACCTCGGCAGGCTTGATCCTGGCCAGTTATACCCTGGGGTTCATGCTGGCCAACCCGGTGTTTGGCTTGCTCAGCCGCAGCGATGATCGACGTCTGTTGCTTGCCGCGAGTTCCAGCATCGCCTTGCTGGGCAGCCTGGCGATGGCCGTTGCGCCTGATGCCATGCCACTGGGGACTGCTGCGATTGCGGCTTTTGGTACCGGAGGTGCCTTTACCTTGGGTATGACCTTGCCGCTGGACAATGCTTCGACACCTGAGGAGGCTGGGGCCTGGACTGCCTTTGTGATGTTGCAGAGTTATCTGGTCGGCGCTGCCGGTCCGTTGCTCGTGGGATATCTGCGCGACAGCGCGGGGCACTTCCAGTCGGCCCTGTGGCTGTTGGTGGCTGTAGGGGCGCTGATGTTGCTGGTGACTCCGTTCTTGCAACCCTACCGCTGTCGCCGTTGATGTCAGACCTTGTTCCGGGAGCGGAAGGCGGCGACCTTCATGCGGTTTCCGCAGGTCGCCATGCTGCACCACCGGCGTCGGTGTGACTTGGTCAGGTCATGGAACAACAGGACGCAGTCATGCGCTTCGCACTGGCGGACGTATTCGAATTTATCGTGGGTGACCAGAGTCGCCAGCGCGTCGGCCACTGGCTCCAGGAGGCTTGCAGGACTGTGGTCGCGGCGACGGGTAGTGATTCGCAGCGCCTTCGCCTGTTTGTCCCAGGTCAACTCTTTGATGGGGCGGCCGGTTTCCAGAATCTGGTTGATTACCTGGAGGTCTGTCTCGGCCCCTTGCATCGCTGCGTGTACCACCGTTCTGGCGCATGCCCGTAGTTGCCGGGCAAGTGTCAACAAGCCTGAGGGCGGGGGCGGTAGCTTGCCTTCGGGTAAGAGTCCTGCCTGCTGCAGCCAACTCATCACACTGTGGTCATCGGCGAGGTGGTCTTGATGCTGTTCGCCCATTCCGTACTCGCTGTTGATGAAGTCCAGGGCGAGGTTGTCGGCCAGGAAGAGTGCGCCGGTAGAGGAGGACATCGTTGCGTTCATGGGAAAAGGTTCTGTAACTGATAAATGGCTGTTTACAGGTTACTAAAATAGTTTGTAACCTTCAAATTCAATTTTTAAGGGTTACGGAGGTTCGTTATCATGTATACCAGAGTCATTGCAGCTGCCGGCCTTGCGGCCGCTTTGCTGATGGGCGTCGCGCACGCCGATGATGTAAAGACACAGGTTCACTACCGCTATGAGCAGGTGGGCAATGTGAAGGTCTTCTACCGTGAGGCCGGTAATCCGGCCGCGCCAAAAGTGCTGATGCTGCACGGTTTCGCGGCGTCGTCCTTCATGTACCGTGACCTGATTCCTGCGCTGGCCGACCGCTACCATGTGATTGCGCCAGACCTGCCCGCGTTCGGTTTCACCGAAGCGCCGGGCAGGGAAGAGTATTCCTACACCTTCAGCCAGTTGGCGAAGACTATCGGAGCGTTCACTGAGCAGCTCAAGCTCGATAAATACGCTCTCGTGGTACATGACTACGGTGCTCCCGTAGGGTGGCGCCTGGCTGCTGCTCACCCCAAGCGGGTTAGCGCCATTATTTCCCAGAACGGCAACGCCTATGAGGAAGGTCTTGGGGACGGTTGGGCGCCTATCCAGAAATACTGGCGTGAGCCTACTCAACAGAACCGAGAGGCGCTGCGAGACTTCCCAACACCTGAGTCGATCAAATGGCAGTACCTGGAAGGGGTCTCCGATAAGAGTTCGGTATCTCCGGATGGCTACACGCTGGAAGGGCTCCAGATTACCCGGCCAGGAAATGCCGAAATCCAGCTCGACCTGGTGCTGGATTACGCAAACAACGTAGCGATGTACCCCGACTTCCAGAAGTTCTTCCGCGAGTATCAGCCGCCGCTGTTGGCCGTTTGGGGGAAAAACGATCCCTTCTTCCTGCCGGAAGGCGCTCAAGCCTGGACGCGCGATATACCCGAGGCAGATATTCGCTTCTATGACACGGGTCATTTCGCGCTGGAAACTCATGGCGATGAAATCATCCCGGTCATCCGTGAGTTCCTGGACAAGAGCATCAGGTAGCGGTGTCCGCGCCATGCAGCACCTCGCTTGGGTGAAACAATGCACTTAAAGACCGCAGGAGCTGCATGGCAGCCTTGAATCAAACGCATGGGAATTCGACGATTTTCCAATGGGCACTCATAAGGTTTTACTTTATCTAGCCGCTATATAGGTGGGCGCTAATAACAAGGAATTTCCCCCATGCGTTTCTCCATTCGTACCAAGATTCTCCTGCTGAGTGTGATACCCGTGTTGTTGCTGGTCGCATTGCTCAGTGGCTTGACCGTCGCCATTCTGAACAAGCTGGCAGACGAGCAGACCGAGGCGGCTCGTGAGCGTATGCACGAAGACCGTCGCGCGGTGCTGGCGAACTACGTGCAGATCGCCAACGCGGCGATTGCAGGCATTTATCAGGCTTCGGCACCGGGTGACATGCGTGCGCGCGACGAAGCTGTAGCGCTGCTCAAACGGATGAACTTCGCCAAGGAAGATTACTTCTGGGGTTACGACTCGCAGAGCGTGCGGGTTTTCTGGTCGGACAAGGACGTGCGCATCGGCGAGAGTTTCCGTGACTTTCGCGACGCCAACGGGCTTTACGTGATCAATGAACTGGTGCGGGTTGCCAGAGACGGGACGCATTTTCTTGAGTATGCCTTCCCGGTACCCGGCCGCGACGAGCCGGTGCCGAAAATCGGCTATGCGCAGTATCTGGAGAAGTGGGATCTGGTCATTGGTACGGCCGTGAACCTGGACGATATCGAGTTGCAGGTTCAAGCGTTCGAAGAGCAAATGCACCAGCGCATCAGTTCGCTGGTCATCGATATGCTTGGACTGGCCCTGATGCTGCTGATCGTCATCGTGGCGCTGGCGGTCTGGTTGGCTGGCGGTTTCGTGCGCCCGCTGCAACAGATCAAGTCCAACCTCGACGATATCGCTGCAGGCGAGGGCGACTTGACCCGGCGATTGCCCGTCACCACCCAGGACGAGCTGGGGCAACTCGCTGGTTCCTTCAATCGCTTTGTCGAGAAGATCCACGATCTGGTGAGGCAGATCGCCGAAATGACCGGGCAACTGACGGGGCTGGTAGGCCAGGTGGCGGAGCAGGCGCAGCGCTCCGAGCAGGCCATGGGGCAGCAGCGCCACGAAACTGATCAGGTGGCCACGGCGATCAATGAAATGTCGGCCGCCGCTCACGAAGTCGCCAAGAGCGCGCAGAGCGCCGCCGAAGCCGCGCAGCAGACTGATCGCGAAGGGCAGGTAGCCAAAGGCGTGGTCGATGGCAGCATTCAGCGCATTCACTCGCTGGTCGAGGACATTCGCAGCAGCGGCGTATCGCTCGACAACCTGCAGCAGGACGTACTGTCCATCGTCAGCGTGCTCGACGTGATTCGCTCCATCGCCGAGCAGACCAACCTGCTGGCGCTCAACGCCGCCATCGAAGCCGCCCGTGCCGGTGAGGCCGGGCGCGGTTTTGCCGTGGTCGCCGATGAGGTGCGTGCGCTGGCCAGCCGTACCCAGCAGAGCACCCAGGAAATCCAGGGCATGATCGATCGCCTGCAGCAGGGTACCCAGCAGTCAGTCACTTCGATGCGCCGTTCCAGCGATGCTGGCGAGCTGACCAGCGAGCAGGCCAACAAGGCCGGCGAATCGCTCGATGCCATTGCTCAACTGATTGCCACCATCAATGCGATGAACGCGCAGATCGCCAGCGCCGCTGAAGAGCAGACGGCAGTGGCCGAGGAGATCAATCGCAGCGTGCATCAGATCGCCGTCGCCGTGGACAGCGTCGCCGACGAAACCGAGCGTGGCGCCCAGACTGCTCGCAGCCTGGCCGGCCTCGGTGATCGCCTCAGCTCTCTGGTACGTCAGTTCCGTATCTAGCCAGGTCAATGCCTTGGGCCTGTGGGCGAGGTTTCATCCTGTCCCACAGGCTGCCTGTGGGCGGAGAGAAGATTGGCGCCGGGATTGGCTGCGGTGATCTCTATGCTGCTGTATGGATGTCCCGCGCCTCAGCCGGCTGCGAGTCGAACCGTTCAGATCAATAGTCCAGGGCATCGCTCTCAGTGAAATCAGCGTTCTAACGGTGTAGAACCTGCTCTCGTTTCTCTACCAGGAAGTCGATCAATGCACGCATCTTGGCGGGCATTTGTTCCCGTGAGGATACGTACAGGCAGAAGGCCGCATGGTGATGAGTCCAATCGTGCAGGACGCGCACCAAGCGACCATCTGCCAGTGGTCGCTGAATGGCAATGTCGACGATCTGCATCAGCCCAAGCCCCTGAAGGGCCGCCCGAGTCATGCAGCCATCGTCGTTGACGGTCAGGCTTCCGGTTACCGCTTGGGTAAAGTGGCGTCCGTTCTTGCCGGGCTCGGTGAAGTCCCAGTCATGCAGTGCACCGCTGCCCGCGAACCGATAGTTGATGCAGTTGTGCGCGGCGAGATCCGAGGGAGCCTTCGGGGTGCCATGCCGTTCGAGATAGGCCGGGGAAGCCGCGACCGCCATAGACAGAGGCGGACTGATCGGTACGGCGACCACATGCTCAGCCAGCGCTTGCCCCAGTCGTATGCCTGCGTCACATCCGTCGGCGATGATATTCGACAGACCATCTGCCATGACCAGCTCGAGGGCAACCTTCGGAAAGCGCGCGTGAAACTCTGTCAGATGCGGTTCGATCAGGGCCTTGGCCGCCAGGCGGGATGTGTTGATCCGGATCAGGCCGGAGGGTACCCCTGTCGTGTCGCCAAGATTACGAATGGCAGATTCGATCTCGCCAAGACTGGGCCGCAGGGTGTCGAACAATTGCTGTCCCGCTTCGGTCAGGGACATGTGTCGTGTGGTGCGGTTTATCAACCTCACCCCCAGCTCTTGCTCCAAAGCCTTGAGGTTTTGCGATAGCGCTGCCCGTGAAACCCCCATGGCCTCTGCTGTACGCGAAAAGCTGCGGTGCCGGGCTATGTGGGCAAACCACGCAAGCGAGGGGAGCAGTGATGGAGTCATGCGCGCATTGTAAATAAATAGTTAACACTGATGTGGGTTTTGGGCTCTTTTTCACTGCCAATCGTCGGCGTAACGTCATGTCCATCGAGCAAGCGGCTGCGTATATCGAAGTGTGCCGACGTGTACCGCTCACGCCTCCACCGATCTTCTCACTGGAAGGAACATGCCATGACAAACACGCCTCTGCGCATCGGCATCATCGGCGCCGATACTCGGGCCAGTTGGGCCGGCGCATCCCACATTCCCGCCATTGTGGCGCAACCCGGACTGAAACTCGCGGCTGTCGCTACCCGTAAGGAAGAAAGTGCCAAGGCGGCCGCCAAAGCCTTCGGTGCAGAGCGCTGGTACTCGAATCCGTACGATCTCTGCCGCGACGACAGCATCGATCTTGTCACCGTTGCGGTGAAAGTGCCGGCGCACAGGGACCTGGTTCTGGCCGCTCTGAAAGCCGGCAAAGCCGTATATTGCGAAGCTCCACTGGGCGCGACGTTGGCGGAGACCGAAGAAATGGCCGCTGCC
Source organism: Pseudomonas chaetocerotis (assembly GCF_015712105.2). NCBI lineage: Bacteria > Pseudomonadati > Pseudomonadota > Gammaproteobacteria > Pseudomonadales > Pseudomonadaceae > Pseudomonas > Pseudomonas chaetocerotis. The sequence continues at coordinate 60,221 of NZ_JACFYX020000019.1, forward strand.
ACGGGATCGCTGCATACCGCGATCGGATTGCAGGGGCGGTTGAACCCTTCTGTAAGACGCGCCATCGAGATCATTGCCTCGGGCAAGCTTGGAACATTGCTCTCGGCGAACGTGAAAGCCACCACATTCGGCTACGGCCCGAGCACGCTCAGCTACTACGACTATTTCAACAAGGCCGCATCCGGGGCGAGCTTTCTGACAATCACGGTCGCGCATGTGCTCGACGTGGTCGAGGCCGTGCTGGGGCCCATCACGGAAGTCGATGCGCGGACAAAGCTCATCTGGCCGGCCGTCACGGTGGTCGATACCGGCGAAACATCTCACCGTGAAATTGCCGATCACCTGGACCTGATCGCCGAAACGAGTCAGGGCGCTTCTGTGTCCGTGCAGGTCCTCGCTGGCATTGAAAGCGACCCGCAGTTCGTGATGGAGGTCCGCGGATCGAAAGGCACGCTCGCGCTGCGCGGCCATCACCTGGCGGGCGTCCAGGTTGGGGACCTGACTCTTTCGGCAAGTGTGCCGTTTGCATTGCCCGACCTCCCCGTCGCAACGGGGCGCGGCCTGACGGCCGACGAGTTTTGGGCCGGCGCCGCAATTAATGTGGGCGAGGTTTACGCAAGTCTTGCACGCGACTTCAGGATGGGCACTTACCACACCCCGGGTTTTGCTCACGCATTGCACAGCAGCCGACTGATTGCAGCGGTCGAGCGTGCTGCCGTGACAGGGCAAAGACAGCTGGTCCCGAATGCCTTGTGCTTGAAGCGTGCGGCTGGGGTTCGATAACGACCCTATCTTGCGCCCCTATTCGCCAACAGACGATCAACCGACGAAACGACCACAAGCGAGGAGACCTTCATGAGCGAGATACCCCTGGCCAATATCGGTAGACGCCGGATGCTGATGACGGCAGCAGCAGGCGTTGCCGCGGTCACGCTCCCCAGCCTAGCCACAGCGGCGAGACAAGCCGATGTGGCCGGAGAGCAGATTGGCGCTGCACGAACAGTGGAACTGCAAGGCAAGCGCGCCTTGGTGACGGGCGCCTCACGTGGGATCGGTGCCGGGATTGCACTGGCGCTGGCTGACAGAGGCGCCGATGTCGCGATTACCTTTTTGAACTCGCCGGAACGTGCTGCCGAAGTGGTTCGCATGATCGAGGCCAAAGGTCGGCGTGCTGTCGCCATTCGAGCCGACAGTGCGGACCCTGCTGCGGTGCGGCGGTCGATCGAGGAGGCGGTCGGCGGGCTTGGTGGGCTGGATATTCTTGTCAACAATGTGGGTATCTCTAGAGACGGTACTTTCGCGCAGATGAGCCTCGAAGACATCGATGCGCTGCTACACGTAAATACACGAGCCGCCGTGCTCGCGTCCCAGGCAGCGTTGCCTCATCTCAAGCGTGGCGCGCGCATCATCACCATTGGCTCCTGCGTTGCCGAGCGCGTGCCTTTTCCCGGGCTGACCGTGTACTCGATGACCAAGTCCGCGATGCTGGCATTGACGCGAGGGCTTGCCCGCGATCTTGGCCCACAGGGGATCACCGTGAACCTGGTACAACCTGGGCCGATCGACACCGACCAGAATCCAGCAGATGGCCCCTGGGCGGACATCAATCGACAGTTCACCGCACTGGGGCGCTATGGCACGCCGGCTGATATCGCCGCCGCAGTCACCTTCCTGGCGAGTCCGGCCGCCAGCTTCATGACCGGCTCTGTAATCACGGTGGATGCGGGCTTCAATGCGTAAAGAAACAGAGGGCAGCAGGAATGGATTCCCCCTGTTTCGGCTGGTGTTGATATGCAAATCGGGGGAGCAGGTCATGTGGGCTTGGATTTGAGGATTTTGAGTCAGGTGCAGACTCATCCCAGGCCGGCATAGCGCTCATGGGCATCAGTCTTCTACTGAAAGCTTCATCAGTAGAGTGTTCGCATCACGTCGTCCTGACTCAATAGCTCCATCACTCAGGCCAGCGCAGGCGGATGTTCCGCTGGAGCGCCTGAGGCAGCCAGAGGATATCGCCGCCGTGGTGTCGTTTCTGGCCGGGCAGGATGCAGCCTGGGTCAAAGACCAGGTATTGCGCGCCAATGGTGGGTTGGTCTGATGCGATAGGGCTGCGATGGATGACGCACCTTGTCGCCAAATGCTGGCAAACTTGCGCTTCGTTTTTCGCCAGGAGTCAGTCGATGCCCGCCAGCCCGGAGTTGTCCCCCGGCCTTATTGTCATTCACGGCAACCACCTCGAAGAGCTGCGTGCTCTGGCGGTGCAGTGGATGCGGCGCTATCCGCTGCGGCCGCTGGAGAACGAAGTACTGCTGGTGCAGAGCAACGGCATCGCTCAGTGGCTCAAGCTGGCGTTGGCCGAGCGTGATGGATGCGGGATTGCTGCCGCGCTGGATGTCGATCTGCCGGCGCGCTTTCTCTGGCAGGCGTACCGCAACGTGCTGGGCAAGGACGCGATTCCGCAGCAGTCGCCGCTGGACAAGGCGCCGCTGACCTGGCGCCTGATGCGGCTGTTGCCGGGGTTTTTGGCCGATGAGGCGTTCGCGCCGTTGCGCCGCTTTCTTGCCGATGACCAGGACCTGCGCAAGCGCCATCAGTTGGCCGAGCGCCTGGCCGATCTGTTCGACCAGTACCAGGTCTATCGCGCCGACTGGCTGGCAGATTGGGCCGCCGGGCAGGATCGCTTGCGTACCTCGCGTGGCGGCGAGCGGATTCTGGAAGGGGATTCCTGCTGGCAACCGGCGCTGTGGCGCGCCTTGCTGGAGGATGTTGGCGAACAGCACCTGGCCGAGAGCCGCGCTGGCGTGCATCCGCGCTTCGTCGCCCGCATGGGCGAGTTGGACGCGCCGCCGCCCGGGCTGCCTCGGCGCATCAGCGTCTTCGGCATCTCCTCGTTGCCGGCCCAGGTGCTGGAAGCGCTGGCGGCCATGGCGCGGTTCAGCCAGGTCATGCTCTACGTGCACAACCCCTGTCAGCACCACTGGGGCGATATCGTCGAGGACAAGGATCTGCTGCGCCACGAGTACCGTCGGCAGCAGCGTAAAGGCAGGCCAGATGCCCAGATCGGTCTGTTCGAGCAGGAAGACATGCACCAGCACGGGCAACCGCTGCTGGCCGCCTGGGGCAAGCAGGGGCGCGACTACATCAACCTGCTGGATCAGTACGACGAACCGCAGCGCTACCGCGAGCAGTTCGAACGCATCGACCTGTTCAGCCCGGCCAGCGAGCACAACCTGCTCGGCCAGTTGCAGAACGACATCCTGGACCTGCGTCCACTGGCGGAAACGCGCAGTGTCTGGCCGCCGGTCGACCCTGAGCATGATCATTCGCTGCGTTTTCACGTTGCCCACAGTGCTCAGCGCGAAGTGGAGGTGCTGCACGACCAACTGCTGGCCAGCTTCAGTGAGGACGCCACGCTGCGGCCGCGCGATGTGATCGTCATGGTCCCGGACGTCAATGCCTACGCCCCGCATATCCAGGCCGTGTTCGGCCAGTTCGCCAGCGACGATCCGCGTTTCATTCCCTTCACCCTGGCCGACCAGGGGCTGCGCGGCAAAGAGCCGATGGTCATCGCGCTGGAGCACCTGCTGCGCCTGCCGGACAGCCGCTTCAGCGTGAGCGAGATTCTCGACCTGCTGGATGTCGCCGCACTGCGTCAGCGCTTCGCCATCGCCGAGGATCAATTGCCCACCCTGCGCCGTTGGCTGGAGGGCGCTGGTGTGCGTTGGGGGCTTGACGCGACCCAGCGGCAATCGCTCGGCCTGGGCGATGACCTGGAGCAGAATACCTGGCGCTTCGGCCTGCGGCGCATGCTGCTGGGCTACGCGGTGGGCGCGGCGGATGCCTTTGCCGGTATCGAACCCTACGACGAAATTGGCGGGCTCGATGCCGCGCTGATCGGCCCGGTGACGCGCTTGCTGGAAACCCTCGACCGGCATCTGCAGCAACTGCGCGAGCCAGCCACGCCCGTGCAGTGGGGCGAACGCTTGCGCGGCGTGTTCGATGATTTCTTCCTGGCGCAGAACGACCGCGAAGAGGTGCTGACGACTCAGTTGCTCGATGCGCTGGATGCCTGGTTGGAGCTTTGCGAGGCTGCGACGCTGGAGGAAGCGCTGACGTTGCCGGTGGTGCGCGAAGCCTGGCTGGGTGGGCTCGATCAGGGGCGGCTGAGTCAGCGCTTTCTGGCCGGTGCGGTGAATTTCTGCACCCTGATGCCGATGCGCGCGATCCCGTTCCGTCAGGTCTGCCTGCTGGGCATGAACGACGGCGACTATCCGCGCAGCCAGGCGCCACTGGATTTCGACCTGATGGCTGGCGATTACCGCCCCGGCGACCGTTCGCGCCGCGAGGATGACCGTTATCTGCTGCTCGAAGCGCTGCTGGCGGCGCGTGATCGTCTCTATATCAGCTGGGTAGGGCGCAGTATCCGCGACAACAGCGAGCGACCGCCGTCCGTGCTGGTTGGTCAACTGCGTGATCATCTGGCCAGTGCCTGGACGCTGGTCGGTGGCGGCGATCTGCTGCATGGCCTGACCACCGAGCACCCCTTGCAACCCTTCAGCCGCCGTTATTTCGATGGCCAGGCGCAGTTGTTCAGCTATGCCCACGAGTGGGCCGCGCTGCATGGTAAGCCTTTGTCGGGCGAGAGCGCTGCCTCCCTGCCAGCCTGGGAAGAGGGGCAGCAGCTTACGCCCGAGCTGTTGCAGTCGTTCCTGCGTGATCCGGTGAAGTGTTTCTTCACGCGCCGCCTCAAGGTGTTTCTCGACGAAGAAGAGCAGGCGCAACTCGACAGCGAGCCGTTCGCCCTCGATGGTCTGCAGCGCTACCAGTTGCAGGAGACCTTGCTCAAGGCAGCGGTCGCAGGCGACGGGGACAGCGACGATGCGTTGAGGGCGGCCGCCGATCGCCTGCAACGCAGTGGTGTCCTGCCACTCGCTGGTTTCGGTGAACAGTATCGCAACGCCTTGCTTGAGCCCTTGCCGGCGCAGGTGCAGCGTTACCAGGGGCTTTGCCTGTGCTGGCCGATCCTGCTGGAGTCACCGCAGCGCCTGCGCTTCACCGCCGCCGGTGTTGAGCTCGACGGTTGGCTTGCCGGGCTGCGGCAGCAGGCCGACGGCAGCCTGGCGCGCCTGGAGTTGTTGCCAGGCGCGCTGCACAAGGACAAGAGCTGGAAGTGGCATCGTCTGCTGCGGCCCTACGTGTTGCATGTCATCGCCGCAGCCTGCGGTGTGCCGCTGACCACCCTGCTGGTCGGCGAGGATCGCAGTCTGGCGTTCGAGCCGCTGCCAGTGGAGCATGCTGCCGGTGTGCTGACCGCCTGGCTGGACGCCTGGAAGGCCGGCATGCAGACGCCGTTGCCGGTCGCCCTGAAAACCTCGCTGAGCTGGTTGCAGGACAATAACGAAGACAAGACCCGCAGCGTCTATGAGGGGAGCTACAACCTCTCCGGTGAAGTCCAGGGCAGCGCCAGCCTGGCCCGACAGTTCCCGGACTACGTTGCGCTCACCGCCGACGGCCAGTTTCCGGCATGGAGCGAGCGGCTCTACCAGTCGCTGCTCGACAGCCATCCCCAGGCACTCGAGGAGGACGTAGCATGAGTCAACAGCGCCCTCTGGCCCTGACGTTTCCCCTGCACGGCAGCCGCCTGATCGAAGCCAGCGCCGGCACGGGCAAGACCTTCACCATTTCCGCGCTCTACCTGCGGCTGATCCTCGGTCATGGCGGCGACGCCGCGTTTCGCGAGGCCCTGTTGCCGCCGCAGATTCTGGTGGTGACCTTCACCGATGCGGCTACGCGTGAGTTGCGCGATCGTATTCGTGCGCGTCTGGTCGAGGCCGCGACGGTATTCCGTGGCGATGCCCAGGGCGACGACCTGCTGCGCGAATTGCGCGGTGATTTCACCCAGACGCAGTGGGACGAGTGCGCCCGTCGCCTGGAGTTGGCGGCGCAGTGGATGGACGAGGCCGCAGTGTCCACCATTCACGGCTGGTGTCAGCGCATGCTGCGTGAACATGCCTTCGACAGTGGCAGCCTGTTCAGCCAGACCCTGGAGACGGACCACAGCGAGCTGCTGGCCGAAGTGGTGCGCGATTACTGGCGCCAGCACTGCTATCCACTGCAGGGCGCGGCGCTGCAATGGGTGGCAAGTGCCTGGGGCACGCCCTCCGTGCTGGGCGCAAAGCTACGACCGCTGCTGAGTGAAGAGGGCGAGGCTCCGGCGCAGGCGCTGGGCGAACTGCTCGACAACGCATTGCAGCAGCGCGAGCAGGCGCTTGCCGCGCTCAAGTCGCCCTGGCTGGCCTGGGCCGATGAGTTGCAGCTGTTGCTGGATGCAGCAGTGGCGGCCAAGCAGGTGGATGGCAAGAAAATCCAGGCGCGCTTCTATAACCCCTGGCTGGCCAAGTTGCGTGAGTGGGCCGGCGGCGAAGAGTCGCGTCTCGACCTGGGCACGGGGTTCACTCGCCTGACCCCCGACGGTCTTGCGGAAGCCTGGAAGGGCGAAGTGCCGGGTCATCCAGCGCTGGACGCCATGGCTCTGCTCAAGGCGCAGCTCGACGCCTTGCCTGACCCCGCTGATGCGGCGTTGCGACACGCGGCAGCCTGGGTTCGCCAGCGCTTCGACTGGGAGAAACGCCAGCGCGCGGAGATGGGGTTCGACGACATGCTCGTGCGCCTGGACGCTGCCCTGCAAGGCAGCAACGGCACGCGCCTGGCCGAGGTGATTCGCCGCCAGTTCCCGGTGGCGATGATCGACGAATTCCAGGACACCGACCCGCTGCAGTACCGCATCTTCGATACGCTCTACGAGGTCGACGCCAACCGCGACGACTGTGGTCTGTTCATGATCGGCGACCCCAAGCAGGCCATCTACTCCTTCCGTGGCGCCGATATTCATACCTATCTGCGTGCGCGTCGGGCGACCTTCGGTCGGCACTACAACCTGGAGAAGAATTTCCGCTCCAGCCAGGCCATGGTCGATGCCGTCAACGGGGTTTTCCTGCGTGCCGAACAGCGTGACGGCGGCGAAGGGGCCTTTCTGTTGCGCGACGATCTACCTTTCATCGAAGTGGGTGCACAGGGCCGGCGCGAAGTCTGGAGCGTCGGCGGCCAGGCCCAGCCAGCCCTGACGGTGTGGCAGTTGGCGAGCGACGAGCCGGTTGCCAAGGGCGTCTATCTGGATGTGGTGGCCGCCGGTGCGGCCAGCGAGATCGTGCGTCTGTTGGATCTGGGGCAACGCGGACAGGCCGGCTTCAACAAAGAGGGGGTGCTGAGTGCCTTGCGTCCCAGCGATATCGCAGTGCTGGTGCGCGACTTCAATGAGGCGCAGGCCATTCGCGGCGAGCTGGCTGCGCGCGGTGTGCGCAGTGTCTATCTCTCCGACAAGGATTCGGTGTTCGCTGCACAGGAGGCACGCGACCTGCTGCTGTGGCTACGTGCCTGTGCCGAGCCGGATCAGGATCGCCCGCTGCGTGCGGCGCTGGCCAGCGCGACGCTGGGGTTGGCACTGAGCGAACTGGAGCAGCTCAACCTCGACGAGCGCACCTGGGAACGCCGCGTCATGCAGTTCCGCGACTACCGCCAGCGCTGGCAGCGCCAGGGTGTGCTGCCGATGCTGCGCCAGTTGCTGCAGGACTTCGAGTTGCCGCAGCGGCTGATGGGACGTGACGATGGCGAGCGGGTATTGACCAACCTGCTGCACCTGGCCGAACTGCTGCAGCAGGCTGCCGCCGAACTCGATGGCGAGCTGGCGCTGATTCGCCACCTGGGCGAGTTGCTGGCCGGTGAGGGCCAGGCTGCCGACGAGCAGGTGTTGCGCCTGGAGAGCGACGAGGCACTGGTGCGCGTGGTGACCATCCACAAGTCCAAGGGCCTGGAGTATCCCCTGGTGTTCCTGCCATTCATCTGTGCGTTCCGCCCAGTGGACGACAAGAAGCCGCTGCAGATCCACGACGGTGAACGTCGCCGGCTGGTGCTCAAGGCCGATGAAGACAGCCTGGCGCGCGCCGAGCGTGAGCGCCTGGGCGAAGACCTGCGCCTGCTCTATGTGGCGTTGACCCGCGCCCGGCATGCCTGCTGGCTGGGTGTGGCGGATCTGAAGATCGGCAACAGCAAGAAGTCGCGCCTGCATGAGTCGGCGTTGGGCTACCTGCTCGGTGGCGGCGCGTCGCTGACAACCAGTCACGAACTCACCGCTTGGCTCGAGCCCTTTGCATCCGGGTTTGAAAGCACCGTGGCGCCGGTGCCGGCCGCCAGCGAGCAGCGCTATCGCATGATTGAAGATGAGCAGTTCGAGCCGCAGTGGCGCACGCCTGTACGACGCGCCGCCGAACATTGGTGGATCGCCTCCTACAGTGCGCTGCGTCTGGACGAGGACGCGCCCCGCCAGGCCAGCCGCCACGAAGACGCCGCCCCCGACAGTCCGGCGATGCAGAACGCCATCGACGATGAAGATCCGTTGCTGGCTCTGGCGCCGCTGCCGGCCTCCGCTCAGGGGCTGCATCGTTTTCCGCGCGGGCCGAACCCCGGCACCTTCCTCCATGGCCTGCTGGAAATGGCGGCCCAGGAAGGCTTTGTGGCGCTGGTGCGGGAACCGTCAAAACTGCGCGAGGCGCTGGCCAGGCGTTGTCAGCGTCGTGGACTGGAAAGCTGGATCGATCCGTTGCAGGACTGGCTGCTGGCGCTGCTGACCCAGCCGCTGCCGCTGGAGGGCACGGATGCCTTGGTGCTGGCGGAGCTGACGCAGTATCAGCCCGAACTGGAGTTCTGGTTCGAAGCGCGCGGGGTGGACGTCAGGCTGCTGGATCAGTGGGTGCAGCAGTGCGAGTTGCCAGGTATCGCCAGGCAGCCGCTGCGTGCCGATACCCTCAACGGCATGTTCAAGGGTTTCATCGATCTGGTATTCGAACATCAGGGGCGTTATTACGTGGCGGATTACAAGTCCAACTGGCTCGGCAGCGATGATGGCGCCTACACCCATGAAGCGATGGAAGTGGCCATCGCCAGCCACCGTTATGACTTGCAGTACGTGCTCTATGTGCTGGCGCTGCATCGGCAGTTGCGTCTGCGCCTGCCGGATTACGACTATGACCAGCATCTGGGTGGCGCGCTCTACCTCTTTATCCGAGCACCGCAGCAGGGCGCCTACCTGGCCCGGCCGCCTCGCGAGCTGATCGAGCGACTGGATGCATTGTTCATGGGCGAAGCCGAGGAGGGCGCGGCATGAGTGCGATGCTGACGCCGGCGCTGCGAGATCGCGCCGAACTCTTTTCCCTGCTATCGACATGGAGCGAGCGTGGCTGGCTGCGCGAGCTGGATCGGGCTCTGGCGCAGCTGTTCGCCGAACTGGACCCGGACGCTTCGCCCTTGCTGCTGCTCGGCGCCGCGTTGGCCAGCCATCAGCTGGGGCAGGGGCATGTCTGTCTCGACCTGGCAGCCACATTGGCTAACCCTGATTTCATCCTGTCTTTGCCACCGGAAGGTGAGGATGCGCAAGAAGCGATGATCCTGCCGTCGCAGGTGCTGGCCGGGCTCAGCCTGGCGTCATGGCTGGCGGCTCTTGCCGGTAGCTCGCTGCTGGAATCAGAAGGTGCGCCGCTGGTGCTCAGTGGCACCTGCCTTTATATGCGCCGTTACTGGAACTACGAACGCCAGGTGGCAGGCAACATCGCCCAGCGTCTACAGGCGAGCGCAGCCGCACCCGCCGATCTGGCTGCGCGCCTGGCTTCACTCTTTCCCGACGCGCTGGTGGTGGACGGCCAGCGCCTGGCCGATTGGCAGAAGTTGGCCTGTGCCATGGCCGCTCAGGGACGCTTCACGCTGATCACCGGGGGACCCGGAACCGGCAAGACGACTACGGTAGTCCGTCTGTTGGCGCTGCTGCAGGCGTCTGCCATGGCCACAGGCGAACCGCTGCGCCTGAGTCTTGCGGCGCCTACGGGCAAGGCCGCCGCGCGTCTGACTGAATCCATCGGCGCGCAGGTTCAGTCCCTGGCGCTGGACGAGCGGGTGCGTGAGCAGATTCCGACCCAGGTGACGACGCTGCATCGCCTGCTGGGCAGTCGTCCCGGCAGCCGCCATTTCCGTCACGATGCGGCCAACCCCTTGCCGCTCGACGTCCTCGTGGTCGACGAGGCGTCGATGATCGATCTGGAGATGATGGCCAGCCTGCTGGATGCCTTGCCGACGCATGCGCGTCTGATTCTGCTGGGCGACAAGGATCAGCTCGCGTCGGTGGAGGCCGGTGCGGTGCTGGGTGACCTGTGTCGGGAGGCTGAAAGTGGCGGCTATAGCGAGGCTACGCGTACCTGGCTGGAACAGCAGACGGGGGAGCAACTGGAAGACTCGGCGCTGGTAAGCGGTGACCAGGCGCTGGCGCAGCATATCGTCATGCTGCGCCACTCACGGCGTTTCGGCAGTGGCTCGGGCATCGGGCGCCTGGCGCGTGCGGTGAACCAGAGCGATGCGCAGGCAGCACGTGCGACTCTGGCAGCAGGTACGGACGACCTGCATGTGCTGCGCCTGACGGGCGAGCAGGATCGTGCGCTGGAGCGACTACTAATAGACGGACAGGGTGATGGCGAGCATCGTCCGCTGGGCTATGCACATTATCTGCAGCTGATGCAGGCCGGGCGTCCCGCTCCTGGTGCCGATGTCCATGCCTGGGATGGCTGGGCCGGTGATGTCCTGGCGGCGTTCGACCGGTTCCAGTTGCTCTGTGCGGTTCGTAAAGGCACATGGGGCGTGGAGGCGCTTAACGAGCGTATCGCCGAAGCGTTGATGCGCCGTGGGCTCCTAGAGCAGGCGCAGGGCTGGTATGAAGGTCGACCTGTGCTGGTAACGCGCAATGACTACAGCCTTGGGCTGATGAATGGCGACATTGGTATTGCGCTGCGGCTGCCGGAACCGCCTGAATATCCAGGTGCACCTGAGCGCCAGGTATTGCGGGTGGTATTTCCGCGTAATGACGGCAGTGGCACCTTGCGCCATATCCTGCCCAGTCGCCTGAGCGCGGTGGAGACCGTGTTCGCGATGACCGTGCACAAGTCGCAGGGTTCGGAGTTCGCTCATTGCGCGTTGATCCTGCCTGACAGCCTCAACCCGGTGCTGACCAAAGAGCTGATCTACACCGGTATCACGCGAGCGCGTCACTGGTTCAGTCTCATTGAAAGTCGCCCAGGCATCTTCGAGCAGGCAGTGCAGCGACGCGTGGAGCGACGCAGCGGGCTGCGTGAAGCACTTGAAGCGTTATAAGTCATAAAACTGCAATTTCTGCTTGACGTGCATTCTGCTGGCGGTAGAATGCGCGCCACTTCAGCGATGAAGCTCTTCAAAAACTTCTTGTTAATCAATAAGTTAAGTTTAAAAGAGGGGTTGCAAAGCGAAGTGAGGCGTGTAGAATGCGCGTCGGTCGACAA